>NZ_MIPP01000025.1 GCF_002095385.1 Pantoea eucrina | reverse complement strand
CTGCCGCGCGCCGCCACCGCGCGTCAGGCGCTGGCGAGCAGCCGCCTGATCGTGGCGCAGGATCTGGCGCAGTGCATGGCGATTTCCAACCAGTATGGTCCGGAGCACCTGATCATTCAGACGCGCCAGCCGCGCGATCTGGTCGATGCTATCACCAGCGCCGGTTCGGTATTTCTCGGCGACTGGTCACCGGAATCTGCCGGTGACTACGCCTCGGGCACTAACCACGTCCTGCCAACCTATGGCTATACCGCCACCAGCTCCAGCCTCGGACTGGCAGATTTCCAGAAGCGGATGACGGTGCAGGAACTGACACCGCAGGGCTTTATGAACCTGGCCGCCACCATTGAAACCCTGGCCGCCGCCGAGCAGCTTGATGCGCACAAAAACGCCGTTACCCTGCGCGTTGCCGCCCTGAAGGAGCAAGCATGAGCACTGAAATTGAAGCGTTAGCTCGTGCTAACGTCCGCGCCCTGACGCCCTACCAGTCAGCGCGTCGCCTGGGTGGCAACGGGGATGTCTGGCTGAACGCCAATGAATTTCCGCTGCCGGTGCCGTTTGAGCTGTCACAGCAGACGCTGAATCGCTATCCGGAGTGCCAGCCGCGGCTGGTGATTGAGCGCTATGCCGCCTACGCCGGTTTAACCCCGGAGCAGGTTCTGGTCAGCCGCGGCGCTGATGAGGGCATTGAGCTGCTGATGCGCGCGTTCTGCGAGCCGGGCAAAGATGCCATTCTGTTCTGCCCGCCGACATATGGTATGTACAGCGTCAGCGCCGAAACCATCGGTATTGAGTACCGTACCGTGCCGGCGCTGGACAACTGGCAGCTTAACCTGCCGGCCATTGCCGGTAAGCTCGATGGCGTAAAAGTGGTTTACCTCTGCAGCCCGAACAATCCGACCGGTAACCTGATCAATCAGGATGATATCCGGGCGCTGCTGGACATGACCGCCGGTAAAGCGCTGGTGGTGGCAGACGAGGCGTATATTGAGTTCTGCCCGGCCGCAACGCTTGCGGCGTGGCTGCAGGCGTATCCGCATCTGGTGATCCTGCGCACGCTCTCAAAGGCGTTCGCGCTGGCGGGTCTGCGCTGCGGTTTCACCCTGGCTAACAAGCCGGTTATCGATCTGCTGATGAAGGTGATCGCACCTTATCCGCTGGCCACGCCGGTCGCTGACGTTGCGGCGCAGGCGCTGAGCGAGGCGGGCATTGCGCTGATGCGTCAGCATGTCGCTGAACTCAACGCGAACCGCGCATGGCTGTATGAACAGCTTCCGCAGCTGCCCGTGGTGGAGCAGGTGTTTCCGAGCGAGACCAACTACATTCTCGCGCGCTTCACCGACTCGCCAGCCGTGTTTAAATCGCTGTGGGATCGGGGCATTATTCTGCGTGACCAGAACAAAAATCCCGGTCTTGCCGGATGCCTGCGTATCTCAATTGGTACCCGAACCGAGTGCGAGCGCCTGATCGCCGCGCTGCAAGCCTTTTCCGTGGAGCAAGCATGAGCCAGAAGATCCTTTTTATTGACCGTGACGGCACGCTGATTGCCGAACCGCCGTCGGACTTTCAGGTAGATCGCCTGGATAAGCTGGCGCTGGAGAAAGATGTGATCCCCGCGCTGCTGGCGCTGCAGGAAGCGGGCTACCAGCTGGTGATGATCACCAATCAGGATGGTCTGGGTACCGAAAGCTTCCCGCAGGCCGATTTCGATGCGCCGCATACGCTGATGATGCAGATCTTTACCTCGCAGGGAATTAACTTCAGCGATGTGCTGATCTGCCCTCACCTGCCCGCCGATAACTGCGACTGCCGTAAACCCAAAACCCGGCTGGTTGAGGCGTGGCTGGCAGAGGGCGCGCTGGATAAAACCAGCAGCTATGTGATTGGCGACCGTCAGACCGATCTGCAGCTGGCGGAAAACATGGGCATTCAGGGCCTGCGCTACGGCGCCGAAGGCGAGAGCTGGGCCTCCATTCAGGCGCAGCTCACCAAACGCGACCGCTATGCGCTGGTCAACCGCAACACCAAAGAGACGCAGATCAAAGTGGAAGTGTGGCTCGATCGTGAAGGCGGCAGCAAAATCAACACCGGCGTCGGTTTTTTTGACCACATGCTGGACCAGATCGCGGTACACGGCGGCTTTCGCATGAATATCGACGTCAAAGGCGACCTCTATATTGACGATCACCACACGGTGGAGGATACCGGCCTGGCGCTGGGCGAAGCGCTGCTCAGGGCGCTGGGCGACAAGCGCGGCATTGGCCGTTTCGGCTTTGTGCTGCCGATGGATGAGTGTCTGGCGCGCTGCGCGCTCGATATCTCCGGCCGGCCACATCTTGAATACAAAGCGGAGTTCAGCTATCAGCGCGTAGGCGATCTCAGCACTGAGATGGTCGAGCACTTCTTCCGCTCGCTCTCCTACGCCATGATGAGCACGCTGCACCTGAAAACCAAAGGCCGTAACGATCACCACCGCGTGGAGAGTTTGTTCAAAGCCTTTGGCCGCACGCTGCGCCAGGCGATCCGCGTCGAGGGGAATACCCTGCCGAGCTCAAAAGGAGTGCTGTGATGAACGTGGTCATTCTCGACACCGGCTGCGCCAACCTCTCGTCGGTCAGATGGGCGATTGAGCGCCTCGGCTATACGCCTGAAGTGAGCCGCGATGCCGATGTGGTACTGCGCGCCGATAAACTGCTGCTGCCGGGCGTCGGCACCGCACAGGCGGCGATGAACCAGCTGGCAGAGCGCGAGCTGATTGATCTGATCAAAGCCTGTACGCAGCCGGTGCTGGGGATCTGCCTCGGTATGCAGCTGCTGGGACGCGGCAGCGATGAGAATGGCGGCATCAGCACGCTGGGTATCGTTGATGAGCCGGTGGCGCTGATGGATACGCAGGGCCTGCCGCTGCCGCACATGGGCTGGAATCAGATCACCGCCAAAGCGGGACACCATCTGTTCCGCGATATTCCGGATGGCAGCTACTTCTACTTTGTGCACAGCTACGCGATGCCGGTTAACGCCGCCACGATTGCGCAGTGTGACTACGGCCTGCCTTTTACCGCCGCACTGCAGAAAGATAACTTCTTTGGCGTGCAGTTTCACCCCGAGCGCTCCGGCAAAGCGGGCGCGCAGCTGCTGAAAAACTTTCTGGAGATGTAATGATTATCCCCGCGTTAGATTTGATTGATGGCAAGGTGGTGCGCCTGCATCAGGGTGACTACGGTCAGCAGCGCGACTACGGCAGCGATCCGCTGCCGCGCCTGCAGGAGTATGAACGCCAGGGCGCCGGTGTGCTGCACCTGGTGGATTTGACCGGTGCAAAAGATCCGGCTAAGCGCCAGATCCCGCTGCTGACCACGCTGCTGCGCGGCGTCAGCGTACCGGTGCAGGTTGGCGGCGGCATTCGCCAGCGTGATGATGTGGCCGCCCTGCTTGCCGCCGGGGCCACGCGCGTGGTGGTCGGCTCGACGGCAGTCAAACAGCCAGAAGAAGTGAAAAGCTGGTTCAGCGAATTTGGTGCTGACGCCATCGTGCTGGCGCTGGATGTGCGCATCGACGCGGCTAACCGTAAAGAAGTGGCGATCAGCGGCTGGCAGGAAGCGGCGGGCGTTACGCTGGAAGAGGTGATTAGCTGGTATCAGCCGGTGGGCCTGAAGCATGTGCTCTGCACTGACATTTCACGCGACGGCACGCTGAGCGGCTCTAACGTAGCGCTCTATAAAGAGGTGTCTGCTGCTTTTCCGGACATCGCCTTTCAGAGTTCCGGCGGCATCGGCTCGCTGGCAGATATCGCCGCGCTGCGCGGCAGCGGTGCGCAGGGTGTGATCGTTGGTCGTGCCCTGCTGGAAGATAAATTTACGGTAGCGGAGGCGATCTCATGCTGGCAAAACGGATAATCCCCTGTCTGGACGTGCGTGACGGACAGGTTGTAAAAGGCGTGCAGTTCCGCAATCACGAAATCATCGGCGACATTGTGCCGCTGGCGCAGCGCTACGCGCAGGAAGGGGCCGACGAGCTGGTGTTTTATGACATCACCGCCTCATCGGATGGCCGCGTGGTCGACAAAAGCTGGATCTCACGCGTAGCGGAAGTGATCGACATTCCGTTCTGCGTCGCGGGCGGCATCAGGAGCGAGGAGGATGCCGCGCGCATTCTGCAGTTTGGCGCTGACAAAATCTCTGTCAATTCCCCGGCGCTGGCCGATCCGACGCTGATCACCCGTCTCGCCGACCGTTTTGGCGTGCAGTGCATAGTAGTGGGTATCGATACCTGGTTTGATGAAGCGAGCGGTAAATATCACGTCAACCAGTATACCGGTGATGAAGCGCGTACCCGGGTAACGCAGTGGGAAACCCTTGACTGGGTGCGGGAAGTGCAGAAGCTTGGCGCGGGCGAGATCGTGCTGAATATGATGAATCAGGATGGCGTACGTAACGGCTACGATCTGGTTCAGCTGCAGAAGGTCCGCGAAGTGTGCAGCGTGCCGCTGATCGCGTCCGGCGGGGCCGGCACCATGCCACATTTCCTCGACGCCTTTACGCAGGCAAACGTTGATGGTGCGCTGGCAGCGTCGGTGTTTCATAAGCAGATTATTAATATCAGTGAGCTGAAAAACTTTCTGATCGACAACGGTGTGGAGATTCGCGCGTGTTAACAGCAGACCAACTGGCCCGCCTGGACTGGGTCAAAACCGCGGGCATGATGCCCGTTATCGTGCAGCACAACGTCTCCGGCGAAGTGCTGATGCACGGTTATATGAATGAGGCGGCGCTGGAAAAAACGCTGGCGGAAGGCAACGTCACTTTTTTCTCGCGCACCAAAGAGCGGCTCTGGACCAAAGGCGAATCCTCCGGCCACTTTCTGCAGGTAGTGAGCATTACGCCAGACTGCGATAACGATACGCTGCTGGTGCTGGCGAACCCGGTCGGGCCGACGTGCCATCTCGGCACCTCCAGCTGCTTCTCGCCCGCCGCCCCGGAGTGGACGTTCCTCTATCAACTGGAGCAGTTGCTGGCGTCACGGAAACATGCCGATCCCGCCAGTTCTTATACCGCCAGCCTCTACGCCAGCGGCACCAAACGTATTGCGCAGAAGGTTGGCGAAGAGGGCGTGGAGACCGCGCTGGCGGCCACGGTGAACGATCGTCATGAACTGACCAACGAAGCCTCCGACCTGCTCTATCACCTGATGGTGCTGCTGCAGGACCAGGATCTGGATTTAAGCGCGATCGTTAACAACCTGCGCGCCCGTCATAAGTAACCAATTGTGCAACATGCTGCTCAAAATTAGTGACCAGGAATTATTTTGAGCAGCATTCTTCTCAAAAAAAGCAAATCCAGCCCTCTTTGAGCAATATACTGCTCAAAGAGGGCTGGTTATGCTGACCTTACAACTTTACCTTGACGGAGTCTGGCATGATGCTGCCATGCTCAATGTTAAAGCCCCCAGCCTGGTCGTGGCAGCGAAGCATTACTGGCTTATGACTTTACCTATGCAATAGTAAAACTGGCATCTGATTGCACAACGTCTGAACTATCTGGTCTCTGAGAAAAGGTTACTGGAGGCGCTACGTATACTAGCGAAAAAGCTGACTGGTCTTAAGGTGCGCCTGGCGCAACGCGGTGTGCCTGCGTCAATTCTCGAAATGCCCGGCGTTGGCTTCAATTTTCTGGATGAGCGCATTGCAGGGTGGAAATTATGATGAAAACCATGACGCTGTTTGAACGTGAAGCGTTATTCCTGGCGTTATTACGTCAGTCGATTGAAGAAAAAGCCAGCCACGGCAAGTTACTTATGCAACTCCGCAAACAGGTGCTGGGGTTTTCACAGGATCGCTATGCGGCGCTGGCTGGCATCAGCCGGCGTACCCTGTCAGATATCGAACAGGATAAAGAGAGCGTGACCCTGAATGTGCTGAATCGCGCTTTCAGGCCGCTGGGGCTGGAAATGGGTTTGTTGCCACAACAATCTCACATGCGGCAAACGCTGATTGCGCTGCTGGCTCAAAAGGGCGCATCCCATGACCACCCATGAAAAACTTATCGCCCTGCTCGACCAGCACGGCGCTCAATATCGCCTGCTGGAGCATGCTGCGAACGGGAAGTGTGAAGCAGTGGCGGCTTTGCGAGGTACAGAGGTGGGCCAGGGTGCGAAAGCGCTGGTGTGCCATGTCAAAGGTAACGGTATCAAGCAATATGTACTGGCGGTGCTGCCGGCCGATCGGCAGGCGGACCTGAGTAAAGTGGCGGCTGCGGTGGGTGGACGTCGTGCCTCGCTGGCCTCCCCGGCAGAAGTGGATGCCCTGACCGCCTGTGTATTTGGGGCGATTCCACCGTTTAGCTTTCATGAAGATTTACGGCTGGTAGTCGATCCGCTGTTGTTTGAACGCTATGGCGAAATCGCGTTTAATGCCGGAGTGCTGGAGAGATCCGTAGTGCTGAATATTAACGATTACCAGCGGCTGCATAATGGTAACGTGATGAAAATAATCCTCTAATTGCCATCCGCCACCGCGGGGGGTACTCTCGGAATACCCGCTTTTACAACAGAAGAACCCGTTTATGGCACACTCCCGTTTTACCGCGCGTCTGCGCAATACCGCAGCGCTGGCGCTGCTGGCTGGCTGCGCTTTTGGCGCGCAGGCAAAGATTGATCAGGTGCGTTTCGCGGTTGATCCGACCTATCCGCCGTTTGAGTCCAAAACCCCGCAGGGCAAGCTGGTGGGGTTTGATATCGATCTGGGCAACGCGCTGTGCGCGCAGATGCAGGCCAAATGCATCTGGGTTGAAAGTCAGTTTGACGGCATGATCCCGGCGCTGAAGGCGCGCAAGTTTGACGCTATCCTCTCCGATATGGGCGTGACCGAAGAGCGCCTGAAGCAGATCGACTTTACTGAACCGATGTATGACACGCACGTGCAGCTGATAGCGCGTAAAGGCTCCGGCCTGCTGCCGACCGCAGAATCGCTCAGGGGCAAAAACGTGGGTGTGGAACAGGGTACGGTGCAGGAGCGTTATGCGCGCGCTAAATGGCAGCCGCACGGCGTCAATGTGGTGCCGTATGGCGACCAGGCACAGGTAGAAAGCGACCTGATCTCCGGCCGTCTGGACGCGGTGTTTACCGACGCTGCGCAGGCGGCGATCGGTTTCCTGAAGCATCCGCAGGGGAAAGATTTTGCGCTGGCCGGCCCGATTGTACAGGACCCGCTGATTGGCCCTGGCACCGCTATCGGCCTGCGTAAAGGCGACACTGAACTCAAAGCGGCGCTCAACGGCGCGTTTGATGAGCTGAAGAAAAACGGCACATTTGACACTATCCAGAAGCGCTACTTCGCGACAGATATCTCTGTCCAGCCGTGAATCTCCGGCGGCGCGTTTGCCGCCGCTTTTTTAACGGAACTATACTCTGTTCAGTCACCTTAACAGGCATGCGCGCTACTGCAGCCTCAGAAACAGGACACCGGCCGCCCTATGCAACAACAACATCATCCATTACTGAGCGCCTCGCTGGGCACCCAGCGAGAGATAGTCAGCTTTCATTTCGGTACCGACTCGCAAAAACGCGTCTATATTCAGGCCGCCCTGCACGGCGATGAGCTGCCGGGTATGGCGGTTGCCTGGTATCTCAAACAGAAGCTGCTGGCGCTGGAGTCCGCCGGCAAGCTGAAAGCGAAAATCACGCTGGTCCCGGTAGCCAATCCGCTGGCGCTGGGTCAGCACTGGCACGGCACGCATCTGGGGCGTTTTCATACTCTCTCTGGCCAGGATTTTAACCGGCGCTTTCCGGCGCTGGGTGAGAAGCTGGCCGCTGAACTGGCGGGGTCTTTGACGCAGAGTGAATATGAAAACAGACGCCTGATCCGCGATGCCATCGACCTTTACTACCGCGATCAGATAGCCAGAACCGAGCTGGAGTCGCAGCGCTATACCCTGATGCGTATGGCAAGTCAGGCCGATCTGATGATCGACCTGCACTGCGACTGGGATGCGCTGCCGCATCTCTATACAACGCCTCACGCCTGGTCTGAAGTGGAACCGCTGGCGCGCTGGCTCGGCAGTGAGGTGCAGCTGCTGGCGCAGATTTCCGGCGGTGAGCCGTTCGACGAAGCGTGCTGCGAACCCTGGCTGACGCTGGCAAAACGCTTTGGCGATGACTACCCAATGCCGCGCGGTCTGCTGCCGGTGACGCTGGAGCTGCGCGGCGTCGCCGATGTCTCTGCGGAACAGGCGGAGAAAGATGCAGATGCGATTATTAATGCGCTCACCGAAAGCGGCTATATCAGCGGCGATCCGGGCGTCTCTCCTGCCCTTCGCCATCCGCCAACGCCGCTGGCGGGCTGTGAATATATTCATGCGCCCTACTCCGGCCTGCTGCTGAACCGGCGTAAGCTGGGTGAGTGGATTAAACCGGGGGAAGTGGTGGCAGAAGTGATCGATCCGGTCAGCGACCACATTACGCCGCTGGTTGCTGAGTATGGCGGCGTGCTCTACGCCAGAAATCTCACCAAGTTTGTTACGTCCGGGATGCTGGCGGTGCGGCTGGCGGGGGAAAGTGCAGGACGCAGCGGTGAGCTGCTGGTGATGTGATGACATAAAAAAACCGGCTCAGGGGCCGGTTTTTATATTTTAGTGACGACTGCGGTAGTTGCTGACGATGCTGCGGCCAATCACGATAGCCGAACCCAGCACGCCGCCCAGGATCAGGGCTAACAATACGGTAAGGGTCTTTTTCGGGCTGTCACGACGAATCGGCAGGTCAGCTTCAGCGATGTAGCGGAACGACTGCAGGTTGTCTGCCTGGATGGTGACATGCGTAATAGAGAGCAGCGCGCGCTCGGCACTGTAGTAGTCATCATCAAAATCGAGCGGCTTGGTCGCTTCATTGGTCACCATCGCGCGCAACGCTTCACTGCCCAGCAGATAGAGTGTGTCATCAGAGAGATACTCTGCCTGACTCAGCTGCGATTTTAAAAGGCCAGCCGCTTCCGCCACCTTCAGCGCCTGATTAATCACATCAAGACGATGCTGTTTTTTGTTAATGGCGATCTGCTTGTGCGCATCCAGAATCTCTTTCAGCTCTTTGGCTTTCACGCCCAGGCTATGCTTTATATCCTGACCATAATCGCTGACGACTTCATTATTGACAGTCGTAAGATACTTTTTCAGCTGCGCCTGCGCTTCATTTGCATTCTGCGCGACAAAAGAGATAGTCAGCGCATCATTACTGCCTTTATTCACCTGACTGATTTTTAATGTTTCAGGCTCTTCCTGATTTGCCAGGGCACCAGCGAGCGCATTCATTGAGGCGCTAAAGCGGCCGAACAGCTGGTTTTGCAGATCGGTAACTGACGGTTTTTCCTGAATGTTTTGCGCATACAGCACGCTCAGCGTGGCGTTATAGCTGGCAACCTGTCCCGCTGAAGGCTGCGTAACAATAGCCTCAGACGTCCATTTTTCCTTCGCCACACTTAAATAGACAATGCTTAACAACATTGTCACTACCATCGTCGCAATAATTATCCACTTGCCTTTCCACAGCTGGACGATTATATCGAGCAAATCTATTTCATCATTATTGTTTGAAGCCAGAACGCCCGGATCGTTATTCAGTCCGGGCTTATTGTTTGCATTCATAAATTCAGTACTCGCCAATCATTGTCAGCATAGAAAAACACCTCCCGAATGGGAGGTGTTAAGAACAGTTACTCTAACCACTCGGTGTGGAATACGCCTTCTTTATCGGTACGCTTGTAGGTATGCGCACCAAAGTAGTCGCGCTGCGCCTGGATCAGGTTAGCAGGCAGCACCGCTGAACGGTAGCTGTCATAGTACGCGATAGCTGCGGAGAAGGTCGGGGTCGGGATGCCGTTCTGTACTGCATAAGCCACCACATCGCGCAGTGCCTGCTGATACTGGTCAGCGATATCTTTAAAGTATGGCGCTAACAGCAGATTGGCGATATTGGCATCGGCAGCATAGGCGTCGGTGATTTTCTGCAGGAACTGTGCACGAATGATGCAGCCGGCACGGAAGATCTTCGCGATCTCACCATACTGCAGATCCCAGCTGTACTGCTCTGATGCCGCACGCAGCTGTGAGAAGCCCTGCGCATAGGAGACAATTTTGCCCAGGTAGAGTGCGCGACGCACTTTCTCAACGAACTCCGCTTTATCACCGCTTACTGCCTGCGCCTGCGGGCCGCTCAGGACCTTAGAGGCAGCAACACGCTGCGTTTTCAGCGAAGAGAGGTAGCGGGCAAATACAGATTCAGTGATCAGCGACAGCGGCTCACCCAGATCCAGCGAGCTCTGGCTGGTCCACTTACCGGTGCCTTTGTTTGCTGCTTCATCCAGAATCACATCAACCAGGTAGTTACCCTCTTCATCTTTTTTAGTGAAGATATCTTTGGTGATGTCGATCAGGTAGCTGCTCAGCTCGCCGTTGTTCCAGTCGGTGAAGGTTTCAGCCAGCTCTTCATTGCTCAGACCCAGCGCACCTTTCAGCAGTGCATAAGCTTCAGCAATCAGCTGCATATCGCCATATTCGATACCGTTATGCACCATCTTCACATAGTGACCAGCACCGTTCGGGCCGATATATGCTACGCAGGCGTCGCCATCTTCTGCACGGGCCGCAATCTTATCGAAGATAGGAGCAACCAGTTCATAAGCTTCTTTCTGACCGCCGGGCATGATAGAAGGACCTTTCAGCGCGCCCTCTTCACCGCCGGAGACGCCGGTACCGATGAAGTTAAAGCCCTGCTCGCTGAGTTCCTGATTACGACGGATGGTGTCTTTGTAGAAGGTGTTACCGCCATCAATCAGAATATCGCCTTTATCCAGATGCGGCGTCAGCGATGCGATAGTTTTATCCGTCGCTTCACCCGCCTGTACCATCAGCAGAATACGACGCGGTTTTTCCAGCGACTCAACAAACTCTTCTACGGTGTAAAACGGAGCAAGTTTCTTACCCGGATTCTCAGCAATGACTTCATCGGTCTTTTCGCGTGAGCGGTTGAAGATAGAAACGGTGTAACCACGGCTCTCAATGTTCAGTGCCAGGTTACGGCCCATGACTGCCATCCCTACTACGCCGATCTGTTGCTTAGACATCGTTATCTCCTGTCATTTGGTATCGCTTATAAATGAACATGCAAGTGCATATCAAACTAGCAACAATATACTATAAAAATTTAAAAATTACTTGAATGCTAATAGGATATTATTTCCTAAATATTGCACGCCAAGCATAAAAAGTAAAACACTCGATAGCTCTATGCAAACTAAGTTTTTCAATATCCCTATAAATTTGCCACTGCCTTTTACACTTCTTAAGCTTATTCCTAGATATAGAATTTGGTAAGATTCTATAAAAAGTTAAGACCTCATTAATCAAATAAGCTCTGCTTCCGCCTTTGAGCAATTTAAGCCACAACGCATAATCCTGGCCCGTTCTAATAAGTGGCATGAAAAAATCATCAAATGATTCTTTTTTAAACATTACAGTGGAGCATCCGAGGGTTGCCTTTTTTTTCAACATATCCTGATAGCTGAAACTAATATTTTCACCTTGCAAATCCACAGTCTTACCTAAAGAGTGACCTGAAGAGTCAATTGTTGAAAAAGCAGTAAAAGAAAAAGATATTTTATTGTTTTTCATAAAAGCAATCTGTTTTTCAAGCTTGTCAGGCAACCACAAGTCATCACTATCCAAAAACGCTATAAATTCACCACTTGCTTTACCTATGGAGTTGTTTCTAGTTACAGCAGCACCTGAATTAAAATTATTTTTAAAACCTTTTATTCTCGAGTCTTTTTCTTGATAACTTTCTATGATATCAAATGTATTATCTGTAGAACAATCATCTGTTATAAGCAACTCCCAATCTGGATAACTTTGACTTAATATAGACTCAATTGATTGCACTAAGGTATCACCAGAATTAAAAGTGGGCATTATTATTGAAATAGTATCTTTCATTTACACATGCTCTTTTTGAAGATAATTTTTTGCAATCCAAAAAAGTTAACACTCTGAAGGAATTGTTTGTCATTAAGATCAGCTAAGACATTTAACTTTTCTAAACCTTTTGTAAGTGAGGTTATAACCAGTGGGTAATGATTGACCTTATCTTGAATCAAATATGAGTCATATCCATTTGCAAATGTAGTGAGTTTATACCAGATATCATCAGCAAAAGGGCATAAATTTGAGATAGCTTTAAAATCTGATATTCTTTTATCAAGTGAACGCAGAGGATAACATATACCAGATACACCTGTTGGCAAAATAGCATGCTCTTTGTTATCAGAAACTTTAGCTAAGGGCCATTTTTTATAAGAAAGAAGATCATTACTAAAATTATCGTAACTAATCACTCTTGCTCGATTGCATAAAACATGAGATAGAAATTTAGGGTGCTCTACAAAATTCTTCATCCAATTTTTAGGATATAAAACATCATCATCGGCAGTAACAACATGAGTATATTTAGCATTACTTTCATCAAGCATGAATGATAATTTTTTATATGATTTAACATCCTGCTTAACTCTTTTTATCACCAAGCCGCGCTTTTCCTGCTTCATTAATATCCAATTGGTTATCAAAGAACACTTATCGCCCTCGTATATCCAAAGATAAACCGCGGCTGGCTTTACAGATTGGGATAATAAAGTTTCAATAGTAATGAATACAAAATTGAATCGCCAACCATAAGTAGTTAAAGAAACCGCCAAATCATTTCTTTTCTCTTTTGATGATTCGTTTGAATATATGGCTCTCAAGGAAAATAAAAATGTCTTAGCTATTGAAACAAGTGCGAACCTGGTTTTTTGTAAAATTCGCATCAGTTAAAATCCTTCATTGAGTATTCGCTCAAATTCAAATTTATCTACACTATTTAACCTGATGGCATCCTTGAAAAGCTTAAAAGCAACAGATAAAGATTTATTAATGCCGATTTTGTTTATTAAAATTAGGTTTATAACAATCTTTGATAAGGAGGGCAGCAACCAGATATACCAAATAAGACCTAGATGATCTTTCATGTTTACAAGCCTGTTAAGATAATGAATATATGCTTTACGTAATAACCGCTCAGGGCTCCCTGTGATACTTGAGCCTACTTTATGAAATATGATAGATTTCGTATTGCAAATCATCTTTGCTTTTAACTTAAGTAGTCTTAACGAAAGTTCTATATCTTCTTCACCAAAAAAAAACTTTTCACTAAAGCATCCTATCTTGGAAAAAAAACTTGTCTTAAACAGGATACAGCAACCAGTAGCAAAGCTTATTTCAAAAGATTCAGCAGGAAAAGAAACATGATTTACATCTTTCTTTGCAAAAAAATATTTCCTTTTCCCAAATTTATTTAATATCCCTCCGCAATTCCAAATAATATTTCTATCATAGTCATATCTGATTTGCGGGATGACTGCATCATGGTGAGTTAAAGAATCCAGCAACGGCTCAAGAAAATCATTTTCTACAATTGTATCATTATTCAAGAAGAGAATATTTTTATACCCCATCTTTTTTGCAAACATAGCGCCTATATTGCACCCACGAGCAAAGCCATGATTTACACTCGATCTCAAAAGCCTAACACCTTGGCCTCTATATGCTTTTAATGATATCAATGATAAGTTTTTGAAAAAATCATCATTGCAATTTAAGCTTTCACAGTCACCATAAACATCTGCAAAAGAATCTTCCAGATTTACATAGTCTGTGTAATTTGAATTATTATCAAGAACGAAAATGTCAGCTTTATTTTTCAATAAACCAATCGATAAATTTAAGCTCTTACAGCACTCGATGGTGTCATGAGAACCGTTCCAATTAAGTATAATGATAAGTGTTTTTTGTTTAATCATTAAATTATAAACCGATTAATTTGAGGTTAACTAGATAAAAATATAAAAATACCCATGATGAGAGTATTAAATGCGCAAGAAACTTTGGTTTAAAAAACGCAGCTATTCGTGGCAATGAAAAAATAAATGATACCGCATAAAGCTCAAAAGACCTTGAAGCTAATACTGGAACTGAAGAGCATAAATAAAAGACAGTAAGCATAAAGCTAAATAACTTTAAGAATATAATATCTTTAGCTTCAAGCTCATCTTTTTTGTATGTGCAGAAAATGTATATAAGGAAAAAAGAAAAAGCTGATAATGTGAACTTACTGAATATATTTACATTATCGAATCGACCAAAATCCTGCGCTCCTAATGTATAAGTTATACCCTTTGTTGCTAAGGGTTCAGGTAAAAGCTTGAATACTTCGATTAATAATGAATTTACATCTCCAATAAGAAGCACAAAGCATAATGCAGCGAATGGACACAAAAAGACAAAAGCTTTGTTTATTTTTCTTGGAGAGAAAAGCATTAAAGGTATTAAGATTACTGCACTGAAATGGCAAAGCGTGGCAAGTGCTACTTTTAAAATATACGATTTTTTATTAGATTTAACTAAATCAGGAATTGCAAGTAAATATAATGCAGCTGCCAAGCCCACTCTAATTTGCGTCATTTCATGCAATATATAAAACATGCCAGCATAAACAATGAAAGATAAGTATATATTATCTGAATGATTCTTTATAGCATATGCTTTTATTGTAATACTCAATAACGCATAAAATAAAAATATCACCTCGGGATTCTTGTTAAACAAATATTCAGAGGCATATGAAAATAATAAAAACACAGGCTCTTTTATGTTATATATGCCATTGTAAATATTCAGCACTTCACTATAATATGTTATCGAATCATTATCTAATCCTGGCGTTCTTAACCCAGCTATAAGAATTAAGGTGAACATAAATAAACAGAAAAAAAATAGACTTTTACTGACTATTAATGAGCATGTTTTTTTTTGTGTCATTTTTACTGGCTCGTCACGGTCAAATAAAAAAATCTTTTTCTAACTCTTCAAACGACAATCCATTTTTATCTTTTTCGGATAGAAAAAACTCTGCGCCTAGCGGCCATTCAATACCGATGCATTCATCATTCCATTTTAAACATCTATCGTTTTCAGGCGAGTAATAGTTTGTAGTTTTGTATACAAATTCCGCCGTTTCACTTTTAACAATGAATCCATGAGCAAAACCTTCAGGGATCCAGAGTTGCTTCATGTTTGTAGATGATAAGTAGACTCCAAACCATTGTTTAAAAGTAGGAGATTTTAGCCTTAAATCTACCACAACATCATATACTTCACCATTTATGCATCTAACTAACTTTCCTTGAGCCGCTGGTTTTTTTTGAAAATGTAATCCTCTTAATACACCTTTTTTAGATTTTGAATGGTTATCTTGCAAAAAAACAATGTCTTCTCCCACCGCTTCATTGAAATCTTTTGAGTTATAGCTTTCAAGAAAGAAACCTCTTTCATCTCCATATACTTTAGGTTCTAAAATTAATAAACCTGGGATATCTGTTTCTATAATATTCATTAAACACTCTTTAAATTCACATTCGGGTTAGATAAAAGGTCTATACTAATCAAAAAAAATCAATCATTTCTTCTGTGCATATTTTAACATTAAGAATAGACTTTTGATGTTCTTGATTAATATGTTCTAAAACTTTGTGTTTCGTTTTTTCTGCCCAAATTTCTTGCTCAGCACTAAATCCGTATGATATACCGAACCTGTCGGACTCATTTGGGTACCATGAAATCAATGATTTGTCTTCGCTGGGTACCACGTAGGACTTACAACCGCACATGATTGCAAATATAGAATAAGCGGTATAATCATCGTAACTTATAAATATTTTCGTCCTTTTAAGAATACTTGCAGTTTCATGATGAGAAAGACCATCGATTTGAACAGCATTGCGACTATGAACAAACTTTTTGTTCTTTCCTTTTCTAATCAAGTATGAACATTCGATGTCGCGAGTAATTGATGTTTGATTGACATCATTATAAACATCTATAGGGTAATAAATAACCTTAAGCTCATGACTTGAAAGCTTGGAATCCTTTAAAGTGAAATCATCAATAGCAGAGTTAAATTTGTAATACAATTCACCTTTTCCATATTTTATATATTTAGTATGAAACCCTGGTTGATGCAAAAACCAGCGCACAACATTATTTATTTTCAGTGGATTCCCGTTTATTATTTCTGGATAAATTACTATACAGTCATCCGGAAAATCCTCACTATTCCACACAGGAGTATCCCAAACATCATTAATTTTGTATGCTTTTTTATTTTTCAGTTCCCATTTTATTTTTGAAAGTATCTTTTTTAAGGAGAAGGCACCATAAGCTAATGGATCCATTTTTACTAAATACGCATTATGATTTGTATGCTTATTAATAATATGACAAAGTCTATGTAATACTATAGAGCCTCCACTATTATCGTTATAGGAGTTAGCATATATATAAAATTTCATTTCAGCGCTCTCTAAATCTATAATTTGGTAAAATATTACTTACAAATCTTACATATAGATAACTTACAGCTAATCCAAAAAGGCCAATGCATAGCAAAATAAAAAAATCAGCTACTCTTCCTTGACCTAATAATGAGAGTTTATTAATAGCACTCATAAGAAAGTACTGCATTATTGCTAACGGTAGCATAACCAAATATATAATCTTTGCACCGTAACTAAAGTATTTATTGAGATTGTAACCACCCCACAAAATGAAAAGCATCGTTGTGTTAATGGCAAAGAACTTTGAAGTTCCAGCACCTAAATAAATCTTTGCAATATAAACATTAGCAGGTATTACTAAAACCGCAAATAAAGCATAAATATATGTATGTGCTTTCAACCTTCCAATGCTATAAAGCAAAAGGAATATAAAGTTAGAAAATATCGCAGAAATGCCTCCAATAAACAACCATGGCAAGTACTGACTAACTTTTTCGGAAAGAGTCATACTATTACTCCAAAGCAAAACAATTTGCTTAGAGTATACAAAAAACATTGAACTTAAAGGGATAGTTATAATAATAATAAATGTTAGTGAATTAAAATAAAAGCGACTGAAATTTAAATAATCTTTTTCAAAGTAGCACTTGGTAAGTCTCGGTTGTAAATACTGATTAATTGGGTCGCTCAAAATCGCAAGAATACCTATAATTGAAAGCGCTACACTATAAATTCCATATTCGCCCAAATTCATATATTTAGAAAGCGTAAGTTTATCGGATTGATTAACTGCAACCCATAACAATGATAAACTTGATAATTGAAATGCAAAGTATAACATTTTGCGTAATGAAGTTTTTTTAACTGCACTCACACTGTTTTCGTTATCTAAAATAATTAATACTTTTTTATTGGCCCTTTTACTAAAAATATAGTAAAGCATGGTAGTTATTAGTGCGGCCAATAGTTGAATGGTAAAGAAAAAAACTATACCTTTATTCAATAAAATCAGCAAAATCAAAGAAACAGGCTGCGAAATTGTTGTGTATATTAAATTTAACGTTGTTATTGTTATTTGGCTTTCACATGATAGGAGTATACTTCTAAAAGGGCCTTGCATATATCTAAGTGAAAATATACAAAACATTATTGTTAAACAAGTAGAAACAGTTTCCTTGTCCAAACTTGAATTTAACCATGTATTGCCATATTCCCTACTAATGTAAGACCCTGATATAGAAACAATAATACTTATTACAAAGAAAAAAAGAATTAACTTCCTATATACCTTTAAAAAATTACAATAACCTTCAAAGCTTTTTTTTGATATTATTGATTCCCTGGTTAAAACTCCACCAATCCCTGCATCCAACACACTCAAACATGCGATTAGTACAGAAAAGAAGCCTACTAACCCGTATGCCTGTAAACCAACCGCATTGATTAGATGCGGTATTAGCACTATTGAAACAATAGATGTGTAGATCCTTACGCTATAAATATATGCTAACGATCTAATATCTTTGCTCATTTTTTATCATACCAAAATAAAATAAAATTAGTCCCGAAAAAAATTAATTATCAAACTCGTGATTTTTTCCACTTGTTTTGTTGTTAATTCATAAAATAAAGGCAATCTCAAAAGACAATCAGTATACATATCGCTTATCGGTAGCTCTTCTTTATCATTATCTTTAATGTAAAAATCACTTTTGTTTAGCGATAGATAATGAAAAACAGCATGTACGCCATTATCTTTTAAATGCTCAATAAGTGCGCTTCTTACAACCTCTGATTTGCATACAATATAAAACATATGGGCGTTGTTGGTTGCAAAGTCAGGCACGTTAGGTAATTTTATAAATCCCT
The DNA here is from genome assembly GCF_002095385.1 of Pantoea eucrina. Classification (GTDB taxonomy): domain Bacteria; phylum Pseudomonadota; class Gammaproteobacteria; order Enterobacterales; family Enterobacteriaceae; genus Pantoea; species Pantoea eucrina. Next base: position 40,165 of record NZ_MIPP01000025.1, on the reverse strand, counting down.
CAGCACTTAATTCTTTCAAATTTTCGAAATATTTATTCCAAATATTTTTTCTTCTATCCTGAATGTCATCTATGTTTTCCAGTTGCGCATATAAATAAGCAGCAATCATATCTGAAGGTAAAAAAGAGGAACCGATATCAACCCAGCCATATTTATTAACTTCGCCTCTAAAAAAAGAGGATCGATTAGTTCCTTTTTCTCTTATTATTTCAGCACGCTGTATATATTTATCATCATTTATTACCAGCATGCCACCTTCACCAGAAATAATGTTTTTTGTTTCATGAAATGAAAATGTTCCGAATGTTCCTATACTACCAAGAGGCTTACCTTTATAATAAGAATCTATGGCTTGAGCTGCATCTTCAATGATAGGTATTTGCTTTGCATTAGCAATCTCAACTATCCTATCCATATCGCATGCTATTCCAGCATAATGTACTATTATTATTGCTTTAGTTTTATCAGTTATTTTATCGCGAATATCTTCTGCAGATATATTTGGGTTTATTTCACAACTATCTGCAAATATGATTTTTGCTCCTCTTAATGCAAACGCATTTACCGTTGAAACAAAGGTATATGAAGGAGCTATCACCTCATCCCCTGGCCCAATATTGAGTAAGATAGCAGCCATCTCTAATGCATCAGTGCAAGAAGTCGTGAGTAGTGCTTTTTTAAATTTATATCTATCTTCAAAAAAATCATGGCATTTTTTTGTAAACTCACCGTCGCCTGATATCTTACCTTTACTCACTGCTTGAGAAATGTAATAAAGTTCTTTACCATAAAGATATGGTTTATTAAAAGGGATCATTTTTTCCTCTAATTAATAAATAATTTAATTATTAATTGTTAACTTTTTAAGGTAAATACCATAATCATTTTTTTCTAAACTTTTTGCTAGTTCTAATAATTGTTCTTTGCTGATCAGTTTTTTTCTAAAAGCAATTTCTTCAGGACATGCCACTTTTAACCCCTGACGCTGTTCAATTGTCTGAATAAAATTACTCGCTTCTATCAGGCTGTGATGCGTGCCTGTATCCAGCCATGCAAAGCCCCGCCCCATCATCGCAACCGAAAGTTTACCTTGTTGCATATACAGATTATTGATGTCAGTAATTTCCAGCTCACCGCGAGGTGATGGTTTCAGGCTCTTAGCCAGCCTGACAACGTCGTTGTCGTAAAAATAGAGACCTGTTACTGCATAATTGCTTTTTGGCGTTTTCGGTTTTTCTTCAAGAGAAATAGCTTTACCATTCTCATCAAACTCAACAACGCCATAACGTTCCGGGTCGTTGACATGGTAAGCAAATACGGTTGCTCCTGAAGTTTGATCAACTGCTTTCATCAGCTCTTTTGGAAGGTCGTGTCCGTAAAATATGTTATCGCCCAGGACCAGCGCACAACTGTCATCGCCAATGAACTCTTCACCGATGATAAATGCCTGTGCAAGACCATCCGGGCTCTCCTGCACCTTATATTGAAGATTCAATCCCCATTGACTGCCATCGCCAAGTAGCTGTTCAAAGCGTGGTGTATCCTGCGGGGTGCTGATAATCAATATCTCTCTGATATCTGCCAGCATCAGTGTAGTAAGCGGATAGTAAATCATAGGCTTGTCATAGACAGGCAATAGCTGTTTACTTACGGCCATTGTTACAGGATACAAACGCGTGCCGGAGCCACCAGCGAGGATAATACCTTTGCGAGCCATATTTTTCTCTCAGGGAATTGATTATGAATATTTGATAGAAACTATATTATGCCAAAATTTCATTGATAGCATAGCGAACGCCATTCTGCCAATGTGGCAAAGTCAAATTAAAGCTTCTCTCAATCTTCGTTAAGTCTAAGCGCGAGTTGAGTGGCCTTTTCGCCGGAGTAATATATTCAGCAGTTTTGATAGGACTCAATTTTTTGATTTTCAGTCCGGTGCTATATTTTTCTGACTCTGTAAAAATTAAAGATGCATAATCAAACCAGGACGTTTCACCGGCTGCAGCGAGGTTATATATTCCTCTCAGTTCCGGATTAGCCTGAATCATGCGTAATGCATGAGCCGTAATATCAGCTATAAGCGCAGCGCCAGTAGGCGCACCAATCTGATCGTTGATGATACTAAGCGCTTCTTTTTCACTGCCCAGTCGCAACATCGTTTTAATAAAGTTATTGCTTCGTGACGCATATACCCAGCTGGTGCGAAAAATCAGGTATTGTATATCTGCTGCCGTTATAGCCTGCTCACCGGATAGTTTTGTTTTACCATATACATTACGTGGTTCAGGTTTGTCGCTCTCTCGCCACCGGTTATGCCCTTCTCCTGAATAGACATAATCAGTCGAGTAGTGAATCAGAATAGCATTAAGGTTTTTCGCTTCTTCAGCCATGACTTTAACACTGGTACTGTTGATCAGTTCAGCCAGATCGGGTTCAGATTCAGCTTTATCAACTGCAGTATAAGCAGCAGCATTGACAATGATATCGGGACGCAGGTTTTGTATGCTTTTGCGAATTTCTTCCGGTTGCGTCAAATCACCACACCACTCAGTTGAACGGGTGCTTAATGCAGTGATTTTTCCCAGTGGCGCAAGTGCACGTTGCAGCTCCCAGCCTACCTGTCCGGTTTTACCAAAGAGAAGGATGTGCATTAGTTGCGATCCTTATAGTTTTCCGACAGCCATTCGCGATAACTTCCGCTTTTAACGTTATCAACCCACTCGCTGTTCGCCAGATACCATGCCACCGTTTTCCTGATGCCACTCTCAAACGTCTCTGCCGGTATCCAGTGGAGCTCGCGGGTGATTTTACTGGCATCAATTGCATAGCGCCTGTCATGACCCGGACGATCGGTGACGTAGCTAATCTGATCTCTGTACGAGCCTGCTTTAGGCATCAGCTCATCCAGCAGCTGACAGATGGTCAATACCACATCGATATTTTTCTTTTCGTTATAACCACCGATGTTATAGGTTTCCCCCACTTTGCCCGCCGTGACTACGGTGTAAAGCGCGCGCGCATGATCTTCTACATAGAGCCAGTCACGGATCTGATCGCCTTTGCCGTATACCGGGAGCGTTTTACCTTCAAGCGCATTGAGAATAACCAGCGGAATAAGCTTTTCCGGGAAGTGATAAGGGCCGTAATTGTTTGAGCAGTTGGTTACCAGTACCGGCAGGCCATAGGTGCGCTGCCAGGCGCGGACCAGATGGTCACTGGAGGCTTTAGACGCAGAGTAAGGACTGCTTGGCGCATACGGAGTGGTTTCAGTAAACAGCGGCAGCGGTGCATCCTGTTGCCATTCGTCCGGATGCGGCAGGTCCCCGTAGACTTCGTCAGTCGAAATATGGTGAAAGCGGAAAGCCGCTTTGCGTTCTGCGCTCAGCGCGTTCCAGTACTGACGCGCAGCTTCAAGCAGCGTGTAAGTTCCGACGACATTGGTTTCGATAAACGCTGCTGGACCAGTAATTGAGCGGTCAACATGACTTTCAGCCGCGAGGTGCATGACCGCATCTGGCTGATGTTTTGCAAAGATAGCTGCCATTGACTGTGCATCACAGATATCGGCCTGCTCAAAAGCGTAACGCGCTGAATCTGCCACGGTGACCAGCGACTCCAGATTGCCGGCATAGGTCAGCTTGTCGACGTTGACGACAGAATCCTGCGTAGCATCAATGATGTGACGCACTACGGCAGAACCAATAAAGCCTGCACCGCCTGTAACTAATATTTTCACGCTTGTCGTCTCTCCTGGCAAATCCTGAAAAAAACCACGCTACCGCCCCTGGCTTACAGCTACCAGACTACTCATACGCTTTTGCTTTCAGCGCAGCCGGCAAAAGGCACAGAACATATTTAACAAATGTCGATTGTTAAGGCGCAGTTTAAAAATAGTGATTCGATTTTCGTATGTTGATACACGAGTTACAAGCGCTAAAGAGTTAGTTTGTCAGGTGGCTGAATAAAAATTAGGCCAGAACGCGTTAACAGACTATTTATTAAACAGCTTTTTTACTGCATGTTAATAAAAATATGCATCGGGTCCAGCTTCAGGTTGTTAGCATCTCTGAAACGCAAAATGGGATAACCGCTGAGTTAGTCTGAACCCGCAGTTACCCCATTCATAAGTCTCTGTTAACTGTATATGCCTTACCGGCTTATAGAGTTATCTGAATCCATTCGGATTCTTCGACTGCCAGTTCCACGTATCGCGCATCATCGCGTCGATGCCGCGCGTGACGCGCCAGTCGAGTTCATTGTTCGCCAGCGTTGCATCGGCCCAGAAGGCTGGCAGGTCGCCGTCGCGGCGCGGTTTGAACTCAAACGGGATTGCTTTACCGGAAGCCGCTTCGAACGCTTTGATCATCTCCAGCACAGAGAAGCCGACGCCGCCGCCGAGGTTATAGGCTTTATAGCCCTCAACCTTGCTGAGGTGATCCAGCGCTTTCAGGTGCCCTTCTGCAAGATCGACAACATGAATATAGTCGCGCTGAGCGGTACCATCTGGCGTCTCATAGTCGTTACCGAATACGCCGAGCTTGTCGAGACGGCCAATCGCCACCTGCGCAATGTACGGCAGCAGGTTGTTCGGGATACCGGTCGGGTCTTCGCCAATCTCGCCAGACTCATGCGCGCCTACCGGATTAAAGTAGCGCAGCGCGATAGCTTTGAATTTGGGTTCCGCTTTGGCGAAATCGCGCATCACGAGTTCGGTCATCAGCTTGGAGGTGCCATAAGGACTGGTGGTGCCGCCAATCGGCGTGGTTTCTACATAAGGAACCGGGGCGTCAGCACCATATACGGTGGCTGATGAACTAAAGATAAAGTTCCAGACGCCCGCGTCACGCATCTCTTCCAGCAGGACCACGGTGCCGGCTACGTTGTTTTCGTAGTATTCCAGCGGCTTACGCGTGGATTCCCCAACGGCTTTCAGCGCAGCGAAGTGGATCACAGCAGAGATGCTGTGGCTGGCAAACAGATCGCGCAGGCAGGCGCGGTCGCGGATATCGCCTTCAACGAATACCGCTTTTTTACCCGCCAGTTTTTCAACGCGGTTAATCGCTTCGCGTGATGCATTGCAAAGGTTATCCAGAACTACCACGTCGTCACCGCGCTCCAGCAGCGCCAGTACCGTATGGGATCCGATATACCCTGCCCCGCCCGTTACCAAAATAGCCATGTCTACTCCTTGGAAACCGCGCAGGCTGCGCGGTATGGGAATGCTTACTTATCCAGAATCTTATGAATCGCTTCGCGGAAGTCGCGGCCCTGTGTGTTGCTGCGCAGGCCATAGGAGACAAACGCCTGCATGTAGCCGAGTTTACGGCCGCAGTCGAAGCTGGTACCGGTCAGCAGCTGCGCATCAACCGGTTTGGTTTTGCTCAGCGACGCGATGGCGTCAGTCAGCTGGATACGGCCCCATGCGCCTGGCTCGGTTTTCTCAAGCTCAGCCCAGATGTCTGCAGAAAGAACATAGCGACCCACTGCCGTCAGGTCAGAGTTCAGTTCAGCGGCATGCTCCGGCTTTTCAACGATGCTGGTGATCGTGCTGATATCGCCCGGGTTGTCGATAGGCTGCTCGGTGGTCAGCACGCCATACTCAGAGAGATCTTCATTCGGCATATGTTTTGCCAGAACCTGGCTGCGACCGGTCTCTTCAAAACGCGCAACCATTGCGGCCAGGTTATAGCGCAGGTGATCGGCAGTAGAGTCATCCAGCAGTACGTCTGGCAGCACAACTACAAACGGGTTGTCGCCAATCATCGGACGCGCGCAGAGTACGGAGTGACCCAGACCCAGCGGATCGGCCTGACGAACGTTCATGATGGTAACGCCTGGCGGGCAGATAGACTGCACTTCGCTCAGCAGCTGACGCTTAACGCGCGCTTCCAGCAGGGCTTCCAGCTCGTAGGTTGTATCGAAGTGGTTTTCCACCGCATTTTTGGAAGCATGGGTGACCAGCACAATCTCCTTGATGCCTGCCGCCACGCACTCGTCAACGATATACTGGATCATTGGTTTGTCGACGATAGGCAGCATCTCTTTTGGAATGGCTTTAGTCGCAGGGAGCATATGCATACCGAGGCCCGCAACCGGGATTACTGCTTTAAGCTTGGTCATATTTGTTCCATTTTATGAAGTGTAGACATGCATCGATTATGCAGGAATGGCCGCTCGGGCAAGTATAATCTTTATCTGAAAAGGCGACACTAACTCTCTGTCACAGCATCAAAAATTAGTTATTTCAGGCGGTGAGCAGCAGTAATTTTCCGGGCAAATTCAAGCGCTAAAGGCGGTCAAAAGCGTGACGTAAATAACATTCGGGCATGGGATTAAGACCGCCGTTTTTCAGAATGATACGACGCGCATAGGGTGGTCAGACAATAAACAGGGGCGTCATGAAGAGCGCCCCTGCCGGTTAGATTCTGAGCCAGCGCGCAGGTGCCCGGGATTGTCACGCAAATGACCCTGCCGATAGCCTGCCCGGGCGTTCATTCTGCTTACACCATCTGCTCCAGAATTTTCGCCAGTTCCCCGTAGGCAATGTGCTGGTTAAACTCTGTTTCCACTTTATGACGCGCGGCAGCGACTACCGGTGCCACATCTATGTCCCCGCGTGACAGACGCAGCAGCGTGGCAGCCAGCTCGTCAGCATCGTTCTCAGAGACCAGCCAGCCGCTGACGTTGTTCTGGATCAGCTCCGGAATGCCGCTGTGGTAGGTGGATACCACCGGCAGCCCTACCGCCATAGCTTCCATCAGCGCTACGGGGATCCCTTCCATATCACCGTCGGCGGCCGTTTTTGAAGGCAGGAGAAAAATGTCAGCGTCGTTGAGCGCCTGGCGGATCTCCTCCTGCGGCTTAAAGCCCGGCATGCTGACCATCTCTTTCAGGCCGGCACGGGCGATATGTTCGCGCATCATCCCTTCCTGCTCGCCATTGCCGATAATGGTGAATTCAAACTGGCCGCCTTTGTCGCGCAGAATTTCACTGGCTTTGACGGCAACGTCCAGCCCTTTTTTCTCGGTCAGGCGCGCCACAGAGACGATGCGCAGCGGCTGATGAAACGCTTCGCGCGGCCGGAAGTTGAATTTCTCCGGTTCAATGCCCATGCGCGTCACGTGCACTTTTTCGCGCGGACAGCCCATCTCAATCAGCTTGTTCTCCCACAGGTGACTGATAGGCAGCATCAGCTCGCTCTGCTTAAACAGATTGACGTAATCCTGCTTGTGCTCTTCCAGAATATGGCGACGTGAGATATCTGCACCGTGGAATACGGTCGCCTGCTTGCCTTTCAGCACGCCCAGTTCGCGCAGCTTGTTAGCCAGCGCGCCGGCGTAGCCAAAATGCACCAGAAAGACATCGGCGGTGAAGGTCTGTTTCGCATTAGCGACAATCGCCGGCAGCAGCAGCTTCTTCGCCTGTGCACCGTAGCGGCCCACGTTGAGCGATTTGATCAGCGCCGGTTTGGCAATCTTCGGCAGCATCAGGCCGATACGCTGCGTGAGCTTGTCGAGGTTCGATACCTTCTCTTCCGGCAGCAGATAGTGTGTTTTTGCCGCCAGGTTATAGTCGTCGAACGCGGCGTGACGGTTGATCATGTCACCCGGAAACACCGAGATGATTTCAACGTCATAGCCGGCATCAATAAAGTGAGTTACCTGGTTGAGGACAAACGTCTCAGAGGCAACCGGAAAACGCATGGTGAAAAAGGTTAACTTCATCACTTACTCCAGTACAGTCAGAAGTTCTTCGGTGATGCGGTTGCCTGTTTCACGCGCCTGCGCGACCGCGGTATTTACGTTCAGTTTTACATTGCCGTCGTCAGCCAGCACGCTCTTACGCTTTACGCGAGCCATCAGGCTTCGGGGCGTTTTCTGCTGCTGATAACAGCGGGCCGGATCGCTATCCTGCTCTGCGTACGCTGCCTGCAGTAAGTCAGTCATCCCGTGCAAAATTGCGCCATCACCGCTATTCCCGCAGGTATGATTACCCGCCAATAAAATCCTCATACAAACTCCAGATGTATTTTTTGTAATTCTTACAAGCCGCCGCTTCTGTCCTGAGCAGCAAAGTGAACTCTGGCAAAAAAAACTGCAATGGGACAACGCCCGAAAAGTAATGCCAACTGCCTGTTATCTAACCTAAAGCTTCTTACGGGATTTCAGGGGCGCATAAATGTGACCCCTGTGTATCCCATTGGGGCGCATTAATGTGCCCCCTGCAGCGTTTATTTATCCCTTAAGGGCGAAATAAGGCATCGCAACCTGCTCGCCGTTGATTACTACCGACACAAACCCTTTTGGCTGACGGGTATCGACCTGCTCCGGTTTCAGCTCACGTGATGCCATCAGCAGATCGCCCTGCTCATTGCCACCGATGCCCGCTTTACCGTTATGCAGACTAAAGCGCTGCGGCGCCTGCTGGCTGCCGTTGCCTGGCGTACCTTTGACCATCGTGGCGTCAACGCGCGCACAGCGTCCGGTCATAAAGCGATCTTTGGCGGTGCTTTTTATCAGCACCACGGTGGCCGGCGTCCAGCCTGCCAGCCTGACCCAGACTTTGGTATCGGTGTCAGAGCGTGCCACCAGCCGCACCTCCAGCACCGGGGAGCTGCCTTCGGCTGACCAGCTCGCCTCCGCTTTCTGCGTTTTGCGCTGCAGATGGATCACCGCCCGTCCGCCAGTCTGCTTGCCGCCGGTCACCTCCATCATCGGCGCATTATCGGTGCCGGGGCTGAACTGTGACTGGCCAAACAGCTCAATTTCCCAGCTATCGCCCACGTCCGGCGAGTAGAAATTGCCCAGCTCAAACCACGTCGCCTGATTGGTGTTATTACTCAGGCGGAAGCGCGAGGTGATGTAGTTATATTTAAGGCTGCCGTCGATGGCGACGCCATAAGACTCCACGCGGGTAGAGCCCATCTCCCAGATGCTCAGCCAGCGCTCACCCTGCAGCGAGTTGTCGATCCAGCTGCCTGACTGCAGATTCGTCTGGCGCATATTGAGACGTGAGTTGCGCGCATTAAGCGGGTTTTTGCAATCTTCCAGGCTCAGCGCGTCGATAATCCACTGTCCGTTAGAGATATCGCCAGGATGCTCGCTGTGCTCAATCCAGCCGTTATGAATAATCGACTGACTGCAGCGCGGCAGGTTCAGCACCATCCCGCCGGTACAGCGCTGGGCGTTGAAGTTAGAGAGCTCTATCGCCGTGCTGTGATCCCAGGCGCCCGCTTTCTGACCTGACCAGCCCGCTTTGATAACATCACCGGTACAGGTATCGGCATACCACTGGTCAATTTTGCAGTCGAGCGTATCGAGCAGGCTGATTGAGGTGCCTCCCACGCGGTTGAAGCGCAGGCAGGCGCCGCGAAAGAACTGGCCGCCCGGACAGGTATTGCTGAACAGTCCCTGCCGGTTGGGCCGCTTGTCATTCTGGCCGTTGAAGTTGAGGTTGGAGATCTCAGTCCAGCGCGCTTTGACTTTAAACACAAAGTCGGAGCGGCCATCAGAGACCAGCGTGGTCGCCGGAAAATAGCCAAAGTTAACCATCGCGCCGGAGATACGGAAAAAGCGCTGCTCCTCCTCGCCGAAGTCACAGCCGGTGACAAAGAACTTACCGGCCGGAAACTGCACGCAGATTGGCTGACTGTTATCAAGTGACCACTGATACATCGCCTTGATAGCCGGCGCCGCATCCGTTTTGCCGTCGGCGATAGCGCCGAATTCAAACAGCGTCAGGCGGTTAAAATCTTCCACCACACGCCGCCAGTAAAAACCGCTGCCGCTGAAGATGACGCCATCATCATCGCGCGCGTCGCCGTACGTCCCGACAAATTCACCGCCACCCACTTCCAGCCCTTCATGCCAGCTCTTGAGCTTGATCTTGGCGCCGGCAAACAGCGGGCGGGTTTTACGCAGCTCCTCAACGGAGGGTATCTCGCCAATCAGCTGATAGCCGTTTGGCTGGGCCAGACGCTGGCTGAAATTATTCTGGCCGGGGCGTGAGACATCGGTGATGGAGAAGAGCGTGTTTCCTTCGCTGTCTTCCACCGCCATGGAGTGCGCCGGATTGGCGATCAGCGCAGCATTATCATGGATAAACTGCGCAAAATTACCTTTGTTCAGCGCGATCGGCTGGCTGATTTGCGCCACTTTACCGCTGGCGTCGCGCAGATACACCGGTATCTGATTGCCTTTCTGGCTGGCGTCGCTGCCCGCTTTACCGATCCACAGCCTGCCTTCAAAGTTCTGCCAGAACTGCGGCGGCATGGTATAGACATTTTCCGGCGTAAGGATGGGCACATCGCCCTGCGGCACGCTGGCCGGATCGACCGGCTTCAGCGCGGGCTGGCCGCTTTTCGCCGCATAGCTGGAAAACGCGCTTACGGAAAGCGCGGTGACAATGGAGGAGGCGGCTGCCTGCAACACTTCTCTTCTTTTCATGCTGATAATCCCGTGGTCAAAGTCAGTGTGTCCCGGCAGGCATAAAAAGGCGTGACGCTTATACCAGCGCCAGCCAGCTCTGTTTGATCTGATTACCGTCAAACTTGAGTGCGGTCTCTTTTGTCTTATCGCTCATGGCAAAGAACAGGGCGTCATCGCTGGCAAGCTGCTCCATCCGCGCCAGAAAAGCGGCTTTATCGTTCATCGGCACCAGGAAACCATCTGCGCCGTGGTTGATGATCTCCTGCGGGCCGGTCGGGCAGTCATAGGCCACCACAGGCAGGGACCAGGATTTCGCCTCCAGCAGCACCAGCGGCAGCCCTTCATAGCGCGACGTCATCAGCGCCATATCGCTGTCGCGGTAGTAGTCATTGATGTTGCTGACCTTACCGACAAAGTTCACGCTGTTGGTAATGCCGAGTGCGGCCACCTGCTCATGCAGCTGCTGGCGCAGCTCGCCATCGCCGGCAATCGCCAGCGTCCACTCCGGATGCTTTTTGCTGAAATCTGCCCAGATATCCAGCAGCAGATCGAACCCTTTCTGGTGATCAAGCCGCCCGACCGCCAGCGCCTGGCGGCTGCGCTGACGCCGTTCAAAGCCTTTGTACACCACCGGATTGGGGATCTGCTGGCTGCGGATATGCCAGCGGCTGAAGACCTGCTGATCTTTATCCGTCAGAACAATCACGCGATCGTAGTAGCGCAGCAGCAGCCACTTCATGAGTTTGATCGGCTTACTGAAGGAGTTGATAGCGATATGCTCGCAGGCGTAGGCCTTGAAGGTTTTTTTCTTCAGCATCATCAGGTTCCAGAACGCAAACATAACGCTCAGACGGCCCATACTGATGAGAAAAACGCTGTCGAAACCTTCCTGATGGATACGTGCTACGGCGCTTTTAATCGGGTTGCTGTGGCCTTCAAAACTGACGATCTCTTTTACATGCGTAAAGGGGTAAAAGGTTTCGCCATGGCCCTCAAGGGAGTAAACAGTGACGGCGTGCTCTTCACCGAGGCACTCTGACATGAAGTTACAGATGTTCTCGGTGCCCGCATAGGAGTAGGCATCTTTGATCACCAAAACGACTTTTTTCATTTAACGCTTTCCACCTCAAAAATAGTGAACGTAAAACCCCTACTGGCTGCATGACTGCACGCAAACATGCGGATTTCAGCGATGCTTCAGGGCGAAAAGGACGCCATTCACCATATACCAGGTGTAATAGTAATAAACTTTTAATGGGTTGTTTTTGTAGATAATTCTTAATAATTCCAGATGCCATTTCGCCGCCTTGTTTTTGTTGCGCGACAGCGAATCTCCCAGCTCGTAATAGTTCACCAGCGTTTTGCGGATCACCCGCGCCTGTTTGTAGCGGGAGAAGAGCTCATACAGGAAAAGAAAGTCTTCATGCCCTTTACGCTGGAAGAAGATCCCCTGGGGCGGACGACGGAAGCAGACGGATGAAAAGCAGACGCGATACTGCTTCTTCACGAAATTATCCTGCTGCAGATATGGCTTGCCCCAGGTGATATCGTGTTCGGCGCTCTGCGTTTTATAGTGATAGTGGGTGATAACGAAGTCATCGCCGGCGGCAATGGCGGCGGCCTGCTCAGCCAGCTTCTCAGCGTGCCACTCATCATCGCTGTCGAGAAACGCGATGATCTCTTCGCTGGCAGCACGCAGTCCGACGTTGCGCGTTTCTGCAGCGCCCTGATTAACCTCATTGCTGAGGATAGTAATGCGCGGATCCTGGCAGTGCTCACGCACCAGGGCCAGCGAGTCATCCGTGGAGGTGTCGTTAACCAGATAGAGATGCCAGTCGCTGTAGGTCTGTTTAACAATCGACTCTACCGCGCGCAGTACCGTTTTACGTGCGTTATACATCGGCATCACAATACCGATGGTGCCAACATGATTTGTCATTTTTATTGCCCGGAGTGTCAGGAACCAAAAAAATTGCTCCCGCGCAGGGAGCAAGTGAATGTGTGTCAGGAGACCGCTTTTCTGCCGCCAAACCGCGATTTCACCTTATCTTTCAGGCGATTCATAAAGTAGGCGCGGTTGTCGCGGTTGGTCAGGAAAAAGTAGCGGGCAAAGCTCAGGCTCGCCTGCAGCGATTTACCGTCCATCTTGTAGCGCAGCGGCAGTTTAAATGCCTTATAGGTATGGACGTCACGCGTCGTCAGATGCGGCTTCATGCTATCCAGCCAGAAGTAGGAGTATTTCACCGACTCCCCTTTATGCTTGGAGCCAAATTTGGTCACCAGGTGATAGGTCGCCAGCGGTTTGGCAATCATCACAAACTCATAGCCCATGCGATCGGCGCGGATACAGAAATCGTAATCCTGATGGCGGATGTAGCGCGTATCGAACTGGATTTTCAGCGCATCCTCGCGCTTCAGCACGATGGTACTGGTCTGGATAAAGCCGTAACAGCCAAACAGATATTCAGCGACGGTCTCATTTTTGCCCGGCGCCTGCATCGGCATCACTTTCAGAAAGTGGCCATCCTGGTGGATATTGACCTGGCTGAAAATGACGTAGCGTGACCGCCCCTGCGCTTCCAGACGCGCAATAGTGTCGCGTACCTCTGCAAGTTTATTCGGGTGCCACTCATCATCCGCATCGAGGAAGCTGATAAAGTCGCCTTCAGCCAGTTCAATACCTTTGTTACGGGCGCCGGCGCCGTTGAGTTTGACCTCAGAGAGCTCCAGCTTAATTGTCAGCTCCTGATAGCGCTCACCCTGCACCACCTGCGCCAGCTCGGCCGCATCAGCTGATTTGTCATCCACAATGATGACTTCAAAATTACGATAGCTTTGCGCTTTAACGCAGTCGAGCGTGGTGATAATCGATTTCGACGCGTTATACGCCGGAATAACGATTGAGAAGCGAATGTCCTGCATTGCCAGCACCTCTTAAACAGCTGTTCCAGATCCAACGGTAGCGCGAGCAGGCCATGGAAAGAAATCGGTTTTATTCCGAAAAATCATACCGTTATTACTCTTTCTTCTGAGGATGCCGCGTACCATTACGGAAATACCAAAGATTGTGCTGTGTGTCTGTTTTGCGGTGCAAAACGCACCAAAAAGAGGGTGAGGCTGAAAAGCCCCTGCCCTGCGGTAAGCCGCTATTCTTCACCATAAAAACGGGGCGGATAAACCGCCCCGTGAAGGTGTTATTTAGCTTTTGGCTTCTTTGCCGTATTCGTAGTTGTAGTAGTCGTAGCCATAACCGTAGGCGTTTGACGCTTTGCGTACCACGGCGTTGAGGATCACGCCCTTGATCTCGATGCCGTTCTGCGCAAAGCGCTTGTAGCTGACATCCAGTTCTTTCGTCGTGTTGGTCTCAAAGCGTGCAACCATCAGCGACGTTCCAGCCAGCTTACCAATGATGGATGCATCGGTAACCGCCAGAATTGGTGGGGTATCGATCAGCACCAGATCATAGTTCTTGCTCGCCCACTCCAGCAGCTCACCCATACGACGATGCATCAGCAGCTCAGACGGGTTAGGTGGCACCTGACCGCGTGGCAGGAAATCAAAGCCGTAGACGCCGCGCTGAATCATCGCCGGAGAGAACTCAGTCTTGCCGGAAAGGACGTTAGAGAGGCCCTGCTTGTTATCCGCACCCAGCAGCTCATGGGTATAGCCGCGACGCATATCACCATCGATAAACAGTACGCGCTGACCCGCTTTGGCGACCAGGGTTGCCAGGTTGGCACAGACAAAGGTTTTACCAATGCCCGGGCTGGCGCCGGTGATCATCAGGATGTTGTTCTTCGCTTCCATCATCGCAAAGTGCAGGCTGGTACGCAGGCTGCGAATCGCTTCGATGGAGAGGTCAGTCGGGTTACCCAGCGCCAGCAGCGTATTGTGCGGATCGCTCTTCTCTTTGTGACCACGACGCGCCAGGGCTTCGGTATCTTTCTTGCGCTGCCACTCAGAGAGCGGGACGCTGGCGTAGACGTTCATGCCCAGCTCTTCCAGCTGCTCAGGATTGTCGATACCGTGATGGAACAGCGCTTTCAGCAGCACCAGACCAACCGAGAGCACCAGACCGAGAATCAGACCAGCCAGTACAATCAGCGTTTTCTTCGGTGCAACCGGGCTACCGGCCGTTTCAGCGTTATCGATGATACGCACATCACCTACGGTGCTCGCCTTGCTGATCCCCAGCTCCTGCTGACGGTTCAGCAGCTGCATGTAGATCTCCTGACCGGACTGTACGTCACGCGTCAGTCGCAGGATCTCCTGCTGCGTCTGCGGCATCGAGGAGATGCGCTTGTTCAGCTGAGCCTGCTCCGCTTCCAGCGTTTTGCGTTTATCCAGCAGCGCGCGGTAGGTCGGGTGATCTTTGGTGAACAGCTGCGAGACTTCCGCTTCACGGAAGGTCAGCTCGTTCAGCTGGCTCTGCACGCTGACAGAGGTATCCAGAGCGGATTTGGCTTCCAGCGACATATCCACTGACGCGTTCTGACGACGGAAGGTGTTCAGCTTATCCTCCGCATCATCCAGCTTGGCGCGCACCTGAGGCAGCTGATTGCGCAGGAACTGCAGGCTCTTTTCCGCCTGTTCAGATTTACGCTCAACGTTCTGCAGCAGGTAGTTGTTGACGATCTGGTTCAGGACACGACTCGCCTGCTCCGGATCTTCATCACGATACTCAAGGCCCAGTACGCCGGTGCTTTTGCCTTTATCGGCTACGGTCAGCGCGCCCAGAACGGTTTTAATCGCCTGCAGGTCGGTCAGTTTCGTGACGCTGAAGGTCGTGCCTTCATCCGCCTGAATACCGCTGACCAGCATAGTGACCTCGCCATGCTGCTCCAGCTGACCCACGCGGCCCTTGAACAGCTCGTCGCCGTCGCTGCTTACGGTATAGGTATCTGCACCGGTTACTTCCAGCTCAACGGTACGCTTATCGATGCTGCGCGGGATTTCCAGGCGTGAGATAGCGATCTGGCCTGGCTTGTTACCCATCAGGCGCGACAGGCCTTTACCGATAACCGGGAAGTAGTGCTGCTGCACCACGCTGTCCAGGCCCAGGTCCTGAACGGTTTTACCGATAACCATACGGGATTCAAGGATCTGAATCTCGGTATCGGATGCCGGCATGGCTGGCAGAACGTCGGTCAGGTCGTTCAGCACCGAAGCGGTGTTCTTCTGCTCAACCTGAACCATGGCGTCTGCGCTATAGATTGGCGTCGCAAACAGTGTGTAGAGCGTTGCCACCAGCATAAAGAAGGCGGTAACGGCAACAATGATCCAGCGGTGATCAACCAGCTGTCCCACAAGATGCGCCAGATCCCATCCATTCGAATCTTCTTTTGGCGCGGTCATGACCTTGTTTTTAATATTCATGGATAATCCCAACTATCGGCTTAATACGTTGACCCATTTCTGGGTTGCGTTGTCCAGTAACCCGTACACAGCGTCGAAGGCCTCACGGCTCTTTCGGTACGGGTCCGCAATTTCCTGTTGATTAAGCCAGTGCCCCAGCAGCATCGTTTTTCCGCGCGCGGCGGGATCGATGCGGTTGACCTGCTCAATGTGGCGCTTCTCCATCACCAGAATCAGGTCGAAGTCACGGCACATCTCTGCCGTTAACTGCTGCGCCTGATGTCCGTCGAGCGAGAGGCCATGTTCAGCGGCAACCTCACTGGCCATCTTATCGGCCGGGTACCCTTCCAGGGCACCCAGGCCCGCCGAGGCCACGCGCGTTTGCGGCAGTGCACGCTTCAGCAGCCGCTCGGCGGTTGGCGAACGGCAGATGTTACCCACACAGACCACTAACACTGACTTAATCATGGTAAAACCTTAGTTCGACCAGTTGCGGAAGCGCAGCGCTGACGAGCTTGCATCGTCGATACCTACGATGGTCGGCAGCAGTCCGGAGATAACGCGGTTCCAGCGGGTAATCGGTGTCGCGGTGACGTAGACGATGTCATACGGTTCCAGCTGGAACTCCGTACCCATCACCATTGACGCCGCATCCTTGGTATTCAACTGATAGATGTTGGCGATTTTGGTGCGGTTCGCGCCGCGAATCGGACGGATAACGAACACGCCGGTTGCATCAGAGGTGGTCTGATCCATACCCTGCGCGTTGCCCAGTGCTTCTGCCAGCGTCATGCCGCTGCGATCCATCTTCAGCGTAGCCTGCTGACGCACTTCACCCATCACAAAGACTTTCAGGTCGTCATTACGCGGAACGTAAAGAATGTCGCCCGGATAGAGCAGATGGTTCTGGCTGAGGTCGCCATTTTGCATCAGCGCCTGCAGCGAAATACGCTGCTCGCGGCCGTTATGCGTCAGCACGACGTTGCGCCAGTCAGCATCAGCCGCCAGGCCGCCCGCGGCGTTGACCGCATCCAGAACGGTAAGCGGCACGTTGGTAATCGGCTGCTGACCGGAAGTGGTCACCGACCCGGTGATATACGCTTTCTGCGAGCGGAAAGCCGCCAGGTTGACATCTACCTGCGGGCTTTCAATGTACTGCGCCAGACGACGCGCAATCTCCGCACGCACTTCCGTTACGGTGCGACCCGCAACGCGTACCTTGCCGATGTACGGATAGAAAATCGTGCCGTCAGCCTGTACCCAGTTGCCGGTGTCGCTGGCGCTGCGATACTGGCCGGCCGGGGTCGTCAGCTCCGGGTGATCCCAGACGGTGACATTCAGCACGTCGCCCACACCGATGCGGTATTCGTAGCTCTGAATCTCGTTCTGCAGCTGTGGGTTAGCCTGTGCAACCAGTGGCTTAGGACGCATCTGTTCAACCAGACGAGGAGTCATCGGGAAGACGTTTACGTATTTATCGATGTCAAAGTTGCTATCCTGTTGCTCAATGACATCTTTTCCGCTGGTCGTAAGGTGCGAACCTGGTTCAATGGTGCACCCGGAGAGAAAAGTTGCGGATACCAGTAAAGGTATCAATTTAGTTTTCATTATCATCTGGTTATTCGCTATCAGTTAATGATTGATAGAGGCGAAAACGCCGCTGTGTAAGCGTCTTACAAAAATTTAATTTAACGGGTTAAACACTGAAACTGTGGGTCATTATCATTGCTCCCTTGGTTTTTATGTTGTCACCGTGCCCCCGGACGACATCAATTAAAGCGGAATAGTGCAGCTCAACAACCTCTCCGCTTTAATCAGGCTCGATAATGGCAGTGTTCAGATAACAAGACTCCCAGCACCGGCAGTTATTCAGCGAGAGAGATACCCTCCCCCGCCTTCGCTGTCTATCAATATGCGCCGTCGCGCTTAAGCACTACGCCGACTGTCTTAAACAGAATCGCGATGTCATTCCACAGCGACCAGTTTTTGACATACCACGAGTCGAAATAGACGCGTGTTTCGTAGTCAACGTCGTTACGACCGCTGACCTGCCACAATCCCGTCATGCCTGGCTTCGCCATCAGGTAGTAATCTACATCCCCGGCATAACGGCAGAGTTCATCTTCAATCACCGGACGCGGCCCGACAAGGCTCATGTCACCACGCACCACGTTCCACAGCTGCGGCAGCTCATCCAGACTGGTTTTACGGATGAAATGGCCGACTTTGGTAATACGCGGGTCGTTTTTCAGTTTGAAATCTTTATCCCACTCCGCTCGCGCAACCGGATCGGTGCGCAGCACCTCCTCCAGCACTTCTTTGGAGTTAATCACCATTGAGCGGAACTTCAGGCATTTAAACTTACGTCCGTTCATACCGACGCGTTCGTGACCGTAAATCGGCGGTCCGCCATCGCGGCCAACCATAAAGCCGAGGACCAGCAGCGCCGGCGACAGCGCCACGATAATACCGAGCGCACCAACGATATCGAACGCGCGCTTGAGGAAGCGCGAGGTACGCTTCGCCAGGTTATTGTTTACACGCAGAATCATCACTTCGTGGCTGAAGATATAGGCCATATCCGTACCATAGAGCGGTACACCACGCAGCGTCGGAATAACGGAGACTGAACGGCAATTGTGCATAGCCAGGTTTTTCAGCCACAGATCGCGATGCTGACTCTGCTCAGACTCAACCGCAACGATAAACTGCGTTTCGCTGTTGGTTAACTGCCAGAGCTCAGCTTCGTTATGCAGCACAGGTACGCCGGAAATGCTGGCCTGCGGACAGCTGCCGTCGACATCAAAGAAGGCGATAACGTCAAAGCCCATCACCTCTTCACTCTGCAGCGCCTGCCAGGCTTCCTGTGCGTTACGGCTGCTGCCAATGATGATGGTCTGCTTTTTCCACATACCAAAATGGTTCAGTACCCGTTTGGAAACGGCACGCGCCACCGGGATCAGGATCAGCGCCAGAATCCAGGTGAGTACCCAGACAAAACGCGACATCTGCCACTGCGATAATGCAGAAATAGACAAATCGATAACCGAGAAAATAAACACGGTACGAAATATCTCTTTCAGCTCAAACCAGAAAGGTTTGCGGTAAGTGTAATGGCGCAGACGAACCCAGAACCAGCCCGTACAGATAATTGACAGACAGATGTGAGTAGCAATTTTTAAATTGAGATCTTTTTCAGAGATATCAGCCAGTGGCGAGTCAGATAATGAATTAATCAGGGCGAGTGCAATAAACAACGCCGCGTTAAAACAAATTAAATCTGAGCACGCCAGTAAAAATTTGGTCAGAAGACTTTTATATGTAAATTCGTTATCGCGCATATTTAACTCTTTTATTTTATTTCCCTAATCCCTAACGCTACAGGCCTGTGTAATAAATGAGCGATACTCAGTCGGAGCCTGTTGAGCAAACAGCGGCGAACTCCCCGGTATTTAGGTCAATTCTCTATTGCTTTTCGCCAGAAAATTGTGATAAATACCAACGGATTAGTCTGAGTTCCATTGCCGCTACACCAGACAGTTCATTTCCTGTTTAAGCCGGTTCAGGCACGCTACCGCCCCTGGCTGTCGCTGCCAATACCGCCTGCTCATCCTGTTTTGCGCTTTTTTAACCATTTTTCCAGGATAACTCCTGGCAGGATCGTGCAGGTTCACAATTCACAACTTTAAAATGCATTACCCTGCGCTATTAACCAGATTGGCGCAGACATTTACTGACACGTTGCTATACTAGTTATTACTGGCTTGTTTACAAGTAGGGCCCGTGCCCCCTGTGCTATTTTAGGAAAAAGACTACCAGCCATTAGTAATGACGCCACATCTGCCGCGCAATCAGCGGTGAAAATTCAGAATTATTCGGATATACGATTGGTAAAATGTACGCGGCAAACCTCACCACCAGGCATAACAATTAATTGTGCGCGACGCCCCTCCTCCTGCATTCTTAATCCATACATTTTGCTTATTTTGCCTGCTGCACTCTGAACATTTTCCCGATTGACACGTATAACCTTATACCAGCAGGGTCGGCAGGGTTTTGCCCTGTTTCCGGCCATTCACTATCATCAGATTAAACCCATTTTGAGACATTACGGTGACATGAGTATGTGGGAGTGGATCTTTGATCCGTCGCTCTGGGCGGGATTAGTAACGCTAATCATTCTGGAGCTGGTGCTGGGCATTGATAACCTGGTGTTTATTGCCATTCTGGTCGAAAAGCTGCCGCCGCTGCTGCGCGACCGGGCGCGCGTGATTGGCCTGATGCTGGCGCTACTGACCCGCCTCGGGCTGCTGGCCTCGCTTTCATGGCTGGTCACGCTGACACAGCCTCTGCTCACCCTCTGGCAGCATAGCTTCAGCGCACGCGATCTGCTGCTGCTGCTGGGCGGTATTTTCCTGCTCTATAAAGCGACCACTGAGCTAAATGCGCGACTCGAAGGGGGTGACGATGAGGGTGGTCAAAATAAAAACGGCGCTAAATTCTGGCCGGTGGTGGCGCAGATCGTGGTGCTGGATGCCATTTTCTCCCTCGACGCTGTCATCACAGCAGTGGGCATGGTCAATGAGCTGCCGGTAATGATGGCCGCGGTCACCATCGCTATTCTGCTTATGCTGCTCGCCAGCAAGCCGCTGACGCGTTTTGTGAATAGTCATCCCACGATTGTGATCCTCTGCCTGAGCTTTCTGCTGATGATTGGCTTCAGCCTGGTTGCAGAGGGGTTTGGCTTTGTTATTCCCAAAGGGTATCTCTACGCCGCTATCGGTTTCTCTATTCTGATTGAAATGCTCAATCAGCTGGCGAGCTTTAATCGCCGCCGCTTTTTGTCAGCCGGCCGTCCGCTACGCCAGCGCACGGCCGAAGCGGTCCTGCGCATTCTGCGCGGAGAGGCGCAGCGTGCTGAACTGGATGCGGATACGGCCTCGCTGCTGAGCCACAGCGATGAAGGCGCTCTGTTTAATCGTCAGGAGCGGCTGATGATCGCCCGGGTGCTGGGGCTGGCGCAGCGGCAGATCAACACCATTATGACCTCCCGGCACGATGTGGAATCGGTTGATTTAAGTGAAGCGCCTGAAGAGATTATGGCGAAGCTCGATCGCAATCAGCACACGCGTATTCTGGTGACGGAAAATGGCCGCGATCCGCTGGGGGTGGTGCACGTTATCGATCTGCTGCATCAGTCGCTGCACAGTGATTCCCTTGACCTGCGCGCGCTGATCCGTCAGCCGCTGGTGTTTCCGGAACGGGTAACGCTGCTGCAGGCGCTGGAGCAGTTTCGCCAGGCGCGCACGCATTTTGCCTTTATTGTCGATGAGTTTGGCTCCGTCGAAGGCGTGGTGACGCTGAGCGACGTGATGGAGACGATCGCCGGTAATCTGCCTAATGAAGGAGAGGAGCTGGATGCGCGCTACGATATTGAACCCGGCCCGCAGGGAGGCTGGATCGCAAACGGGCATATGCCGCTGGACGATCTGGCGCTCTATGTCGCGCTGCCGGTAAATGATAAACGCGATTATCACACGCTGGCCGGCCTGCTGATGGACACGCTGCAGCATGTCCCCGAAGAGGGTGAAGAGCTGCGGATAGGAGATTACCTGCTGCGCGCGCTGCAGGTGGAGAATCATCGGGTGCAGAAAGTGGAAATTATGCCGCATCCTTTATCAGAAGCGCCGTAGCAGCGTCCCTGTAAACGCAGGGGGCGCATTAATGCGCCCCTGGTGAATCCGCAACCCGGCATTCGGGCGCCGTAAACGACGCCCCTACAAAACCGTAGGGGGCGCATTAAGGCGCCCCTGGCGTGTTGATGCGCCCCTGGTGGTTAATGCGCACCTGCCGTATTAATGCGCCCCTGACGGGTGGCGATCGAGCCACTGATTAAGACGCGATTTCGCTTCGCTCTGCAGCTGCTGGCGCACAACATCATCTATCGGCAGCGAATATTGCAGTTTGTCCCAGCGACCATACATACGGAGCGGAATGGGCTGCTGATTCAGGACTTTTGCCAGACGCTCGTCCCCTTTCCAGCCGCGCAGCATCATATTGATGGTGACATCCAGCTGCTGTTGCACAACGTCAACGGTTCCGCGCGTCTGAAGTGCCAGCTGGCTGCTGCCGCCCTGCAGATCGGTAAACGCTACTTTTCCCTGCTGCAGGCTGATATGGCCCGCCAGCTGCTGTATGCCCTGGCTATCAGGCTGATCGTTGGTGACCTCACTACTGGCGCGCGCAACGGCCCGGCGTACCATCTGTTGCAGATTAAGCTGCGTGAGCTGCAGATTGGTGGCCTCCAGATCGGCACTGCCCTGCCAGTTCTGCTTCGCCTCTTCTACACTCAGCCCGGCTCCACTCACCTTACCCTGCAGCGATAGCGTCCCCTCAAGCGCAGCGGGCAGCGCCAGCGCTTTCAGCAGAGGGGCAATCGCAATATTCTCCAGTTCAGGCTGAAACGCAGCCCGGGTAACCGGCTGCCGGATATCAATCTGACCCGGCAGCGAGAAATGACCGTCACCCAGCCGGCCCTGTAACCGGCTAAGCGTCATCAGCCCCTGCTGGTTGCTGGCGTCGATCTGCAGGTTACTGAGCGTCAGCCCGCGCCACTGGCTCTGGTCCGCCTTCAGGGCAAGCTGCAGATCGAGCGTATTAAGCGGTGAATCGGCGTTATTGCGCAGTACCGGTTCCGCAATGACCGGCGGCTGCACCGGCGCGGCCTGCACGGTCCCGCTGCCGCTGCTGACCGGCGTACTGACGGCGAGGTTATCGATGTTTAGCGAGGTTGCATGCAGCGCCAGGCGCAGCTGCTGCGGCATCGCAATACGTCCTTCCGCGCTGCCCTGCAGCGTACTGTCATTGGCGGTAAGCTGCATATCGGCCAGCGAGAACTGCTGTTTATCGGCGTTCCATATCGCTTTTCCGCTCAGCGCGCCTTTAATGCCCTGTACCGGCAGGTTCGCGCCATCCAGCGCATAATCAAGCTGCGCCAGCTTGCCGCTGACCTGATGCGGATAGCGTGAGACATCCATCTCGCCCTGCAGGGCAACGCTGAGGTTGCGCTGGTTACGCGACAGGCGCGTGCTCAGCTCAATGTGGTTCTGTTTGCGGCTGTCCTGATCCAGGCTCAGATTAAGATTGCGGAAGTTGTACTCTTCCCCGCCCGGCTGCTGCCAGATAAGCAGGCTGTCAGCCACGCGCAGTTTCGCAATGGCCAGGCTCCAGCTCTGTGAGGCGGCTAATGCCGGCTCGCTGTCGCCAGGGCCGATGGGAGCGCCGCCAGGCTTCTGCGGCGCGCTCTCCGGCGTGGCGCGGATAATCGCGTTTTTCAGCATTACCTGACTGACGCTGAGCTGATGCGTGAGCAGCGGCCAGAGGTCGACGTCCAGCCGCATATTTTCGGCGGTCACCAGCGGCTGGCTGGCACCGGGTGCGGTGAGGCTCATACGTCCGGAAAGAATGCTGAGCTGAGGCCAGACGTGCCAGCGCAAATCGCTGCCCGTGACCAGCTGATAACCACTGCGCTGCTCTACCTGTTTTACCATGTAGGCGCGAAAGTCGTTGGGGTTAACCAGTAGTACCAGTGCGGCCATCCCTGCCACCACTACCACTAACAGGATGGCCAGCGTGGTTATCAATCTTCTCATTGCATCCTCAATGTGATGATCCGCGCCTCGTCAGCCCTGCCCGGGCGCGGGTACAGCGATTAATCTTTATCGATACGGCTGGCGTCAGCACCCTGCTGACCGCGATATTTTGCATCTTCACGCCGGTTATAGGGACGTGCGGCCGGGCCCGACAGCGGTTCAAAGCTCAGCGCTCCAATCAGCATACCGGGACGCAGCGCCAGCGGCAGCTTGCCGGAGTTGTAAAACTCCAGCACGATACGCCCCTGCCAGCCCGGATCGATGCGGTGTGCCGTAACGTGAACCATTAACCCTAGTCGTGCCAGGGAAGAACGTCCATCCAGCCAGCCAACCAGATCGTCCGGAATGGTCACCGACTCCAGCGTCACCGCCAGCGCCAGCTCACCCGGATGCAGGAAAAACGCTTCGCCATCCGGTAACACAATCTCGTCACTCATTACCCGATCCAGCGCGGCGCTTACCGCCTGCTTGGGTCCGCTCAGATCGATAAAGGCGGCAGTATGGCCGCTGAAGGTACGAAACCCGTTACCCAGCCGCACATCTACCGTGGCGCCGTTAATGCGTTCCACCGGCGGACGCGGCTCAATGGCCAGCTTGCCGCTGTCAAGCCAGGCTTCAATATCGCGATCGCATAATCTCATCGCAGTAACTCCCTAATTAAAGTGTAGCGAAAGGCCGCCAGCACGGTGACAGCCCTGACGCATTCGATCCATGCCGAAACAGCGTATTAAAGATACTGATTAATTTTCGCTTTGAGAATATCGATAGCGATACGGTTCTTACCGCCGCGCGGCACAATAATGTCGGCGTACTGTTTGGAAGGCTCGATAAACTGCAGGAACATCGGACGGACCGTTTTCTGATACTGATTCATGACGGAATCCATAGAGCGACCGCGTTCATTCACGTCGCGCTTCATGCGGCGCATCAGACAGATATCCAGCGGGGTGTCGACAAAAATAGAGAAGTTCATCTCCTGACGCAGGCGCGCGTCAGTGAGCAGCAGAATGCCCTCAAGGATAATCACTTTTTTTGGCTTCAGATGAATGCTTTCGCTGGTGCGGGTATGTTCAACGTAGCTGTAAACCGGCAGATCGATATCCTGTCCTGACTTGATCGCACGCAGATGCTGCAGCAGCAGATCGTGATCCATCGCGCTCGGATGGTCATAGTTGGTTTTTACCCTCTCTTCCATGGTGAGGTGGCTTTGATCTTTATAGTAGGCATCTTCGGGGATCACACCGATATGCTCGTCACCGACCTGGTCACGGATTTCACGAAAGAGCGTGCTGGCAATAAGGCTTTTTCCGGATGCAGATGCACCTGCGATGCCAACGATCACGCACTGATGGGACTTGTCAGTCATACTTTTTTGAGACCTGATAACTGGGAGCACGCCTCTGCCGAAGCAGCAACGGGCCAAATGAGAGGGTTTGGTGGCGGCAATTATAGGTATTTCGCCGGTTTGACGCCAGAGTAAATGCGGCGGCGCCCTTTTTCAGAAAATCTCCTTTTGGCAGGCAGCCGCTGAACCGATAGACTGTCGGGCTGCCCGCGCCCGGTTTGTGCGGGTCGCCCGTTAGCCCTGCAAGGAAAAATATGAGCTGGAGAACACTGACCTATTTTGGCGACAGCATGCTGCTGATCCCCACCGCGGTGATCATCGCCCTGGTGCTGCCGTGGAAAAGCAGCAGTCAGCGTACCGTCTGGTACTGGCTGCTGGCGTTTGGTCTCGCCGGGCTGCTGGTCAGCCTGTCTAAAATTATGTTTCTTGGCTTTGGCATCGGCAGCGCACGCTTTAACTTCACCGGCTTCAGCGGCCACAGCGCGATGTCCTCCACGCTCTGGCCGGTAATGATGTGGCTGATCTCCGGACGCTGGTCCACTTTCTGGCGCGCGTGACGATCGCCATCGGGTATGCGATCCCGCTGATGGTGGGTTTCTCCCGCCTGGTTATTCATGCGCACTCCGTCAGTGAAGTGCTGGCGGGCCTGCTGCTCGGTTTTACCCTGAGCAGCGCGTTTCTCATCAGCCAGCGCCGCACGGTATTGAAAGGCTTTAGCGCCCTGCAGGTTGGCGTCGCCTTCCTGGTGCCGCTGCTGCTGATGGGTCACGGGCGCGTCGCCACCACGCAGCAGTTCCTGGAGCGTCTGTCGGTCAAGCTCGCCGGACTGGAAAAACCGTTTAAGCGTGCCGACCTTTTTCACTGACAGCGCCATGACTTAAGCCAATTCAGCGTAAAGATCCTGTCTGAATGTGCTAGCATGCAGGGCAGAAACTGACTGGCGTATTTTCCCCATACCGGGTTGCGCGCTGCTGGACTGGTACATGATTGTTGAGATAGTCACCGCGCAGGATAAATCGCCAGGCCGCTGGCTGACTGCCGTTACGCTGAGCATACTGGCTTTTCTGCTTACGCTGTTTTGTCTGGAGCTGATTGTGGTCAGCGGTCGTATTTCGCCGCTGTGGTACTCAACGGCGCTGATGACCGGCGTCGTTTTCCGCGCGCCGCTAAAACATATTCCGCTGCTGCTGGCGGGCTGCGTCGCGGGCACCGCGCTGGCAAATCTGCTGGTTATTGGTCCCGCGCTCAGCAATGCTAAATTTGCCCTTCTGAATCTGATACAGGCGCTGCTGGCCGGCGGCATGCTGCGTCTGCTGCTGAACCGCCGCGCGCCGCTGAACGCCCTGCCCGACTGGATCCGCTTTGCGCTCTGCGCCGGCCTGCTGGCTCCCCTGCTGGGCGGGCTGATTGCGCTCTGGCTGCTGCAGGTGGATAAGCAGGCGCTGCTCCCCTTCTTCTCCACCTGGGTGATTTCGGAAGTGATCGGCGTGCTGGCGTTTGGTCCGGTGGTACTGCTGTGGCCCGCTAAGCCGCTGCGTGAACTGATCGCGCCGGGCCGCCAGCTGGAGACCCTGCTGACGCTGCTGGTTACCCTGCTCGCCAGCTATCTCTCCCTGCGCTTTCTGCCGTGGCCGTTTACCTTTATCGTGGTGATCCTGTTCTGGTGTGCGGTCCGGCTGCCAAAATTTGAAGCGTTCCTGCTCTGCTTTATTAATGCCAGTTTCATTTCGCTGCTGCTGGCGCTGGACTGGGTCAACCCGGTACAGAGTGGCGCTTCGCCCGGTCTGGTCTCTGCCTGGCTGCCCTTTCTGCTGGTGCTGCTGCCCAGCCATGTCATGGCGCTGATCATGGACGCCTTCCGGCGCGAGAAAAACCATATCACCGAGAGTGAAGCGCGCTTCCGCAATGCGATGGAGTACTCTGCTATCGGTATGGCGCTGGTCGGCACCAACGGAAAGTGGCAGCAGGTGAACCAGTCACTTTGCCGTACGCTGGGTTATCGCGCCTATGAACTGACGCAGCTGACCTTCCAGGAGATCACCCATCCGGACGATCTGCACAGCGATCTGCAGCTGATGGAGCGTCTGCTGGCGGGCGACCTGATGTCCTATACCTTTGAAAAGCGCTATTTCCGCAAAGATGGCGAGATCGTCTGGTCGCGTCTGACCGTCTCTATGGTGCGCGACGCGCAGCAGCAGCCGCTCTATTTTATCGCGCAGATTGTCGATATCTCCGAGCTGCGGCAGAGCGAGCAGCGCAACCGCCAGCTGATGGAGCGTATTACGCTGGCCAATGAAGCGGGTGGCATCGGCGTCTGGGAGTGGAACCTGAAAACCGGGGAGATGCTCTGGGACAAACGCATGTATGAGCTGTTTGCGCTGGATCCGCAGCAGAAACCCACTTATGACCTCTGGCTGCACCTGGTCGATCCTGCCGAGCGCGAAAGCCTGGCGCTGGTTGTGCAGCAGGCGATTGAGCGCCGCTCGGCCTTTCATCTTGAGTATCGTCTCAACCTGCCGCACGGCGTACAGTTTATTCGCTCAGAAGCGAACCGTATCCTGAGCCAGGATGGACAGATCGAGCGCATGCTCGGGATCTGCCAGGATATTACCTCACTGCGTACCCTTAATGACGCGCTGTTCCAGGAAAAAGAGCGTATGGCGATCACCCTGGATTCGATTGGCGAAGCGGTGATCAGCACCGACGATGAGATGTGCGTGACCTTTATGAACCCCGTTGCTGAAAGCCTGAGTGGCTGGCCGCAGGAGCAGGCGGCCGGCACGCCGCTTGGCGAGCTGCTGAATATCACGCGCGGCGCTGACGGCCCGCGCATCGACAATCTGCTGCTTTGCACGCTGCCGGATGAAAAAATCTCTCCGGCGCTGGATGAGGGACTGGTGCTGCATACGCTGGCAGGCGCGCAGATAGAGATCCACTACAGTATTACGCCGCTAAAAACCCTGGCCGGCAGCACTATTGGGGTGGTGATGGTCATTCAGGATGTCAGCGAATCGCGCCAGATCATGAAGCGTCTGAGCTATAGCGCGTCACACGACATGCTGACGCAGCTGCCTAACCGGCCCAGCTTTGAAGATCGGCTGAAACGGCTGGTGAATGATGCGGCCGTCACCGGCACGCCGCATGTGCTGGTGTTTATCGACCTGGATAAATTTAAAGCGGTCAACGATACCGCCGGCCATGCGGCGGGGGGACGCGCTGCTGCGCGAGCTGGCGGTGCTGATGCAGCAGCAGCTGCGCAGCAGCGATATGCTGGCGCGCCTCGGCGGCGATGAGTTTGGTATTCTGCTGCCGCACTGCGAGGTCGATCAGATCCGCGATCTGGTGCAGGGCATCGTGAATGTCGTCAATAACTATACATTTTACTGGAAAACGCATCCTTACCAGGTGGGTGCCAGCGCCGGCATCACGCAGATTGATGCGCGCAACTGCCTCAGCAATATGGTGATGTCGCAGGCCGATGTCGCCTGCTACAGCGCTAAACATGCCGGGCGCGGTCAGTATCAGGTTTATCAGGATGCGGAGAGATGAAGCACTGCATATTGCCAGCATGACCAGCCTGCGCTAAAGTCGCCCCCTTTTTTTCTGGCATGGGGCATAAGATGTATATCGGTTTTGACTACGGCACAGCGAACTGCGCTATTGCAGTAAGCGATAACGGCACGCCGCGGATGCTGGCGCTGGAAAATGACCAGCCGCTGCTGCCCTCGATGATCTGCGCCCCGGTGCGCGAGGCGATCAGCGAATGGCTGCATCGCCACCATCAGGTGCCCACGCCCGCGAGCGAAAACACCGCCCTGCTGCAGCGCGCGCTGCGCTACAACCGCGAAGAAGATATCGAGATAACCCCTGGCAGCGTGCAGTTTGGCCTGACCGCGCTGCAGCAATATATGACAGAGCCGGAAGATGTCTGGTTCGTCAAATCACCGAAATCCTTTTTGGGCGCCTCTGGCCTGAAGCCGCAGCAGATCGCATTTTTTGAAGATCTGGTGTGCGCCATGATGCTGCATATCCGCCAGCAGGGTGAAGCGCAGCTCGGGCAGCAGATCAACCAGGCGGTTATCGGTCGCCCGGTCAACTTTCAGGGGCTGGGCGGTGACGATGCCAACCAGCAGGCGCAGGGGATCCTGCTGCGTGCGGCACAGCGCGCCGGCTTTCGTGACGTTGAGTTTCAGTTTGAGCCGGTGGCCGCCGGGCTGGACTTTGAAGCCACGCTGGACAAAGAGACGCGCGTGCTGGTGGTCGATATCGGCGGCGGCACCACCGACTGCTCCATGCTGCTGATGGGGCCGGAGTGGCGCCAGAAAGCTGACCGCCACGCCAGCCTGCTGGGGCACAGCGGCTGCCGCGTCGGCGGTAACGATCTCGATATCATGCTGGCGTTTAAAACGCTGATGCCGCTGCTGGGTCTGGGCGGCAGCACCCGCAAGGGCACGGCGCTCCCCGCCCTGCCGTGGTGGAACGCGGTCGCAATTAACGACGTTCCGGCACAGAGCGAGTTCTACTCCGCCGCCTGCGGCAAGCTGCTGCAGGATCTGGTGCGCGATGCAGAAGAGGGAAACCGCGTGGCGCATCTGCTCAAAGTATGGCAGCAGAAGCTAAGCTACCGGCTGGTGCGCGCGGCTGAAGAGAGCAAAATTGCGCTCTCAGCGCAGGCGGAAGCGGATGCGTCGCTGGCGTTTATTGCGCAGTCGCTGCAGGCAGAAATCAGCGCGGCGCAGCTGGAAGAGGCGATTAGCCAGCCGCTGGAGCGGATGCTGGAGCAGGTACAGCTGGCGCTGACCACCAGCGAGACCCGACCGGACGTGATCTATCTTACTGGCGGCAGCGCACGCTCGCCGCTGCTGCGTGCGGCGCTGCAGCAGGCGCTGCCCGATACCCCGATTGCCGGCGGCGACGACTTTGGTTCGGTGACCGCCGGACTGGCGCGCTGGGCAGAGGTGATGTTCCGCTAGCGGATCGTAACAGGAGGCGCAGCCTGCGCCTCCTCCCTGCCCGTCAGAAGTTGATATTGGCTGAGATGCCGCCGACAAAGGCATCTTTCACCTCTCCGACCGCGCCCGGCGCCACGACATACTGCAGGTTAGGCCGCAGCTGCAGCCACTTCGCCAGCTGCGCATTGTAATAAATCTCATAGTTGTATTCCGATCCCGCCTGCAGCGGCAGATAAGCCGGGCTGTCAAAGCGCGTTTCACCACTGGCTGCGTTCTGCTGGCGCAGGGCGCGGCTGTAGGCGCTGTTAACGTGAATACGCGCGGCACCAATACCGATTTCATCCTGCGGACGCGCATCAAGCGGCCCCTTCCAGGTAAAACTGATGGACTGATAATTATCGGTTTTCGACGTCTTACGATCGTTCATGACCGCCTGCACCGTTACCCCCAGTCCGCGGCTGGCGTCTCCGCCCTGCGCGGTCAGCTGCTGCTGCAGCAGCAGGTAGCCGCCATAAGCGTGATCCTGACGCTGATAGCCCCCATCCCGCCAGCTGCCGTAATTATCCCCGTTTACGGATGAGTAGTAATAGCCGAGTCGATAGTTGCCCGGCAGCCCCGCTGCGCCCAGGGTCGGTTTCCAGCCCAGCTCGACCGGCACCAGATTGCCTTCTGAATGACGGGTATCCAGGCGGAAACCGTCGCCGCGATCGTAGTTGGCGCGATTCTGGTTGTAAAAGCCGACCTGGAAGAAGAGTTCGGGCGTGATATTCGCTTTCAGGCGTCCGCCCCACTGTGAAACCGGCCAGTTAAACCAGCGGTCGCCGCGCCAGTTGCCTGCCTGACCGCTGCCAAAGGCAAGGTTCTGAAACCTGCTGTCGAGGCTGTCAAAATCTTCACCCACGGTGACCCGTCCGGCCTTGAGATTAACCCGGTTGTCAAACAGCCCCTTGCTCAGCCAGAACTGTGTCAGACGCCACGTCTGGCCGCGGCCATAGACCTCCTGCACGGAGGAGAGCATGCCGGTGCGGCGATCGGCTACCTGATCGGAGATGTTGCGCCCGTCGCGATTAGTGACGGTGACCTGGAACTGCGCATCCTGCCAGTCGAGCAGCTTTTGCAGATCGAAATTCGCGCCAAACGCCCACTGATCGCTGTAGCGCATTGAGGTGTGGCTGTCCGCTCCGCCGCCGAGATTAGCGGCGCTCTCCATGGTGTAATTTACGTCAAACTTCACGCCGGCACTCTCCAGCTGCGTGCGGCTACCGTTCCAGTCGCCCAGCATCCAGGGCGAATCGTAGCTGAACGCATCTGCCGCGACGGCGGCAGAGCTGAACATAGCCAGCATCAGCGTGCCCGCAGCCAGCTGCGGCAGCGGGTGCAAAGCAAAAATTGTTTTCATCGTTGTTATCTTCTGCAAAGTTATAAGGAAAACCGCGCAGAGGATAGTGCCAGGCAGCAGCAGGGTTTTGCAATTTCGTGTGGATTTACGCCTGCTCAGTCAGTGGATTAGCGCATTTGTGATGAAGATCTAAGATTTAAACATTTAAAGTGTGACAGTGACTATTGATTGCTCTGTATCAATATACGGGGTGCCGCAGCACCCCGGGCGGGATCAGAGGTGGCTGGCGCGCGCCAGCTCCTCAATTTCCTGTTTGCTCAGCTCCAGCTGGGTGGCTTTTACCAGCTCATCCAGCTGCGCCAGCGATGTTGCGCTGACAATCGGCGCGGTAATGCTGGGACGCGCAATCTGCCACGCCAGCGCCACCTGCGTGGCTGACGCATCGTGCGAGGCAGCGATATCCTCCAGCGCCTCAATAATGCGGCTGCCGCGCTCATTGAGATATTTTTCCACTATCGCCTGACCGCGCGGGCTTTTGCCCGCATCCTGCGGCTTTTTATATTTGCCGCTGAGAAAGCCGCTCGCCAGCGAGTAGTAGTTGATCACGCCAAGACCGTTTTTCACCGCCACCTGCTCCAGGCCGTTCTCATACCCTTCGCGATCGTAAAGGTTATATTCCGGCTGCAGCGTTTCATAGCGCGCCAGCCCCTCTTTGCTGCTGACATCCAGCGCCTCCTGCAGACGCGCTGCGGAGTAGTTTGAGGCGCCGATAGCGCGTACCTTGCCCTCTTTGATCAGGGAATCAAACGCTTTCAGGGTATCTGCCAGCGGCGTCTGCTCATCATCGCGATGCGCCTGATAGAGATCGATCACGTCTGTCTGCAGCCGGCGCAGGGAATCCTCTATCGCCTGGCGGATATACGCAGGCTTCAGCCCGGTTTTTTCCGGCGACAGCTCCATGCCGACTTTAGTCGCCAGCACGATGCGATCGCGTTTGCCGCTCTGCTTTAACCATTTGCCGATGATCGCTTCCGATTCACCTCCCTGATTGCCCGGCACCCAGCGGGAATAGACATCCGCGGTATCGATAAAAAACAGGCCATTTTCGACCAGCGCATCCAGCAGTGAAAAGGAGGTCTTCTCATCGACTGTCCAGCCAAAAACGTTACCACCAAAAGTCAGGCGCGGAACGGTAATACCGCTGTCGCCCAGCTGACGGGTTGCAGGTTGTTTCATTGCGCTCTCCCTGGTTAAACGAGATAGGTTTGTCTTTAAGCGTAGCAAATGAAAAAGTCGCACCGGGGTCTATTCATGCCAGAATAGTGTCAGAACCGGGAAATCCTTTACGCCGCGCTGAGCAGATATTCTTAATTCCTTCAATTTTCGCCCGGCGCAGGCGGCTACACTTATTTTCGTTTGCGCTGTCCGGATGTCGGGCAGGCGTATCAGGAAAGCGACATGGCTGGAGAGCACGCAGAGTAATGAAGAGTCGAACCAAAACAGGTCTGTTAATTCTTATCGCGCTGGCGGTAGCGGCTGGCGGTTATTACGCCTGGCACTCGCGCGCCACGCCAGCACAGCCGGCGCAGGCTAAAGAGAAGCGCGGTGGAGCAAACCGGCCAGCCGCGCCGGTACAGGCGGCAACGGCTGAACTGCAAAGCGTGCCCTACTATCTGAACGGCCTCGGCACCGTCACCGCTGCTAATACGGTTACGGTGCGCAGCCGTGTTGAGGGGCAGCTGATGGCGCTGCACTTTACAGAAGGCGAGCAGGTGGCTGCCGGCACGCTGCTGGCTGAGATCGATCCGCGCCCGTATCAGGTTGCTCTCACGCAGGCGCAGGGCCAGCTGGCCCGGGATCAGGCCACGCTGGCGAATGCCCGCCGCGATCTCAGCCGCTATGAGAAGCTGTCGAAAACGTCCCTGGTATCGCAGCAGGATCTCGACACCCAGCGCGCGCTGGTGAGCGAAACGCTGGGCACCATTAAAGCGGATGAGGGCAACGTCGCGAGCGCGCAGCTGAATCTGACCTACAGCCGCATCACCGCGCCGATTGCCGGACGTATCGGGTTACGCAAGGTTGACATCGGCAACTACATTACCACCGGCGACACCGATGGCCTGGTCGTGATCACCCAGACGCATCCGATTGATGTGGTATTCAGCGTGGCTGAGAGCTATATCAGCCAGATCCTGAAAGCGCAGAAAAGCGGTCAGCCGCTGGTGGTGGAGGCCTGGGATCGCAGCAACACCACGCTGCTGACGCAGGGCACGCTGCTGAGCCTGGACAACCAGATCGACACCACTACCGGCACCATTAAGCTGAAAGCACGCTTCAGCAATGAAGATGACACCCTGTTTCCCAACCAGTTTGTTAACGCACGTCTGAAAGCGGATACGCTGCAGAACGCCGTGACTATTCCGGCCGCCGCGCTGCAGATGAGCAATGAGGGCCACTTTGTCTGGGTAGTTAACAGCGAAAACAAGGTCAGCAAGAAACGCGTTACCGCCGGCCTGCAGGATAGCCAGAAAGTGGTGATCAGTGCCGGACTGGAAGCGGGCGAGCGGGTCATCACCGACGGCATCGATCGCCTCACTGACGGCGCAACGGTTGACGTCGTGGCGCCACAGAGTACGGCAACAGAGACCACGCGTGCCGCGCAGCCAGCCCGGGGAGAGCGTCAATAATGCAGGTGCTGCCTCCTGACGCTGGCGGCGGTCCGTCACGTCAGTTCATTTTACGCCCGGTCGCCACCACGCTGCTGATGATTGCGATTCTGCTGGCTGGCCTGCTTGGCTACCGCTTTCTGCCGGTCTCCGCCCTGCCGGAAGTGGACTACCCCACTATTCAGGTTGTCACGCTCTATCCCGGAGCCAGTCCGGATGTGGTCACCTCGTCGATTACCGCACCGCTGGAACGCCAGTTTGGCCAGATGTCCGGGCTAAAACAGATGGCGTCGCAAAGTTCCGGCGGCGCCTCGGTGATCACGCTGCAGTTTCAGCTGTCGCTGGCGCTGGATGTGGCGGAGCAGGAGGTTCAGGCGGCGATTAACTCCGCCACTAACCTGCTGCCTGGCGATCTGCCCAATCCGCCCGCCTACAGCAAAGTCAACCCGGCCGATCCGCCTATCATGACGCTGGCGGTCACCACGACCAGCCTGCCGCTGACGCAGGTGCAGGATATGGTGGAAACGCGCGTGGCGCAGAAGATTGCGCAGGTCTCCGGCGTAGGCCTGGTTACCCTTTCCGGTGGACAGCGTCCGGCGGTGCGGGTCAAAATGAATGCGCAGGCGCTGGCAGCGTTAGGACTGACCAGCGAAGATGTGCGCACGGCTATCAGCAACGCCAACGTCAACTCAGCGAAAGGCAGCCTTGATGGTCCGGCGCGCTCTATCACGCTGTCAGCAAACGATCAGATGACATCGGCTGAGGATTACCGTCGCCTGATTATCAGCTACAGCAACGGCGCGCCGGTACGACTGGGCGACGTTGCGACCATTGAATCGGGCGCAGAGAACAGCTGGCTGGGCGCCCGGGCTAACCGCCAGCAGGCGATTGTGCTGAACGTCCAGCGTCAGCCCGGCGCCAATATTATCGACACCGCTGATAATATCCGGGCGCTGCTGCCATCGCTTACCGCCACGCTGCCCAAATCGGTCGACATGAAACTGCTGACCGATCGCACGACCAATATTCGCGCCTCGGTATCTGATACGCAGCATGAGCTGATGCTGGCCATGGCGCTCGTGGTCATGATCATCTACCTGTTTCTGCGCAACGTACCGGCTACGATCATTCCTGCCGTGGCGGTACCGCTTTCGCTGATTGGTACGTTTGCCGCCATCTATTTTATGGGCTTCTCGATCAACAACCTCACGCTGATGGCGCTGACTATCGCTACCGGCTTTGTGGTGGATGACGCCATTGTGGTGATCGAGAATATTTCACGCTATATCGAGAAAGGCGAGAAGCCGCTCACCGCCGCGCTGAAAGGGGCGGGAGAGATCGGTTTTACCATTATCTCGCTCACCTTTTCGCTGATTGCGGTGCTGATCCCGCTGCTGTTTATGGGCGATGTGATTGGCCGGCTGTTTCGCGAGTTCGCCGTCACGCTGCTATCGCCATTCTGATCTCAGCCGTGGTGTCGCTGACGCTGACGCCGATGATGTGCGCGCGCATGCTGAGCGCGGAGTCGCTGCGCCGGCAGAACCGCTTCTCACGCGCCAGCGAGGCGCTGTTTGAGCGGGTCATTGCCGGTTACGGGCGTGGACTGACGCGCGTGCTGCAGCATCCGTGGCTGACGCTCAGCGTGGCGCTCGGCACGCTGCTGATGACGGTGCTGCTGTGGGTTATGATCCCGAAAGGCTTCTTTCCGCAGCAGGATAACGGCATTATTCAGGGCACCCTGCAGGCGCCGCAGTCGGTCTCTTACGCCAGCATGGCGCAGCGCACGCGCGATGTCGCCTCCGTGGTGATGAAGGATCCGGCGGTTGAAAGCCTGACCTCTTTTGTCGGGGTGGATGGCACCAACCCTGCGCTTAACAGCGCCCGGCTGCAGATCAACCTCAAGCCGCTGGATGAGCGCGACGACCGCATTCCGGTGGTGCAGGCGCGGCTGCAGCAGGCGGTGGCGCAGATCCCGGGCGTCTCGCTCTGGCTGCAGCCGGTGCAGGATCTCACCATTGAGACGCAGAGCAGCCGTACCCCCTATCAGTTTACGCTGCAGTCTGGCTCGCTTGACGCCCTGAGCAGCTGGGTCCCGGCGCTGATCGGCCAGCTGGAAAAGGCACCGCAGCTGCGCAACG
Organism: Pantoea eucrina; assembly: GCF_002095385.1. Lineage (GTDB taxonomy): Bacteria > Pseudomonadota > Gammaproteobacteria > Enterobacterales > Enterobacteriaceae > Pantoea > Pantoea eucrina. Next base: position 4,291 of record NZ_MIPP01000025.1, on the reverse strand, counting down.
TCAGCAGCGACTGGCAGGATCAGGGGCTGGAAGCGTATGTGCGCGTCGACCGCGACAGCGCCAGCCGGCTCGGGATCACCATGGCTGACGTCGATAATGCGCTGTATAACGCGTTTGGTCAGCGGCTGATCTCAACGATTTACACGCAGGCAAACCAGTATCGCGTGGTGCTGGAGCAGCATAATGCGCAGACGCCGGGACTGGCGAGCCTGGAGGGGATCCGGCTTAAAAGCAGCGACGGCGGCAGCGTACCGCTCAGCGCTATCGCCAGCACAGAGGAGCGGCATACCGCTCTCAGTATTAATCATCTCGATCAGTTCCCGTCCGCAACCTTCTCTTTTGACGTGGCCAATGGCTATTCACTTGAGGAAGCGCTGCAGGCCATTACCGCCGCAGAAGGGGCGCTGGGTATGCCGGCGGATATCGTCACGCAGTTCCAGGGCAGTACGCTGGCGTTTGAAGCCGCGCTGAGCAGCACCGTCTGGCTGATTGTGGCGGCCGTGGTCGCAATGTATATCGTTCTTGGCGTGCTGTATGAGAGTTTTATTCATCCGATTACCATTCTCTCTACCCTGCCCACCGCGGGCGTCGGCGCGCTGCTGGCGCTGATGCTGAGCGGCAACGAGCTCGATATCATCGCCATTATCGGCATCATTCTGCTGATCGGTATTGTGAAGAAAAACGCCATTATGATGATTGACTTTACGCTGGCGGCGGAGCGTGAACAGGGCATGGCGCCGCGTGACGCTATCTATCAGGCCTGCCTGCTGCGCTTTCGCCCGATCCTGATGACCACGCTGGCGGCGCTGCTGGGCGCGCTGCCGCTGATGCTCAGCACCGGCGTCGGCGCTGAGCTGCGCCATCCGCTCGGCATCGCATGGTGGGCGGCCTGATCCTCAGCCAGATCCTGACGCTGTTTACCACGCCGGTCATCTATCTGCTGTTTGATCGCCTGGCGCACGCTACCCGCAGGCGCTTCGGTCGTCCGGAGGCGCAGTCGTGAAGTTTTTTGCCCTCTTCATTCACCGCCCGGTCGCCACCATCCTGCTGACGCTGGCGATTGCGCTGGCGGGGATGCTTGGTTTTCGTCTGCTGCCGGTCGCCCCGCTACCGCAGCTCGATTTTCCGGTGATTATGATTTCGGCCTCGCTGCCGGGTGCCTCACCGGAAACCATGGCCGCCTCGGTGGCCACGCCGCTGGAGCGCTCGCTGGGGCGCATTGCCGGCGTCAGTGAAATGACCTCGACGAACTCACTGGGCAGCACGCGCATCATTCTGGTGTTTGATTTTGACCGCGATATTAACGGTGCCGCGCGCGATGTGCAGGCCGCGATTAATGCGGCGCAGAGCCTGCTGCCGTCGGGCATGCCGAGCCGGCCTTCTTATCGAAAAGCGAACCCCTCGGATGCGCCGATTATGATCCTGACGGTGACCTCGGACGACTATAATCCGGGTCAGCTCTATGATTACGCTTCGACGCAGCTGGCGCAAAAACTGTCGCAGATTGAGGGCGTCGGCGACGTCACGGTAGGCGGCAGTTCGCTGCCCGCCGTGCGCGTCGATCTCAATCCGCAGGCGCTGTTTAATCAGGGCGTGTCGCTGGATGCGGTACGCAGCGCCATCAGCAACGCTAACCAGCGGCGACCGCAGGGCGCAATCGACGATCGCCAGCAGCGCTGGCAGCTGCGTACCAATGATGAACTGCAGAGCGCCAGCGCCTATCAGCCACTGGTGGTGCACTATAACAACGGTGCGGCGGTCCGCCTTAGCGATGTCGCCAGCGTGCAGGATTCGGTGCAGGATGTGCGTAACGCCGGGATGACCAACGGCAAGCCGGCGGTGCTGCTGGTGATCCGTAAGTCGCCGGACGCCAATATTATCGATACCGTGGATCGCATTCGCGCTGAGCTGCCGGTGCTGCACGATTTCATTCCGGCGGCGATCGATCTGCAGATTGCCCAGGATCGCTCACCGACTATCCGCGCTTCGCTGCATGAAGTCGAGCAGTCGCTGGTGATTGCCGTGGTGCTGGTGATTCTGGTGGTGTTTCTGTTCCTGCGCGACGGCCGGGCCACGCTCATTCCTGCTGCGGCGGTGCCGGTCTCACTGATTGGCACCTTTGCTGCCATGTATCTGTGCGGCTTCAGTCTTAACAACCTGTCGCTGATGGCGCTAACCATCGCCACCGGGTTTGTGGTGGATGATGCGATTGTGGTGCTGGAGAATATCGCCCGCCACGTTGAGGCTGGCATGAAGCCGCTGCAGGCGGCGCTGACCGGCGTCCGCGAAGTGGGCTTTACCGTGCTGTCGATGAGCCTGTCGCTGATTGCGGTGTTTCTGCCGCTGCTGATGATTGGCGGCATTATCGGACGCTTCTTTTCGGAATTTGCCATTACGCTGTCGGTGGCGATTCTGATCTCGCTGTTTATCTCCGTCACGCTGACGCCGATGATGTGCGCGTATCTGCTGAAGCCGCAACCGGCACAGCCTGCCGCGCCCGGGCTGTTCAGCCGGCTGCTGCAGCGGACGCAGGATGGCTATGCCCGCTCGCTGCGCTGGGTGTTACGCCACGCCATCTGGGTACTGCTGCTGCTGGGCGGCACGGTAGCAATGACCGTCTGGCTGTTTATTACGATACCCAAAACCTTTATGCCGGAACAGGATACCGGTCGCCTGAGCGGTTTTCTGTCTGCCGATCAGAGCATCTCGTTTCAGGCGATGCGCGGCAAGCTGGAAGATTTTATGAATATCATCAAAATGGATCCGGCGGTGGATAATGTCACCGGCTTTACCGGCGGCCTCGGCACCAACAGCGGCCTGATGTTTGTGGCGCTGAAGCCTCTCTCTGAGCGCAGCGAAAGCGCCCAGCAGGTGATCGCCCGCCTGCGCACCAAACTGGCTAAGGAGCCGGGGGCCAGCCTCTATCTCAACGCCGTACAGGATATTCGCGTCGGCGGACGGGAGTCGAACGCCAGCTATCAGTACAGCCTGCTGTCGGATAACCTTGCCGATCTGCGTGAGTGGGAACCCAAAATCCGTAAGGCCTTCTCTGCCCTGCCGCAGCTCACTGACGTTAACTCCGACCAGCAGGATAAAGGCAGCGAAATGGCTATTACATACGATCGTGAAAGCATGGCGCGCCTCGGCATAGACGTTTCAGCCGCCAACGATCTGCTGAACAACGCCTTTGGCCAGCGTCAGATCTCAACCATTTATCAGCCGCTGAATCAGTACAAAGTGGTGATGGAGGTGGATCCGCGCTATACCCAGGATATCAGCGCGCTCGACCAGATGTTTGTGGTCAGCAGCGACGGCAAAGCGATTCCGCTGAGCGGTTTTGCCCACTGGCAGCCCGCTAACGCACCGCTCTCCGTCAACCATGAGGGGCTTTCTGCAGCGACAACCATTTCGTTTAATTTGCCGGAAGGCGTCTCTCTGTCGCAGGCCTCCGCGGCGATCGATCGCGCCATGACGGTGCTGGGGGTGCCCTCCAGCGTGCGCGGCAGCTTTGCCGGTACCGCGCAGGTGTTTCAGCAGTCGCAGTCCAGCCAGCTCTGGCTGATGCTGGCAGCCATCGCAGCGGTCTATATCGTGCTGGGCATTCTGTATGAGAGCTATGTGCATCCGCTCACGATTCTGTCGACGCTGCCGTCGGCCGGAACCGGCGCGCTGCTGGCGCTTAAACTGTTTGATACGCCGTTCAGCCTGATTGCGCTGATTGGCATTTTGCTGCTGATAGGGATTGTGAAAAAGAACGCCATCATGATGGTCGACTTTGCGCTGGAGGCGGAACGACAGCAGCAACTGAGCCCGCGCGAGGCGATTTTCCAGGCGTGTCAGCTGCGTTTTCGCCCGATTCTGATGACCACGCTGGCCGCGCTGTTTGGCGCCCTGCCGCTGGTGCTGACCAGCGGCGACGGTGCTGAACTGCGGCAGCCGCTGGGCATCACCATCGCTGGCGGCCTGGTGGTAAGCCAGCTGCTGACGCTCTACACCACGCCGGTGGTCTATCTGCTGATGGATAAATTACGCCGCCGCAAAGCCGTCACAGAGCCAGCAACCAGCCGAATTTCGTAGGGGGCGCATTAATGCGCCCCGGGAAAACAACGCACACGAAACCCGGGCGCCATTAATGGCGCCCCTACAGGGGAACATGCCACCCGGTTTCACAGGGGGCGCATTTATGCGCCCCTGGCAAACAACGCGTACGAAACCCGGGCGCCATTAATGGCGCCCCTACAGGGGAACATGCCACCCGGTTTCACAGGGGGCGCATTTATGCGCCCCTGGC
>NZ_MIPP01000024.1 GCF_002095385.1 Pantoea eucrina | reverse complement strand
CCGCTCACGCGCGCCGCGCAGCAGCGATGATGCCGGCCGCGGCCGCCGCACGGATCGTAATGACCGTAGCGAGCGCAGCAGCCGCCCTGAGCGTAACGACCGCGACGATCGCGGCTTCAGTGATTCGCCGTGGCGCACCGTATCCCGCCCGCCGGTTGCCGCTGCCGACAGCCCGGCGGATGACGCCGCTGACGCGAAGCCGGTAATCGATTCCGAGCAGATCCGCCGTCAGCGTCAGGAAGAGACGCGCGTCTATGGCGAAAACGCCTGTCAGGCGCTCTTCCTGAGCCGTCCGGAGAGCATCGTGCGCGCCTGGTTTGTCCAGAGCGTTACGCCGCGCTTCCGCGAAACGCTGCGCTGGCTGGCCGCAAACCGCAAAGCGTATCACGTGGTTGAGGAGGCTGAGCTGGCGAAAGCGTCCGGTACTGAACATCACGGCGGCGTCTGCTTTATTATCAAAAAGCGCAGCGGCATGGCGGTATCAGAGTGGCTGAAAAAGGCCGAGCACAAAGATTGCGTGCTGGCGCTGGAAGATGTGAGCAATCCACATAACCTGGGCGGCATTATGCGCAGCTGCGCGCATTTTGGCGTGAAGGGGCTGCTGGTGAACGACGCGTCGCAGCTGGAGTCGGGCGCCGCCGTGCGTACTGCTGAAGGCGGCGCTGAGCACGTACAGGCGATCAACGGCGAAGATTTCGCTGCAAGCCTTGATGCGTTCCGCAAGGCGGGCTACACCATCGTGACCACGTCGAGCCACGAGGGCACGCCGCTGGCGCGCGCCGAACTGCCGGCGAAAATGGTACTGGTGCTGGGTCAGGAGCGGGAAGGGCTTTCAGACAGCACCTTCCGGCAGGGCGAACTCAACCTGTCGATTGGCGGAACCGGCCACGTTGAGAGCCTGAACGTCTCGGTAGCAACCGGTATTCTGCTGGCCGAATGGTGGCGTCAGAACGCATAAAAAAAACGGGCCATAGCGGCCCGTTTTGCATGGTGGCGGCTCAGTGTGCGCCACCCCCTCCGCCGCCTGCACCAAATGGCGGACGGGCAAACCAAACCAGCACCAGCAGAATCACAAACACCCCCGCAGACGCCCAGAAAATCTCATTGGCTGAAATAATCAGGCCCTGATTAGTGATCTCCCGCGCAATCCACGCAGACGCCTGCTGGTGGCTCATGCCCATGCCTTCCAGCTGCGCATACATCTCCTGCGAATTCTGGTTGTAAGGATTGACGGATTCGCTCAGATAGCTGTGATGCATCGACTCGCGGTTGGTCCACAGGGTCGTGGTAATAGAGGTTCCGATCGATCCTGCCAGCGTACGCACAAAGTTAGAGAGGCTGGAGGCTGCGGCGAGGCGCTCCGGCGGCAGTCCCGACAGCGTAATGGTGGTCAGCGGCATAAAGAAACAGGCCACGGCAAAGCCTGAATAAACTGCGGCCAGGCGGATGCGCCGAAGTCCATGCCAGGCTCAAAGGTGTAGGCGCGCCAGTAGAAACAGACGGCGTACATGATAAAGCTAAAGGTTACCAGCCGGCGCATATCGAGCTTGTGGGCGAACCGGCCAATAATGGGTGAGAGGATCACCGGAATAATCCCGACCGGGGCAGATGCGAGTCCGGCCCAGGTGGCGGTATAGCCGTAGACCTCCTGCAGCAGCTGCGGCAACAGCACAATGGAGCCGAAGTAGAGCATGTAGGCCAGGCTTATCGACAGACAGCCAATGGTGAAGTTGCGCATTTTAAACAGCGACAGGTCAACGATCGGATGATCGTCCGTCAGCTCCCACACCAGCAGCACCGCCAGCGCTACCACGGCCACCACCGCCAGCACGATAATCTCTGTCGAGCTGAACCAGTCGAGCTCTTTACCACGATCCAGCATCACCTGCAGCGCGCCGATGCCCACCACCAGCAGCACCAGTCCGACAATATCGATCGGACGGATCTCGGTTTTGGTTTCACGGCCGCGCAGCGTCTGCAGCGTCAGCATCACCACCACGATGCCAATCGGCACGTTGATAAAGAAGATCCAGCCCCAGTGATAGTTATCGCTGATCCAGCCGCCCAGGATCGGGCCGCAGATTGGCGCAACGATCACCGTCATCGCCCACAGCGACAGGGCAATACTGCGTTTAGCCGGAGGGTAGTTACTCAGCAGCAGGCTTTGCGACAGCGGGATCAGCGGACCGGCCACAATCCCCTGCAGAATACGGAAAAAGATCAGCATCTCCAGGCTTTCTGACATGCCACACGCCCAGGAGGCGAGCGCAAACAGAATGGTTGCCCAGGTGAAAAGTTTCACTTCACCGATGCGCTTTGCCAGCCAGCCGGTAATTGGGATCGAGATGGCGTTAGCCACCCCGAACGAGGTGATAACCCAGGTGCCCTGTGAATTTGACGCGCCCAGATTACCGGCAATGGTCGGGATCGCCACGTTGGCGATAGTTGAGTCGAGCACCTGCATAAATGTCGCCAGCGACAGGGCGATAGTCATCAGAACAAGTGGCGCGCCCTCAAGCGGTTTTTGTGCCATAACAGTCTCCGGCGGATCAGCCCGCGTTGGCACGAACGATAGCGGTAATCATCTGGTTGACCGGCGCAAGATCAATCGCCAGCGCGTTGCTCTCATAGGCGGCCTGCGGACGAACGGCGCCTGCCAGCACTGCACCCTCTTTGTTCTGCGTATCAACCTTCACCAGAGTCGAGAGTCCGATGCGCAGCGGATGCGCCGCCACTTCATCCGGGTTCAGTTCAATACGCACCGGCAGGCGCTGTACGACTTTGATCCAGTTGCCGGTAGCGTTTTGTGCGGGCAGCAGCGAGAAGGCGCTGCCGGTTCCCATATCGAGCCCCGCGACCTTGCCGTGATAGACCACATCATCACCATAGATATCGCTGACTACAGTTGCAGACTGACCGATGCGGACGCCGGCAAGCTGCGTCTCTTTGAAGTTGGCATCTACCCACAGGTTGGTGGCGGGCACTACGGCCAGCAGCGGGGTGGTGGTGGAGATTTGCGAGCCTACCTGCACGCTGCGGCGTGAAACATAGCCATCAATCGGGCTGCGTATATCGGTACGCTGCAGATTAAGCCAGGCGTCGCGCAGGGCAGCGGCGCTCTGCTGCACCGCAGGCTGGTTTTCCAGACTGGTGTTCAGAATCATCGCCTGATTGGCATTATATTGCTGCACAGCGACGTCAAGCTGCGCTTTCGCGGTTGCCACGGCGTCACGCGCGTGCTGCAGCTCTTCACGGCCAATCAGATTTGAGGCGCCCAGCGGTTCGCGGCGCTTCAGATCGGCTTCAGCCTGTTCCAGTGCCGTCTGCTGCAGCTTGATCGTGGCCTGATACTGCCTGCCGTTGATCATCAGCTGGTGCGTCTGGCGGACGCTGGTGGCCAGGGCGGTCTGCGCTTTTTCAAAGGCCTGCTGCGCATCGGTTTTATCCAGTGAGACCAGCACGTCGCCTTTTTTGACGCGATCGGTATCATCAAACCATACTTTGTTAACGCTGCCGGAAACCTGCGCCATCACCTGCACCTGATTGCCTGCTACATAGGCATCATCAGTCTCCTGAAAATGACGCAGCACCAGATACCAGTAAGTCAGATAGCCAATACCGGCCACAATAAACACGACAGCCAGCAGGATCAGCGCAATTTTACGCTTCTTCTTCTTGTTTGCAGGCTGTTGCGGGCTTTGAGCTTCCGCTGTCGCACTCATGTCGTTCTCCACGTTTGCCATAAGTCGGGGTGTGCTGATCCATCAACACGGTAACCCGAATCGAAAAAGCCAGCGCAAAAGGCGCTGGCCAGATAAAGGAAAATTAAAATAGCGATTTCGGCAGGGGGTTGTGTCGCACTTCTTGCTATTAGCGAGAGAGTGAGGCGATAACCTGATCTTCGTCCATTTTGTCCAGACGGTTAAGCAGCTTGCGCGTGATGGCTTCCAGCTGCTCCTGCTCGGTGGCGCTCAGTGACGACCAGAGATACTGCAGGCTCTGGTGCTGGGGCGGCAGCAGCTGACGCAGAAACTCGTTGCCTTTTTCCGTCAGATGCAGATGCAGGCAGCGGCGATCGTTGTCGCTTTCACGGCGTTCGATCCAGCCGCGCTTTTCCAGTTCATCCGCAATGCGCGTGGCGTTGGTGCGTGAAGAGCCCAGTGCCGCACTCAGTTCTGATGGCTGAATGCTCTGGTTTTCCTGCGCATCCAGCGTGATCAGCGCCATAAATAAGGTTTCGTTAATTCCCTGTGCCTTGAGCATCTTGTTGCGATTATCCAGCAGCTTGCCCTGCATATGCATACACAGGCGGGTCAGGATAATCTCCTGCAGCGGAAAATCTTTATGACGATTTGCCCGGACGTTCAGCATCTGCTCAATGGGAGTAAACGAACTTTCCATCTAAAAAAACCTCTTGATTGCAACGTAGAATTATCACATTCAGCGCGCTAACCGCTTCGCTGTGGAATAATTTCGAGAGTAAAAATAACTACAGTGAATAAGTACACTGCTAACGATATCAAACTCACCTGTTAATGGACAGCGCCGCTTACCGATTTACGCTGTTTTTCTTGCTCAGGCAGGCTCTGCGCTGGCGTTACGCCACCAGATTATCAGATTAAGTAGCGTCGCCAGGGCACCCGCCGCACAGACGCCATACCAGCCAAACAGATGAAAGGCGTTGGCCGAGATCACCGAGCCGAGCGCCCCACCGGTAAAATAGCTGGTCATATAGCCGGACGTCAGGCGATTACGCGCTTCGGGCATAGTGCGATAGATAACGCTTTGGTTGGTGATATGTACGCCCTGAACCGCCAGATCCAGCAGCACAATGCCGGCAATCAGCGCCAGCAGGCTGCTGCTGCCGAGTGCGGTAACGCCCCAGGAGATCAGCATGATCACCAGTCCGGCGCTGGTGGTGAGTTTTGCTTTGCCCCGGTCTGCCAGTCCGCCCGCCTGACGCGCCGCAAGCGCGCCTGCAGCTCCTGCCAGACCCAGCAGGCCGATCTCGCCCTCGCTGAAATTCCACGGCGGTGCAGCGAGTAGAAAGGCCATTGAAGTCCAGAGCATGCTGAAGTTTGCAAAACTCAGGCAGCCGGTCAGCGCCCGGGTACGTAACACCCGATCGGCGCTGAACAGGGAGAAAATTGAGCGCAGCAGCTGCAGGTAGTTAAGCGGCACGCGCTGCTGGTAGCGCGGCAGATAGCGCCACAGCGCCAGCGCCATCAGGATCATCAGCACGCTGGCGCACCAGTAAACGCTGCGCCATCCGGCAACCTGAGCCAGCGCGCCGGCAACGGTACGCGCCAGTAAAATGCCCAGCAGCAGGCCACTCATGACCGTACCTACCACTTTGCCACGCTTTTCCGGAGCAGCCAGCGTGGCCGCCAGCGGCACCAGAAGCTGTGCCACCACTGAGAAGAGACCGGTTACCACCGTACCCAGCAGCATCAGCGTCAGCGAAGAGGAGAGGGCGGTCAGCATCATGCCGCCCGCCGCCAGCAGGCTCATTGAAACAATCAGAGCACGCCGTTCCAGCATATCGCCCAGCGGCACCAGCAGCAGCAATCCACAGGCGTAGCCAAGCTGCGCGGTGGTCACGATAAAGCCCGCTACGCTGACAGAGAGACCAAACTGATGCGCAATCGTATCGAGCAGCGGCTGCACGTAATAGTTACTGGCCACCGCCAGCCCTGTCGCGACTGACATCAGCGCCACTAATGGGGCACTGAGGCGTGCCGGAGATGAGCTCATGAGCGGATACACAGTGAAATAATCATATGGGGATAATAGTAACCGAAAAAATTATTTCATAGTTGTGATAATTAACAGGACGTACCAGTGCGTTATAGCGCACGCTGCGCTTATCGGCGACGGAAACAGTGCGGGCGACCCGAAGGCCGCCCGCTGACTACATAAAACGATGGCGTTTATTTCGCGGCGGCCAGAGCGTCATTGATCCACTTATCAAACTCCGCCTGATGACCTTTAATCCAGCCATCCACATGATGGTTGATATCCGCTTCAGATGCCTGACCCGCATGCATGGCGGCATTCTCCGCGTTGATATCCTTAATCGGCAGCTTCATCTCCGCAAACAGCTTCGCGGCGGCCGGGTTTTTCTCTGCCCAGGCTCTGTTCGCCACGATATGCATGGTGTTCACCGGAAAGCCGTAATTCGCACCATTTGCCAGTTTGGTATCCACTTTGCTCTGTTCGCCAGGCAGGGAGGAGAACGGCACCTGCAGCCAGACTACGTCACGGCCCGGTTTCAGCACATCGCTCAACCAGTAAGGTGTCCAGGTGTAGTAGAGAATCGGTTTACCCTGTTTGAAGCGCGCCAGCGTATCGGCCACCATTGCCGAATAGTTACCCATATTGGCGGTAACGGTATCGGCCAGGCCAAACGCGCTGTTCTGGTGATTAATCACCGCTTCGCAGCCCCAGCCCGGCGTACAGCCGGTCATGTCCGCTTTACCATCCCCGTTACTGTCGAACAGTTTGGCAATTTTTGGATCTTTCAGCTGTTCAATATTGGTGATGTGATATTTTTCAGCGGTTTTTTTGTCAATTAAATAGCCCTGGGCAGCACCGCCAACGTAGGTGCCTTCGCGGTAAAACTTGCTGTCACCGCCAGCGGCTTTATACATATCGTCGTGCAGCGGCTGCCAGTTAGTGGCCACAAAGGTAGCGTCACCGGCAGCGATTGTGGTGTAAGCCACGTTGTAATCGACTTCGCCCGGTTTCTCCACGCTATAGCCGAGTTTCTCCAGCGCGCGGCTGACAATCAGCGTCTGGAAGGTTTCTTCAGCAATGGTGCTTTGCAGCGGTTTAACGGTAATGCCTTTACCCGGCAGGTCGGCGGCGGACACGTGCGTCGCGGCGAACGTCGTCAGGACGGCAGCGAACAGAGCTGTCTTGCGCATAGTCATTCCTTATTTTACGTGTGACGTCGGAGACGGGCGGCCACGACGGACCGCCCAAAAAAATCAGGCTTTTTTACTGAACGGACGCAGTAGCAGGCCAACCGGACCGGTGCTGTACCAGTGACGACTACCCCGGCTGCGGCTATCGCGGCCAACCGACTGCGTGAGGCGATCGAGGATAATGGCGAGGATCACAATGCCGACGCACCCACGGTGGCCAGCCCCATATCGAGGCGGCCAATGCCGCGCAGCACCATCTGGCCCAGTCCGCCGACCGCGATCATGGAGGCGATAACCACCATTGATAGCGCCAGCATCAGCGTTTGGTTAACCCCGGCCATGATAGTTGGCATCGCCAGCGGCAGCTGGACCTTAAACAACATCTGACGCGGGCTGGCGCCGAAGGATTCGCTGGCTTCAATCAGGTCAGCAGGCACCTGTTTAATACCGAGAATGGTGAGGCGCACAATCGGCGGCAGCGCAAAGATGATGGTTACCACCACGCCTGGTACGTTGCCGATACCAAACAGCATCACAATCGGCACCAGATAAACAAAGGCGGGCGTGGTCTGCATCGCATCCAGCAGCGGACGGACGATACGCGCGGCACGCTCGCTGCGCGCCAGCCAGATACCCAGCGGCAGCCCAATGACAATACAGAACAGCAGGGCGGTGAGCACCAGCGCCAGCGTTACCATGGCCTGCGACCATGCGCCAATCGCGCCAATTACAATTAGTGAAACCAGCGTGGCAATGCCCATCGCCGGCGTCGCAATCTGCCAGGCAATCAGCGCGAACAGCACAATCGCCACCGGTGCCGGCATGCCCAGCAGCAGCTGCTGGAAGGCGCTCAGGATGTAATCCACCGGAACGCGGATACCCTGAAACAGCGGGCGGAAGTGGTTCACGACCCAGTCGATGCCCTCGGTCACCCAGCTGTCGAGCGGAATCCAGGTTTTATGGAACGGGTCCATGATAGTGAAATGTTCTGGCGCTGGTGCAGGTGCACTGTTGAGCCAGTCGCTGCCGCTGGCCGTGCCAGTGGCAGCGTCATGACCGCCGCTGGTGGCTGCGGGATCCCCCCACGCATCTGCGCCACCGGTGCTGCTCTCTGCAGGCGTGGCTGAAGCGGCACCTGACCAGGGATCGGCGGCGCTGGCATCAGGCGTGGTTGTTTGCGCTGCGCTCTGGCTGGCGCTATCCCATGGGTTGGCGGTGTGTTTACTCATGGCTGGGCTCCTTCACGGTCTAACGCGCGCAATAACATGCTTTTAGAGATGATACCGACGTACTGATTATCTTCACCGACTACCGGTACGGCGCACGGCGCCTGCGCCACATGGGAAAGCAAATCATTCAGTGAGGTATCAGCAGGCACCGCCTGCGGGGCTTCCAGCAGCGCACTATCCAGCCCGGCACCGGCGGCCAGCGCCGCTTTCAGCGAATCACTGGAGACCACGCCAACAAACTTCTGTTTTTCCAGCACATAGCCAAACTCGCGGTCTTCATCCTGCAGCAGCTTAATGGCGGAGCGCGGACCGAAGCCGGGCGCTTTACGGATCAGCGCTCCGGCACTGCGGCGCGCAATATCTTTAGCGCTAAAGACATGACTAATATCCACACCGCGGAAAAAGGTGCGGACATAATCATTCGCGGGATTATTGAGGATCTCATCAGGCGTACCAACCTGAACCACTTCGCCGCCCTGCATAATGGCAATGCGATCGCCAATACGCATGGCTTCGTCAAGATCGTGAGAAATAAAGACAATGGTGCGCTGATGTTTTGCCTGCAGCTTTACCAGCTCATCCTGCATTTCGGTACGAATTAAGGGATCCAGAGCGGAGAACGCTTCATCCATCAGTAAAATATCGGGATTAATTGCCAGCGCGCGCGCTAATCCCACGCGCTGACGCATACCGCCGGAAAGTTCATCCGGATAAGCATTGGCATAATTTTCCAGCCCTACCTGACGCAATGCCTCAAGCGCTTTTTCCTGACGTTCATGAAGCGGCGTGCCAGCTAATTCCATTCCAAAGGCGGTATTATTCAGTACCGTCATATGTGGCATAAGCGCGAAGGATTGAAACACCATACTGATCTTATTTCTGCGTACTTCACGCAGTTCGCTATCTGATATTTTAGCAATATCGACACCATCGATAATCACCTGGCCCTGCGTGGGCTCTATCAGACGATTGAGAAGGCGAACCATGGTGGACTTTCCAGATCCTGACAGCCCCATGATGACGAAGATCTCGCCTTCTTCAATGGCCAGACTGGCATTTTGTACGCCTACTGAGAGACCGGTTTTCGCCAGAATTGTCTCTTTGCTTGCGCCTTGCGCAATGAGCTTAAATGCCTTTTCCGGATGATCGCCAAATACTTTATATAAATTTTTAACTTCGAGTTTAATTGCCATGCAATAATTACATTCCTGGTTAAATGTCTGACTATTTCTTGTTGTACCCTGATTAAATTTAAGCGCCCTATAACCTAACATAGTGAGAGTGTCTGACAACCCTTGCACAGAATATTTCCGGCAAATGCATCCTGACTATTGCCGCTAATTCCAGAGCCCACGAGGGATGAGCGCGGATCAATTTTTTCTGAATTTTTTGTGAAATTTGGCAGGTTTTAGTCAAATCGCTGCGTGAAATGCGGATAAATCGCGCTTTAACGGCACTGATATTAATTAAATAGCGGACGCTGAGTGTCGGAAATATTCCGGTGCGTTGATAGATAAGTAAGGCAGGATGAAACAGGAGATTGCGTTTATCATAAGGACGTTCCGCAGGGCGCGTGAGGCCATTACGCGGAGTGGCGATCCGCAGAGCCGCCACTGCGTTGCATCAGGAGCGCCAGAGAGGACTACCCACCTGGCGCCAGAGCCGATTAGAAATCCCAGTCCTCATCTTCCGTTTCCACGGCTTTGCCCATGACATAGGAGGAGCCGGAGCCGGAGAAGAAGTCGTGGTTTTCATCTGCGTTCGGCGACAATGCCGCCAGTATTGCCGGGTTGACTGCTGCTATCTCCGCCGGAAACAGCGCTTCATAGCCCAGATTCATCAGCGCTTTATTAGCATTGTAGTGCAGAAAGGCTTTTACCTCTTCCGCCCAGCCCGATTCCCCATACAGCGCATCGGTATAAGCCAGTTCGTTTTCATACAGCTCCAGCAGCAGATCGATAGCGAACTGCTGCAGCGCTTCACGCCGCGCGGCATCGGCGTGCTGCAGCGCCTGCTGATATTTATAGCCAATATAGTAACCATGAACCGCCTCATCGCGGATGATCAGGCGGATCAGATCGGCGGTGTTAGTCAGCTTGCCCCGGCTGGACCAGTACATCGGCAACCAGAAGCCGGAATAAAACAGAAACGACTCCAGGAAAACGCTGGCGATCTTTTTCTTCAGCGGATCGTCCGCCTGATAGTGCGCCAGAATGATCTGCGCCTTTTTCTGCAGCGCGGCGTTCTCTTCGCTCCAGCGGTAGGCAGCGTCAACGTCTGCCGTGTTGCATAGCGTGGAGAAAACCGAGCTGTAGGAGCGGGCGTGTACCGCCTCCATAAAGCTGATATTTGACAGCACCGCTTCTTCGTGCGGCGTGGCGGCGTCCGGCATCAGGCCCGGTGCGCCCACGACATTCTGAATCGTATCGAGCAGCGTCAGGCCGGTAAATACGCGGATAGTCAGCTGCTGCTGCGCCGGTGCCAGCGCCTGCCACGCAGGCAGATCGTTGGAAAGCGGCACTTTTTCCGGCAGCCAGAAATTACTGGTGAGACGGTTCCAGACCTCAAGATCTTTATCATCCTGCAGGCGATTCCAGTTAATCGCCTGAATAGCATTAAGTTTCATCATAACTTTACAGGGCGCAGGAGACGCAGCCCTCAACCTCCGTGCCTTGTAGCGCCATCTGACGCAGGCGAATGTAATAGAGCGTTTTAATGCCCTTTTTCCAGGCGTAAATCTGCGCTTTGTTGATATCGCGCGTGGTAACGTCGTCGCGGAAAAACAGCGTCAGCGACAATCCCTGATCGACATGCCGGGTTGCTTCCGCATAGGTATCGATAATCGCCTCAGGGCCAATCTGGTAGGCATCCTGATAAAACGCCTGGTTTTCATTGGTCATAAACGGCGCCGGATAATAGACGCGTCCGGTTTTACCCTCTTTACGGATCTCAATGCGCGACACAATCGGATGAATACTTGAGGTGGCGTGGTTGATGTAGGAGATAGAACCGGTTGGCGGGATTGCCTGCAGGTTCTGGTTAAACAGCCCGTGCTGCATCACCGCCGACCGCAGCGCCTGCCAGTCAGCCTGCGTCGGCAGGACAAGACCGGCATCGTCAAATAGCTGCGCAATGCGCGCGGTGCGCGGCTGCCAGCTGCACGTAATATATTTATCGAAGTACTCTCCGCTGGCGTAGTGAGACTGTTCAAACCCGTCAAAGCTGCGCTGACGCTCCCGGGCCAGCTGGTTTGAGGTACGCAGTGCGTGAAACGTGACGCAGTAAAAATAGAGGTTGGTGAAATCCAGCGCCTCATCTGAACCGTAGGCGATACCTTCCCGCGCCAGATAGCCGTGCAGATTCATCTGCCCGAGGCCAATAGCGTGTGAACGGCGATTGCCTTCGGCGACGGACGGCACCGAAGCGATCTCACTCATCTCTGACACGGCGGTGAGCGCCCGCACGGCCACCGCCACGGTGCGGGGGAGGTCACGGGAATCCATCGCGTGTGCGATATTCAGCGAGCCGAGATTACAGGAGATATCTTTGCCCGTGCGCCGGTAGCTGAGATCCTCATTCAGTTCGCTGGCGCTGTTGACCTGCAAAATCTCTGAGCAGAGGTTGCTCATATTAATGCGCCCGGCAATCGGATTACTGCGGTTAACGCTATCCTCATACATGATATAGGGGTAGCCCGACTCAAACTGGATCTCTGCCAGCGTCTGGAAAAAGTCGCGCGGGTTGATATAGGTTTTGCGGATGCGTTCGTCCGCCAGCATCGCGTCATAGTGCTCGCTGATGCTGATATCGCCGAACGCTTTGCCATAGATGCGCTCAACGTCATACGGCGAAAACAGCGCCATATCCCGGTTCTCTTTTGCCAGCTGAAAAGTGATATCCGGGATCGTTACGCCCAGCGAGAGCGTTTTAATGCGGATTTTTTCATCCGCGTTTTCACGTTTGGTATCGAGGAAGCGCAGAATATCGGGATGATGGGCGTTCAGCCAGACCGCACCGGCCCCCTGACGCGCGCCCAGCTGATTAGCGTAAGAGAACGCATCCTCCAGCATCTTCATGACCGGGATCACGCCGGATGACTGGTTTTCGATACGCTTGATCGGCGCTCCCGCTTCGCGCAGGTTAGAAAGCAGAAACGCCACGCCGCCGCCGCGTTTAGAGAGCTGCAGGGCAGAGTTCACCGCGCGGCCAATCGACTCCATATTATCTTCAATACGCAGCAGGAAGCAGGAGACCAGCTCACCGCGCTGCTGTTTGCCGCAGTTCAGAAACGTAGGCGTGGCGGGCTGGAAGCGGCCGCTCAGGATCTCTGTCAGCAGCGCCCGTGCCTGCTGCTCATCGCCACGCGCCAGCGTCAGCGCCACCATGCAGGCGCGCTGGGTGAAGGTCTCCAGGTAGCGTTTGCCATCAAAGGTTTTCAGCGTATAGCTGGTGTAAAACTTCCAGGCACCGAGGAAGGTGTGAAAGCGGTGATCCTGCGCATCCGCTTCGTCATGCAGCGCGCAGAGAAAGCGAAAGTCATACTGATTCAGGACGCTGGCTTCGTAGTAGCCTTCCTCAACCAGATAGCGCAGCCGCTCAGCGGCGGAGCTGAAGGTCAGCGTATTGGGCTGAACGTGCTGCAGGAAAAACTGCCGCGCCGCTTCGCGATCTTTTTCAAACTGAATATGACCCGCTGTGTCATACAGATTCAGCATCGCGTTCAGCGCGTGGTAATCGAGCTGCGTGCTGTTCAGGGTGTCTGCTGTTGCCAAAATTGGGTTACTCCTGCTTTAACCTGCGCAATGTCTTCCGGTGTGCCCATCATTTCAAAGCGATAAAGGCAGGGCACCTGACATTTACGCGCAATGATGTCGCCTGCCAGGCAGAAACCGCTGCCGAAATTGCGGTTGCCGGCGGCAATGACGCCGCGGATGCCGCGACGATTTGCGCTGTCGTTAAGAAACTGAATCACCTGGCGCGGGACGGCCCCCTGCACACCGCCGCCGCCATAGCTCGGCACCACCAGAATATAGGGGTGGTCAACCTGCAGCCGCTGGTTAGCTTCTGCAGGAATGCGGTGCGCCGGCAGCGCCAGGCGGGTAATAAACCTGTGGGTGTTTTCTGACCGGCTGGAAAAATAGACCAGCGGATACATGGCGCTATTCACTTACCGCAGCGGAGTGCCGCAGCGCAGCAATTTTATCCGGACGGAAACCGCTCCAGCTGTCATCCGGCGTCATGACAACCGGCACCTGGCGGTATCCCAGCGCTTTAATTTCTTCGAGCGCTTCCGGCGCGGTATCAAGGTTGATGAGCTGATACGTCATGCCGCAGCGGTCCAGGGCATTTTTAGTAGTATCACACTGGACACAGTTACTCTTAGTGTAAATAATAATGCTCATGATTCGCATTTCCTTTTAGTGACAGGAAGATAGCTGCTGTTGCCAGGCGCAACCGGGTATAAATCAATATGTAGCGTCTTTTGTATAATTAGATACTAGATGTGGTATTTGTGGCGGTCAACCCGATAACTGAAGGGGTATTGCTCTGACGGTAAAACAACCCAGGCAGGCTGCGCTTTTTGCAATGGAAAAAATTTTTCTGGTCGCTGAAAGGCAAAAAAAAGCCCTGCATCAGCAGGGCTTTTTCAGAATCATGTGCCGGTTAGCGGCGGGACACCAGCAGTGCACCCAGAACCAGGCCCACGGCGGCACCCAGCCCTACGCCATGCCACGGCTTATCGCGTACGTAGGCGTCAACCTGATAGCCTGCATCGCGTGCCGCCTGGGAAACTGAACTATTGCCGTTCATTTTCGCGCGGGTCTGCTTCAGCAATTTTTGCGCCTTGTCGCGCGCGCTGTCGACTTCATCTTTGGCGTCGCTGCCATAAGACTTAAGCAACGCTTCCAGCGAATCAGCCAGATCGTTTACATCCTGATTGATATCAATGTCATCGTTTTTAGTGGTTCGATTAAACATTTTTCGCTCCCTTTAATTTAAAACGTAATACTAAGTGTAGACGATACGTGATTAAACGCAGCGCTATGCCAGGCTTTAGGGAAAATCCGAATGTCTGTACCCCAGGTCTGTTGTAAGGTTGCGGGGCTGTGAGAAGAGAGGAGCAAGCATGTATTTACGTCCGGATGAGGTTGCGCGCGTACTGGAAAAAGCAGGATTCGAAATGGATGTTCTGACGCCAAAAACCTATGGTTACCGTCGTGGTGAAAACTACGTCTATGTTAACCGTGAGGCGCGTCTGGGACGCACGGCGCTGGTGATCCATCCTACGCTGAAAGAGAAAAGCCAGCACTTTGCTGAGCCCGCCTCAGAGATGAAAACCTGCGATCACTACACGCAATTCCCTCTCTACCTGATGGGTGATTCACAGGAGCATTACGGTATTCCCCACGGTTTCAGCTCCCGCGTTGCGCTGGAGCGCTATCTGCAGGGCGTGTTTGGCGCCTGATTTCCCGCCCCGTTAACGCGGGGCTCTCCCGGCCTGCACCATCCCCGGTTTCTGCCACGTTGCAAAACGCAGCGCGGATGCGTATAACTCTATATCCATATAGAAGTTTAGACGTCCATATGGATTATCAGTATGCAAAGCGCGAATACCCCTCCGCAGGAAAGTTTTAAACGCACGATGAAAGTGCGGCACCTGGTGATGCTGTCGCTGGGTGGCGTCATCGGCACCGGCCTGTTTTTCAATACCGGCTATATCATCTCAACCACCGGTGCAGCGGGCACGCTGCTGGCCTATCTGATTGGCGCGCTGGTGGTCTGGCTGGTCATGGCCTGCCTGGGCGAGCTGGCGGTAGCGATGCCGGAAACCGGCGCGTTTCACGTCTATGCCGCACGTTATCTGAGCCCGGCCACGGGCTATACCGTCGCCTGGCTCTACTGGCTCACCTGGACCGTGGCGCTGGGGTCGAGCCTGACCGCGGCCGGTTTCTGTATGCAGTACTGGTTCCCGACGGTGCCGGTCTGGCTCTGGTGCCTGGTGTTCTGCCTGGCTATCTATCTGCTGAATATCATCTCGACGCGCTTTTTTGCCGAAGGTGAGTTCTGGTTCTCAGTCATTAAAGTGGTCACCATCATCGCCTTTATTGTGCTGGGCGGCGCCGCGATGTTTGGCTTTATCCCGCTGAAAGATGGCTCTGCCGCGCCTGGCCTGCATAACCTGACGGCGTCAGGCTGGCTACCGCACGGCACGCTGCCGATTCTGATGACCATGGTGGCGGTAAACTTTGCGTTTTCCGGTACTGAACTGATTGGGATTGCAGCAGGGGAGACCGAGGATCCGCAGAAAGCGCTGCCGCTGGCTATCCGTACTACCGTCGCGCGCCTGATTATCTTTTTTGTCGGCACGGTGTTTGTGCTGGCGGCACTTATCCCGATGGACCAGGCGGGCATCGTCAAAAGCCCGTTTGTTCTGGTGTTTGAAAAAATCGGTATTCCCTGGTCGGCTGACATCTTCAATTTTGTGATTCTCACGGCGATCCTCTCCGCCGCTAACTCCGGCCTCTATGCCTCCGGACGCATGCTCTGGTCGCTGGCGAATGAAAATACGCTGCCGCGCTGTTTTGCGCGCGTGAACCGGCGCGGTATTCCGGTGCTGGCGATCACCATCAGCATGCTGGGGGGCCTGCTGGCGCTCTTCTCCAGCGTGATCGCGCCGGATACGGTATTTGTGGCGCTGTCGGCGATCTCCGGTTTTGCCGTGGTGGCCGTCTGGCTCAGCATCTGCGCCTCGCACTACGTTTTCCGCCGGCGCTACGTGCGTGCAGGCAAAGATATCAGACAGCTCGCCTGGCGCGCGCCATTCTATCCGGTGGTGCCGGTGCTGGGGTTTGTGCTCTGCCTGCTGGCGTGCGTGGGCCTGGCCTTCGATCCGTCGCAGCGCATTGCGCTCTGGTGCGGTATTCCGTTTGTACTGCTCTGTTATGCTGCTTACTATGTTACCCGGCGACGTAAACCCCTTAAGACGCAGGAGAGCAACCATGCCGCGTAACCCGATTGCTGAAGCACTCACCCAGACCCGTCCGCTGATCCTTGATGGCGCGCTGGCCACCGAGCTGGAGGCGCGCGGCTGCGATCTGGCAGATTCCCTCTGGTCAGCAAAGGTGCTGATGGAGCAGCCGGAACTGATTTATGCCGTGCACCGCGACTACTTTGCTGCCGGCGCGCAGGTGGCGATCACCGCCAGCTATCAGGCAACGCCGCGCGGTTTTGCCGCGCGCGGTCTGGAGAGCGGCAAGGCGGGCGAGCTGATTCGCCTGAGCGTGACGCTGGCGCAGCGTGCACGCGATGATTATCGCGCCGCTTCCGGCACCACGGCGCCGCTGCTGGTCGCCGGTTCAGTGGGGCCGTGGGGCGCCTATCTGGCAAACGGGGCCGAATATCGCGGCGATTACGCGCTGCCGCCGGAAGAGATGAAAGATTTCCACCGGCCGCGCGTGGCGGCGCTGCTGGAAGCGGGTGTCGATCTGCTGGCGTGTGAAACGCTGCCGTCGTTTGGTGAAGCGCAGGCGCTGATCGCGCTGCTGGCTGAATTTCCGCAAAGCAGCGCGTGGTTTTCGTTTACGCTGCGTGATGCAGAGCATATCAGCGACGGCACGCCGCTTGAGAGCGTGATGAAGGTGATTAACGCGGCACCGCAGGTGGTGGCGGTGGGGATCAACTGTATCGCGCTGGAGAGCGTCACACCGGCGCTGCGGACGCTGCAGGCGCTGACGCAGAAGCCGCTGCTGGTCTACCCTAACTCGGGCGAGCAATATGATGCAGAGAGTAAAAGCTGGCACTCGGCACCCTCTGGCTGCACGCTGCAGGAGAAGTTTAGCGAATGGCAGCAGGCGGGTGCGCAGCTGATTGGCGGCTGCTGCCGGACGTCGCCTGAGGATATCCGGGCAATTGCTGCCTGTTGTCAACGCTGAATAAGCACAAAAAAAGCACACTGATAGCGCGATTGTCGTCAGTGAAAAGCCAGAGAGCACGGTTTACACTGTGCTCTCTGACTCTGATGCGGATCTGCTATGAACCTGCGACACACTCTTCCCGCCTGCGCGCTGCTGCTAAGCGGCTGCGCCACTATTGTCGGTACAGACACGCAGCCGGTAAAAATTGACTCCATTCCGCAAGGCGCCCGCTTTACGGTACAGGATGAGACCGGGCGCGCGGTGGCGCAGGGCTACACGCCCCAGACCGTAGACCTGGCAAAATCAAACGGCAGTTACTTCGGCAAAAAACATTATCAGGTCATGCTGGAAAGCCCGGGCTATGTCCCGCTGACGCTGCCCATTGAGGCGAGTGCCAATCTCTGGTACGTGCTGGGAAATATTCCGCTGCTCGGCTTCCCGGGCTGGCTGTTAGTCGATCCGTTCTATGGCGGGATGTATACCCTGAAGCCGGATCATCCGCAGCCGGTACTGAACGTAACAGGCGCGCGCGGCCGCTAGCCCCCGCGGGTTCGTGGGGGGCGCATTCATGCGCTCCTGGCAGATTCCCGGCAACGTCGGCCAGGGCGCCATTAATGGCGTCCCTACGAAGGGTTCAGGTGCCGTAGGGGGCGCATTAATGCGCCCCTGGCATAATGTTCAGCTGCCTCAGGATTACCGTAGGGGACGCATTCATGCGCCCCTGCAAACCTGTAAAATTCGCTGCTTACTGGGCGGTGGGCTTGACCATGGCGTTGCCGGGTTTATGCTGGGCGAGATACTGCTGCTGAAAAATACACATGCGGATGGTGTTACGGTATTCACCGTTGATAAAAAATTCATGCTTCAGCACGCCTTCGACTTCGAAGCCCAGCTTACTGTAGATATGAATCGCTTTCTCATTCTCCTGATCAACAATCAGATAGAGCTTGTAGAGATTCAGCACGGAAAAACCGTAATCCATTGCCAGCCGCGCCGCCTTGCTGGCTAAGCCTTTCCCCTGATGCCCCGGCGCGATGATGATCTGAAACTCCGCGCGGCGGTGCACATGGTTAATCTCCACCAGCTCGACCAGTCCCGCTTTTTCCTCTTCATACTCGACCACAAAGCGTCGTTCGGTCTGATCGTGAATATGCTTGTCATAGAGGTCGGAGAGCTCAACAAACGCCTCATAAGGCTCTTCAAACCAGTAGCGCATTACGCTGGCATTGTTATCCAGCTGATGAACAAAATGCAGATCTTCCCGCTCCAGAGGGCGTAATTTCACCGTCATAACAGTTCCTGAATGTTTAGTGGAGTGCGCCTGAATACGAGGTGCGCATAAATGCGCACCCTGCAGATGTGATGCAGGCATATGCGACCCGGGACCCTTGCGCCGTTAGCCCACGATCCGTCCCTGCGCCATATGCGCCGCGCGGTCGCACATATGATCGATAACGTCCGGATCGTGGCTGACCAGCACCATGGTCAGCCCGTCGTTCTGTTTGAGATCGTTCAGCAGGTTGAGGATTTCCGCCTGAACTGACATATCCAGCGCCGATGTCGGTTCATCCAGCAGCAGGATTTTAGGTTCCAGCAGCAGCGCGCGCACAATCGCCACGCGCTGGCGCTGTCCGCCCGAGAGCTGATGCGGATAGCGGTTCGCCAGCGCCGGATCGAGACCCACGTGACGAAAGCCTGCGTCGATGCGGTCATCGATATTATCGCGCTTTAACAACTTCAGCGGCTCCGCCAGCGTGCGGCGCAGGCGATGGCGCGGATGCAGCGAGGCATACGGATCCTGAAACACCATCTGCACATCGCGTCGCAGCTGGCCGGTAAAGGCTTTGCCCGGCTGGACTGCCGTCTGCGCCAGCGTCATCTCGCCCTGCCAGTGCGGATTCAGACCGGCCAGCACCCACAGCAGCGACGATTTGCCGCAGCCGGATGGGCCAACCAGACCAAAACACTCACCGGCAGCGACCTGCAGGGAGACGTCGTGCACCACGGTACGCAGCTCATAGCCGTGCTTATGGGCAACGCTCAGGTTTGATAACTCAATCATTCTCTCTCTCCAGCGCGGCGCGATCCAGCACCGGCAGACGTTCGCCGTGCGTCGCCTTACCGGGACGACAGGCCCACAGCGTGCGGGTATAGGGGTGGGTAGCATGAGAGAGCTGTGCGGCAGGCAGCGTATCAAGCAGCCGGCCCTTATACATCACCATCACCCGTTCGCAGTGCTCTGAGACCTGCTGCAGATCGTGACTGATCAGCAGCAGCCCCATATTACGCTGCTCCACCAGCCGGCGGATCAGCGCCAGCACCTGATCGCGCATGGCGTGATCGAGCGCGGAGGTTGGCTCGTCGGCAATCAGCAGTTCCGGATCGGTAATCAGCGCAATCGCCAGCATCACGCGCTGACCCATGCCGCCGGAGAGCTGGTGCGGATAGCGCTTCATCAGCTGACGCGGTTCAGGCAGGCCAACGGCAGCCAGCATCTCACACACTTTCTCGCGTCGCTCAGCGCGGCTCAGCTTGCGATGTAAAATCAGCGGCTCTTCTACCTGCCAGCCGATGGTGCGCGTCGGGTTAAGCGCATATTTCGGGTCCTGCATCACCATCGCTACTTTTCCGCCGCGCAGCGTGATCCAGTCACGCTCTTGCAGACGCTGAGCATCAGCACCGGCAATCCGCAGACGTTCAGCCTGCAGCTGCAGGGAAGGGGAGAGCAGGCCCATCAGCGAGCGTGCGGTAAGCGATTTGCCGGAGCCGGACTCACCGACCAGCGCCACGCGTTCGCGGCCAATCTGAAAGCTGATGTTATCCACCAGCAGCGCGTCGCCGCTGCGGATGCTCAGCCCGCGGGCATCAATCAATAACTCATTTGGCATGGCGGGTATCCAGTCGATCGCGCAGGCCGTCGCCTGTCAGGTTAAACGCCAGGCTGGCGAACAGAATCGCAGCGCCGGGCGCAGCCGCCACCCACCACTGATCGAAAATCACTTTACTCCCTTCAGCAACCATCGAGCCCCACTCGGCAGTAGGGGGCTGTACGCCCATACCGAGGAAGCCGAGACCGGCAGCGGAGAGAATAATACCGCCGAGGCTGAGCGCAGCACGCACAACGGCAGTCGGCAGGCAGAGCGGCAGAATATGGCCGAACATCAGCCGCAGGCCGGTGATACCCTGCATGCGTGCGGCGGCAAGATAGTCGCTGCGGCGCAGCGCCAGCGTCTCTGCACGCGCCTGGCGGGCAAACGGCGGCCAGCTGGTCAGCGCCAGCGCCAGCGCGCCATTCATCAGGCCCGGACCGAGCATGGCGACCAGCGCCAGCGCAATCACCAGGTTCGGCAGCGACAGGAAAATATCGGTAATGCGCATCAGCACGCGCTCGGTCCAGCCGCCGACGTAACCGGCGGTAATACCAATCAGTAATCCCACCGGGATCGTCAGTACCAGAATCAGCGACACCAGCAGCAGCGTCGGGCGCGCACCGTAAATCACGCGCGACAGCAGGTCGCGGCCAAAGCCGTCGGTGCCAAACCAGTGCAGGGCGGAGGGCGGCAGCAGGCGCTGGTTAATGGTCTGCACATTCGGATCGAACGGGGCCAGCCAGGGTGCCAGCAGCGCCATCGCAATCAGAATCACCACCAGCGTCAGGCCGATGGAGAGGGAAGTCACGCGCGCCCGACGACGACGCGGACGCACGCTTTCCAGTTCGTGAAGTTGTTGAGTCATCGGGTTCTCGGATCGGTTAACCAGGTCAGGGCGTCAGCCACGGCGTTAAGCAGAATAAAGCAGCCGCCAATCAGCAGCGTGGCGCCAAGGATAGCCGGCACATCCGCTGAGAACAGGGCGTTGGTCATATAGCGCCCCACGCCCGGCCACGCGAATACGGTCTCTGTTAGCACCGAGCCTTCCAGCAGCGTGGCATACGAGAGCGCAATCACGGTGATCAGCGTACCGGTGACGTTGGGCAGGATATGACGCAGCAGGATGCGCGTGCGGCCTGCGCCTTTTGCGCGTGCCAGTACCACATACTCTTTGCTGCTCTCTTCGAGCAGCGCCGCACGCAGCAGGCGGGTAATGCCCGCCATCGCCAGCAGACCGAGGATCACGACCGGCAGCCAGAGGTGCGCAATCGCGTTACGGAACATCTCCGGATCGCCGGAGAGCCAGCTGTCGATCAGCACAAAGCCGGTTTTGGGTTCCAGCGTATAGACCCAGATATCATCCAGCTGGCCCGGTCCGGCTGACCAGTGCAGCACCGCGTAGAACAGCAGCAGGCCCAGCAGCCCAAGCCAGAACACCGGCACCGAATAGCCCAGCAGCGAAATAAAACGCGCCACGTTGTCGATAACACTGCCCGGCTTCCACGCCGCCAGCAGCGCCAGCGCCACGCCAAACACGGCGGCAAAGATCATCGCGCAGGTGGCCAGCTCAATCGTGGCCGGGAAGGTACGCAGCAGGTCGGCGCTCACCGGCTGATTTGTCAGATGAGAGAGACCCAAATCGCCGCGCGCGAGGTGGCTGATATAGCGCCAGAACTGCACCAGCACCGGCTGGTCAAGTCCGAGATCGTGCCGCACCTGCGCGTAGGTCGCTTCGCTGGCGTGATCGCCGGCAATCTGCTGCACCGGATCGACCGGTGAGAGGTGCGACAGCATAAAGGTAAACGCCAGCAGCCCGAGCAGCGTCACCAGCAGCGAGAGCAGGCTGGTGACAAGGCGGCTGCCGCGCTGCCAGAGTGACCGGGCGAACCCGGTCTGTGAAGCAGATACGGACATTATTTAGAGACCTGCGCGTAATAGACCATATCGGGGTTAATACCCTGCACATAGCCTTTCAGATTGTCGCGCAGCGCAACCAGATTACGCGCCTGCAGGCCAATCACGTACGGGGAGTTTTTCAGCACTTCGCGCTGCATCGCCTGGTACAGCTCTGCGCGTTTGTTGCTGTCCGCTTCCGCTGTGGCAGCCAGCGTCTGCTTGCTCAGCTCCGGAATGTGCCAGTCAGAGCGGTAGGCGATGGTTTTGCTGCCATCTTCCGGGTTATAGGCAAATGAGGCGGCGTTGGTATTGGGATCGAAATAATCGGCACCCCAGGCGTTCAGAGTCGCTTCAAACTGATGCGCTTTAACGCGCGTTGAGACTTCAGAGCTGAGGCCCGGCTGTACCTCAACTTTTACGCCGCCCTTCGCAAAGCTGCCCTGCAGCGCCTGAGCGATATCAAGATAAGGCGGCTGATTGCTGGTGGAGAGGGTAAAGCTCACATTGGTCAGGCCCGCTTTCTTCAGAATCGCTTTGGCTTTTTCCGGATCGTAGCTGTATGGCGTTTCATTCAGCGCGCCCAGGAAGCCTTTTGGCAGGAAGGTCTGATGCACTTCAAACTGCCCTTTCAGCAGGTTATCGGCAATGCCTTTATAATCGAACAGGTAGCGTGCCGCTTCCCACAGCGCCGGATTTTTCAGCACCGGATCTTTGCCGACGTTAAACTGAATGTAATAGAGCGACGCCATCGGGATCGCGTCAGTTTTGACGCCCGCCTTGCCTTTTAGCGCGGCAATCTGGTCAGCGCCCAGGTTACGTGCGATATCCACATCACCCTGTTCCAGCAGCAGGCGGCGCGCCGCAGGCTCCGGTACGTTTTTGATCAGAATGTTCTTCAGCTTCGGCGCGCCGGCGGGAGAAGAGGGGTTTGCCGTCAGCAGAACCGCTTCATGCAGCACAACTTTGCGGATCTGATACGGGCCGCTGCCGGCAGAGTGAGTGCCCAGCCACGCATGACCGAAATCACCGTTTTTCGCATTAGCCTGCGCCGTTTTTTCATCGATGATAGAAGAGACCGGTGCCGAGAGCAGGCTCAGCACATAGGCCGGGCTGACGTTAGCGTTCCAGCTGATCTGTACGTGCTGGTCATCCACCTTTTTCAGGAAGCTATCAACGTTATCTTTATTCCAGCCGAGCTGCGTCAGGATAAAAGAGGGGTCAAGATTGAGTTTAACCACGCGACCCAGCGAGAAGATCACATCTTCCGGGCGCAGCGGGTTGCCGCTGGCAAAGGTCGCATCTTTACGCAGCTCAAACGTCAGGCTGCGGTTATCGCTGCCCGGCTGCCATGAGGTCGCCAGCGTCGGTTTCAGGTCAGTCGGGTTTTGCGGATCGGACTGAACCAGACGCTGATAGATATTAGTGAATGACTGTACCGTGGTGAGTTCAAAACCCTGCGCCGGATCGAAGCTGTCAGCATCATCGGTAGACTGTGCAATCACCAGCGTATCTTTGGGTGTGACAGCGTGCGCAGAGAAGGCGGCCACCAGCGACAGCGCCAGCAGTGAGGGAATAATTTTTTTCATGTTGTTTCCTTGCCTTAAAAAAGTAACGCGAGTTTACGAGAGCGTACCAGTGAAGAATAGTCTATTTATGGCTATGCATATGCTTTTAGGTTCTAAGCCCGGCGGCTCTGTTATAAGGGTTATGGCCGCTAATAACCAGCATAGTACGCATCAGATACGCTTTTTCAGAAATGTTTCAGCCCCCGGCTTTTCTCCCGATGAATGGGGCGACTGTCGCAGATCGTTAATAGCTTGCTCAACCAAACGGCAACAAAATTTAGATAAAACGCTCATGCGCTATATTCATCTTTACTTCATTAACTGCGTAAATATAATAACGGCAATTAACTATCTGGAGGATCTCGTTGAACAGTCAACTTTATCGATGGCGATACAGGGCAAGCTGACGCACGGATCCTTTTCCTGCTGCTTGCCACTCTGGCGGGCGGCACGTTCTGTTTTCTGCAGAATGCTCCCGGACACTCAATGCTGATAACCAATACAGGTTCGCGGGAGTTATTATGTCTCTGATTTACAACGCGCTATTTCCACCGCCCCGATGCGCACGCTGATCCTCAGCGTGCACCTGTCTGCTGCGCGTTAAACCTGACTGCGTATTTTCAGTCAGACATTACGCCATACAAATTCACTGGCTCACTTTTATCTGGTGCGGGATCGTCACGCTTTTTATTAATTAAAAGCGCGTCATCTTTTTGCCCGATAATTGCGGGTTCAGCGTGCTGATTAATTATCAGGCTCTCTGTTTATTATGCGTCTGGCGCAGGATAGCGCTCGCCTGAATAACACCATCGGGGTGTCACATGAACAATATGAAATATAATCTGCAGCGGAATAACCGGAAAAAGGATCTGCAGTCGCCGCGTTACCGTATTGAACAGGAAGCAGGCTTTACTGCGGATGAAACGCTGGTACGGCTGTGCAGTCAGGCTACCGGCCTGACCGAAGAAGAAGCTGCGGCACGTCTGCGCCGCTATGGCCCTAACGATGCCCGGCATATTGACGCGCCACCGGCGCTGCTGCAGCTGCTGCAGGCGTTCAGCAATCCATTTATCTATGTGCTGATGGCGCTGGCCGCGGTGAGTTTTTTTACTGACTACTGGATCCCGCGGCGGCAGGGCGGGGAGACCGATCTGACCGGTATCGCAATCATCCTCACCATGGTCACGCTGAGCGGACTGCTGCGCTTCTGGCAGGAATTTCGTACCAATAAAGCGGCGCAGGCGCTGAAATCGATGGTGCGCACCACCGCAACGGTGGTACGACGCCCCTCGCTGCAGGCGTCGCCGGTGCGCAGGGGAGTGGATACCGGCTCGCTGGTGCCGGGCGATATCGTTTGTCTTTCCGCAGGCGATCTGGTGCCGGCCGATATTCGCCTGCTGGAATCGCGCGATCTGTTTATCAGTCAGGCGATCCTGACCGGTGAGTCGCTGCCGGTGGAAAAATATGACATCACCGATCACGTCACCAGTAAAGCGGCCGGCGCGCATGAAGCGGGGAGGTCGCTGCTGGAGATCGGCAGCATCTGCCTGATGGGGACCAGCGTAGCCAGCGGCAGCGCAAAAGGGGTGGTCGTCGCCACCGGTAGCGATACCTATTTCGGCACGCTGGCGACATCGCTGACCGGTAAACGCAGCCAGACGGCGTTCGATCGCGGAGTAAACAGCGTCAGCTGGCTGCTGATCCGCTTTATGCTGGTGATGGTGCCGGTGGTATTGCTGCTTAACGGCTTCACCAAAGGCGACTGGCTGGAAGCCTCTCTGTTTGCGCTGGCGGTCGCGGTGGGTCTGACGCCAGAGATGCTGCCGATGATTGTCAGCTCTAATCTGGCAAAAGGGGCTATCGCCATGTCGCGGCGCAAGGTGATTGTGAAACGCCTGAACGCGATTCAGAACCTGGGCGCGATGGATGTGCTGTGTACGGACAAAACCGGCACGCTGACGCAGGACAACATTACGCTGGCACAGCACGTCGACTGCGCCGGGGTGGAGAACAGCCGCGTGCTGATGCTGAGCTGGCTCAACAGCCTTTATCAGAGCAGTACCGCGAATCCGATCGATCGCGCCATTCTGCACTATGGCGGCGCGCGCCTGGGCAGTGCGGTCAGCGACGCGTGGAGCAAAATCGATGAGCTGCCGTTTGATTTTGTCCGGCGGCGCGTGTCGGTCGTGGTACACAACCGCCGGCTTAACCAGCAGCTGCTGATCTGCAAAGGTGCAGTTGAAGAGATGCTCAGCATCGCGGTGGCAGAGCGTGAGGGCAGGCTGATTCAGCCGCTGGATGAGGCCCGGCGCGCGGAGCTGCTGGCGCTGGCGCACGGGTATAATCAGCAGGGTTTTCGCGTGCTGCTGGTGGCAAGCCGCGTACTTAAAGAGCCGGGTCTGCAGCAGGCGCTGAACGTTGCGGATGAGCAGAACCTCATTATAGAAGGGCTGCTGACGTTTCTGGATCCGCCCAAAGCCAGCGCCGCGCCGGCGGTCAGCGCACTGCGCGATAACGGCGTCGCGGTAAAAGTCCTGACCGGAGATAACCCGGTGGTGACCGCGCGCATTTGTGCAGAGGTGGGTATCGACAGCGGCGCCATCGTAACCGGTGAGCAGCTGGCGCGGATGAGCGACGAGCAGCTGGCACAGGCTGTGCAGCAGAGCGCGGTGTTTGCCAGACTCACGCCGCTGCAGAAGGCGCGCATTGTAACGACGCTGCAGCAGCAGGGGCATACCGTCGGTTTCCTGGGCGACGGCATCAATGACGCCCCGGCGCTGCGCGCGGCCGATGTCGGGATCTCCGTAGACAGCGCGGCGGATATCGCCAAAGAGTCCTCCGATATCATTCTGCTGGAGAAAAATCTGCTGGTGCTGGAGGAGGGGATCATCAAAGGGCGCGAGACCTTCGGCAATATCATCAAGTACCTCAACATGACCGCCAGCTCTAACTTTGGCAACGTCTTTTCGGTGCTGGTCGCCAGCGCGTTTATTCCGTTTCTGCCGATGCTGGCGATCCACCTGCTGATTCAGAACCTGATGTATGACATCTCGCAGCTGGCGATGCCGTGGGACAAACTGGACAAAGAGTTTCTGCAGAAGCCGCGCAGGTGGGACGCGCGTAATATTAAACGGTTTATGCTGTGGATCGGGCCGACCTCTTCTCTGTTCGACATCACCACCTTTGCGCTGATGTGGTATGTGTTTGCCGCGAATACGCCAGAGATGCAGTCGCTGTTTCAGTCGGGCTGGTTTGTCGAGGGACTGCTGTCACAGACGCTGGTGGTGCATATGCTGCGCACCCGCAAAATCCCGTTTATTCAGAGCCGCGCCGCGCTGCCGGTGCTGCTGACCACCGCCTGCGTCATGATCGCCGGCGTCCTGCTGCCGTTCTCATCGCTGGGGGCCAGCGTCGGGCTGACGCCGCTGCCGTGGTCTTACTTTCCGTGGCTGGTGGCGACGCTGTGCGGTTACTGCCTGGTGGCGCAGGGCATGAAGACCCTCTACATCAAACGTTTTGGTCAGTGGTTCTGATCTGCAGGAGGAGCGATGAAAAAGCCGGAACTGACAAAGGTGGTCTGCCACCTGGTGTTAATGATGACGGTGATTACCGTGCTAACGTTAGTGTTACGTTAGTTCATCGCGGGCAGCATACGCTGCCCGTTTCGCTATCTGTCCGGGAGAAAGGTATGAGCCAGTCACAACGTGCGTTGATTATCGGTGCTTCAAAAGGGATCGGGCTTGCGGTGGTACAGCAGTTTTTACAGGCGGGCTGGGACGTGACCGCCACCTTCCGCCGCACGGCGGTATCATACCAGCACGATCGGCTGCGCTGGCTGGCGCTGGATATCACCGACGGCGCGGCGCGTGCGGCGCTGCTGCAGCAGTTACAGGGTGAGCATTTTGATGCGGTGCTGATCAACGCCGGCATCTTTGGCCCGGATGCGCAGCAGCTGCAGCAGGCAGAGGATGCGGAGCTGAGCGAGCTATTTCTCACCAACGCGGTAGCCCCGGTGCGGCTGGCGGAGAGCCTGCTGCCGCTGCTGCGTGATAAGCAGAGCGTGGTAGGGATCACCACGTCACAGCTGGCGAGCCTGAATGAAAACCGCGTCGCCGCGATGCCGCTCTACTCGGCCAGCAAGGCGGCACTCAATATGCTGAGCCGCGCGCTGGCAAAAGAGATGCGGCCGCAGGGAGCGACGCTGCTGTCGCTGCATCCGGGCTGGGTGAAAACCGATATGGGTGGCGAGAACGCCGATATCACGGCAGAAGAGAGCGCGGCAGGACTGGTTACCCAGCTGCAGCGCTATCGCGGCGAGGGCGGTCATCACTACCTTGATTACAAAGGTGACGCGCTCGCCTGGTGAGGTTCTGAGCCGTATTACGCGTCGTCAGGCGCGTAATACTGCACCCCGATCTCAATGCGTTCGCGGCCGCCGGCCACGCGGTGACGGTTGGTATCGCGCAGTGAATAGATGCAGCCGCAATACTCCTGCTGATAGAAGCGCTCGCGCTTGCTGATCTCAATCATGCGCGACGAGCCGCCGCCTTTACGCCAGTTAAACTCCCAGTAGAGCATATCCGGATAGTGCGCCGCCGCCCGCACGCCGCAGTCGTTGATCTGCTTCATATCTTTCCAGCGTGAAATCCCTAGCGAACTGGTGATCACCGGAAAGCCGTGCTCGTGCGCGTAAAGCGCGGTGCGCTCAAAGCGCATATCGAAACACATGGTGCAGCGTACGCCGCGCTCCGGCTCCCACTCCATGCCGCGCGCGCGCTCAAACCAGTTATCTTTGTCGTAGTCAGCATCCACAAACGGCACGCCAAACTGCTCAGCAAAGCGGATATTCTCCTCTTTGCGCAGCTCATACTCTTTCAGCGGATGAATATTCGGATTGTAGAAGAAAATGGTGTAGTCGATGCCGGAGGCGAGCATCGCTTCCATCACTTCGCCGGAGCAGGGCGCACAGCATGAGTGCAGCAGCACTTTATTGTGTCCGCCGGGCAGCGGCAGCGGCTGACGTGTGAAGGTTTCAGACATAAGTAACCGTTAAGCTTGCAGAGAGTGGGAATAGTGTAGGGAGTTACGGCGCCGGATGCAAAATGCGGCAGCGGAAAATAAAAAGGCCGCAGGGCGGCCTTTTTATCACAGCAGTGCAGCTTACTCGCTGACTTTCTGTTTCAGATCGCTGGCACCTTCTTTGGTTTTGTTCCAGCCTTTCTGTGCGCCTTCTTTGGTCGCATCCCAGCCTTTCTCAGTCCCTTCTTTGGTCTTGTTCCAGGTTTTCTGGGTGCCTTCGCTGGCTTTGCTGGTCATGCTGTCGCTTTCGCCTTGCGCCGCGTGCTTCGCTTTAAGACGCTGCTCTTCGCCCTGATGCTGCGCCTGATGCAGTTTCTCTTTCGCGGTGTTAGCGCCAGCCTGAGCGTTAGCGACCGTATCATCAGTTGCGTGTGTGGTAGCCGCAAACGCGGAAGAAGCCAGCAGGAAAGCAGATACAGCAATAATGGTCTTTTTCATCATAGTCCCTCATTTAACGTATTTGGTGATATGAGCGTAGTTAAGAGTGGCACACTGAGCAACGTTGCGCTCCAGGATAAAACTGTAAGTGAATGAAAACGCCGTGAGGGGTTAGGTTAACTGTGAAAACAGTCGCAGGGTATTACTGCTCAGGGGCGGGGGTTGAAATGGCGAATGCAGGTTTTTAGGGTGATTTATTGTTTGGATGGGTGGGGGAGTTATATGGGGGAAGTGAGTTAGGGAAGAAGGTGAAAGAGCTGTACGGTAAGCCTGGGTTGGTAAGCAGCAGGTGCAAAAGGCTGCGGGGATTATGTTGTAGGGGCTTTCGGGTCTACTGCGCTGGCGAAATCTGAATAAATATCGCAACCTATTGTATTTATTATTTTTTTATCTAATTCAACTTTGTGCCGTGTACCTAAACGTGTACCAATTATTGGATCTCATACCCCGGAGCAGCACGGCAAGCATAACGAATGCCCGGCGCTAGATTCAATTGAAATGATTTTATAGAAAAGTGTTCACACTATTCACTTTTGTTTTTTATGTATAAATTTCAATTTGTTAGGTAGTGAATGGTTTGAGGCGGGATGCACACTAGTGTGCACTTTTGGTGATCACCTTCGCCAAGATGACAAAAAGCGACCTGAGCCACTATGCGTAATGTGAAGTTATTAGGCGCTGCTGTTGTCAATGGTCCGCTTTGTGCCAGAAGCGGAAGTTGCATACATAGTGCTATGTTGGTTTGTCGGGATCTGGTCAAACCGGCTAGTTCACATAACGTTATTGATTGAGAATGGAATAATGATTACTCATCAAAATGCGATGGAAAAAGCTTTGGATTACCTTAAAGGCTTTGACACTCCAGTTGTCATTACACTTCATGGTCGATTTTCAGAAGGCAGGTTCTATTGTTATCAATCGAAAGAGTATCTGGAAACGGGTGATTTTTCTACTCAGTTGGCGGGAAATGCACCGTTGATGATTGATAAAGATAATGGAGAAATTCACTCTTTCGGCACTGCTTATCCGTTAGATAAATACTTGCTGGATTACGAACAACAAAAAAACGAATAACGTTCGTTCATCGCTCATATGGGAAAACCATAATCACATCTCCTAACTCAATAGAGATTGAACATGGCACAGTTCGCTTTGTGCTGCATGCCCTCCCTCTTTAAATGAGTCGATGGTGATGCCAAAGAATATATTCAAAGTGGCAGCAATGCTGGCGGTTGTCTCTGTTCAGTAATAATAGAAAAGCTGTAATTTGCGTAAGTAACTTCTTGAGCCATGCGTGGATCTAATGACCAGTGGATAATTTCGCATTGAACATGCTGGATAGCTCAACATGGTAGGTCCAGGGCGTGCGCAGCTGCAAAAAAGTAGAAGAGTTGGAACCCTGATAAAAGCATGAGGGCTGGCACACAGTGCTTTTGTTGCTAGCTCGTCCTGATTATTCCGGCCTTGTCTATGATTGCGCTATTGGAGCTACCTTCGGGTAAGTTGGTTTTCTTGTGCAAAGATGGTTACAGCCTCGTCAACGTCACCACCCGGAGATTAGAACCACTCATCGTGACACTTCTTGAAGCATAGAAAGCACACCATGCCTGGTATCCCTTTTGCTCCCTGAGACACACACTTTTGCTGATGCCATGTTAACTATCATCCAGAATGTCGATATTGTTTGCCACTGATAAAAGTGGGGCCATCGGCTTGCCACGTTTTCAAACGGACGGATGTAGATCCCGATATGAAGTATGTTTTCATAAATGACACCGGAGAACTGGTCTTCTGCTACTCATCGCCTGAAGATATGCTTTCAACTGACTCGCAGATCATCGCGCGCTCAGGCTGACCTCTTGAGTCACAAGTTTTTCTAATCAAATGGTCTGACCACACAACTGTTTTGCTTACATATTATTGCCGGAGTGAATTATCACTGCTGTATTAAAAAAGCAAAGCGGCAAATATTCTGAGCATAATCATGTTTTTTATTCAGAAATAATGATGGTGCAAGCCGGCGCTGCTACATGAAAAAAATTCACTCAACAAATACCTGGTTTTTTTAAACAGGTGTTTTCCTAATGATTCCGGTTCCTTCTGGTCAGTGATAGAAACCGAAGCGGTAAATATCATACACTTATAGATTATGCACCATTAAAAGAGACATTTTAACCCTTCCAGGTTTAGGGTTGACATTTAATTTAGCCTGGAAAAAATGCTTTTTTAAATTTAATTGATGATGCTATTTTCAGTTAACGCAAATAAGTTAATGTGTTGACGGAGTTAAATAAACATCACATAGCTTTTGCGAAAGCTTTCACGCGTAAATTTACGCTGAAAGTTTCATGTTCAACATGGAAGTTTTATGCACGCAGCAAGAGGATGAAGCATGTACAAGGCTATGAAGTTTTATGTCAGCGACCATTTCCCGTCCGGGTTGCTCCTGCACCGTATAGATTGCCCGCAGCTGCCGTCCATTGAGGAGCGCACCTTTATTGGCAGCTGCTATACGCTGAATCAGGCGCTGACCGTAGCCGGAATACACTTTTCGGGTGTTAAGGTTTGTCCATTCTGTATTACTAAGCCGGACGAAACAGAAGTGCAGAATGAATACCTGGTACTTAATACCCCGAAGAAACCCAAAAAACCTGCTGAAAAATTGATATTCAGACCGGTGAAGCATCTGGATAAGAGTTAAAGGCAGGGACATTAATCATCCCGGAGCGCAGATATATTTTCCTTCAGTTTTTATATCTGCTTTAGATGACTGGTTTCATCAAGCCGCACACTCCCCTGTGAATTTGTGTGCGGCCTTTTTAGTTTTTCCGGAAATTAACTTTCCGGCCTGACAACATACCGGGCAAACTCCACCAGCGCTTCATGTGTCCAGCTGGCCGTAACGTCGCCGTTGGGCGCTGACCCGTTCATCACGTTGCCGTTATCTTGCTCCTTCGCGTCGGCTTTGTCCCGGCTTTTGCTGAATTCCACCAGCGTGTTGTTGGCCTGCACTGCATCTATGACCTGTACCATGAGTGTAATAAAATTAGTGCGCATCCATTTCACAGCTTTCTGTCTGTATGGCCGTGTTTATGGAGTCAAACTGCACCACGTAGTGCCGATCGTTTACCGGGATAAGCGCTGCCCCCCCGACTGGTGTGACTGTCAATACCCAGGCCGGAGCAATGCACCTTCAGAAACTGCAGAAACCCCCTTGAAATTACCCTGCCCGCCGATGCCCATGCCCATGCCGTCCCGGAGATAAAAATGCCCGACCTCCCTGTTTGCGCCAAGCGATATGAGAATAACAGGCACTGCGCCCGGCTGTGAGTTACGAATGTGCAAGCATAGTAGCCAGTCACCAACAGTGAAGTTCACTTTTTACGCATAGCAGACACTAGCCTGCCTTAAGCCCGCTTTGTGTCAGGATCGGACGTTTTCAACATCTGCATGCACTAACTCGTGGAGAATAGCTTTACTGCATAACCATGCAAATATCCAGGAATCATCAGGGACATTTTTCAGGGCTCTGTAAAGGTAAGATGCCGGAAATGGCCTTAGGGGCGCGGAAACGTGTTGAGGACTTTTCAGGCGGTGCGATCAGGGATTATTAAGTTTAATACGGTAGGACTTCCCTGTCGCCATGATTTTGACGTCCGCTTATCGCTCATAGCGGACATCGTTCTTTCAATCAGTCCGCTTTGTGCCAGTAGCTGACATTGCTCGCAGCATGATAGATTGAGTAGTAAAGAGAGCATCATGCAATCCCCCTCAACGTAGAAAAGGAACGTCAGATGGATTTAGAAACTGCACGTTTGATGCTAGAACCCTTTAATGACTCACACTACGAGGGTTTGAGGATGATGGATAACGATCCCAGCGTGATGCGTTATATCAACAAAGGGATTGTTAAAACACCCGAAGAGACCTGGGAAAGTATAAGGCGTGTTCAGTCGCGTTGGGAGAGTTACGGGTATTCGTGGTGGGCTATTAAAGAAAAGGCTTCTGAGATTATCGTTGGCGCAGCGTGCCTTCAGCATTTGGCAAACGTTGAGGGTGCGCCTTTAGAGATCGGCTGGCGACTCGTGCCGCAACACAATGGCAAAGGCTATGCAACAGAAGCGGCTAAAGCAATTGTTGAATTTGCAGCGGTGCAGACAGGTGCAACGTATTTAGTGGCTGTTGCCGATCCTGAAAATATTCCCTCTCAGAAAGTAATGCAGCGGCTAGGGATGATTTACAAAGCTATAGAACGGCATTACGACACACCCTGCGTGGTTTATGAACTTAGCATCGGCCCAATGATCAATCGTAATGAGACGCGGACATAATGTCCGCTTTTCGCTCTTAGCGGACCTTGGCTGACATTAATAATTGCATCAAATATATAAAAACCGGCCTAAGCCGGTTTACGTGGGATTATGTTATCAGACGCCACATGCTGGCAACCAATCTGTCTCGCTGTCCTCATGCAACGTCAGATTAGTTTGTATGCCGTTATTCGTGCGGCGCTTGAGCAACACGCGCTCATACTCCTTCAGCGTTTGCGGTACAGCTTGGCCGAAAGCTGTGAGGCTGAGTGGGTGCTGATGCCCACGCGATTCCATAAATGATAGATACGCATGATAGAGATAGCGCTTCGGGTTAATCGGGCGAATATTGGCGTTACCGATGAACAGCCCGTTCGGCGTGCTCAACGGCATCAGGTAGCCACAGAAATCGACAAGCGGATCAGCCTGGCGTTTTATCTCCAGCGCTTCTCCGGATGACTGCTGCGCCTGCAACAGCTCACGGGCTTCATCTGGCGATGCGAAGCGCTGCATCAGGTGACGAACAATCACGGCCAGCTCGTTGCTTATTTTATTGAGTAGCTGCGGGTCACGCTCTTTCGCCGGTATCACTTCCGGAAACGTTAGGATCACCCGACGGCGCGATACGCCGCCGCTACGATCGCTGAATCGCATCGGATTATTGTTCACCGCCAGAATTACAGCCGGGATATGCGTTGAATAGGCATCGCGATACTTTGGATCGATGGCTACCGCATCGCCGCCAGTAATTGCTTTAATGCCCGCGCCGTCGCCGCTCCATTTCTCCTGATCGGGCAGAATAATCAGCGAGAATCCCACCACGCTTGCACGTTCCCTAGATGATTCCAGTGTATCGATGGTGGCAGACGTGGTGTTATCACGACCAGCAAGCAACGTGGCGATCGAAGCTAATACGCTTTTACCGCTTCCGCCTGGACCGGTCACTTCGAGGAACATCTGCCAGTCATAGCGGTTTGCCAGCACCATAAATAACGCCGCGAGGATGCGCTCCTGCTTATCGTGATTATGCGCGGCCGCCCGCGTTAACCAGTGGTAGAAGCTAGGGGCATGGTCTGCGAGATTTTCGCCGGGACGTGGTGCGGAGTAGTCAACGCTGTTGACCGTGCGCAGCCAGTTTTCGCGGCGGTGCGGGCTGAATGTGCCGTTCGTGGTATCAAAAACCCCGTTACGAAAACCAATCAGGCGGCGCGCCGGTTCGCCCATCTGCGGCACCATCAGTTTGAGCGTATCAAGCACGCTGCCAATCCCGGCCGCTGAAAACGGTGCGCGCACCTTCTGAAACAGCGCGGCGATCTCACGGCGCAGCATCTGCACCGGCATCACCTGCCAAGCGCCGTTATCATAGCGGCAGATTTCCTCGCCTACAGGCGGCACGGCCAGCGCCTGCCCGTAGTGATCGACCAGCAGCTCAGCTTTTTCGCTGGCGCTCATGGCTTTGAGATCGGCCTCGCTCACCGACTCAAATGGGCTTGGCTTGTGAGGTTGAGTGAAGGCGGTAAGTAGAGCCTGCGTCGCGATGTCGCCCTGTGCTTGCCAGACGTCGTTCCAGTCGCCGGTTTTTGGCGGTAAAGCAGCCTTGCCTTTGCACGCCTTCGCGGCTTCATCTGCCTTTAGTTGACCAGTGCCGTTTTCATCGCGATCGGCGGCAATCAGCATCAGCGCATCTGGATTGGCTTTACGCAGCTGTGCAGCAAGTGACGGCAGATTATTCGCGCTGAGCGCAATATAAACCGGCTGCCCGGTCAGGCGCTGAACCGTCAGGCCGGTTGCGTAACCCTCGGTGAGCCACAGCGTTTTGCTGTCAGATTTGCCCGCAAGGTGATAAGCGCCTTTCACCAGTCCGCCGGGCAGGGTGCGCTTGTCGCCAGCCGCGCTGATAAGCTGAACGTTGACGGTATTGCCGGTTTCGTCGGTAAGCGGGACAAGCAGATCACCGGCTACAAAAGCGACACCACCACAGCGCAGCCCGGCACCAAGCGTTAACGCATTAGTGCTGTGCAGCCCTTTTGACAATAAGTAGGTGTTATCCGTGCGGCTGACGGCGGCGGCGAGCAAATTTTGCGCCCGTGCGGCGGCCTCAGATTGTGCGACGGCTTTATCAACAGTGTTCACCGGTGCTTTTGATACTGGTGGAAGCGCGCCGAGCATATCGGCGATTTTGATTGCCGCATCTTTGGCACTGACGTCGAGCGCCTTTTCAACCAGATTCAAACCGTCACCGGCTCCGCACTGATTACAGTGCCACGTCCCGCGCCCGTCCTGATTATCAAAGCGAAAACGATCTTTACCGCCGCAAACCGGGCATGCGCCATGTTTGCCGCTGGCATGAATGCTGATGCCGAGCGCGGGCAACAGCTGCGGCCAGAATCCGGCGGCCGCCTTTACTGTGTCAGAGACAATATGTTTCATCTGCTCGATCTCCCTTAGTGCAACGTGGCGCGGCGGGTTGCGGCAAGCTGGCTGCAAAACAGTTCATCCATCATGGTTGCGCCAAGACGCGTCAGGCGCGGCGGCGCGGTGAGCAGGTCAGGCTCAACCATATCGCCCAGCATGGTGCAGGCCATTTCCATTCCGGCTTCTGCGCCGTGACGACGCACGTAAAATCCTTCCAGTTCAAGCGCGATGGTCATCTGTAGCTCGTCGAGCGTTGCCGAAACGGTGATGCCCAGCATTTTGCAGGCGTTGAGATAACCCTGCGCCAGCGCGCGACGGTAAACGGCAGTGCGGACTTCAACAGGTAAGCAGGAATTATTAGCGGTCATCATGGCGGGCCTCCGTGGCAAACATAAGGGATTCACAGGTTTCAACGACTTTGCCTAACTGGTCGGTGAGAAGGGCAACGACGGAGACCATCGCCTCCGCGTCCGGTGCGCAGTGGCGGCTACCGGAGCATTCAAGAATATTAAGCATGTCGAGTACGGTTACGCCTACGTTATGGGCATGCTGAAGGCGCAGAAAATCGGCGTGGGGAATGGAATAGCTGTCGTGGTTGTTAAGTCGTGCAGATAGGGTATTCATGCGACCACCTCGCAGAGCGGCAGGCGACCGGCAAAGAACAGCACGTAATTGCGGGCCAGCAGGCGGCGGGCAGCGGATTCGGTTTCGGCGGTAATGCGCAGCATGCAGGGACGGGCGACGGTATCGGCACGGCGCACGGCGGCAAAAAGAAAGGTGAACTGCATGCATGCAGGAATAAGGGTTGCGGCCATAGTGGCTGTCTCCATTGAGTAGCGGTTAACGCCACCACCGGAAACGCCAATTTCACTGGTGGTAGCCCGGACAGGGTTGGCGTAACCGGCCTCAATGGATACCGGCGCTTCGTTAGAAGCCCCTGCCCGAGCCACCATTACACAGACGAGACAATGGCGCAAAAGCCACTGCCCGTGAAATGGGTGCACTGAGGCGAAGACACAAAAAAAGACGCATGGCGCGTCTGGTGTCACCATTGAGTTGCTCAGGACGCCAATCCCGGCTGCCGATTTTGCGACAGCGGGAAAACAGTACATCGGCGGCTCGCCAGAAAAAAGCTTTTTTTGAACATCGGGCCTTTTTCCTCAGCAATCGGTCAGGACTTGATCGGATTGCGGCGGATTTGATCGGAATTCCCTGTTCTCTTTTTTCTGGCACTGCTTAGCAGGCTTCGCCTTTTTACTCATAACGCAAATTTTACCGTGCATTCTGCTGGTAAAGGTGGATGCCTTAGCCAGCCTGCCGCTTGTGGCTGTCGTCAGATTTTCTGCGACAAAGGTGGCCTCTTCGCGGGTGAGAGGAAAAGTTTTCGCGCCGAAATTCAGCGTAATCATGCCGTACCTCCGGCACGCTGCCTGATGCGTTCCTGCATCCAGCTGTCAATTTCTGATGCCAGCCAGGCAACGTTCTTACCGCTGAGAGAAATTTGCGACGGGAACTGCTCCCGGCTGATTAAGTCGTAGATGGTCGAACGCGATAGGCCGCAGGTGCTGATGACTTCCGGCAGGCGCATAAAGCGGTCGCGGGGGAACTGGCCGCCAGTGACAGGCGGGACGGCGGGGGCGGAAGAGGGTGATACAACAAGCATAGCGTTACCTTTTTAAAATCCGGACGGCGCTGGCCGGTTCCGGTCGGGTCATGTGGTAACGCCCTATTGTGAGAATATTTTTCCCGGTGTAAACAACCCCATTTTTACCTGTCGGTGAGCAAAAACGGGTCGCGTTTGCCCGTATCGGCCAATATCCGTCAATATCCACCAATATCCACCAGCAGGTAAAAATCAAACAGTTATTTCTGGTCGGTAAAGAGTTATTGAAAGGAAAAAACATTTGATAAAGCTCGCCAGAAAAAAGGCTTTTAAAGGCAGGGTGAACACTAGTGAACACCCGGTGAACAGTTAACCTTGAAGTGTTCACTTCTTTAGTTACTGTATTTATTATATTTTTTCTTAAGGTGAGGAGTAGTGAACAGTTTTATATAAAACTAAAATCTCAACGCTTCTTCAGTAGTTCTGATGACCGCTGTCCGCTGGCCAATGAGCAGACAGCAAGAGAATGTTTTGTCCTGTGGTACACGGCAGAATCATCTCATCCTTTACAAAAGACGGAAGATGACCATGACACAGGCAGACCAGATGAAGCAGCATGTACAGAGCGTCACTACGGCCAGAGAGGCTCACGCCGCGGAGATGAAATCCTACAACGCCACATGCAACGACATTGCACGTTGCGAGCAGGAGCGGCAGGCGGCCATTGAGGCCGGTAAGGAAGCGGAGAGCAACTGGCGCGCGCGTTTTCGCAGCTCACGGGGGAAACTGACTGACGAGCTTAAGGCCGAACATAGCCAGCGCATCGCCAGCCGCGAGCTCGCCGGGGAGTTCACCGGCCTGATTGAGGTGCTGGAGCTGGATAAGCAGAGCAACATGCTCTCATGCTGTGCGACCGGCAAGCGCCTGGTTGAGGCGCATCGCAGCGCCCTTAATGGCATTGCAGACATTTACTGGCAGTCAGCCCTGCGCTGCGTCAGCCCGAAGCTGCTGCACGCTCTGCGCTTAAGGATGCTGGCCCGGTCGCCCGAGGAGAACGATAACGAAAAGCCGGAACAGTATGTCGCCCGGATTATTGGTGAAGAACTAATAAAGCTTGCTAGCCGCGTGAGCGATGCGCAGTTGCTGGAAGACCCGGAGCTTACGCAGGTCGGCCTGCATCGCCCGGCGCTTACGGGCGTGGATATGAACCTCTATGGCAGCCCTGCCAGACGCATGCAGCTGGGGGCGGAACTTAAAGCCCGCCGTGAGAAGCTTGAACAGGAGCATCGCTCATGATGCACTGTCCATACTGCAAAAGTCCGGCGCATACCAAATCCAGCCGCTACATGTCTGAGCAGGTGAAGGAACGTTATCACCAGTGCACCAATCTGGATTGCTCCTGCACTTTCAAAACGAATGAAAGCATTACCAAAGTTATTACAGCGCCACCACAGGAACCGGTAGAAGATATCGCACCGGTTATGGTCAAAGAACGTCAGACGCTGGGACGATATGGCTCAGCTTTTCGAAGTATTCACTAATCCCTATGGCCGCTGCCTAACCAGCGGCTTTTTTGTATCTGCCATTCGCCGCTTGAAAGCCTTTTTTCTGGCAAGCCGGTTTGTAAAGGGCCATGCATGCATAGAGTGCATGGTTCTGCATGCAAAATCATGCGTAAGCGGGATGCGTTGAGGCCACACAAGGCGCGGCTTGAGTGGCTTTATGCACCTGCATGAAAAACGATGCATAAAGCGGGCAGGCGAGGGGGGGATAGCATTGCGCGCTGACCTCTTTATGTAATTCTTGGGCGCAATTTGCTTCCTTTCATGTGTATTAGCTCAGACTTGAGCTGACAGTTTTCATCGGCAGCACACAATCAAATCTGACAGTCTGTTTAGAGCTAGAGGCGGACATTGCAGATTAGCGCAAGCATTATGTTTTAATGCCCACATGCAAGAGCCTGGGGTCACTTTAGGTGGGTGGAACTGAAATGCTAATAAATTTTTGATTGTGTAACGTGATTAAGATCAAAATTACCTTCGGATGGCTGTTGGATTTTTAGCCAAAAACATTTATTAATTCTTATGTATCACTACAACAGCATGAGCTTTTAAAAATAATAAGGGAAATCCATAATATGAGCAGATGCACCGCCCCCGTTCGAGGACATAGTTCAGCAGCTGCTGCTGCCGCTTGTCCTGCCTGTCGCAATCGCAGTGGTTATCGCAGTAGCTATCGCTATGAGAATTACACTCCGTCTTACTCCTCACCAAATGGAGGAAATAATAGTAGTAACGCAAGTCGAGGCGGAGGCAGTAGCAGCACAAAACCACGCTGGTCAAAATCCAGTTCATCGGTTTACTACACGACTGCCCAGGTACAATCACTCACACCAATTAGGGAAACAGTTGAGCAACGAGCGGCAGAACAACCAGATCTTCGCGATGTATTCCTTTGCCACGCTTGGGATGACCGCCAAGGTGTAGCCAAAGAGTTACATGATTTACTTGAGGCGGCAGGTGTAAAAGTATGGTTCAGTGAGAAAGATCTTTCCCTCGGGGTTCCTATGATGCGTGCCATTGATAAAGGTTTAGCAAATTCTCGGGTTGGATTAGTACTGGTAACTCCAGCTTTTTTGAACCGGCTTCCCAAAGAAGGCGTTGCTGATAAAGAGCTTTCAGCCTTATTAGCGCGCAATCAACTTGTTCCTATTGTGCACAATACAACCTATGAAGCACTCCGGAATGTCAGCCCTTTACTTGGCTCCCGAAGCGGTCTAGACA
This sequence comes from Pantoea eucrina, assembly GCF_002095385.1. Lineage (GTDB taxonomy): Bacteria > Pseudomonadota > Gammaproteobacteria > Enterobacterales > Enterobacteriaceae > Pantoea > Pantoea eucrina. Next base: position 22,082 of record NZ_MIPP01000024.1, on the reverse strand, counting down.
CGGCTGAAGATACACTGACAATCGTGGCAAAAAAAATTTCTGAGCTAATTACTATCTAATTGAGCATAACTTTTACGTTTCAATTATCCTTTGTTGATCATCTAAACTATTTTCCACTTCAAATTGATAAGTGAGGCCCGCATCAACGGGCCTGATATCACAAATACTCAGTTGTTAAAAACCAAAAGACTACCCATCTATTTTATTCGTAATGATCGCATAGTTGAATCTTGAAGTTTCCGCTTTTGGCACAGGCTTGCCTGTTAGATTAGATTTGGCTCTGTGTCATAGCTGTGTCAGGTCAAAACTAAGCTAATACATTTCATGTTGGGCTAACTTTTATACGTGAATGTGCCCCACCAACTCATCATATCTTTACGCTGCTCAAGATAGGTGGAACGGTTGTAGGCTCGCCTAACTTCGTTTTTATCGATATGTGCAAGAGCTGACTCAATGACATCAGGGTTAAAGCTGGCTTCGTTGAGCGCGGTACTGGCTATGGAACGAAGACCATGAGCAACCAACTTGCCGCCATAGCCTATACGCTTTAATGCAGCATTCGCAGTTTGGCTATTCATTGGTTGCTTGGGATCGTTACGGCTTGGAAAAACATACTGCCGGTTGGCGCTTAGAGGTCGCATAACCTCAAGAATTTCTAGAGCTTGTTTCGATAAAGGAACGACATGTTGGCGCTTGGCCTTCATGCGCTCCGCTGGAATAACCCAAAGGCTTAAATCGAAGTCGATCTCTGCCCATTGTGTTCCCGAGGCTTCTGACGGTCGCACGAGAGTAAGAAGCTGCCACTCAATTAAACAGCGAGTTGTGATTGAGAGATTGGACATCACTAATGAGCGCATTAGCTTTGGCAGTTCTTCCGGTCGTAACGTTGGCATGTTCTGTTTTTTTGGTCGTTCAAAAGCCATACCAACGCCCGAAGCAGGATTCGCATCAATTAACCCGGTGTTAACTGCATAAATCATGATTTCGTTGATGCGCTGCACCAACCGGCGAACTGTCTCAAGTGCACCGCGAGCTTTAATCGGCTCCAGTGCTTCAACGATCGTCCTAGCCTTGAGCTGTTGAACAGGAATTTCACCAACAGCCGGAAAAACGTCCTTCTCCAGCGATCGCCAAATATCTTTTGCGTAATCCTCAGTGACGCTTTTGCTTTTGAGCTGGAACCACCTTCCGGCCACGACCGAAAAAATACTATCCTGCTCAATTTGTCGTTGCTCAGAAACTTCCTCTTGCTGCTTCTGCGGGTCAATCCCTTGCGCAAGTATCGAAAGATATTGGTCACGCATTTGGCGTGCGACAGCGAGTGTTAGGGCAGGATAAGAGCCAAGGCTGAGATTTGTGCGACTGCTGCTATTTGGTCGCTGGTAGCGAAAACGCCATAGCTTCTTACCGGATGTTTTGACGAGCAGGAAAAGCCCATCCCCATCATGCAGTGTGAAGTCTTTCTCTTGAGGCTTAGCTTTGAGGATTTCATTATTGGTGAGGGGGCGTGTAATCCGCGCCATGATTGATTTCCGTCCATAATTGGTACACGTTTTTGGCCCACATTATAGCGTGTACCTAAACGTGTACCAATAATCACTGGATTCAGGCGGATCGTCTCGGAAGATTACAGACACAAAAAAGCCCGCAGCTTGTGCCATGCGGGCTTTCAGGACTTCTGCGGATGGCACTGGAACCATCTTTGAAGAATTTTGGTGGAGCTGGCGGGAGTTGAACCCGCGTCCGAAATTACTACACCGTCGGTACTACATGCTTAGTCGGTCTTTACATTCGCCTGGCAGCTGCGGACAGACACGCCACTGACAGACTAGCCTGATTAGTTTTAACGCTTCAACCCCAGGCAGGGCATCCACGCGATCTCTTTTGGGTTTGACCTCTCTTGATCCCCGTCCTAAGAGCGGAGGCTAGGGAGAGAGGGCTCTAAGCAGGTTATTAAGCTGCTAGTGCGTAGTTTTCGTCGTTTGCGACTATTTTTTTGCGGCTTTTTACGAGGCAAACCGCCCCTCGGCATGCACCTTGGGTTTCGCGAATCCCGTCGAATCCAGAATCAGCCCCAAGTTCTAAAACTGTAGCGCAAATCTATAAAAGAATCCAGTGCTTAACGGCTGGCGCTCTTCATAATTCGTGCTTTATCCATCTTCCACTCGCGATCTTTGATATCAGAGCGCTTATCGTGCTCTTTCTTACCGCGTGCGACGCCGATTTTGAGCTTGGCCCAGGCGTTTTTCCAGTAGAGCGAAAGCGGTATGATGGTATAACCGTCGCGGTTAACGCTGCCAAACAGTGAAGCGAGCTCGCGCTCTTTCAGCAGCAGCTTACGGGTGCGCGTAGGGTCGCATACCACGTGCGTTGAAGCACCGATCAGCGGCTGGAACGTGGCGCCGAACAGAAACGCTTCGCCGTCGCGCAGCATGATATAGCTTTCGCTGATATTGGCTTTACCGGCGCGCAGTGCTTTAACTTCCCATCCCTGTAACGACAGACCCGCTTCGAACTCCTCTTCGACGAAGTATTCGTGGCGCGCGCGTTTGTTGAGGGCAATGGTGGCTGAACCGGGTTTGTGAGCTTTTTTCTTTGTCATAGTGCGGCGTAGTCTACATTACTCAGTTTGTGGGCGCATCCCCATGTCCTGCGGGGCGGTAAAAAACATCCTATTTTAGCACAGCTGGCAAAAGCATGAATTTTTGTTTAATGGCCTAAAATGGTACAATTCAATGGTTTTGTGACCAACAGGAACCCTTATGGCTCAGATTAGCCGCTCAGCGCTGGTCCCCTATAGCGCTGCACAGATGTACCAGCTTGTGAATGACGTGGATGCCTATCCTGAATTTCTTCCTGGCTGCACCGGCAGTCGCGTGCTGGATAACAGCGGTCATCAGATGACCGCTGCGGTCGATGTCTCAAAAGCGGGCATCAGTAAAACCTTTACCACGCGCAATACGCTGACTGACAACCAGAGCATTCACATGCAGCTGGTTGACGGCCCGTTCCGTAAGCTGACCGGCGGCTGGAAATTTATCTCGCTGGGTGATGACGCCTGCAAGGTTGAGTTGAGCCTCGACTTTGAGTTCACCAATATGCTGGTTGAGATGGCATTCGGGCGCGTGTTCAAAGAGCTGGCAAACAGCATGGTGCAGGCGTTTACCCAGCGTGCCAAAGAGGTCTATCGTGACTGAGATCCGCGTGGAGGTAGTTTATGCGCTTCCGGATAAGCAGTATCTGCGTGAGGTTACGCTGGAGCAGGGCGCCACGGTAGAGCAGGCGATAGAGGCATCGGGCCTGCTGCAGCTGCGCCGCGATATCGATCTGGCGCAGAATAAAACCGGGATCTTCAGCCGGCCGGTTAAGCTTGGTGACACGGTTGAAGAGGGCGATCGGGTTGAGATCTACCGGCCACTGATTGCCGATCCGAAAGAGCTGCGCCGCCAGCGCGCTGAGCGTGCCGCGGTGAAAAAGTAGCTGACGTTAAGCATTAAAAAAGGCGCCCCGGGCGCCTTTTTTATTGTCATCAGCTTAACTGTTTTTCTGACCCGCGAGCCGCGGCTTGTTATCAATATTCGTCAGGACACCGCTGCGATCAAACGTCAGCGTCAGCGTCTGCTGCTTCACGCGCTCGTGACCAGGCTCCTGGCGGAAAATGTAATACCAGACGTTGCTGCCAAAGGGATCGTGCATCATCGGGGTGCCCAGCGTATAGGCCACCTGCTGCTGCGTCATGCCGGTGTGGATCTTGGCGACATCGTTGGCGGCCAGGTAATTCCCCTGATTGATATCCGGACGATAGACAACGCGCTCCAGCGTGGAACATCCGGCGGTTGTCATCAACATTACCACTGCCGCAGCAGTCAGCGTCTTAAAGCGCATCTGTACATTCCTTTTTTCGGGCCAAACGCCTTTCAGCAGGCAGTTTTGTTGCCATTACATTCTGAACTCTGCACGCGGCAGGCTTTTATTATGGCGATATCACTGCCGATGATAATAGACCTTTTCCCGGTTGGGAACCTCTACAGAGCATGCATATGACCATCAGGCCGGAAAAAAGTGCGGTCTCAGGCTGCTAAAAGTTCTTTGGCGTTCGCCAGCGTGTTACGCGTGACTTCGCTGCCGCCCAGCAGACGAGCCAGCTCCTGCAGACGTGCCCGCTTATCCAGCGGCTGCATATGCGTTTCCGTCATCGCGCCGTCGGTCTCTTTGCTGACAAAGAAGTGCTGATGACCGCAGCCCGCAACCTGTGGCAGGTGCGTGACACACATAACCTGCGTCGATTCGCCCAGCTGACGCAGCATCTTGCCCACTACAGCAGCCGTCGGGCCGCTGATGCCAACATCCACTTCATCGAAAATCATGGCCGGGGTTTCCATCTTCTGCGCGGTGATCACCTGAATAGCGAGCGCAATACGCGACAGCTCACCGCCAGAGGCGACTTTACCCAGCGGCTGCAGAGGCTGGCCCGGGTTAGTTGTCACCCGGAAATCGATGCGGCTGGCACCTTCGGCGGTGAGCTGATCGGGATTAAACTCCAGCACAATCGCAAACTGCCCGTGCGGCATCGCCAGGGTGCGCATGCTTTGCGTAATGAGATCGCACAGCTCCTGAGCGGATTTTTCACGCTGATGATGCAGCGCTTCGGCGCAGGTGATAGCGGCTTTGTGATGCATTACCACGTCGTGCTGCAGACTCTCCTGATCGCTCTCCTGCTGCGACAGCAGCTCCGCCTCTTCCAGCAGCTGCTGATGCAGGGCCGGCAGCGCTTCAGGCGCAACGTGATGCTTGCGCGCCAGTGCAATCTGCCGCGACAGGCGCTGCTCCAGCTCGTAAAGACGGTTAGGATCAAGATCGAGGCGTTCGCAGTAGTGACGCAGTTCGTCGCTGGCTTCGCTCAGCTGAATCGCCGCTTCTTCCAGCAGGTTAAATACGCCGCTGACTTTATCATCCAGCGAGACCAGCTCGCTGAGCATGTTGCGGGCGCTGTAGAGCAGGCTCTGCAGGTTGGTATCTTCACCGTCGGCAAGAATATGCAGCGCCTGCTGGCTGGTAGAGAGCAGCTGTCCGCTGTTAGCCAGACGCTTGTACTCTTCATCAATCTGCTCATATTCACCCGCCTGCGGGGCAAACTCATTCAGCTCTTTCAGCTGATACTGCAGCAGCTCGCGGCGCGCTTCACGCTCCTGCGACTGCTGCTGATGCTGCGCCAGCACACGGCAGCTGTGATGCCAGCGCTGGTAGTGCTGACGCATCTCCGTCAGCAGCCCGTCATGCGCCGCGTAAGCATCGAGCAGATGCTTCTGGTGATCGGTTTTCAGCAGCAGCTGATGCGCGTGCTGACCGTGGATCTGAATCAGCAGCTGGCCCAGCTCGCGCAGCTGTGAGAGCGGTACGGCCGTGCCGTTGATGAAGCCGCGCGAGCGACCATCCGCGCTGATAACGCGACGCAGCAGGCACTCATTACCGTCATCCAGCTGATTATCAACCAGCCAGCGCTGCGCTGACGGCGATAATTTCAGCTGAAAGCGGGCACAGATATCAGCCCGGCTTGCGCCCTGACGCACCATATCCGCTTCCGCCCGTCCGCCGAGGCAGAGGCCCAGCGCATCAATGGCAATAGATTTACCTGCGCCGGTCTCACCGGTGATCGCTGTCATACCGCGATGAAAGTCGATCTCAAGCTCACGAACGATTGCGAAGTTACTGATGGTCAGTTGTGCCAGCATACAATCACCTGTATAGAAAAACAGATATGGTTTTTCGTACAGTATAAACTGGTTTTTTAACCAGTAAAGTAGCCAGCACTGATTTCTAGAACAATTTTTTCGACCAGCCGAGTTTTGAGCTTAATGTGTTGAAGTAGTTATAGTTTTTAGGATGAATAAGATTAAGGTGGCTGCTGCTGCGCCGGATCAGCACATCTTCACCCTCCTGAATCGGCAGGGCAATCTGGCTGTCACAGCTGATCTCCAGATCGCTGCGCAGCGAGGAGAAGCGCAGGCGAATGGTACTGTTGCTGTTGATAACCAGCGGACGCGACGACAGCGTGTGCGGGAACATCGGCACCAGTACAATGGCATCAAGCGAAGGGGTAAGGATAGGTCCGCCTGCGGAGAGCGAGTAGGCGGTGGAACCGGTAGGGGTGGAGATAATCAGGCCATCGGAACGCTGAGAAAAGGCGAACACTTCGTCGATATAGACCTCAAACTCAATCATATGCGCCACTTTTCCCGGATGGAGCACCACTTCATTGATGGCGCTGCCAATGCGCGGCGAGCAGGTATCGCGGCAGACCTGCGCCTCAAGCAGAAAGCGGCTCTCGACAAAGTAGTCGCCCTGCAGGACATCATCCAGCTGCTGCTGCGCGTTATCCGGATCGAGGTCGGTCAGGAAGCCCAGATTGCCACGGTTGATGCCAATCACTTTAATGTCATAGCGTGCCAGCACCCTGGCTGCGCCCAGCATATTGCCATCACCGCCGACCACCACGGCCAGATCGGCCTGCTGTCCTATTTCCGCCAGCGTGCCGGTTTTGACATCGGTTAAACTCAGCTCGCGCGCAATCTGCTGTTCGACAATCACCTCGTATCCCTTATCAGTCAGCCAGCGCCAGAGCATCTCATGGGTGGTCAACGCGGTTGGATGGCGCGGATGACCCACGATCCCGATGCAGCTAAAGTGTGTGTTCATGTGGCGGGTATTCCTCATAAGCCAAAACGGCCTGGCAATGTGATGGGTTCACTTGAAACCGTCAAACTGATCCCCATAATAAGCCAACCAGCGAAATGAATGTGCAAAACGCGGAGAAATTCATGAGTAGTAAAGAACAGAACACCCCAAACGAGCAAGTCTCAGACGAAATTCAACAGGATCAACAGCCGGCGGACGCGGAGACAGCAACTGAGGTGGATCCGCGTGATGAGCGCATTGCGCAACTGGAAGCGGAGCTTACCCAGGCGCAGGGTGGCGTGCGTGAAGCGCAGCTGCGTGCGCAGGCGGAAATTGAAAACATCCGTCGCCGTGCAGAAATGGATGTCGAAAAAGCGCATAAATTTGCGCTGGAAAAATTTGCCAACGAGCTGCTGCCAGTGATTGATAGCCTGGAACGCGCGCTGGAAGTGGCTGATAAAGAGAACACCGGGCTCGCCTCAATGATTGAAGGCATCGAGCTGACGCTGAAATCCCTGCTGGGCGCCGTGCGCAAGTTTGGCGTTGAAGTGGTGGGCGACACCCACGTGCCGTTTAACCCGGATCTGCATCAGGCGATGTCGATGATGGAATCGGATGAGGTTGAGCCGAACCATGTACTGATGGTAATGCAGCGTGGCTATACCCTGAATGGTCGCCTGCTGCGTCCGGCCATGGTGGCGGTCTCTAAAGCCAAAGCCTGAGCAGAGTAGTACATCATAACGGCCGCCCTGACGCGGCCGTTGTTGTTTCAGGGCAGTACCGGCGTCCAGTCGATCGGCGTTTCTCCTGCCTTACTGAGCAGCGCGTTGGTCTGTGAAAAGTGCCGGCAGCCTAAAAAGCCGCGGTGCGCAGAGAGCGGGGAGGGGTGGGGCGCTTTCAGCACGTGGTGACGCTGCGCATCAATGATGCTGCCTTTCTTCTGCGCATGCGATCCCCACAGCAGAAAAACCACGCCCTCACGGTGCGTATTGATGGCATCAATCACCCTGTCAGTAAACGTCTCCCAGCCAAGCCGCGCGTGCGAGTGTGCTTTGCCCGCCTCAACGGTCAGCACCGTATTCAGCAGCATTACCCCCTGCGTGGCCCAGCTCTCCAGAAAACCGTGCTGCGGGCGCTGAAAGCCGTCGATATCCTGTTCAAGCTCTTTATACATATTAAGCAGAGAGGGCGGGATGGCCACGCCAGGCAGCACCGAAAAAGCCAGGCCGTGCGCCTGATTTGGCCCGTGATAGGGGTCCTGACCCAAAATCACCACTTTAATATCGCCCAGCTCTGTCAGCTTAAATGCGTTAAACACATCTTTCTGCGGCGGATAAACGGTCACGCCTGCTGCCCGCTGCTGCGCAACCGCCTGCAGCGTCTCTTTGAAATAGGGTTTCTCTTTCTCATCTGCCAGCACATCGTGCCAGGTCAGCTTGTCACTCATGGTTAACTCCTGCCGCTAGTTTTCCTTAGCTTAGCTGCTTCAGCGCGGGAGCAGAAGGATTAACCCCGCCGTTTCAGCTTGATGCAGGTCAAGGCGCTGGCAGCGTCCCGGTGATATACCAGCCTGTCTATCTGTCAACGGCGTTCAGAGACAGAACGCCCCTTTCTGGAGATCGCTATGATTACCGGCATTCAAATTACCCAAACCCATAACCCGCTGCTGCTGAACTCATTCTGGCTGCTGGATGAAGAGGCGGGACAGGCGCGCTGTCTGTGCGCCAGAGGCCTCTATGAGGAGGATCAGGTGGTTGCCCTGAGCGAGCTGGGCGAGATGGCATACCGTGAAGTGCCCCTGGAGCAGAAACCGCAGGTGCGGGTTGAGGGCGGACAGCACCTTAACGTCAACGTACTGCAGCGGGAGACGCTGGAGGATGCGGTTAAGCATCCCGAAAAGTATCCGCAGCTGACCATTCGCGTATCCGGTTATGCCGTGCGGTTTAACGCCCTGACGCCCGAGCAGCAGCGCGATGTGATCACCCGTACCTTTACAGAGAGCCTGTAACTGAAGCAGCGATGAAAAGTTGCTCATGCTGCAGGTCAGCGCGGAAGCGGCCCGGAACCCGGGCGCTGTTTGAAAGGCGCCCTTTACCGGGGTTCGCGCTGACCTGCATGGCAGTGGCACGTAAAGTTCACAAAAAGTAAAAAAAAAGCGCCGGTTCAGGCGCTTTTTTTACTGCGGTGACGTTTTATTCCGCACCAGACTCCGGTGTGGTCGATCCGCTTGGCTTGCGGCGTTTACCGACGTTTTTAGTGTCGCGATGACGTTTCTTCACGCGCGGCTTTTCGTCTTCTTTCTCTTTCTTCTCTTTGCGTTTGGCAAGCGCCTTTTTCGACGGCTTTCCGGTGACTTTAGCACTCGGCGCACGCGACTCAGGGCGCAGCTCATCAATCACGCGTGATTTCAGCGGCTCATTAACGTAGCGGCTGATTTTACCCAGCAGAACGTGATCGTGCGCTTCTACCAGCGAGATGGCGATCCCTTTGCGGCCGGCACGGCCGGTACGGCCAATGCGGTGCAGATACGTATCTGCCGTACGCGGCAGGTCAAAGTTGATCACGTGGGTCACATCATCAATATCGATACCGCGCGCCGCAACGTCAGTGGCAACCAGCACATTGACGCGATCATCGTTGATGCGTTTAATCGCTTCATTACGGTTCGCCTGTACCATCTCACCTTCGAGGTAGCTGCTGCGCAGGCCCGCCTCATGCATCCAGGTTACCAGCTCGTGCAGACGTTCACGCTTGCGCACAAACACAATCGCACGCTTCACTTCCGGCTGCTTTAACAGGTGCACCAGCAGTTTGGTTTTGTGCTCAAGGTTATCAGCACGGTAGTACCACTGCTGAATGCGCTTGCGTTCGCTTTTGCTCGGGTCGGCTTCAATCGCGACCGGATCGTTGAGCAGGCGTTCAGCAAAATCTTTGATGTGCTCGCCTTCCAGCGTGGCGGAGAAGAGCAGCGTCTGTTTGCGCCAGCGCGTCTCACCGGCGATGGTCTCGATATCCTGGGCAAAGCCCATATCGACCATGCGGTCCGCTTCATCGAGAATCAGTGTTTCTACCGCGCGGCAGTCAAAGTTCTCTTCTTTGATGTACTGCAGCAGACGGCCGGTGGTCGCCACCACAATATCCTGGTTTTCGCTGAAGACTTCAGCGTGGTTCATATAGGCAACGCCGCCGGTGATGGTGGCGATATCCAGATGGGTATGCTTCGCCAGCTCACGCGCCTGATCGGCCACCTGCATCGCCAGTTCGCGGGTAGGGGTGAGGATCAGGATACGCGGCGGACCCGACTTCTTACGCGGGAAGTCCAGCAGATGCTGTAATGCGGGCAGCAGATAGGCGGCGGTTTTCCCCGTTCCGGTGGGTGCCGAACCTAACACGTCACGGCCTTCCAGCGCGGCAGGAATGGCTTCAGCCTGAATGGCCGTCGGGCGCGTGAAGCCTTTTTCCTGCAGGGCATCCAGCAGGCTTTCGTCGAGTTCGAGTTCGGAGAATGTGGTTACTGTCATGTTCTACCTCAGTTTGGGGCGCTGATTATAGACAGATCGGCCGCAATCTTCATCTGTTTGTGTTCATCAGGCGCAGATGAATTCATTGTGCGACCACGTTACACTCTCGCCAGATAACAATTCAATGGCCGAAAGCATGTCTCAGTACCAGCCGCCAGCACGGGCGACATTAAGAAAAGATGGGTTTACGTTTAAACAATTTTTTGTCGCACACGATCGCTGTGCAATGAAGGTTGGCACGGATGGCGTGCTGCTGGGAGCGTGGGCGCCAGTGGCCGGGGCGCGGCGTATTCTGGATATTGGCTGCGGCAGCGGGCTTATCGCTCTGATGCTGGCGCAGCGTACGCCGCAACAGGTTACGCTGGATGCGGTTGAGCTTGATAGCGAAGCCGCCGCGCAGGCGCAGGAGAATGTGCAGGCGTCGCCGTGGGCCGCCCGTATCAGCGTGCATCAGGCCGATATTCTTAACTGGAGCCGCCAGTGCGAAAAGCGCTACTCGCTGATCGTCAGTAATCCGCCTTTTTTTGTGCCCGGCATGGCCTCGTCCAGCGCAGCACGGGACGCGGCGCGCAGCACCGCCACGCTCGATCACGCCGCGCTGCTGCAGTGCGCGGCGCAGCTTATCGAAGAAGAGGGGCTGTTTTGCGTGGTGTTGCCGGTGGATAGCGGCGAGGCGCTGGTGCAGCTCGCCCGCGCCGATGGCTGGCATTTGCGGCTGCGCTACGACGTCGCGCCTTACGCACAGCGGCCGCCTAACCGGCTGGTGCTGGGCTTTTCACCTGCGGCCGGGGAGCTGATCCAGGAGCGGCTGGCGATCCGCAATGAAGATAAAAGCTACTCCGCTGACTGGCTGAGCCTGGTGACAGACTTCTATCTTTTCCGCTGAGTATTGGCTGTCACCATACTGCAGCAGCGGTCGCGATCTGTCGTTACGTTCGCGGGATCCCTGCTGCATCGTGTTGCAAAGTGGCGGATTTTGCGCGCTGCCGTCAGCTATGCTGAAAAGAAGAGTAATAAAGATGAAAAAGAGATCGCCTTACGCTACTCTGCCAGCACCGATCGGCACTGCATAAGCTATTGAAAGCGGGTCAGCCGCTACGTCATAACGGGTTGCAATGCCGCGACGAAAAAACAGGTCGTAGTGAACTTCAGGCCAGAACAGAACTCAAAGCGCATGCTTGCTCACGGGTATGAGATGTGCTGGCAGTCCACTTACGCATAAAAGAGTTTTGGGGAGACATTACCTCGGATGAGCGAGCAGTTAACGGATCAGGTTCTCGTTGAGCGGGTTCAGAAAGGAGATCAAAAGTCCTTTAACTTACTGGTAGTCCGATACCAGCATAAAGTGGCGAGCCTAGTTTCACGCTATGTCCCTTCGGGTGACGTGCCCGATGTGGTACAGGAATCATTTATCAAAGCCTATCGCGCGCTGGAGTCGTTCCGCGGGGATAGCGCTTTTTACACGTGGCTTTACCGCATCGCGGTAAACACGGCAAAAAATTATCTGGTGGCTCAGGGCCGTCGTCCGCCTTCCAGCGACGTAGATGCAATTGATGCAGAAAACTTCGAAAGTGCGGGCGCGTTAAAAGAAATATCGAACCCTGAGAACTTAATGTTGTCTGACGAACTGAAACAAATTGTTTTTCGGACAATTGAGTCACTTCCTGAAGATCTCCGTATGGCTATCACGCTCCGGGAGCTGGATGGTCTGAGTTATGAAGAGATCGCTGCCATTATGGATTGCCCGGTTGGTACTGTCCGATCGCGCATATTTCGTGCCCGGGAAGCCATTGATAACAAAGTTCAACCGCTTATCCAACGTTAGTGATAACGGCTACTGAAAGGGTACCAAGGCATGCAGAAAGAAAAACTTTCCGCTTTAATGGATGGTGAAACGTTAGACAGCGAGCTGTTGTCCTCGTTGTCAAAGGATGTCGAACTTCAAAAAAGCTGGGAGAGCTACCATCTTATTCGCGACACCCTTCGCGGGGATGTAGGCGAAGTGCTGCATTTTGATATCTCCGCCCGCGTGGCCGCAGCCATTGAAAATGAACCGCTGCGCCCTGCGGCAACACCGCTGATCCCTGAAGCGCAGCCGGAACCGGCACGCTGGCAAAAAATGCCGTTCTGGCGTCGCGGTGGCAGCTGGGTGGCATCAGTCACGCAAATTGGCGTAGCCGCCTGCGTATCACTGGCGGTAATTGTTGGCGTGCAGCATTACAACGGCTCTTCTGCCGGTGGGGCAGCAGAATCCTCAGATGCTCCGGCGTTCAATACGCTGCCGATGATGGGTAAAGCATCACCGGTAAGCCTGGGCGTACCGTCTGATGCCTTTGAAACCAACAGTTCAAATCAGCAGGTTCAGGATCAGCGGCGTCGTGTTAACGCCATGCTGCAGGATTATGAACTGCAGCGCCGTCTGCATGCCGATCAGGTACAGTTTGAAAACAGCGTACCGCAGCAGGCGCAGGCCACCGTTCCCGGAACGCAGTCGTTAGGAACTCAACAGCAGTAATGAAGCAACTCTGGTGCGCCGTTAGCCTTATGGCCGGCAGCCTGCTCTGGACATCAACCGCCCCGGCACAGACGTCGTCTTCCGGGGCGTTGTTACAGCAGATGGAGCAGGCGACTCAAAATCTCAATTATGAATTTGCGTATATTAATGTCTCACGACTGGGCATTGAGTCTCTGCGCTATCGTCACGCCGTGGTGGATAAGCGCGTCTTTGCGCAGCTGCTGCAGATGGATGGTCCGCGCCGTGAAGTGATCCAGCGCGGTAACGACATCAGCTATTTTGAACCCGGGCTGGATCCGTTCTCACTGCCGGGCAACCATATTATCGACGCGCTGCCTTCACTGATGTTTGCTGATTTCTCCCGGCTGGGTCAGGCGTATGACTTTGTGCCGGTAGGGCGATCGCGTATGGCTGACCAGATGTGCGAAGTTGTGCGTATTGTCTCTCGTGACGGTACGCGCTACAGCTATGTGGTCTGGCTGGACGTGGATACCAAACTGCCGCTGCGCATCGATTTGCTGGATCGCGATGGTGAAACGCTGGAGCAGTTCCGCGTTATCAGCTTTGCAGTGGATGAGGGCGTGCGCAATCTGATGCAGGGGCTTGAGAAGGCAAATCTGCCGCCGTCGCTCTCCCTGCCGGCGGGAGACAAAGTGGAGCTTAACTGGCAGCCTGGCTGGATACCGGCAGGCATGAAGCTGATTTCGCAGAGTCGTCGCGCAATACCCGCTATGAATAAAACCGTTGAATCGCGTCTCTACAGCGACGGGCTGTTCAGTTTTGCCATTAACATTGCGCCTGCCGATAAAAATAGCGTGCCTCAGCAATTGCGCACGGGACGTCGTACGGTGCAGACCGTTGTGCGCGATAATCAGGAGATCACCGTGGTGGGCGAATTACCGCCTGCAACCGCGAAACGTATCGCCAGCGCTATTGATGCAGGGGCAAAAAAATGATGAGAGAGTGGGCCACCGTAGTGGCATGGCAGGATGGCGTTGCCACGCTGCATTCTGAAGCGAAAACTTCCTGCAACAGCTGTTCAGCGCGTAAAGGCTGTGGCAGCCATGCGCTCAATAAGCTTGGGCCGAAGAACGCTCATGTCATGACCATTCCCAGCGCTGAGCCGCTACAGCCGGGTCAGCGCATTGAGTTAGGCATTCGCGAGAGCAGCCTGCTCGGCTCAGCGCTGCTGGTCTATATGACGCCGCTGTTTGGTCTGTTTGCTGTGGCTGGCCTGTTCCAGATGCTGTTTCACAGCGACCTCGCGGCCGCCTGCGGGGCGCTGCTTGGCGGCGTAGGGGGATTTATCATTGCTAAAGGCGTCTCATCCCGCTACGCCGGACGCGAAGCCTTTCAGCCGGTGATCCTCAGCGTTGCGCTTCCGCCTGATGCGCTGCGGGTTGAAGATGTCAGCTGATGCCGCCCGGGCCGCCTGCTGTGCGGCCTTTTCATTTCCCGCTTACCCGCTGAATTCTGTTGCAAATCCCACAGGTTCCATTCTTTAACGCGCGGCGTTAACAGTGTAATATGCGACGTCATTAATGAGGCCGACAGGGTTCCGGGTAAAGATCGCTTGCCTGAATGTGTCTGTGCTCACGTTTTCAACTGATTCTCTACGTGAAGATATTCATATAAATGAAGCACATACGAAATTTCTCTATTATTGCTCACATTGACCACGGCAAATCAACGCTCTCCGATCGTCTGATTCAGATTTGTGGTGGCCTGAGCGATCGTGAGATGGCGGCGCAGGTTCTTGATTCCATGGATCTGGAGCGCGAGCGCGGCATTACGATTAAAGCGCAGAGCGTCACGCTCGATTACACAGCGCCAGACGGTGAAACTTACCAGCTCAATTTTATCGACACCCCGGGCCACGTAGACTTCTCGTATGAAGTTTCCCGCTCGCTGGCGGCCTGTGAAGGGGCGCTGCTGGTGGTCGATGCAGGACAGGGCGTTGAAGCACAGACGCTGGCGAACTGCTATACCGCCATGGAAATGGATCTGGAAGTGGTACCGGTACTGAATAAGATCGACCTGCCCGCTGCCGATCCTGAGCGCGTAGCCGAAGAGATTGAAGATATCGTGGGTATCGATGCCGTAGATGCCGTGCGCTGCTCGGCTAAAACCGGCATCGGCGTGCCGGATGTGCTGGAGCGCCTGGTGCGCGATATTCCGGCACCGGAAGGCGATCCGGATGGCCCGCTGCAGGCGCTGATCATCGACTCCTGGTTCGATAACTACCTTGGCGTTGTTTCCCTGATCCGTATTAAAAACGGTACGCTGCGCAAGGGCGAGAAGGTCAAAGTCATGAGTACCGGTCAGGTTTATAACGCTGACCGCCTGGGTATCTTCACACCCAAACAGGTTGACCGCACCGAACTGAAGTGCGGGGAAGTGGGCTGGCTGGTGTGCGCCATCAAAGACATTCTGGGTGCGCCGGTGGGCGATACGCTGACGCTGCAGCGCAACCCGGCAGATAAAGCGCTGCCTGGCTTCAAAAAGGTCAAACCGCAGGTTTATGCCGGTCTTTTCCCGGTGAGTTCAGATGACTATGAGTCATTCCGCGACGCGCTCGGCAAGCTGAGCCTGAACGACGCCTCTCTGTTCTATGAGCCAGAGAGTTCAACCGCGCTGGGCTTTGGTTTCCGCTGCGGCTTCCTGGGTCTGCTGCATATGGAGATCATTCAGGAGCGCCTGGAGCGCGAGTACGATCTCGATCTGATCACCACTGCGCCAACGGTTGTGTATGAAGTGCAAACCACCGATGGCGAAGTGGTATATGTTGACAGCCCGGCCAAGCTGCCGCCGCTCAACAATATTGAAGAGCTGCGTGAGCCGATTGCAGAGTGTCACATGTTGCTGCCACAGGAGTATCTGGGTAACGTGATTACCCTGTGCGTGGAGAAGCGCGGCGTGCAGACCAATATGGTTTACCACGGCAACCAGGTCGCGCTCACCTACGATATCCCGATGGCTGAAGTGGTACTCGACTTCTTCGACCGTCTGAAATCGACATCGCGCGGCTATGCGTCGCTGGACTACAACTTCAAGCGTTTCCAGGCGTCAGACATGGTGCGCGTGGACGTATTAATTAACGCAGAGCGCGTTGATGCCCTGGCGCTGATCACCCACCGCGATAACTCGCAGTACCGCGGTCGCGAGCTGGTGGAGAAGATGAAAGATCTGATCCCGCGCCAGCAGTTTGATATCGCGATTCAGGCGGCGATTGGCAACCATATCATTGCGCGTTCGACCGTGAAGCAGCTGCGCAAAAACGTTCTGGCAAAATGCTACGGCGGTGACGTCAGCCGTAAGAAAAAACTGCTGCAGAAACAGAAAGATGGTAAGAAACGCATGAAGCAGGTCGGCAACGTTGAGCTGCCGCAGGAAGCTTTCCTCGCCATTCTGCATGTCGGTAAAGACAGCAAATAAGGAACCACAATGGCTAACATGTTCGCCTGATTCTGGTTATCGCTACGCTGCTGACCGGCATCATCTGGTGTATCGATCGCGTGAAGTGGGCACCTGAGCGTCGGGCAAAACAGGCCGCTGCACAGGCGCAGGCGGGTAACTCGCTCGACAGCAAAACGCTGGCGAAAGTGGCTGCGCAGCCAGGCTGGATTGAAACGGCGGCATCGGTATTCCCGGTGCTGGCGGTGGTACTGATTGTACGTTCATTTATTTTTGAACCCTTTCAGATCCCCTCCGGCTCAATGATGCCAACGCTGCTGATTGGCGACTTTATTCTGGTGGAGAAGTTTGCCTACGGTATTAAAGATCCCATTACGCAGACCACGCTGATCCCGACCGGACATCCAAAGCGCGGCGATGTCGCCGTGTTTAAATATCCGAAAGATCCCAGCGTTGACTACATCAAGCGCGTGATTGGTCTGCCGGGCGATAAAGTGGTGTTTGATCCGTTCAGTAAAACGCTGACCATCAATCCCGGCTGCGGTAACGGTAAATGTGATACGGCGCTGCCGGTCACCTATACCAATATTGAGCCAAGCGACTTTATCCAGACGTTCAGCGGCTTTGACGGCAACGAGACCGGCAACGGCTTCTTCCGGAAACCGCAGGGTGAAACGCTGCGCGGTGGCCTGCGTCTCGGGACGCGCAAAGAGACGCTGGGCGATGTGACGCACAATATTCTGCTGGTGAATGAGGCGCAGAGTCAGGCGAACATGTACTATCAGCAGCCGGGCCAGCCGCAGGCGACCTGGGTGGTACCGCAGGGTCAATATTTCATGATGGGCGACAACCGTGACAACAGCGCCGACAGCCGCTACTGGGGCTTTGTGCCTGAGAAGAATCTGGTCGGTAAAGCGGTCGCTATCTGGATGAGCTTTGAAAAACAGGAAGGTGAGTGGCCGACAGGCGTACGCCTGAGCCGTATCGGCGGCATTCACTAAATACGGGTGGCTTCCTGTCTGACAGGAAGCCACTGCACACGAAACAGAACGCGCTGCTATCAGCCCTGTTTCGTATGCAGAGTTACAGACGCACAGAACAACTGGAATCGCATGAACCCCATTCTCATTACTAAGCTGCAGCGCAAACTGGGCTACACTTTTACTCATCCGGAACTTTTGCAGCAGGCCCTGACACACCGCAGCGCCAGCAGCAAGCATAACGAACGGCTTGAATTTTTAGGCGATTCAATTCTCAGCTATGTGATTGCCAACGCGCTTTATCACCGCTTCCCGCGCGTGGACGAAGGCGATATGAGCCGCATGCGCGCCACGCTGGTGCGCGGCAATACGCTGGCTGAGATGGCGCGTGAGTTTGAACTGGGCGAGTGCCTGCGTCTTGGACCAGGCGAACTGAAAAGCGGCGGCTTCCGTCGCGAGTCGATCCTTGCGGATACGGTAGAGGCGCTGATTGGCGGCATCTTCCTCGACAGTAATATCCAGACCGTTGAGAAGCTGATTCTCGACTGGTATCTGAACCGTCTGGAGCAGATAAGCCCGGGCGATAAACAGAAAGATCCCAAAACGCGCCTGCAGGAGTATCTGCAGGGTCGCCATCTGCCGCTGCCTTCCTATCTGGTGGTGCAGGTGCGGGGCGAAGCGCACGACCAGGAGTTCACCATTCACTGTCAGGTGAGTGGCATGGCCGATCCGGTCGTGGGCGTAGGCTCCAGCCGCCGCAAAGCGGAACAGGCTGCCGCCGAACAGGCTTTAATTAAGCTTGGACTCGAATAAATTGTTTTACGACAGCGCCATCCCGGCGCTGACTAAGTCAGGACCCGAATGAGCGAACACGAAACTTATTGCGGCTTTGTCGCGATTGTAGGCCGGCCCAACGTCGGTAAATCAACCTTACTGAACCAGCTGCTGGGGCAGAAGGTCTCGATCACCTCACGCAAACCGCAAACCACGCGCCACCGTATTATGGGCATCCACACCGAGGGCGCTTATCAGGCGATCTACGTGGATACACCCGGGCTGCATATGGAAGAGAAGCGGGCGATCAACCGCCTGATGAACCGTGCTGCCAGCAGCTCAATTGGCGACGTGGAGCTGGTAATTTTCGTCGTGGAAGGCACGCGCTGGACGCCGGATGATGAGATGGTGCTCAACAAGCTGCGCGACGGCAAAGTCCCGGTGGTGCTGGCGGTGAACAAGGTGGATAACATTCAGGATAAAAGTATCCTGCTGCCGCACCTGCAGTTCCTGAGCCAGCAGATGAATTTCCTCGATATCGTGCCTATCTCTGCTGAGAATGGCAAAAACGTCGATACCATCGCAGCGATTGCCCGTAAGCGTCTGCCGCTGGCGGAGCACCACTTCCCGGAAGATTACATCACCGACCGCTCACAGCGCTTTATGGCTTCAGAGATCATCCGCGAAAAGCTGATGCGTTTCCTCGGTGCCGAGCTGCCTTACTCTGTGACCGTTGAGATCGAACAGTTTGTGGCCAATGAGCGCGGCGGCTACGACATCAATGGCCTGATTCTGGTAGAGCGTGAAGGCCAGAAGAAAATGGTAATTGGCAATAAAGGCTCGAAAATCAAAACCATCGGCATTGAAGCGCGACGTGACATGGAAGAGATGTTTGAAGCCAAAGTGCACCTTGAACTCTGGGTGAAAGTTAAATCGGGCTGGGCAGACGACGAACGTGCGCTGCGCAGCCTGGGCTACACAGACGATCTGTAACTGATGGAAGGCTGGCAACGCGCGTTTGTGCTGCATAGTCGCCCCTACAGCGAAACCAGCCTGCTGCTCGATCTCTTTACGGAAAGTCAGGGACGCGTTCGCGTCCTGGCTAAAGGCGCGCGCTCGCGTCGCTCTCAGCTGAAAGGCACCCTGCAGCCTTTTACGCCGCTGCTGGTCCGCTGGGGCGGACGCGGTGAAGTCAAAACGCTGCGTAATGCCGAAGCGGTTTCGCTGGCGCTGCCGCTCAGCGGTATCACGCTCTACTGCGGTCTCTATGTCAATGAACTGCTGTCGCGCGTGCTGGAGCAGGAGATCCCCTTTTCTGAACTCTTCTTCGATTACCTGAACTGTATTCAGGAGCTGGCCGCCGGCACCGCCTCGCCGGAACCGGCGCTGCGCCGTTTTGAGCTGGCGCTGCTCGGGCATCTCGGCTACGGCGTCGATTTTCTGCACTGCGCCGGCAGCGGCGAGGCGATCGACGACGCCATGACTTACAGCTACCGCGAAGAGAAGGGCTTTATCGCCAGCCTGGTGCTGAATCAGCGCAGCTTTACCGGTCACCAGCTGCGCGCCATTGAAGCGCGCAGTTTCCCCGATGCCGATAGCCTGCGGGCCGCCAAGCGCTTCACGCGCATTGCGCTAAAGCCCTATCTCGGCGGCAAACCGCTGAAGAGTCAGGAGCTGTTTCGCCAGTTTATTCCAAAGAAGAAACCTGATGCGCCGCAGGCGTAGCGGCGGTCAGACCACCTGAACGTATCGTCGCGATACACTGCACTGACATTAAATAAAGAGAAGCGTAGTTATGGCTGAGTTGCTGTTAGGCGTCAATATTGATCATATCGCTACCGTACGTAACGCGCGTGGCACCCACTATCCCGATCCGGTACAGGCCGCTTTCGTGGCCGAGCAGGCGGGCGCTGATGGTATTACCGTGCATCTGCGTGAAGACCGCCGGCATATCACCGATCGCGATGTGCGTATCCTGCGCGATACCATTCAGACGCGGATGAACCTGGAGATGGCGGTCACGGATGAGATGATCGCTATCGCCTGTGACATCCGGCCGCACTTTGTCTGCCTGGTGCCGGAGAAGCGTCAGGAGGTCACCACGGAGGGCGGCCTGGATGTGGCGGGCCAGCAGGCGAGCGTCAGCGCAGCGGTACAGCAGCTGTCAGAGGCGGGCATACTGGTGTCACTGTTTATCGATGCCGACCGCCGGCAGATTGACGCAGCGGTTGCCAGCGGCGCGCCTTATATCGAAATTCATACCGGCGCATACGCTGAAGCGCCGGAAGGGCAGGCGCGTGACGCCGAGCTAATGCGTATTCGCGAAGCAGCGCACTACGCTGCCTCTCTCGGGCTGAAGGTCAATGCCGGCCACGGACTGACTTATCACAATGTGCAGCCAATTGCGGCGCTGCCGGAGATGCATGAGCTGAATATCGGCCATGCCATCATCGGCCGCGCGCTCTTCAGCGGGCTGGCAGATGCGGTAAGCGAAATGAAGCAGCTGATGCGGGAAGCGCGGCGCTGATGGCGATTCTCGGCCTCGGCAGCGATATCGTGGAAATTGAGCGCATCGCCGGCGTTATCGAACGATCCGGCGATCGTCTGGCGCGCCGCGTACTGAGTGACGCGGAGTGGCAGCAGTATCAGGCGCATCAGCAGCCGGTGCGTTTCCTTGCCAAGCGCTTCGCCGTGAAAGAGGCGGCGGCCAAAGCCTTTGGCACCGGGATCCGCGGCGGACTGGCGTTTAATCAGTTTGAGGTGTTCAACGATGCGCTGGGAAAACCGGGTCTGCGCTTTTTTGAGCAGGCGAGCATCATTGCTGAACGGCTGGGCGTGCAGCGCGTGCACGTGACGCTGGCTGATGAGCGCCACTACGCCTGTGCCACGGTGATCATCGAGGACTGAGCGTTACGCGCTCAGTGCGGCCAGAGCTGCACGAATTTCTCCCACAGCGCGTCGCGGCTTTCGGCGCGCTGCGGGTCGCTGATAATCGTATTGTCGATAGGACAGACGCTCTGGCAGGTTGGCGTTTCATAATGCCCCACGCACTCGGTGCAGCGCGCCGGATCGATTTCATATATCGCCTCACCCAGCGCGATAGCCTGATTGGGACACTCCGGCTCACACATGTCGCAGTTAATACATTTCGCCGTAATCAGTAACGCCATTCTTCACGTCCGTTAATCCTCAATAAAAACGCGGTCATTATAAGCCGGTTTGACGCTTATATCAGCTTTTTCACCAGCGCTTCGCTGTGGCGGATGTGGCTCGATGCCCGCTCGGGATCGTTCTGCACCAGCGCCATAAACAGCAAATCTGTCAGGGCCAGCTGGGCGCTGGTTGAGGAGATTGCCGCGCTGCGCGTGCTCTGCTCCTCTGCAACGGTATAGAGGCAGATTGACGCGCACTGCTGCAGCGCATTTGGCGTAAAACCGGTAAAGGCCACCACATCCGCACCGATAGCGGCTGCTTCCTGTGCCGCCAGATTGATTTCGCGTCGTTCGCCGGTGTAGGAGATGGCCAGCAGGACATCGCCCGGCGCCATCGCCTGAACGCTG
Organism: Pantoea eucrina; assembly: GCF_002095385.1. GTDB lineage: Bacteria > Pseudomonadota > Gammaproteobacteria > Enterobacterales > Enterobacteriaceae > Pantoea > Pantoea eucrina. Next base: position 643 of record NZ_MIPP01000024.1, on the reverse strand, counting down.
GCGAGCAGGGCGTGCATATCCTGCTCTGCCACCGCGTTAATACCGATTTTCATCAGTTTCCAGGAGAAATCTTTCGCCACCAGACCGGATGCCCCGATACCCACCAGCAGAATGCGGTTGGCATTCTTCAGCAGATGCAGCGTCTCCATCAGCTTCTCTTCGCTGTTAATATCCAGCGTGGCGCGGATCGCGGAGATCTTCTCCGTCAGCAGCTTCTCTCCCACGATCTTCAGCGGATCGTCGCTGAGGATATGATTATGCACGGTGATCGCATCGCGATCCGCCAGCGATTCGCTCAGCGCCAGCTTCAGTGCAGGAAAGCCTTTATAACCCAGCTTCTGCGCAAATTTCACCACGCTCGACTGGCTGACGCCCGCCTCTTCAGCCAGCTTCTGCGAGCTGAGATGGCGCGCCCGATCGGGCTGTGACAGTAAAAAGTCGGCCAGCCGGCGCTCATTCAGCGCCAGCCGGGGATAGAGCTGGCGGATTCGCAGCAGTGAACTCATGTTCGATCCTTACTCCCGGTTTCATAGCATGGCGCGGCTAACCTCTCCGCAGCATGCGCAGCAATAGTCAATATTCCATGACACTAAGAATAAACTATTCAGTGGGCTTTGTAGCTAGCGGAATTAAAAATCACAGC
>NZ_MIPP01000023.1 GCF_002095385.1 Pantoea eucrina | reverse complement strand
GCAAAGCTCCCGGCGCATCACTTATCCAGGCCCACCCACCGAGTGACGCCGCACCAGCGTCGGACTGAACATATTGGTGACTTCAGGCAGCTCGCTGCCGTGCGCCAGCGCCAGCGCCAGCTGTGCCGCCTGCTGCGCCATAGTGACAATAGGGTAGCGCACGGTAGTAAGGCGCGGACGCACGTAACGTGACACCAGCACATCATCAAACCCGATCAGTGACATCTCCTCTGGTACGCGGATGCCGTTATCACTTAGCACCGCCAACGCGCCAGCAGCCATCGAGTCGTTATAGCAGGCGACGGCCGTCAGAGACTTGCCGCGGCCCAGCAGCTCCGTCATCGCCTGCTCACCGCCTGTTTCATCAGGCTCACCCCAGGCCACCAGGCGGTCGTTACAGGGCAGGCCGTGTTCCCGCAGCGCATCGTAATAGCCCTGCAGGCGATCCTCTGCATCAGAAATGGTGTGCGTGGAGCAGATAAAAGCGATGTGCGTATGGCCCTGCTGAATAAGATGCCGGGTGGCGAGCCAGGCGCCATAGCGATCGTCAAGCGCAATACAGCGTGACTCAAAGCCCGGGATCAGCCGGTTCAGCAGCACCATACCCGGCACCTGACGCATCAGCATCTCCAGATCGTCTGCCGGGATTTTCTTGGCATGCACCACCAGCGCCGCGCAGCGATGGCGCATCAGCTGCTCAATCGCCTGCCGCTCTTTTTGTTCATTATGGTAACCGTTACCAATCAGCAGAAAGTTGCCGGTCTCGCCTGCCACTTCATCCACCGCTTTTACCATCGCGCCAAAAAAAGGGTCGGATACATCACCCACCACCAGCCCCAGCGTTTCAGTAGATTGCTGTGCCAGCGCGCGCGCATTGGCGTTAGGGTGATACTGCAGCTGCTCCATCGCCTGGGTTACCGCGAGGCGTGAACCTTCGCTGGCTTTGGGAGAGTTATTGATAACACGGGAAACGGTCGCAACCGACACCCCGGCCATACGGGCAACATCCTTTATGGTAGCCATGCAATTATCGACATCCAGGGAAAACGTTTACACATCGCATCAGTGTTACGGAAAAGCCCCTGGGCCGCAAGCGATCAGAATGCCAGCGTTGTCGCAAAAGCGCGGAAAATCAGCCGCTCACAGGCAGGCTTCTGGCGGAGTGCAGCCTCATGCTATGCTGCCGCGCATTCTCTGTTTATCTGCCGGACACTCTCATGAAAACACGCGTGCCGCACCTGGCGCACTGGGGCGCTTTTACCGCCGTGACGGAAGATGGTCGCCTGACAGGCTGCGAACCTTTCTTTGCCGATACCGATCCTTCACCGATGATCCACACCATCCCCGAGCTGGTTTACTCCGACAGGCGTATCCGCCAGCCAATGGTGCGCCGCTCGTGGCTGAAATCGCGCGAGAACAGCGATCGCACCCTGCGCGGGCGTGAAGACTTTGTGCCGGTCAGCTGGGATACCGCGCTCGATCTGGTCGCAGAAGAGAACCGCCGCGTACGCGAGCGCTACGGGGCAGCCGGCATCTTTACCGGCTCTTACGGCTGGTCCTCGGCCGGACGGGTGAACCATGCGCGGACGCTGGTGCGGCGTTTCTATTTTCAGGGCGGCGGCGGGGTCGATCAGCAGGGCAACTACAGCTGGGGCGCCGCCCAGTTCTTCCTGCTCTATGTGATTGGCACTTACATGCCGCTGACCGGGCGCGTAACCGACTGGCCGCAGGTGGTGGAGCATGCGGAGATTTTTGTCGCCTTTGGTGGCCTGGCGTTGAAAAATGCGCAGGTCGCGTCCGGCGGAGCGGGGCAGCACAGCCTGAAGCCGGCGCTGGAGCAGCTGCGCGCCAGGGGCACTCCGGTAATCAACATCAGCCCGCAGCGCGATGACTGTCCGGCGTGGCTAAACGCCGAATGGATCCCGATTCGCCCCAATACCGATGTCGCGCTGATGCTGGCGCTGGGCTATGAGATCCTGCGCAACGGCGCCACTGACGACACCTTCCTCGCTACGCACTGCACCGGCTGGCCGCAGCTGCGCGCTTACCTGCTGGGCGAAAGCGACGGCGTGGCAAAAACCGCAGCCTGGGCGAGCGCCATTACCGCTATTCCGGCCGCACGTATCGCACAGCTGGCACAGCAGCTGGCGGGCAGGCGCAGCTTTATGACCAGCGCTTACTCCGTGCAGCGCGCCCACCGCGGTGAGCAGCCCTACTGGATGATGATTGCGCTCTCCTGCATGCTGGGTCAGCCGGGCCTGCCGGGCGCAGGCTTCTCATTCGGGCATGGCTCAATGAACAGCGTAGGCAATCCGCGTCAGGAGGGACCGGCGCCGATGATGAGCACCGGGCCTAATCCGGCCAATCTGGCGATTCCGGTAGCGCGCATCAGCGACATGCTGCTGCAGCCAGGCGAACCTTACGACTTCTGCGGTGAGACGCTGCACTATCCTGATATCCATCTGGTGCACTGGGCGGGCGGTAATCCGTTTCATCATCACCAGCAGCTTAACCGGCTGGTCGCCGGCTGGCAGCGACCCGATACGGTGATTGTGCAGGATATTGTCTGGACGCCTGCGGCGCAGATGGCGGACATTGTGCTGCCGGTGACAACCACGCTGGAGCGCAACGATATTGGCGGATCGTCGCGCGATCGCTTTGTGCTGGCGATGCACCAGGCAGTCAGGCCACAGCATCAGGCACGCAACGACTTCGATATTTTTGCTGACATCGCCGATCGCCTCGGTTATCGCGACCGCTTCACGGAAGGGCGCAACGAGATGCAGTGGATTGAGCATCTTTATCAGCAGTGCGCACAGGCACATGCGCGGCGCGGTATCGCTTTCCCGGCCTTCAGTGAGTTCTGGGAGCGCGGGTTTGTGGAGATCCCCGAGGGCGGAAAACCCTATATCTTTATGGAGGAGTTTCGCGCCGATCCGCAGGCGCATCCCATCGCCACCGCCAGCGGCAAAATTGAGCTCTTTTGCCAGACCATTGCGGACTATCAGCTGGATGACTTCGCGGGTCATCCCACCTGGTGTGAGCCGCAGGAGTGGCTGGGTGCGCCGCTGAGCAGCGACTATCCGCTGCATATGATCTCAGTGCAGCCTGCCGACCGGCTGCACAGCCAGCTGGATGCAACCCCTGCCGTTCAGGCCAATAAAACTGCCGGGCATGAGACGCTGTCGATGCATCCGCAGGATGCCGCGCAGCGCGGCATTGCCGACGGGGAGGTGGTTGAGGTAAGCAATGCGCGCGGCCGTATGCTGGCCGGCGTGCGCCTGACCGACGGCGTCGCGCCGGGCGTACTGATTATCGCGACCGGTGCATGGTTCGATCCCGGCTTTGGCGGCACGTGGCAGCCGTGGGATCGCGCCGGCAACCCGAACGTACTGACGCTGGATATCGGGACCTCTTCCCTGACGCAGGGACCGAACGCCATGAGCTGCCTGGTCGAAGTCAGAAAACATCACGGTTGCACAAACCACTAACAATCTCACCGCTGGTTACATTTTGCGGGCAACTGTTGCGTTTAAGCAGGTGCAGGGCTGTCAGCTGGCTTGCTACAGTCAGGGTCCCAGAGGTATTGATGGGTGAACATCAAAACGTTTTCTTGATTACACCAACCTGCGCAGATGCGCAGGTTTTTTTTGTCCGTCATCTCTGCAAATAACTGAAACACAGTTTTCCTGTCAACTTGCCAGGCCTTTCTTTATAACAGCCGATAACCAGTCTGGATAACGACTCTCACCGCAGCGGAATGCTATGCCTCCGATTAAAAAATTTCTGGGTAAAGACCAGATTAAAGCCCCGTTTAACCCGTTTCGTTTTCGTCTGATCTGTCTGGGCGTGCTGACCTGTATGGGACTGCTGCTCGCCCGCGTCGGCGATCTGCAGCTGATCAACCATCCGATGCTGGAGCATGAAGCGGATCAGCGCTCGCTGCGCACCGTTACGCTGCCCACGAATCGCGGCACGCTGCTGGATCGCGATGGCCAGGCGCTGGCGCTGAGCGTACCGTCGCGCGACATCATCGCCGATCCTAAACGGGTGCTGGAGGCGAATCCCGACTTCAGCAGCGCAAAGTGGGGCTATCTGGCGGCGGCGCTCAGCATGCGGCCGGAAGATCTGCAGGCGCAGATTACAGCTAACCCGAAAAAGCGGTTTCTCTATCTGGGACGTAAGATTGAGCTGGGGATCGCCAAAGATATCGCCGAACTGCACCTGAAAGGGATCAGCTCGGTCTATAACGACAGCCGGTTTTATCCGATGAGTGAAGCGGCTGCGCCGCTGATTGGCATTGTGGGAGCTGACAGCAACGGGCTTAACGGGCTGGAGAAAGGGTTTGATCGGGTGCTGCAGGGCGAGCCAGGCAAAGAGGTCTATCGCCAGGATGGCGAGGGCAATATCATTTCGATGATCGATTATGAGCCGCCGAAGCAACCGCCCACGGTGCAGCTCAGCATCGACAAGTTTGATCAGTTTACCCTCTACAGCAGGCTGCGCGACGGCGTGCTGCTGAACAAAGCGGACTCCGGCGCCGCGGTGCTGGTGAAGATCGATACCGGTGAAATTCTGGCAATGGCATCGTATCCCTCATTCAACCCGAATAATTTTGACAAGGCGACACCCGCCCAGATGCGTAACGTCGCTATCAATGACAGCTTTGAACCCGGCTCAACGGTCAAACCGCTGGTGGTGATGGAGGGCCTGGAGCGCCATCTGGTGAGGCCTGACTCGGTGATTGATACCACCCCCTACAGCGTCAATGGCCATCTTATCCGCGACGTCGGCCACTGGCCGCGTCTCACCATGACCGGCATTTTGCAAAAATCGAGTGATATCGGCGTATCGCATATTGCGCTGGCGATGCCGGCGGAAGCGCTGGTCAACACCTATCAGGCATTTGGTCTCGGCAAGCCTACCGGACTGGGATTAACCGGCGAGAGCGTGGGCTACTTTCCGCTGCATCGCGAGCGCTGGGCGGACATTGAACGTGCAACCTTCTCCTTTGGTTACGGCCTGCGCGTGACGCCGCTGCAGATTGCGCGCGAATATGCCACGCTGGGCTCGTTTGGCGTTTATCGTCCGCTGTCGATAACCAAAGTCACGCCACCGGTGCTGGGCAAACAGGTAGCCAATCCGCAGATTGTACAGACCGTGGTGCATATGCTGGAGAGTGACGTGCTGCCGGGCGGCACCGGTATCAAGGCTGCGGTACCAGGTTATCGCCTGGCGACCAAAACCGGTACCGCAGAGAAGATGGGCAGCAGCGGCAAATATGATGGCGGTTACGTGAACTATACCGCCGGGATCGCGCCAGCCAGCCACCCGGAGGTGGCGCTGGTAGTGATGATCAACCATCCGACCGCGGGCGATCACTTCGGCGGCTCGGTGGCCGCGCCCATCTTCGGCAATATTATGGGACCGGTGCTGAAGCACATGAACATTGCGCCGGATGCGCTTTACAGCAAGCCACCGTCAGATAAATCCTAGCTAAATCAAAATGTAACCAGCAGGCTGCGCTGTTCATACCTGGTTGCATTTCGCTGAATACGGTTGCGTTTAGCCGCTGTTATTTCGCAGGGTGCTGCGCGACGATAGCGATCCCAGAGGTATGATTGGTGTGAAGATCGGCTGCTGCGGCAGCGATACCTGCACTGCAGGTATAACCCTGTTCGGTTGCACCGACCCACGCAGACGCGTGGGTTTTTTTATCTTTTTTTCCTGCGGCCCCGCGTCGCTGTTTGTCAGGGACTCCGCTTTAATTCTGCTCTGTACTTGTCGCCGCCCGGCAAATCCTGCAAGGTAATTACCATTTTTGACCTTGCTAAGGAGCTGGCATGCTATTTACCCTTTTGCGCACTCTCTGTCGCCTGCTATGGCGCGTGGAGCTGCGCGGCGATCTTACGGCGCTGCATAAAGAGAAAGTGCTGATCGCGCCTAATCATATGTCCTTTCTGGATGGCGTGCTGGTGGCGCTGTTTTTACCGATCAGGCCGGTATTTGCGGTCTATTCTGCTATCAGCACCCGCTGGTATATGCGCCTGCTGAAACCGATTATCGACTTTGTCCCGCTCGATCCCACTAAGCCGATGTCAATCAAACATCTGGTTCGCATGATTAATACCGGCCGCCCGGTGGTGATTTTTCCGGAAGGTCGTATCACCGTGACCGGGTCGCTGATGAAGATCTACAGCGGTGCCGGCTTTGTGGCGGCGAAATCGGGCGCGACGGTGGTGCCGATGCGCATTGAGGGAGCGGAGTACACGCCGTTTGGCCGTCTTGGCGGGGTGTTTAAGCGCCGCCTGTTTCCCCGGATTACGCTGAGCGTGCTGCCAGCGACCCATATTCCGATGCCGGAGGCGAAACGCGCCCGCGACCGGCGCGTGCTGGCAGGTGAACACCTGCACCATATTATGATGGAAGCGCGCATGGCGGTGCGCCCGCGCGAAACGCTCTACGAAGCTTTTCTCAGCGCGCGTACCCGCTACGGACTGACCAAAGCCTGTATTGAAGATGTAAATTTTCAGCCGGACAGCTACACCGGCCTGCTGAAAAAGGCGCTCGGGGTGGGACGTATTCTTGAGCGCTATAGCCAGCAGGGAGAATATATTGGTCTGCTGCTGCCTAATGCTACCGTGACCGCTGCAGCGATCCTCGGTGCATCCATGCGCGGGCGCGTTCCGGCCATGCTGAACTATACGGCTGGCGTCAGCGGCATGCGTGCCGCGCTGACCGCCTCGCAGGTAAAAACCGTGTTTACCTCACGCCAGTTTCTGGAAAAAGGCAACCTGTGGCATCTGCCGCAGGGGCTGACTGAAGTCGAATGGATTTACCTCGAAGATCTTAAAGAGACGGTAACGCTGCAGGATAAGCTGTGGATCCTTGGCCATCTGCTGCTGCCGCGCCGGGCACAGCTGGCGCAGCAGCCGGAAGAGGCGGCGATGGTGCTGTTTACTTCTGGTTCGGAAGGCCATCCTAAAGGGGTGGTGCATTCTCATAAGAGCCTGCTGGCTAACGTGGAGCAGATCCGCACCGTGGCCGACTTTACGCCGCGCGATCGCTTTATGTCAGCGCTGCCGCTGTTTCACGCCTTCGGCCTGACGGTGGGGCTCTTCACGCCGCTGCTCACCGGGGCGCAGGTTTTCCTCTATCCCAGTCCGCTGCACTATCGCATCGTGCCGGAGCTGGTTTATGACCGCAACTGCACCGTTCTGTTCGGTACGTCAACGTTTCTGGGTAACTACGCGCGCTTCGCCAGCCCCTATGATTTTGCCCGTTTGCGCTACGTGGTAGCCGGTGCGGAGAAGCTGCAGGAAGGCACGCGCCAGCTCTATATGGAGAAATACGGTATTCGTATTCTTGAGGGCTATGGCGTCACCGAGTGCGCGCCGGTTGTGGCGATCAACGTGCCGATGGCTGCCCGCACGCATACCGTTGGCCGTCTGCTGCCCGGCATGGATTCCCGTCTGATTTCAGTGCCGGGCATTGAGCAGGGTGGCCGGCTGCAGCTGCGCGGCCCGAATATCATGAATGGTTATCTGCGTGTTGACGCGCCCGGCGTGCTGGAACCGCCCGTGGCGGACAACGGCGAAGGTGTAATGGAGGCGGGCTGGTATGATACCGGTGATATTGTCAGTTTCGATGAAGGCGGTTTTTGTCAGATTCAGGGCCGGGCGAAGCGCTTTGCCAAGATAGCCGGTGAGATGGTGTCGCTGGAGAGCGTTGAACAGATTGCGCTGAAAGCCTCCGGTGAAAAACAGCATGCCGCCTCGCTGCGTCCGGACGGTAATCGCGGCGAAGCGCTGGTGCTATTTACCACCGACAGCGAGCTGACGCGCGAGCAGCTGCTGCAGGCGGCGCGTGAAACCGGTGCGCCAGAGCTGGCGGTGCCGCGCGATATCCGCGTCATGAAACAGCTGCCGATGCTCGGCAGCGGTAAGCCAGACTACGTCAGCCTGAAGCAGCTGGCTGAAGAGGAGAGAGCATGAGCCAGCATGGGGAGGCCCGCGCTCCGCTGCTGTCGCGCGGTATGATTGCCGTGATCGTGGCGCAGTTTTTTTCCGCTTTTGGTGATAACGCGCTGCTGTTTGCCACGCTGGCAGTGCTGAAAAATCAGTTCTACCCCGACTGGAGCCAGCCGGTCCTGCAGATGCTGTTTGTCGCCACCTATATTCTGCTGGCGCCGTTTGTCGGGCAGATGGCCGACAGCTTCGCCAAAGGACGGGTGATGATGCTGGCGAATAGCCTGAAGCTGCTGGGGGCGCTGACCATCTGCTTCGGCTTCAATCCGTTTCTCGGCTATACGCTGGTGGGCATCGGCGCGGCCGCTTACTCGCCAGCGAAGTATGGCATTCTGACGGAAATCACCAGCGGTGAACGTCTGGTGAAAGCCAACGGGCTGATGGAGGCATCGACCATCGCGGCCATTCTGCTCGGTTCGGTAGCGGGCGGGATACTGGCGGACTGGCATCTGCTGATGGCGCTGGCCGCCTGTGCGCTGACCTACGCGCTGGCGGTCGTCGCCAATCTCTTCATTCCCCGCCTCAGTGCGGCGCGTCCCGGTCAGAGCTGGCATGCGCTCAGGATGCTGCGCAGCTTCAGCGGTGCAGCACGCCAGCTGTGGCATAACGGCGAGACGCGTTTTTCCCTGCTGGGTACCAGTCTGTTCTGGGGAGCAGGGGTCACGCTGCGTTTCCTGCTGGTGCTCTGGGTGCCGGTGGCCTTAGGCATTACCGATAACAAAACGCCCACCATGCTCAACGCCATGGTAGCGATAGGAATTGTACTGGGCGCGGCGGCGGCGGCTAAGCTGGTGACGCTGCAGACGGTGCGGCGCTGTATGCCGGCAGGGGTGCTGATAGGAGTGATGGTGGTGCTGTTTTCGCTGCAAACCACGCTGCTGAACGCTTATCTCCTGCTGATGGCGATCGGCGCCCTGGGCGGTTTTTTTGTGGTGCCGCTCAACGCACTGCTGCAGGAGCGCGGTAAGGCGAGCGTGGGTTCAGGTAATGCAATTGCCGTGCAGAACCTCGGCGAGAATAGCGCCATGCTGCTGATGCTGGGTCTCTATACCCTGGCGATTAAGCTCGGTGCCCCGGCGATTGCCACCGGCACAGGCTTTGGCATAGCATTTGCCGCCGCAATCGCGCTGCTGTGGTGGAAATCGCGTCCCGTATCCCCGTAGGGGCCGCATTTATGCGGTCCTGGTGCATTCAAAGGGCGTCATTAATGACGCCCCTGCGAATTCCCATCGCATGATTCAAAATTCCCGTAGGGGGTCGTATTCATGCGGCCCTGGTGCATTCAAAGGGCGTCATTAATGACGCCCCTGCGAATTCCCATCGCATGATTCAACATTCCCGTAGGGTCGCATTTATGCGACCCTGGCATATGTATCGATGCACCTGCGTTTATACGATTTCACCGCAATCAAAAAGGGCGTCATTAATGACGCCCTTGCGTTAATCTCCGCCGTATTCATATAACCCTGAAAAATTACGGTGCGGGATAGGTATACTGCCGGTGGATGGTTTCCAGCGCTTCCAGCACATCGGCGTTCAGCGTCAGATTAAAACTCTCCACATTCGTTTTCAGCTGCTCCAGCGTGGTCGCGCCCAGCAGGGTACTGGCAACGAACGGCTGCTGGCGCACATAGGCGAGGGCCATTTGCGATGGATCCAGATTATGCTGCTTTGCCAGGTCGACATAGGCGGCGATCGCCTGTTGCGACTGCTCACTGCTGTAACGGGTAAAGCGGCTGAACAGCGTGTTGCGGGCGCCAGCGGGCTTCGCGCCATTCAGGTACTTGCCGCTCAGAGTACCAAATGCGAGGCTTGAGTAAGCCAGCAGCTCCACGCCTTCATGCTGACTAATCTCGGCCAGCCCAACCTCAAAGCTGCGGTTCAGCAGACTGTAAGGGTTCTGAATCGTCACAATCCGCGGCAGCTCATGTTTTTCAGCCAGCTGCAGATAGCGCATTACGCCCCAGGCGGTCTCATTCGAAACGCCAATGTAGCGGATCTTACCGGCGCGCACCTGTTCGGTCAGCGCTTCCAGCGTCTCCAGCAGGGTCACGGTCGCGGTACTTTCGCTGTACTCGTAGCCGAGCTTGCCAAAGTAGTTAGTCTGGCGCTGCGGCCAGTGCAGCTGATAAAGATCGAGGTAGTCGGTATTCAGACGCTTCAGGCTGGCATCCAGCGCTTCGCGAATGTTTTTGCGATCGAGCGCCTGATGCGGGCGGATCAGCGCGTCGCTGCCGCGAACCGGCCCGGCGACTTTGCTGGCGAGGATCACTTTATCGCGGCTGCCGCGCTTTTTCAGCCAGCTGCCAATGTATTGTTCAGTTAATCCCTGGGTTTCAGGACGCGGCGGAACCGGGTACATCTCTGCGGTATCGATCAGATTGATGCCCTGGCTCACAGCGTAATCGAGTTGTTCGTGGGCGTCGGCTTCGCTGTTTTGCTCACCAAACGTCATCGTGCCTAGCCCCAGTTGACTGACTTCCAGCGTACTATGGGGGATACGGTGATAATGCATTGCCGGCTTCCTTTTTTCATTATGAAACGGAATGTTCTGTCCTTTCGGACTATAGCCTGTCTGACACAGAGGAAGGAAGAGGGGAAACTCCGGGAAATCGCCTGCACGGAGGAAAACGCCGTGCAGGCGGGTAATCTGGCACTTAACGTTCAATGATGGTGGAAACTTCATCACCGTTGATCTGCATAACGTGACCCTGCCGATCGGTGTACTCAACCAGGCCGGTCTCTTTATCGATCGAGGGCTTGCCCTCGGTCATAATCATCTGGCCATCTTTTGTTGCCATCACATAGTCACTACTGCAACCGCTCAGCACTGACGCTGCCAGCAGTAAACCCGCTACACCCGCTAACCCTTTCATTATCCGCTCCCTGAGCTGCTCCAACTGCAAAAGTGTAGTAATAAATGCTTTTACCTGACGAAGTAATCGCATGATTCTTAAAAAAGCGAGAGATAGCGTGCATTAGCTTGACAAGCAGGCACGTTTCCTGCTGGTTGCTCAGCACACTGAAGAGTGTAACGTTAGCTGGCGGACGCTGGCAAAACCAGACGTCGGAAAATGTGCGGTATAAGAGAGCGTGTAGTGAATTACAGTAAAAAATGGCGCGCCAGCAGCGCAGCCGTAAAGTGCTTTTTAAGATAGAAGCCGCGCGGCAGCGTCATAATGCGTTCACCATGCTCACCTACGGCTTCCGTCAGCGCCCGGTTGTTGGCTGCTTTGGGACGGATTTGCAGCCAGGCGCCGTGGCGGGCGGTAATACGCTCGACCTGCCCCAGCACAATCATATCCATCAGCTCCTCCCAGTCGGCGCGCAGCTGCTGCTCCTCTTCTGCGTCTGGCTGCCAGAGCAGGGGCGTACCCACCCGACGCTCAGCCAGTGGGATCGTGCGCTCGCCCTCAACCGGGATCCACAATACCCGCGCCAGCTTATGGCGCACATGGCTTGACGCCCAGGTCACGCCGCTGTTACCCGTCAGCGGCGCCACACAGACAAAGGTGGTCTCCAGTGGCCTGCCCTGAGCATCAACCGGAATGGTTTTAAGCTCGATATCCAAATGCGCAAAATCCTGCTCCGCTTTACTGCCGGCGCTGGCACCCAGGTGCAGCTCCAGCAGCATGCCGACCCAGCCTTTATCGCGTTTAAGATTATCAGGTACCGGCAGGTTAAGCCGGGCTGCCAGGGTTTCCAGCCGCTCTCCGGCCAGCTGATGCGCACGCTGCAGCAACTCTTCTTCACTTATCGGGGAACCGGGCAAAGGATCGTGAAATGTCATGATCAATATCTGAGTTGGTTAAAAAATAATCAGTTTGCGGGCGGGCAGGTTGTCCACATCGCCTCTTTCTGAACGGGCGTCATAATAGCATGATTCACACTGCTTTTTTGAATGACTGCAGCAGCAGGTACGGTTCAGAGAGACAGTTTATCCCGATTTGTCCGCCACAATAAACAGGATATCAGTGTAAGTTATCCACAGATAAATGGGATAAGCCCGTCCTGAGCCGATCCCTGTTTCTATTTACAGGGCCTGCTGAACCGCAATGCGCGATTTTTTTGCATCATCTGACCAGGTTTAGGGCATTCCTTGTGGATAAAAACAACGGCGGTTGTTTTTTAATCACACGTCTCTCTTTGTCTGACCCGCGCTAAAAAAAGCCTTTCGGACTGACACCATTTTTTTAATTAAGTTATTAATTATAATCATATATTTATCAGGATAAGAATCCTCTGTTTTGCGCTGGCGTTAAACTGTCTGCAGTTAATTACCGCGTTCTGCACAAAGCTATCCACAGAAAAAGTGCATAAGATCGCACAACAGGCAGGGTAACTGTTTATAAGTTAAGTCATCTCTGTGGGTTAACTCTTTTTTATTCTGCGGAGGTCCGGCTTATCCAGTGGTTTACCGCCTGTAAGGAGTGTGAAACAATCAGACCATTCAAATTAAGCTTTGAGGTAGTCCAGTGATCGATGATGATGGCTACCGCCCGAATGTTGGTATCGTAATCTGCAACAGGCAGGGGCAAGTGTTATGGGCCAGGCGCTTTGGACAGCACTCCTGGCAGTTTCCTCAGGGAGGCATCAATCCGGGTGAAACCGCAGAGCAGGCGATGTATCGCGAACTGTTCGAAGAAGTGGGTTTACACCGCAAAGATGTTCGAATACTTGCTTCAACCCGTAACTGGTTACGTTACAAGTTGCCTAAACGTTTGGTGCGTTGGGATACAAAGCCGGTCTGTATCGGCCAGAAACAGAAGTGGTTTCTTCTGCAGTTGATGTGTAATGACGCGGATATCAATGTGCAACACAGCAGCACACCCGAGTTTGATGGCTGGCGCTGGGTGAGCTTCTGGTATCCGGTACGTCAGGTGGTCTCCTTCAAGCGCGATGTTTACCGGCGCGTCATGAAAGAGTTTGCTGGCGTGGTAATGTCGATGCAGGAGAGTGTGGGGCAGCGCAATAACCCTGTTGCCCACCGTCGTAAAAGAGGATAGGCCACGCCCCTTATGCTCACTCAGTTGCGCGAAATAGTAGAAAAAGTGGCGGGTGCACCGCGTCTGAATGAAGCACTCGACATTCTGGTTAACGAAATCTGCCTGGCGATGGAGACCGAGGTCTGCTCGGTTTACCTCGCCGATCACGATCGACACTGCTACTACCTGATGGCGACCCGCGGTCTGAAAAAACCGCGCGGCCGTACGATCGCACTGGCGTTTGATGAAGGCATTGTCGGCCTGGTTGGCCGGCTTGCTGAACCCATTAACCTGGCCGATGCGCAGAGTCACCCCAGCTTTAAATATATTCCTGCCGTAAAAGAAGAGCGTTATCGCTCTTTCCTTGGTGTACCTATTATCAGTCGTCGCCAGCTACTGGGCGTGCTGGTGGTGCAGCAGCGCGAACACCGTCAGTTTGATGAGAGTGAAGAGTCATTTCTGGTGACGCTCGCCACGCAAATGGCGGGGCTGCTCTCACAGTCACAGCTCGGCCAGCTATTTGGCCAGTTCCGGCAAACCCGTGTTAAAGCGATTGCCGCCTCTCCGGGCGTGGCGGTGGCGATCGGCTGGGTGGATGAAACACAGCCGCTGCTGGATCAGGTTTCTGCCGCATCAACTTGATCCCCAGCGCGAGCGCGAGCGGCTGGTGGTGGCGATGGGGGAAGCGGGCAATGAATTCCGCCGTTTCAGTAAACGCTTTGCGGCCGGCGTGCAGAAAGAGAGCGCGGCAATCTTCGATCTCTACTCGCATCTGCTGACCGATGCGCGGCTGAAAAAAGATCTGTTTGCGGAGATCGAGCGCGGATCGGTGGCTGAGTGGGCGGTAAAAACCGTGATCGAAAAGTTTGCGGCGCAGTTTGCCAGCCTGCAGGATCACTATCTGCGCGAACGGGCTGGCGATCTGCGGGTGCTGGGGCAGCGGCTGCTGTTTCATCTTGATGATACGCTGGTGGGAACCAACGCCTGGCCGGAGCGCTTTGTGCTGGTGGCCGATGAGCTGACGGCCACGACGCTGGCCGAGCTGCCGCATGAGCGGCTGGCAGGCGTGGTCGTGCGCGACGGCGCCGCTAACTCACATGCGGCGATCCTGACGCGGGCGATGGGGATCCCGACCGTGATGGGTGCCGATATCCTGCCGGTGCAGCTCAACAAGCGGCAGCTGATCGTTGATGGCTATCGCGGGGAAGTCCTGATCGATCCTGAGCCGGTGCTGGTACAGGAGTATCAGCGTTTGATCAGCGAAGAGAACGCGCTGAGCAAAATGGCGGAAGGCGTGGTGGATCAGCCCGGTGAGTTGAAAAGCGGGGAGCGGGTGCAGGTCATGCTCAATGCCGGTCTTAGCCCGGAGCATGAGCAGGCGCTGGACAGCTGGGTCGATGGCATCGGCCTTTATCGTACTGAGATCCCGTTTATGCTGCAAAGCGGCTTCCCGTCAGAAGAGGAGCAGGTGGCGCAGTACCAGGGCATGCTGCAGCTGTTTTACGATAAGCCGGTCACGCTGCGCACGCTGGACGTCGGCGCGGACAAACAGCTGCCCTATATGCCAATCAGCGAAGAGAATCCGTGTCTTGGCTGGCGCGGTATTCGCCTGACGCTCGATCAGCCGGAGATCTTCCTGGTCCAGGTGCGGGCCATGCTGCGCGCTAACGTCGCCTCCGGAAACCTCAATATTCTGCTGCCGATGATCAGCCATATTGATGAGATCGATGACGCGCGCCGGCTGATCGATCGCGCCGGACGTGAAGTGGAAGAGGTACTGGGCTATCCCATTCCCCGGCCGCGTATCGGCGTTATGATCGAAGTGCCCTCAATGCTGTTTATGATCCCGCATCTGGCCAGCCGCGTTGATTTTATCTCGGTCGGCACCAACGATCTGACGCAGTATCTGCTGGCGGTGGATCGCAACAACACCCGGGTCGCAAACCTCTACGATCCGCTGCATCCCGCCATGCTGCGCGCGCTGCATACCATTGCGCGTGAAGCCCGGGAAGCCAAACTTGAGCTCTGCCTGTGTGGTGAAATGGCGGGCGATCCCATGTGTGTCGCGCTGCTGGTCGGGCTTGGCTATCATCATCTCAGCATGAACGGCAAAAATATTCCGCGGGTGAAGTACCTGTTGCGACATCTGGATCGGGAGGAAGTACAGAAGCTAAGCCAGCAGGGCATTGCAGCGCATACCGCTTCGGAAGTGCGTCATCTGGTTGCGGCATTTATGGAGCGTCGCGGTCTGGGTGGACTGATTCGCGGCGGTCGTTAACGGTTTACATTTCTGCGGAAACTGTGAAAAGCGGCTGTGCTATGATGCGCAGCCTTTTATTGTCTGGCCCTTTAGCCACGCCCGCGTTGGGCAGAAAAATCGATGGTGAATAATGAATAACGGCTACATTTCATTTCCCCAATTCGATCCGGTGATCTTCTCAATCGGACCGATTTCGCTTCACTGGTACGGCCTGATGTATCTGGTGGGCTTTGTTTTTGCCATGTGGCTTGCGGTGCGCCGCGCCAACAAGCCCGGTAGCGGCTGGACGAAAGACGAAGTGGAAAACCTGCTTTATGCCGGATTCCTCGGCGTCTTTCTCGGTGGTCGTATCGGCTATGTGCTGTTTTACAATCTGCCGCTGTTTCTGGAAAACCCGCTCTACCTGTTCAAGGTCTGGGATGGCGGCATGTCCTTCCACGGTGGCCTTATCGGCGTGATTGTGGTCATGCTGATTTTTGCCCGTCGCACGAAACGTACCTTCTTCCAGGTGTCTGACTTCATTGCGCCGCTGATCCCGTTTGGTCTTGGCGCGGGTCGCCTCGGTAACTTTATCAATGGCGAACTGTGGGGCCGCGTGGCGCCCGATTTTAAATTCGCGATGCTCTTTCCGGGATCGCGCAGTGAAGATCTCGCGCTAGCGGTGAATAACCCGCAGTATCAGCAGCTGCTGAATACCTATGGCGTACTGCCCCGTCACGCCTCCCAGCTCTATGAGCTGTGTCTGGAAGGCGTAGTGCTGTTTCTTATTCTCAACCTGTTTATTCGCAAACCGCGTCCAATGGGCAGTGTCTCCGGACTGTTCCTGATTGGTTACGGCGCGTTTCGCATTATTGTCGAGTTTTTCCGTCAGCCGGATGCGCAGCTGGGGCTGTTTGAAGGCGGTATCAGCATGGGGCAGATCCTCTCTGTGCCGATGATTCTGGCGGGCATTATCATGATGGTCTGGGCGTATCGTCGTCGTCCGCAGCAACAAACCCGAGAGGTAAAATGAAACAGTATCTGGAACTGATGCAGCATGTGCTGAATGAAGGCGCAGAAAAGGCCGACCGTACCGGTACCGGCACGCTTTCCATTTTTGGCCACCAGATGCGTTTCAATCTGCAGGAAGGCTTCCCGCTGGTCACCACCAAAAAAGTGCACCTGCGCTCTATCATTCACGAGCTGCTGTGGTTCCTGAAAGGGGAAACCAACATTCAGTATCTGAAAGAGAACAAGGTCACCATCTGGGATGAGTGGGCGGATGAAAACGGAGATTTAGGTCCGGTCTACGGCAAGCAGTGGCGCAGCTGGGGCAGCGCCTCTGGCGCAGAGATCGATCAGATAAGCAGAGTCATTGAGCAGCTGAAACGCGATCCGGACTCACGCCGCATTATTGTCTCAGCCTGGAACGTGGGCGAGCTGGATCAGATGGCGCTGGCTCCGTGCCACGCCTTTTTCCAGTTCTACGTCGCGAACGGCAAACTCTCCTGCCAGCTCTATCAGCGTTCGTGCGATATCTTCCTCGGCCTGCCGTTTAATATCGCCAGCTATGCGCTGCTGGTGCATATGGTCGCGCAGCAGTGCGATCTGGAAGTGGGTGATTTTGTCTGGACCGGTGGCGATACCCACCTTTACAGCAACCATCTGGAGCAGGCTTGCCTGCAGCTGACGCGCGAACCACGTCCGCTGCCGAAGCTGGTGATTAAGCGTAAGCCAGCCTCAATTTTCGACTATCAGTTCGAGGATTTTGAGGTAGAAGGCTACGATCCCCATCCT
Organism: Pantoea eucrina; assembly: GCF_002095385.1. GTDB lineage: Bacteria > Pseudomonadota > Gammaproteobacteria > Enterobacterales > Enterobacteriaceae > Pantoea > Pantoea eucrina. Next base: position 45,502 of record NZ_MIPP01000023.1, on the reverse strand, counting down.
GCCATCAAGGCCCCTGTGGCAGTCTGATCTGCTCCCGAACGCCCCTGAGCCCTGCCGCTGTGCAGGGCTTTTTTTGCCTGTCCGGCCACGCTTTTCTGACGCTGCCGCACAAAAAAATGGTTCTCTCTGTAGCGGATGAAGCACGTCTGTGAGCCCCTCCTGACCGCACAACTGTCACGCTTGTAGCGCTGCTGCGCTGACGGCAGAGTGACGTCATGAACAGAGATAATCATCACGGATTTACCCTGCCGGAACTGCTGATCGTCATGCTCATCACAGGCGTACTGAGCGGCGGGGTGATACAGGGGTGGCAGCGCTGGCAGCAGCAGCAGCAGCTGCGCGAAAGTGTGCTGCAGCTGCAGGCGTTTTTGCTGCAGCTGCGTGCGCATGCGGGCTGGCATAATCGCGAGCTAAAGCTCTGGCTGCAGCCGGGTCAGGGGGGCTGTCTCGGTACCGGCCCCGTACCGCCTGCAGGCTGCACGACGCCCTCGCGCTGGTGGTTCACGCCACCGTATGCAGGCATACACCTCAGCGCACTGACGGGCGAACCCGGTTTTTACGGGCGCAGAGACGTAGCGCGCGCCGGTAGCGTGGAAATAACGAGCGCTGCCGGGCGCTGGCGCGCAATCATCTCTGCCCGCGCGCGTGTTCGTCTCTGCCAGCCGGAAGCAGCGACGTGCGGGTAGCTCAGGCCGGGTTCAGCCTGCTGGAAACGCTGATTGCGCTGGCGATAAGCGCCATGCTGATGCTTAGCCTGGGGCGTTTTCTGCCGCTGCTGCTGGAACAGAATCTGCGGCTGCAGCAGCGGGTACAGCTGCAGCAGGAGCTGGAGCAGATAGCCGGCATGCTGGAAAAAGCGCTGCGCCGGGCGGGCTACTGCCGGGGAACCTGCAGCGGTGCGCCACTGACGCTGGCAAACAGCGGCAGCTGTGTGCTGCTGCGCTGGGATGAGAACAGCAACGGTCGCTGGGAGGGAGCGGGGCATAGCGACAGTGATTACTACGGCTATCGTCTGCGTAGCGGGCAGCTGGAGATGCAGCGCGGCGTTGAGGCGTGTCATGGTAGCGGCTGGGAGCGCATCACCGATCCCGCATTTATGCTGCTGGAACGGTTTCAGGTCAGCCGTCAGCAGCGCTACCTGCGGCTGGAGCTGGCGGCACGTGCAGGTCAGCAGCAGGTCACGCTGGTACGCGTTATCGAAGGCATCAATCTATGAACCAGCGGGGCAACAGTACGCTCGGCATGGTCATGATGCTGCTGCTGCTGGGAGGCGTAACGCTGCATGCGACCCGCCAGCAGCTGAGCCGCAGCATGGTGCTGGTTGCCGATACGCAGCACTACTTTCAGCATCACAGCCAGGCGCAGGCGGCGCTACGCTGGGGAGTGCAGCAGCAGTGGTCGCCGGCTGAAGGCTGGCAGTGTCAGCAGTGGACAACCGCGCAGTGGCAGAGCTGTCTGCTGCGCAGGGAGGAAGGGCATGGCTTGTTATCCGCGCGCCAGGCAGGCAGCGCACTCTGGCTCTACCGCTGGGTTGAACTTCGTGGAACGCGCGTGCTGGCCTTGCCGCACGGCTGGATTGACTTCTGCCCGCTGGCCGCGCCGGAGGCGTGTCCGGGAGAGGCAGTTACAGCGGGGATTTAGCCTCGCCGAGGCGCTGGTGGGCATGCTGCTGCTGGCGCTGAGCATCTCGACGCTGCTGCACTATCAGCGTGCGCTGACGCTGGGGTTCAGCCAGCAGTGGCAGCAGCGACAGGCGTGGCAGGTTGCGCAGCAGGCGTTGCTGGGTCATGACACAGCGGGCTGGCACACGCAGCGCCAGCAGCAGATTCTGCCAGGTAGCTGCACGCTGGAGCGGGTGACCGTGACCAGCCCGCATCAGCGCACAGCGATGCTGGCACGGCTGAAATGTCACGAAGATGACCAGATTAATAGGCATCTCCGCCGTTTAAGGGTAGAGTGACCAGGCTGTAGGGTACTGCTTTGTTAAAGGAGAATTATGTTCCGGGTTTACCACTCCAATCAGCTCGATCTGTTGAAAAATCTGGCAGGCATCCTGATTGAAAACCAGCCTCTCGCCGATCCTTTTGCGGCTGAACAGGTGCTGGTACAGAGCCCGGGAATGGCGCAGTGGCTGCAGATGGAGCTGGCAAACAGCTTTGGCATTGCCGCAAATATCGATTTCCCACTGCCTGCCACCTTTATCTGGAGCATGTTTGTGAAGGTGCTGCCGGGGATCCCGGAAGAGAGCGCCTTTACTAAAGCCAACATGAGCTGGAAGCTGATGCAGCGCCTGCCGGTGCTGCTGGAGCAGGAAACGTTTCAGTCGCTGCGGCTCTATCTGCAGGATGACGACGACAAGCGTAAGCTCTACCAGCTCAGCACCCGCGTCGCCGACCTCTTTGACCAGTATCTGGTCTATCGTGCTGACTGGCTCAACAGCTGGGAGCGTGGTGCACTGATTGAGGGACTGGGTGACGCTCAGCAGTGGCAGGCAGCGCTCTGGCGCGATCTGGTCAGCTTTACGGAAAGCCTCGGTCAGCCGATGTGGCACCGTGCCAATCTGTACGCCCGCTTTATTGAAACGCTGGAACGGGCTGAAAGCACGCCGCCTGGCCTGCCGCCGCGCGTATTTATCTGCGGTATCTCCGCGCTGCCGCCAGTCTACCTGCAGGCGCTTGAAGCGCTGGGCCGCCATATCGATATTCATCTGCTGTTTACTAATCCCTGCCGCCACTACTGGGGGGATATTCAGGATTACGCGTTTCTGGCAAAGCTGCAGAGCCGTCAGCGCCGCCGTCTGCATTCAGAGGAGACGCTGCCGCTGTTTCGCGAACCTGAAGCCGCCTCCACGCTGTTTAACAGCAGCGGTGAACAGCAGCTGACAAACCCGCTGCTCGCCTCCTGGGGAAAGCTGGGACGCGACAACCTGTTTCTGCTCAGCCAGATGGAGTCAGCCGCCAACGATATCGATGCATTTGTCGATCTGCCTGATGACACGCTGCTACACAACCTGCAGGCTGACCTGCTGAATCTTGACGATCGCGCGGTGATTGGTCTGAGTGCCGGAGAGCTGATGAACAGCGCAGAGAAGCGCCCTCTCGATCCGGCCGATCGCTCCATCACGCTGCAGATCTGTCACAGCGCACAGCGTGAAGTGGAGGTGCTGCAGGATCACCTGCTGGCGATGATGGAGGCCGATCCTGAGCTTAAGCCGCGCGATATCATCGTTATGGTGGCAGACATCGATAGCTATGCGCCCTTTATTCAGGCGGCATTTGCCAGCGCACCGCCGGATCGCTATCTGCCATTTGCCATTTCTGACCGTCGTGCCAGTCAGGCTCATCCGGCCATTCTGGCGCTGCTGAGCCTGCTGACGCTGCCGGAGAGTCGCTTCGCCTCAGAGGAGATCCTTGCGCTGCTGGAAGTGCCGGCGCTGGCGCAGCGTTTTTCCGTGGATGAGAGCGGGTTGCGTCTGCTGCGCCGCTGGGTCATGGAGTCCGGTATTCGCTGGGGGCTGGACGATGCCAGCATTGAAGCGCTGTCGCTGCCGGTTACCGGCCAGCACACCTGGCGTTTTGGCCTGCAGCGTATGCTGCTGGGCTATGCGCTTGAGAGCCGCAACGGTGACTGGCAGGGGATCCTGCCTTACGATGAGTCAAGCGGTCTGATCGCAGAGCTGGCGGGACATCTGGCCGAGCTGCTGATGCGGCTTGATACCTGGCGCAGCCGGCTGGCCGGTGAGCGCACGCTGGCGGAGTGGCTGCCGCTGTGCCGTGAGCTGATTGACAGCTTTTTCAGCGGAGATGCCGAAAGCGAGGCGGCGCTGCTGCTGGTAGAGACGCAGTGGAAAGAGATCATTGAACAGGGTATGGGATCTGCTTATCAGCAGCCGGTGCCGGTGACGCTGCTGCGCGATGAGCTGCGCTCACGTCTCGATCAGCAGCGCATCAGCCAGCGTTTTCTGGCAGGTCCGGTAAACTTCTGTACGCTGATGCCGATGCGCTCAATTCCCTTCAAAATCGTCTGCCTGCTGGGTATGAATGATGGCGTCTACCCGCGCACGCTGGCACCGGTAGGGTTTGACCTGATGCAGCAGCAGACGCGCAAAGGCGACCGCAGCCGGCGTGATGACGATCGCTATCTGTTCCTTGAGGCCCTGATTTCAGCCCAGCAGCAGCTCTATATCAGCTATATCGGCCGGGCGATTCAGGATAACACCGAGCGCTATCCCTCAGTGCTGGTCACGGAACTGCTTGATTATCTGGGACAGAGTTTCTGCCTGCCGGGCGATGAGCAGTGCGAGCCGGACATCAGTGAACAGCATGTACGTGAGCACTTACAAACGTTGCACAGCCGCATGCCATTTGCCGCAGAGAATTTTGCGCCTGACACTCACCGGCAGAGCTTTGCTGCCGAATGGCTGCCGGCGGCTACCGGCCGCGGCGTGGCACAGCCCGACTTCGTGCAGCCGCTGGCGGTGAAAACGCAGGAGATTGTGACGCTGGAGCAGCTGCTGCGCTTCTGGCGTCATCCGGTTCGCGCCTGGTTTCAGCAGCGTCTTGGCGTCTCATTCTGGACAGAAGAGAGTGAGTTGCCCGATAGCGAGCCCTTTGCACCTGATAGCCTTGAGCGCTATCAGTTAAACGCGCAGCTGCTCAATGCGCTGGTGAACGGCGAGGATCCGCAGCAGCTCTATGCGCATCATCGCGCAGCAGGTAACCTGCCTTATGGCGCCTTTGGTGAACTTTTCTGGCAGAGCCAGACCGAAGAGATGCAGGAGGTTGCGGCGGAAGTCGCCGGAGAGCGCCTGCCGGCAGAGAGTCAGGAGGTAAATCTGCAGCTCGATACCGTGCGGCTGACCGGCTGGCTGACGCAGGTGCAGGCTGATGGCCTGCTGCGCTGGCGGCCTGGCGTGCTGAACATGAATGACGGACTGCAGCTGTGGCTGGAGCATCTGGTCTACTGTGCGCTGGGCGGCAGCGGCGTAAGCCGGATGTATGGCCGTAAACAGAGTTGCTGGCGCTTTCATGCCGTAGCCGCCGACCGGGCGCAGTCGCTGCTGGCAGAGTATGCCGCCGCCTGCGAGCAGGGGCTGGCGCAGCCGCTGCTGCTGTTAAACAAAAGCGGCGGCGCCTGGCTGGAGGCGAGCTTCGATCGCAAAAGCGGCCAGCTGCTGGAAGATGACGCCACGCAGAAAAAGGCGCTGAATAAGCTGCTGCAGGCGTGGCAGGGCGGCTATCAGGTGCAGGGGGAGGGCAGCGATCCTTATCTCCAGCGCCTGAATCGCACGCTGAATGAGGAGATGCTGCAGGCGATTATCGCTGCAGCACGGCAGTGGTATCTGCCGGTACGTCTCGCCCATCAGGATGATAAATAGCTGCTAAGCGTCGCGCTTACGCCAGAATAATATGTTGATAAACCTGCGCGGAAAACCAGCCGCAGGGCAGAGTAAGATTAAGGGGTTTACATGCGGATTTACGCACGCTGTATCGGCGCGCTGCTGTCAGGCGCGCTGGCGCTGAATGTTTTTGCCGATACCGGACAGGGCTGGCAGCCGGTTAATGACATTATCCGCAAAAGCGATCGCGATCCGCGCAGCTATCAGGCGATTACCCTGAACAACGGTATGACGGTGCTGCTGGTTTCAGACGCTGAGGCCCCGAAGTCGCTGGCGGCGCTGACGCTGCCGATTGGCTCGCTGGACGATCCCGACCAGCAGCCCGGGCTGGCGCACTATCTGGAGCATATGGTGCTGATGGGCTCAAAACGTTATCCCCAGCCCGACAATCTTGCGGAATTTCTTAAAATGCACGGCGGCAGTCACAACGCCAGCACCGCCTCTTACCGCACCGCATTCTATCTGGAAGTGGAGAACGATGCGCTGCAGCCTGCGGCAGATCGCCTGGCGGATGCGATTGCGGAGCCGCTGCTCGATCCGGTTAACGCCGATCGCGAACGTCACGCCGTCAACGCAGAGCTGACGATGGCGCGCTCGCGGGACGGGCTGCGCATGGCGCAGGTCAGTGCTGAGACGCTGAATCCGCAGCATCCGGGTTCGCGTTTCTCCGGAGGCAACCTGGAGACGCTGAGTGATAAACCGGGCAGCAAACTGCAGCAGGCGCTGCGCGACTTCTACCGTACCCACTATTCTGCCAGCCTGATGAAAGCAGTAATTTACAGCAATAAACCGCTCTCTGAGATGGCGCAGATGGCCGCCGCCACCTTTGGGCGCGTCGCGGCACATCCGGCTAGCGTGCCGGAGATAGATGTACCGGTGGTCACCGGAGCGCAGAAAGGCATCATTATTCACTACGTGCCGGCTCAGCCGCGTAAACAGCTGAAGATTGAGTTTCGGATCGCGAACAACAGCGCCGATTTCCGCAGCAAAACCGATACGCTGATTGGCTATCTGCTGGGTAACCGCAGCGCCAATACGCTGAATGACTGGCTGCAGAAGCAGGGACTGGCCGATGGCGTGACCGCAGGGGCCGATCCGGTCACCGAGCGCAGCAGCGGCGTCTTTGCTATTTCTGTGTCGCTGACGGATAAAGGGCTGACGCAACGCGATGAAGTCGTGGCCGCCATTTTCAGCTACCTCGATATGCTGCGCCGCAACGGCATTGATAAGCGCTATTTTGACGAGGTATCGCATGTGCTGGCGCTTGATTACCGCTATCCGTCAATTACCCGTGATATGGACTACATTCAGTGGCTGGCCGACACCATGCTGCGTGTGCCGGTCGCGCACACGCTGGATGCGCCTTACCTTGCCGATCGCTTCGATCCTGCAGCGGTAGCGGCACGCCTTGGTGAGATGACGCCGCAAAATGCCCGCATCTGGTATATCAGCCCGCAGGAGCCGCACAATCAGCAGGCCTACTTTGTTAATGCGCCGTATCAGGTTGATAAAATCAGCGCCGCGCAGTACAGCGACTGGCAGCAGCGTGCAGCGCATATCACGCTCTCTTTGCCCGCGCTCAATCCCTATATTCCCACTGACTTTTCACTGATTGCACGCGACGGGAAAAACTACACGCATCCGATTGTGCTCAGTAATGACGCGGCAATGCGTATTTTATGGATGCCGGGCCGGTTCTATCCTGACGAGCCAAAAGCGGCGATTACCCTGGCGCTACGCAATAAGGCAGCGATCGGCGACGCGCGTCAGCAGGTGCTGTTTGGTCTGAATGATTATCTCTCCAGCCAGGCGCTGGATGAGCTCAACTCCCAGGCGTCGGTGGGTGGCATCAGTTTCTCCGTGGGAGAAGATGATGGCCTGGTGTTTAACGCCAGCGGATTTACCCAGCGTTTGCCGCAGCTGCTGCAGGAGCTGGTCGCCGGTTACAGCAGCTTCCGTCCGGATGAAGCGCAGCTCGCTCAGGCTAAATCCTGGTATCGCGACCGTCTGGATGCGGCTGAAAAAGGCAAAGCGTTTGAACAGGCGATCCAGCCGATGCAGATGCTGTCGCAGCTGCCCTATACCCAGCGCGACGAACGCCGCCGGTTGCTGCCGGAGATCACGCTGCAGGAGGTGATCGCCTGGCGTGACGCGCTGCTGCATCAGTCGACACCAGAGATGCTGGCGGTGGGTAATCTCTCAGCAAAAGAGACGGAAGCGCTTGGCGTGGCCCTGAAAGCGCAGCTGCAGAGCAGCGGAGAGGCACCGTGGCGCAGTGACTATGTTGTGGTGGATAAACCGATCAAGGCGAACCTGCAGCAGGCGGGAAGCAGCAGCGATTCCGCGCTGGCGGCGCTCTATGTGCCTGTCGGGTATGATGAATATCAGAGCATGGCTGCCAGTACGCTGCTGAGTCAGATTATCCAGCCGTGGTTTTATAACCAGCTGCGCACGGAAGAGCAGCTGGGCTATGCCGTCTTTACCTATCAGATGCCGATAGGCCGCCAGTGGGGCATCGGTTTTCTGCTGCAGAGCAACAGCCGGCAGCCCGCGTTCCTGCTGCAGCGCTTCCAGGCATTCTATCCGCAGGCAGAACAGCGGCTGCGCAGCATGAAGCCCGAGACCTTTGCGCAGTACCAGCAGGCGATGATCAATGAGCTGAAACAGCGTCCTCAGACGCTGGAGGAGGAAGCCAATCGCTACAGTCGTGACTTCAGCCGTCAGAACTATGCGTTCGATACGCGAGAGAAAGTGATTGCGCAGGTGCAGCAGCTGACGCCGGCGCAGCTGGCCACTTTCTTCCGGCAGGCGATCCGGCAGCAGGGAATGGCGATGATTTCCCAGATCAGCGGTACGCAGGAGAGCGCACCGCAGGCAGATTACGCAGCGCTGCCTGGCTTTACCACCTGGGCGGCGCTGGCGCAGCTGCAGCAGTCGCTGCCGGTTAAGAGTGATACGCCATGAGTCAGCGTGCTGAATCCCTCAATCCGCTGACGCTGCCGCTGCGCGGCGAGCGCCTGATTGAGGCCTCTGCCGGTACGGGTAAAACCTTTACCATCGGCCTGCTTTATCTGCGCCTGCTGCTGGGTCTGGGCGAAGAGAACGCTTACAGCCGTCCGCTCTCGGTAGAAGAGATTCTGGTGGTGACGTTCACCGAAGCGGCGACGGCAGAGCTGCGCGGTCGTATCCGCGCGAATATCCACGCGCTGCGGCTCGCCTGTATTCGCGGCGTCAGCAGCGATGCGATGCTGACCGCACTGCTGCAGGCGATCCCGCAGCGGGAAGAGGCCGCCTCGCTGCTGCTGGCGGCGGAAAGACAGATGGATGAAGCCGCTATTTTCACCATCCACGGCTTCTGCCAGCGTATGCTCAATCTTAACGCGTTTGAGTCCGGCATGCTGTTTGAACAGCAGCTGATTGAAGATGAGCATCCGCTCCTGCGTCAGGCAACGGCTGATTTCTGGCGGCGTCACTGCTATCCGCTGACGCTGGATATCGCGCGCGTGATTGTCACCGAATGGCTGGGGCCGGAACAGCTGCTGGCTACCCTGCGCCCGTGGCTGCAGGGAGAGTCGCCCTCGCTGCGGCTGCCGCCGGATGACCAGGAGACGCTTGCGTCGCGGCATGCACGTAATATGGCGCGCATCGCGGAGATCAAAGCGCAGTGGCGAACGCTGGGTGATGACGTGCAGACGCTGGTTGAGCAGTCGGGCGTGGATAAGCGCAGCTACAGCAGCAAACATCTGCCCGCCTGGGTCAGTAAAGTGAGCCAGTGGGCCCATAGCGACAGCAGTGATTACCAGGTTCCGCCCGAGCTGGCACGCTTCGGGCAGCGGATACTGGATGAGAAAACCAAAAAAGGCGACGCCCCGCGGCACGCGCTGTTCAGCGCAATTGACGCGTTTCTGGCTGAACCGCTGTCGCTGCGTGATGTGGTCATTGCTCGGGCGCTGACCGAAGTGCGTGAGGCGGTGCATAAACAGAAGCGGCTGCAGGCGCTGCTGGGCTTTGACGATCTGCTGAGCCGGCTTGATGATGCGCTGCAGCAGGCGGGCGGCGCGCAGCTGGCGCAGCTGATCCGGCAGCGCTACCCGGTGGCGCTGATCGATGAATTTCAGGATACCGATCCGCAGCAGTACCGGATTTTCCGTACGCTCTATATGCATCAGCCTGAACATGCGCTACTGCTGATAGGCGATCCCAAACAGGCGATCTACGCTTTCCGCGGGGCGGATATTTTTACCTATATCCGGGCGCGTAATGAAATTGCGGCGCACTATACGCTGGACACTAACTGGCGCTCGTCACCCGCGATGGTAGAGAGCGTAAACCAGCTTTTCTCGCGCTTGCCGGCTCCCTTTCTGTTTGCTGAAATTCCGTTTTTGCCGGTGCAGTTTGCGCCGCCTAACCAGGCGCTGTCGCTAAAGGCAGAGGGCAGAGAGCAGCCCGCGCTGCGCTTCTGGCTGCAGCCCGGCAGCGGTGCCAGCGTCAGCGAATATCAGCAGCAAATGGCAAAGCAGTGCGCAATGGATATCAGCCGCTGGCTGCAGGCGGGGCAGCAGGGCGAGGCGATGCTGGGAAAAGGGCCGGCGCTGCGGCCCGTACAGGCATCGGATATCACGGTGCTGGTGCGCAGCCGCAACGAAGCGAATCAGATCCGCGAAGCGCTGGCGCAGCTCGCGATCCCCTCAGTCTATCTCTCTAACCGCGACAGCGTTTACACGACACCGGAAGCGCGCGAGCTGCTCTGGCTGCTGCGCGCTATTCTGGCTCCGGAACAGGAGCGGATGCTGCGTACGGCGCTGGCGACTTCGCTATTTGCGCTGGATGCGGCTCAGCTGGATGCGCTCGATCGCGATGCGCGCGGCTGGGACACGCTGGTAGATACCTTTGCGCGCTGGCAGCGCCTCTGGCATCAGCGTGGGGTGTTGCCAATGCTGCGGGAAATTATGCTGGAGCGCCAGCTGGCCGAAAATATGCTGGCGTCGGAAAATGGCGAGCGCCGCCTGACCGATCTGCTGCATCTGGGGGAGCTGCTGCAGGAAGCGGCATCGCAGCTTGACAGCCCGCATGCGCTGGTACGTTATCTGGCACAGCAGATAGCGCGGCCCGACAGTCAGTCGGCCAGCCAGCAGCTGCGACTGGAGAGCGACCGCCATCTGGTGCAGATCGTCACCATCCATAAATCGAAAGGGCTGCAGTATCCGCTGGTCTGGCTGCCGTTTGCAGCCGGATTCCGTGAAGCAGATATTGCGCTTTACCACGACCGCGATAACTTCAGCGCGGTGCTGGATTTGCAGGGCGATGAGCAGAGCCTGGCGCTGGCGGAACAGGAGCGACTGGCAGAAGATCTTCGCCTGCTTTATGTTGCGCTGACGCGCTCTGTGTATCACTGCAGCATCGGCGTGGCGCCGCTGTTTCGCGGCGCGCGCAAAAAAGAGGGCGAGAGCGACCTGCATAAAAGTGCGCTGGGCTATCTGCTGCAGCGCGGCGAAGCGGCGACGGCAGAGCAGCTCGGCGCGCTGCTGGAAGCGCTGAACGGCGAAGGGTGCGAGGTGGTGATGGCCGATCGTGCTGAAGCCGCACGCTGGCAGGTGCAGGCTGGCGTACGCGACGATCTGCATGCACGCGCGATATCGCGCCAGCTGGCTGAATCGTGGCGCGTGACCAGCTATTCAGGTCTGCAGCAGCACAGCGCGCATCGCCTGCTGGAGGTGGTGCCCCACTTCGACCTGGAAGCGGCGGGTGAAGAGCAGCAGGCGGCGACCGAAGAGGTTGTGCTGACGCCACATCATTTTCCGCGCGGTGCCGCACCGGGTACGTTTCTGCATGAGCTGTTTGAGTCGATCGACTTTACCCAGCCGCCAGGGACGGAGCTGCTGGAGCAGCATCTGCAGCAGAACGGCTACCCGCTGCACTGGCAGCCGGTGCTGAGCAGCTGGATTGAGCGGGTTGTGACTACGCCGCTTAATGCGCAGCAGATCCGGCTGGCTGACGTGGCCGCACGCGACCGCCTGATTGAGATGGAGTTTTATCTGCCTATCAGCGCTCTGCTTACCGCTCCCGCGCTGGACCGGCTGATGCGCCAGCATGACCCGCTCTCTGCGCAGGCGCCCGCACTTAACTTCAGTCAGGTGCAGGGCATGCTCAAAGGCTTTATCGACCTGGTGTTTCGCCGGGACGGAAAATATTACCTGCTGGATTATAAATCCAACTGGCTGGGGGAGAGTCATGAAGCCTATACCCCGGATGCCATGGCACAGGCGATGATTGACCATCGCTACGATTTGCAGTATCAGCTCTATACGCTGGCGCTGCACCGGTTTCTGCAGCACCGGCTGCCCGATTACGACTATGAGCAGCATATGGGCGGCGTGTTTTATCTGTTTTTGCGCGGTATGGATGGCAGTTCGCCTGATAATGGCGTCTTTTTCACCCGTCCTGCCGCTGAATTTGTCACACAACTTGATAGCCTGTTTCGCGGGCAGGGAGAGGATGCATGAGCGATATCACTACGCTATTAAAGCAGGCAACAGAGCTGCGGCTGCTGCGCCCGCTGGACGTGCAGTTTGCTCAGCTGATAGCCACCAGCGATGAACCCGCCCGCTTACTGGCTGCTGCCTGTCTCAGCGCTGAAGCCGGAGAAGGGCATGTCTGCCTGCCGCTGGCCCAGCTTAACCGCGAGCAGCTGTTTCGCGGCCGTCATCCCGAACTGGCGCAGGCGATCTGGCAGGCAGCAGGCGATCCGCACGACTGGCACAGCCTGCTGGCGGGCTGGGATGCGCTCAGCTCCCGCGATCGCGCGGCCCCTGTTGTACTGAGCGACGACCGGCTCTATCTGCATCGCTTATGGCATCATGAAGGTGACGTGGCGCGCTTTTTCCATCCTCAGGCTGCGCCGCAGCCGTTTGCCCCGGAGCAGGTACGCAGCGTGCTGGATGCGCTGTTTGGCACCGCGCCGGATGACTGGCAGAAGATTGCCGCTGCTGTCGCATTAACGCAGAAGACCGCGGTGATTTCCGGCGGGCCGGGCACCGGCAAAACCACCACCGTGGCAAAACTGCTGGCGGCGCTGATCCGCCTGAGCGACGGCGCGCTGCGCATTCAGCTGGCGGCCCCAACCGGCAAAGCGGCGGCGCGCCTGACGGAGTCACTGGGAAAAGCGCTGCAGCAGCTGGCGGTCAGCGAGCAGGAGCGCCAGCGCTTTCCGGAGGAGGCCACCACGCTGCATCGCCTGCTGGGCGCACAGCCTGAAACGCAGCGTTTGCGTTACCATGCCGGTAATCCGCTGCATCTCGATGTGCTGGTGGTGGATGAAGCTTCCATGGTGGATCTCGGCATGATGGCCAGCCTGATTGCCGCGCTGCCATCGCAGGCGCGGGTAATTTTTCTCGGCGACCGCGACCAGCTTGCCTCCGTAGAGGCGGGAGCAGTACTGGGCGATATCTGTCGCTGTGCGGAGGCGGGCTACAGTCCGGTGCGCGCCACGCAGCTGACGCTGATGACCGGCTGTGAGATCGGCGGCAGTAATGAAACCGCAGCACCCGCGGTGCGCGATGCGATCTGCCTGCTGCGTAAAAGCTACCGTTTTGATGCCAGCTCCGGCATCGGCCAGCTGGCAGCAGCCGTTAACGCCGGTGATGCGCAGGCGGTGGAGCGCGCCTTTCAGAGCAATTTCAGTGATATTGCGCGTGCGCCGCTAAACAGCGGTGAAGCGTATCAGCGAATGCTGAATGAGATTGCTGCTGGTTATCGGGACTTTCTGCAGCAGGTAGCTGAGGATGCCGCGCCGGCTGATATCCTCGCCTCTTTCGGCCGCTATCAGCTGCTGTGCGCGCTGCGCGAAGGGCCGTTTGGCGTGGAAGGACTCAATCAGCGTATTGAGCAGAAGCTGATACAGCTGCAGCTGATCCGTCGCCCCGCAGGCGGCAGCCGCTGGTATCCGGGACGGCCGGTAATGGTCACGCGCAATGACAGCGCGCTGGGCCTGTTTAACGGCGATATCGGTATCACGCTGACAGACGAGGAGGGCGTGCTGAAGGTCTTCTTCCCGCTGCCGGACGGGACCATCAAAGCGGTCCAGCCGAGCCGACTGCCGGCACACGATACCGCCTGGGCCATGACGGTGCACAAGTCGCAGGGTTCGGAGTTTGAGCACACCGCGCTGGTGATGCCGGCCCAGTTTTTACCGGTGCTGACGCGGGAGTTAATTTATACCGCGATTACGCGTGCCCGCAGGCAGCTGACGCTCTACAGTGATGAAAACATTTTCCGTCGCGCAGTCCAGCTGCGCACGCAGCGCCGCAGCGGCCTGCTGTCACGGCTTGGCGCGACGTCTGACGCGTAAAGCTTCGTACAGGATAATCGCGCCCCTACGTGCTCCTGTAGGGGCCGCATTAATGCGGCCCTGGGGGGAAAATAACGCGGCCCGGAATTTCCCGTGCGGCCAGGGCGCCATAAATGGCGCCCCTACAGGATCACGCAGGGGCCGCATTTATGCGGCCCTGGAATACGTGGCTTATTTTAAATCTGCCATCAGCACCTTTGAGCGACGCTGATAGTTATACATCTGCTGCTTGCTCTCTGGCAGCGACTCAATATCTACTGGCGTAAAGCCCCGCTCCTGAAACCAGTGAATGCTGCGGGTGGTGAGCACAAACAGCTTTTTTAGCCCCATCTGCCGCGCCTGTAGCGCCACGCGATCCAGCAGCAGCTCGCCGCGTGATGAGCTGCGATAGTCGGGATGTACTGCCACACACGCCATTTCGCCAATCTGCTCATCCGGGAACGGGTAGAGCGCGGCACAGGCGATGGTCATATTATCGCGCTGGATGATGGTAAACTTATCGATCTCCATCTCCAGCTGTTCACGCGAGCGCCGTACCAGAATACCCTGCTGCTCCAGCGGACGGATCAGTTCCAGGATGCCGCCAATATCGTTGATGTTGGCGCGCCGGATCTGCTCGGCAGATTCCATAACAATCTGTGTACCGATACCGTCGCGTGAGAAGAGCTCCTGCAGCAGTGCGCCATCCTCCTGATAGCTGATCAGATGGCTGCGGCGCACGCCGCTGCGACACGCTTTCACCGCGCCGCGCAGAAAGCGCACCGTACCGGACAGAAAATCGCCGTCGCTCTCCATCTCATCAATGCGCGTCTGCGCATCACCGGGAAACAGCTCTGAAATAATTGTGCCAGCGCGATCGGTCACGCCCTGCTCGGAGCAGAAGCCAATCATCTTCTCTGCCTTGAGCTTGATGGCGAGCTGCGTGGCAACCTCTTCTGAGGTGAGATTAAAGCTTTCGCCGGTTACAGAGACGGCGACCGGGCCGAGCAGTACAATCGCGTTATTATCCAGCTGGCGGTGAATCGCCTCTTCATCAATACGGCGAATGCGTCCGCTGTGACAGTAGTCAACGCCATCATCCACGCCCAGCGGCTGGGCAATGATAAAGTTACCGCTGACGACATTAATATGCGCGCCCTGCAGCGGCGTGTTGTTAAGGCTCATCGACAAACGCGCCGTAATATCAAGCTGCAGACGGCCCGCCGCCTGCTTTACCAGCTCCAGCGATTGCGCATCGGTCACGCGGGTGTGTTTGTGATAGAGAGGCTCCAGCTGCTGCTGCGCCATGCTGGCATCAATCTGCGGACGTGCGCCATAGACCACCACCAGACGGATGCCCAGGCTATGCAGCAGGCCAATATCGTTAACGATACTGGAGAAGTTTTCATGCTCAATGGCTTCGCCGCCCAGCATGATGACAAACGTCTTGTTGCGATGGGCATTAATATAGGGAACGGTATGGCGAAAACCCTGAACCAGCTCGGTACTGCGTTCCTTCACGGTGCACCCTCTGTGAATGGTTATTCGTAATTAGTGTATTTTTATTCTGTTTTTCGCCGTATTGCAAGCGTTGCGCCTGACGTTACTTTACGATTTTTCAGATGCATCCGTTGATAACAGCCTGCATTATCTGGCTTTTCCGACGAGACAAGCGTTGCCAGATTGGATAAAGTTTTCGCTTTCTGAGCGTCGGCTGACGCAGATTTATCCATAACACAGTAGTTGGAGTGGCATGTCCCAGGCTTTTTCCCGAAGACGGTTATTACAAGGTGCCGGTGCGCTATGGCTACTTAGCGTAACGCGTACCGGGCTGGCAGCGAGTCAGCACATTGTTGCGGTACGCATCTGGCCTTCATCAACGTACTCCCGCGTCACGCTGGAGTCGAATATCCCGCTGCACTACAAGCAGTTTGCGTTGAGCAACCCTGAACGCCTGGTCATTGATATCAAAAATCTGCATATCAATCCGGCGCTGAAAGGCATCAATAAGCTGGTGCGCACAGACGATCCCTTTATCAAAACGGCCCGGGTCGGGCAGTTTGATCCGCACACGGTGCGGATTGTGCTGGAGCTGAAGCGTAACGTCGCACCAAAAACCTTTACCCTGGCGCCCGTGGCCGGTATCAAAAACCGGCTGGTGGTGGATCTGTATCCCAGTCAGGCATCGCACGCCGACGATCCGCTGCTGGCGCTGCTCAACGATTACAACAAAGGCGATCTGGAGCGCGATCAGCCTGCGCAGGCACCGTTGCCGGGTAAGGCGGGGCGCGATCGTCCGATCATTATCATGATCGATCCCGGACACGGCGGCGAAGATCCCGGTGCGCACGGCAAATACAAAACGCGTGAAAAGGATATTGTGCTGAAGATTGGTCGCTACCTGCGGGCATTGATCGATAAAGAGCACAATATGAAAGCCTACATGACGCGTAACGAAGATGTGTTTATTCCACTGCGCGTGCGGGTGGCAAAAGCGCGCAAGCAGCGTGCCGATCTGTTTGTTTCGATTCATGCCGATGCGTTTACCAGCCGGGCAGCGCGTGGCTCTTCGGTATTCGCGCTCTCCACGCGCGGCGCGACCTCTGCCGCAGCCCGTTTCCTGGCACAGACGCAGAACGAAGCCGATCTGATTGGCGGCGTCAGCATGAGCGGCGATCGCTATCTCGACCACACGATGTTCGATATGGTGCAGCGTCAGACCATCAGTGACAGCCTGAAATTTGGCAAAGAGGTACTGGCGCGCATGGGGCACATCAATCATCTGCATAAGCGTACGGTTGATCAGGCGGGTTTTGCCGTGCTGAAAGCGCCCGATATCCCGTCAATTCTGGTTGAGACGGCGTTTATCAGTAACGTGGAGGAGGAGCGCAAGCTGCGAACCGCACGCTATCAGCATCAGGTGGCCGAAGCGATTTTTCACGGTATCAAAGCCTATTTTGATAAAGGCGGCGTGCTGGCACGGCGGTAAGGGCAGGGCGGCAGCAATGCCGCTTTTTTCCGGCGGCAGAAACAAAAAAACACCCGTTAAGGTGTTTTATGTTTCTTCATCAAAAGAATTGGTTGCGGGGGCCGGATTCGAACCGACGACCTTCGGGTTATGAGCCCGACGAGCTACCAGGCTGCTCCACCCCGCGTCCGTCTGTCGCACTGAGCGACGTTTCACATTGTATTCTTCTTAAGACAATTGGTTGCGGAGGCCGGATTTGAACCGACGACCTTCGGGTTATGAGCCCGACGAGCTACCAGGCTGCTCCACCCCGCGTCCGTCTGTCGCCTGAGCGACACTTCATATTGTCTCTTCATTAAGAAGAATTGGTTGCGGGGGCCGGATTTGAACCGACGACCTTCGGGTTATGAGCCCGACGAGCTACCAGGCTGCTCCACCCCGCGTCCGTGGATGCGCACTATACACCTGGCGCGTGACGATGCAACCCCTTTTTGCGCTTAACGGGTGAAATCCATAAGCAGTTGCTGAATAATGTCGCATCCGGATGAAAAAACGTACAGATGTGAAGGCGATGGCGGGTGGCAGATTTCATTATGACCAGGGCTTTGCTATCGTCGCCGGGCGAACAACCGACAACAAGAGAGAGTCATGAACGGACACCGGGTAAAGTATGCACTCACTGGCGCATTTCTGGCGCTATTAGCGGGTTGTAGCTCAAAGCCGACCGATCGCGGTCAGCAATATATTGATGGCAAGCTGGAGCAACCGCTCGGGCTGGTTAATGAGCCTAATGCCAAAGGGCGTCCGGTTAACGGGCAGGATTTTGGCCTGCAGGTGCAGCAGATTCAGTCCGCTTCCTCGCGTCTGTTCAGCCGTAATAATGACACCTACAGCGCTATCCAGAACTGGCTGCTTTCGGGTGCAGATACGCGTCAGCTGCGTCAGTTCGGCCTGAATGCGTTTCAGATGGAAGGCACCGACAATTATGGCAACGTGCAGTTTACCGGTTACTACACGCCGGTAGTGGAAGCGCGTTACACCCGGCAGGGCGAGTTTCAGTATCCTATTTACCGCATGCCGCCGCGCCCACGCGGGGCGAAGCTGCCGAGCCGCGCCGGCATTTATAGCGGCGCGCTCGATGAGCGCTACGTTATCGCCTGGAGCAACTCGCTGATCGACAACTTTATGATGGATGTGCAGGGCAGCGGCTACGTCGATTTTGGGGACGGACGTCCGCTGCGCTTCTTTGGCTACGGCGGTAAAAATGGCTGGGCTTATCACAGCATTGGTAAAGAGCTGATCGATCGCGGTGAAGTCAAACGCGAAGATATGTCGATGCAGGCCATCCGGCAGTGGGCTGAGGAGCATTCACCGCAGGAAGTGCGTGATGTGCTGGAGACCAACCAGTCCTTTGTCTTCTTTAAACCTGAAGAGTACGTGCCGGTGCGGGGTGCCAGCGCAGTTCCGCTGATTGCCAAAGCATCGGTTGCCTCTGACCGCTCTCTGATCCCGGCGGGCACGGCACTGCTGGCGGAAGTGCCGCAGCTGAATGCAAAAGGTAAGTTCAACGGTAAGTATGAAATGCGTCTGATGGTGGCGCTGGACGTCGGTGGCGCAATCAAAGGCCAGCACTTTGATATCTATCAGGGCGTAGGCCCGGACGCCGCACATCTGGCCGGCTTCTATAACCACTACGGCCGCGTCTGGGTACTGAAGACGGCTCCCGGTGCCGGACAGCCGCTGTTCAGCACTGCGCAAAACGGCAATAACGGTTCACTGCTGACCGGTGCAAATTGATACACTGACAGCCAGCTCTCTGCAGGAGAGTACATTATCGGGTGCGCCACGCGGCGCACCGCATTCCGGAGTAAAGGTCAGATATGAAAGTGGTAAGCGACGCCTGGCGACAGCGCTTTGGCGGAACGGCGCGTCTTTATGGACAGGAGGCGCTGCAGCAGTTTGCAGAGGCGCATTTCTGCGTAATTGGTATTGGCGGCGTAGGCTCCTGGGCCGCTGAAGCGCTGGCGCGTACCGGCATCGGACACATTACGCTGATCGATATGGATGATGTCTGTATTACCAATACCAACCGGCAGATCCATGCGCAGCAGGGCAATGTCGGTCAGGCAAAAACGGAGGTCATGGCCGCCCGCATCCGCGCCATCAATCCGGAGTGCGTTGTCACCTGCATTGACGACTTTATCACGCCGCAAAACACCGCCGAATTGCTCTCAGCCGGGTTTGACTATGTGATTGATGCCATCGACAGCGTGCGGCCGAAAGCGGCGCTGATTGCCTGGTGCCGGCGTAATAAAGTCCCGCTTATTACCACCGGCGGGGCAGGCGGACAGATCGATCCCACGCAGATTCAGGTCAGCGATTTGGCGAAAACCATCCAGGATCCGCTGGCGGCTAAACTGCGCGAGCGCCTGAAAAGTGATTTTGGCGTGGTAAAAAACAGTAAGGGCAAACTGGGCATCGACTGCGTGTTTTCCACTGAAGCGCTGATCTATCCGCAGCCCGACGGCAGCGTATGCGCCTCGCGCAGCACGGCAGAAGGCCCGAAGCGGATGGATTGCGCTGCAGGCTTCGGGGCGGCAACCATGGTGACCGCCACGTTTGGATTTATCGCCGTATCGCACGCGCTGAAGAAGTTTCAGGCGCGCAGGGCGCGTCAGGCTGCCTGACGCGCCGCGCGCATTACCGCCTCTGCCAGCGCCTGCAGACCGCTGCTGCGTGACGCGCTCAGCTGCGCGCGCAGTCCCAGCGTATCAAACAGCGCCAGCGGATCCTGGGCCAGCAGCTGTGCCGGGGTTTTTCCTTCGGTGGCGGTCAGCAGCACGGCCAGCAGGCCACGCACAATCCGCCCCTCGCTGTCGCCATAAAAATGCAGCGTGCCGTCAGGCAGCTGCTGGCTGCTGAGCCAGACGCGGTTTTCGCAGCCGCTCAGCTCGATCTCCGCACACTTCAGTTCTTCCGGCAGCGCCGGCAGCTGACGGCTGAGCTGAATCAGCTGCCGGTAGCGATCCTCCCACTGCTGAAAGCGGGCAAACGTGTCGGTCAGCCCCTGAGCGGTGATCGTATGGCCAAAGGGGTGGGGAGCGAGCAGGGTTGTCATGAGATTATTCACCTAAAAGGTTCACGGCGCAGTGCATGGCGCGCACCAGCGCATCCACATCCTGCAGGTTATTATAAGGCGCGAACGAGACGCGCAGCGTACCGCTGACGCCCAGAGCTGCCATCAGCGGCTGCGCGCAGTGCTGCCCGGCACGCAGCGCAATGCCCTGTTCAGCCAGCAGCGTGACGATATCGCTGTGATGGATCCCCGCAATATCAAAGGCAAGCAGGCTGGAAGAGCCGCAGCGGAAGCTGCGAAAGCCGGGCAGCGTGCTTAGCTGCTCTTCGGCCAGGCAGGCGAGCTGCTGACTCCACATCTCCGCTTTTTCCTGATGATGGTGCGACAGCCAGTTCAGCGCCGCGCTGAGGCCCACCACACCCGCCACGTTGGGCGTTCCGGCCTCAAAGCGCCACGGTACCGGCTGCGGCGTAAATCCGCTGAAGTCAACCTGCGTCAGCATTTTGCCGCCGCCCTGCCACGGCTGCATCGACTCCAGCAACTCTGCTTTGCCATACAGCACGCCAATGCCCATCGGACCATAAAGTTTGTGGCCGGAAAACGCATAGAAGTCGATATCCAGCGCCTGCACGTCAGGCGGGCAGTGCACCACGCCCTGCGCGCCATCCACCATGACCTTTGCACCCGCCTCATGCGCCAGCGCGATAGCCTGCGCCAGATCCGGACAGCCGCCGGTGACGTTTGACATCTGGCTCACGGCCAGCAGGCGGGTGCGCGTGTTGATCAGTTCCGGCAGCAGGTCAATGTCGGGTCGGCGATCGGCTCCCAGCGGCCATTTCACTACCGTGGCGCCGCTTGCCTGAGCCACCATCAGCCACGGCACCAGGTTAGCGTGATGCTCCGCCTCGCTGACGATGATTTCATCACCCGGCTGCAGGCGCGGTGCCAGCCAGCTGTACGCCACCAGATTGATCGCCTCAGTGGTGCCGCGCGTCCAGACAATCTGCCGATCGTCAGCGGCATTCAGCCACTGTGCGACCACGCCGCGCGCCTGTTCATACTGTGCCGTCAGCGCACGCGCCGCAGCAAACTGGCTGCGGTGCACGGTGCCGGCACTGAGCGAATAGAACTGTGCGGTGGCATCAATGACCGCCTGCGGCTTGAGCGCCGTGGCGGCGCTGTCAAGATAGACGCCGGCATCATTTAGCGCAGGAAACTGCTGACGAAAAGCGCCAGGAGAGAAGATGGTCATATCGGGCCCACTCCGGTGATTTAGGGCCAGCCGTAACAGCAGGCTGCAGGCTGGCAAAGCTGTAAAAGCGCGTTATGCTCATTATGGCAAGGTTTGAACCGAAACCCGCATAACCCGTTCGCCATTTTCAGCCGTGCTTTCAGGCTGATGGCGCAATGTCGTGGCTGCGGGCGGTTTAATGCAATCAATCTGCAAGGAGATAGAAGATGAACAAACTTACCGCAGTGCTGGCTGTCTGCACCATGGCATTTACCCTGGCGGCCTGTTCCAGCAACTATGTTATGCACACGAACGATGGCCGCACGATTGTCGCTGACGGCAAGCCAAAAGTTGATGATGATACCGGTATGATCAGCTATAAAGATGCCAATGGCAATGAGCAGCAGATTAACCGCTCTGATGTGAAAGAGATGGTTGAGATGGGGCAGTAAAATTACGAAAAAAAAGCACCGCAATTTGCGGTGCTACATAAAATCACTTTGGACAGACAGGGTAAATCTCAGGAATTAAAAGTTTGATCTGCAAGATTCAGATCAAAAAATGCAAACACAACATCACGACCACAAGCCAAAAGCTCTCCAAAAGTCTGCGATCTCTCGCACGTTTTCAGAAAACTTTTCGTTCCGGCTCTGGAAGTGCGGCAACTATAGGTATTTGCTGGAGCTTCCTCAACGGACAAATTATAATGTCTCGGATTAAAAAATCTAATAGCTGACGACGTTGTATAAGTTGCAGTTTTACACTATGAATCCATCTGTGGAAAACCATGTCTAAACGCCTTCCGCCGCTCAATGCTTTACGTGTTTTTGACGCGGCTGCCCGCTATCTGAGCTTTACCAAAGCCGCTGAAGAGCTGTTTGTGACCCAGGCGGCGGTGAGCCATCAGATCAAGTCGCTTGAGGATTTTCTCGGGCTCAAGCTGTTCCGCCGCCGCAACCGCTCGCTGCTGCTGACGGAAGAGGGGCAGAGTTACTATCTCGATATCAAAGAGATTTTTTCAGCGCTTAACGATGCGACCCGCAAGCTGCAGGCGCGCAGCGCTAAAGGGGCGCTCACGGTCAGCCTGCTGCCGAGCTTTGCGATTCAGTGGCTGGTTCCGCGTCTCTCCAGCTTTAATATGGCTTATCCGGGAATCGACGTGCGTATTCAGGCGGTAGACCGTGAAGAGGAGAAGCTGGCAGACGATGTTGACGTCGCTATCTTCTATGGCCGGGGCAACTGGCCAGGCCTGCGGGTGGATAAGCTCTACGCTGAATATCTGCTGCCGGTCTGCTCACCGCTGCTGCTCTCCGGCGATAATCCGCTGAAATCGCCCGCCGATCTGGCGCACTTTACGCTGCTGCATGATGCGTCGCGTCGTGACTGGCAGGCCTACACCCGCCAGCTGGGACTGCAGCATATCAATGTGCAACAGGGGCCTATTTTCAGCCACAGTGCCATGGTACTGCAGGCAGCGATCCACGGGCAGGGTGTGGCGCTGGCGAACAACGTGATGGCAGAGAGTGAGATCGAAGCAGGGCGCCTGGTCTGCCCGTTCAATGATGTGCTGGTAAGTAAAAACGCTTTTTATCTGGTTTGTCATGACAGTCAGGCAGAACTGGGTAAAATAGCCGCCTTTCGTCAGTGGATTCTGGAAAAAGCCGCTACCGAACAGGAAAAATTCCGTTTTCGCTACGATCACTAAGTTACCGTTCGCTGCACAGTGATGTGCGGCGGGACCATGAGGATAGATCGATGTCCAGTCGTGCCATGTTTATATTTGCAGCCATCAGCGGCTTCGTGCTGGTGGCGTTTGGTGCGTTTGGCGCGCACGTATTAAGTAAATCGCTGGGGCCATCTGAAATGGCGTGGATCCATACCGGCCTGGAGTATCAGGCTTACCACACGCTGGCGGTAATGGGACTGGGTGCCGCGATGCTGCGACGCGCTAATATCTGGTTTTACTGGAGCAGCGCAGCGATGGCGCTGGGTACCGTTCTTTTCAGCGGCAGTCTCTATTGCCTGGCGCTGTCGCACCTGCAGTTCTGGGTGTTTGTTACGCCGGCGGGAGGATTTTGCTTCCTGATCGGCTGGTTTTTGATGTTGATTGGCGCGCTGCGTCTGAAAACAAAGGCAGAACGCCATGAATAAAGTATTACTCTATTGTCGTCCCGGGTTTGAAAAAGAGTGCGCGGCAGAAATCAGCGCTAAAGCAGCAGAGCGGGAAATTTACGGCTTTCCGCGGGTAAAAGAAGAAGCGGGCTACGTGCTGTTTGAGTGCTATCAGCCAGAAGATGCAGAGAAGCTGCTGCGCTCGCTACCGTTTGCTGAACTGATTTTTGCCCGGCAGATGCTGGTGGTTGGCGAGCTGCTGCGCGATTTACCTCC
Source organism: Pantoea eucrina (assembly GCF_002095385.1). GTDB lineage: Bacteria > Pseudomonadota > Gammaproteobacteria > Enterobacterales > Enterobacteriaceae > Pantoea > Pantoea eucrina. The sequence continues at coordinate 22,115 of NZ_MIPP01000023.1, read as the reverse complement.
CGAAGATCGCATTACTCCCATTACCGGCATGCTGACCGGAGTGGTGGAGAAAGGGGGAGAGCTGCGGGTCGAGGTTCCGGATACCAACGAAGCCAAAGAGCTGACTAAATTTTGCCGCAAGCTGACGGTGCCGCTGCGCGCCAGCCTGCGTGCCAGCAATATCCTGCTCAATTATGAGAGTCCTAAGCGGCCGGTGGTGCACGTGTTTTTTATCGCTCCGGGCACCTGCTATGTAGGTTATTCGCTGCCGGAAAATAATTCGCCATTCTATATGGGGATCCCGCGACTGAAGTTTCCTTCTGACGCTCCCAGCCGCTCAACGCTCAAACTGGAAGAGGCGTTTCATGTGTTTGTGCCGGCCGATGAGTGGGACGAACGCCTGGGAAGCGGCATGTATGCGGTCGATCTGGGCGCCTGCCCGGGCGGCTGGACCTATCAGCTGGTGAAGCGCAGCATGTGGGTCTACGCGGTTGATAACGGCCCGATGGCACCGAGCCTGATGGATACCGGACAGGTTACCCACTGTCGTGAGGATGGTTTTAAGTTTCGCCCGCCGCGCAGCAATATCAGCTGGCTGGTATGCGATATGGTAGAAAAACCGGTGCGCGTGGCCACGTTAATGACTGAGTGGCTGGTAAACGGCTGGTGTCGTGAAGCGATTTTCAACCTCAAGCTGCCGATGAAAAAGCGCTATGAAGAGGTCACGCAGAATCTGGCGATGATGGATGAAGCGTTAAAAGCGCAGGGTATCAACGCCCAGATTCAGGCGCGTCAGCTGTATCACGATCGTGAAGAGGTAACGGTACACGTCCGGCGTATCTGGGCTGCTGCAGGCGGTCGCCGCGACGAACGCTGAGCTGTCAGCAACGGGCGCCATTAATGGCGCCCCTACGATAATTGTAGGGGACGCATTTATGCGTCCCTGACGCATTTATGCGTCCCTGACGCATTTATGCGTCCCTGACGTATTTATGCGTCCCTGGCGTACCGCGATTTATCCTGCCTGATAGCGCAGCGTATTAAGGTTGCCCTGCAGCACTAAATCGCGTTTCAGCGTGGCAACCTGGCGGCAGATCGTGGCTGTTTCATGCTGGGCGTGTAATTTACTCTGCCACTTTGCCGGCACCTGATCCCACTGCTGATAAATCGCCTCCAGTGAACCAAACTGCGCCAGCAGCTCGCGTGCGCTTTTCGGGCCGATACCGGAGACGCCCGGAATTTTACTGCTGCTGATGCCGCATAAACCCCAGTAATCCGGCAGCTGTTCCGGGGCAACGCCAAATTCCTGTGCGATAAACGGCACATCAAGCCAGCGCTTCTGAAAATAGTCGCGAATGCGGATAGCGGGCGCCAGCAGCTGACAATATCCCTTATCGGTGGAAACGATGGTGGCCTGATGCCCGGCATCCGCCATTTTCACTGCCAGGGTAGCGGCCAGATCGTCTGCTTCATCGTCCCCGGCGATCCAGCAGCTGACGCCTGCGGTGCGAAAAGCCTCCTGCAGCAGCGGCAGCTCCTGTTGCAGATCCTCTGGCATTGGCGGTCGCCCCGCTTTGTAATCCGGCAGCAGCGCATGACGCCAGCCGGGCTGGCGATCCGGACTGTCAAATACCGCCACCGCGTGGGTCGGGCGTGTATGACCAAGCAGCTGATGCAGCGCCGCAACACAGGCGTCACGGCAGGGAGAGCCCTGAACGGCATGCAGGCGCCGGATGAGATTCAGCGCATCAATAATTAATAAATGTAGTGCCATAAAAGCGATAAGCGGCAGCCCGCAGGCTGCCTTCCTGAAGGGTTATTTGATGATTTCGTAGCAGGGGATATAGGCACTGCCCGGTAGTTTCATACGCTGCTGCGCCACAAAGCCCTGCAGCAGCTCATCCATCCGATGCATCAGATCGGCGTCGCCGCGCAGCTGATAAGGGCCGCGTTCACGGATCTCCCGGATACCGATTTCTTTTACGTTTCCGGCCACGATCCCGGAGAAGGCGCGGCGCAAATCAGCCGCCAGTTTTTCCGCCGGCTGATTCGGAAACAGGTTGAGATTTGCCATGTTTTCGTGGGTCGGCAGGAAAGGCACCTGCAGATCCGGCGCAATACGGATAGACCAGTTAAAGCTGTAAGCGTCACCGGTTTCGCGACGATGCTCTTTTACCTGCGGCATCGCTTTTTTCATCTGGCGCGCCACTTCAGCGGCATCATCAATAATGATCGTATAGTGTTTGCGCGCCTGCTCGCCCAGCGTATTGACGATGAAATCATCGAGCACGCGGAAATAGTCAGCGCTCTCTTTAGGGCCGGTGAGGATCAGCGGCAGCACCTGCTCGCTGTTTTGCGGATTCATCAGAATACCAAGCAGATAAAGGAACTCTTCGGCGGTGCCGACGCCACCCGGGAAGATCACGATGCCATGCGCGATGCGGACAAAGGCCTCAAGGCGTTTTTCGATATCGGGCATAATGATGAGTTCGTTAACCAGCGGGTTAGGCGGTTCAGCGGCGATAATGGAAGGCTCAGTCAGGCCGATAAAGCGGCTGTCATGATAGCGCTGCTGCGCATGACCTACCGCCGCGCCTTTCATTGGCGCTTCCATTACGCCAGGGCCACAGCCGGTGCAGATATTCAGCTCGCGCAGCCCCATCTGGGTGCCAACATTACGGCAATACTGGTACTCCACCGCGTTGATAGAGTGTCCGCCCCAGCAAACCACGGTATTAGGATACTCCCCGACGTGCAGCGCGCGCGCGTTACGCAGTATCGAGAAAACCTGATTGGTGATATGCGCAGAGTCGTCAGCCTGACCCGCGAGGCGCTCTGGCAGAGCAAGCTGGCCGTTAACAAACAGAATATCGCGCAGCACGGCAAACAGGTTGGCCTGCAGTGAGCGGATGATACGCCCATCCACAAATGCCTCTTCCGGCGGATTGATCAGCTCCAGCTTAACGCCGCGCTCGCGGCGCAGGACGTTAATAGCGAAATTTTCAAAACGCGAGAGCAGCTCATGACTGCTGTCTGTCTGGCTGCCGGAGTTAAGCACTGCAAGGGAACAGTTACGAAAAAGCTGGTAGAGATCGCTGCTGGCGGTCTGCTTCAGCATGTCGACTTCCAGCTGTGAGAGCAGATCCATCGAGCCAAGCGGGCTGATATGTGTAATCAAAAGAACTCCTTTACACGCCATAGCGTGACTGATGACACTGCGCTTAACCTGCTGAGCGCAGTGACGAAAATCCCTGGTCGCATACGCTTTACGCTTAACGCCGCAGACAGATTAACGCTCCCGGTTATGATTGCTCAAGAGGAACCGCGCATCCCTGCTACGGCCTGCGAGGTGCCTCGCACTCTGTTACTGGCGTGCCAGACGCGAAAAGCCGGGCGTGAAGGGAACATTGCTGCGCCACGGGTTGATATCCAGACCGCCGCGGCGGGTGTAGCGCGCATAAACGGTTAACGCCTCTGGCTGGCAGAAACGCTGCACGTCATTAAAAATGCGCTCCACGCACTGCTCATGAAACTCATTGTGCTGGCGGAAAGAGATCAGATAGCGCAGCAGCGCCTCGCGGTCGATACGCGGGCCTTTATAACGAATCATCACCGATCCCCAGTCGGGCTGGTTGGTGATCAGACAGTTAGATTTCAGCAGGTGGCTTACCAGCGTCTCATCTACGATTTCATTGCCCGCGGCGTGCGCAAGGTGTCCGGCATCAAAACCATAATCGCTGATGCTGATATCCTGCTCATCGATAACGCTGCCGCTGAACTGTCCGATAGGCTGGCTTTCCAGCTCGCTCAGGCGAAACAGCGCCACGCTGACGTTGCCGCTGGCGCAGGCGCGCAGATCGCGTTCCAGCGTCTGACGCACGTCGCCCCAGTCCGCAAAGCGGGTCTGATTAAAGCTGTTCAGGTAGAGCTTAAAGCTTTTCGACTCAATCAGATTTACGCTGTCAGCATCCAGCACCACTTCGCCAATCGCGACCTGCGGGACACCTTTACTGTTTAGCCATGAAAGCTCATACAGGGTCCAGATATCTGCGCCGTGAAACGGCAGATTATGCGGAAAAAGATTGAGCGGTTCCCGGTTCAGACTGCGCGGCACAGATTGCAGCAGCGTGTTATCGTACTCATCTACATAGGCGACAGATTTGCCCAGGGTCAGGCCGCTTAAGGCCGGGTTTGGGTGTTCAGAAGACATAATGGTTACCACAAGGTGAATCAAAGTGGCTAAGTGTAACCGATCACCAGCGAGAAGATGAATGATGCAGCCCACCGCCAGCGCACTGTGTGCGTTTACCACCCGTTATATCGATCTCTGGCAGCAGCAGCAGGGACACTATCCTGCCAGTAGCGATCTGGCAGGGATCCCTTCGCCCTGTATCATCAATACCGTTGATGACCGCGTTCTCTGGCAGCCGCAGCCTTTTTCGCCATCGTCAGGGCTGGATGCGGTGGAGCGGGCGCTGGATATTCAGCTCCAGCCTGATATCACTGCGTTTTACACTACCCAGTTTGCCGGCGATATGCATGCCCGCCTGCAGCAGCGCAGGTTAACGCTGCTGCAGGTATGGAGCGAAGAGGACTTTATCCGGCTGCAGGAGAATCTGATTGGTCATCTGATTATGAAACGGCGTCTGAAACAGAGTCCGACGCTGTTTATTGCTACTACTGATTCAGAGCAGGAGATGGTGGCGGTGTGTAATCTTACCGGTGAGGTCATTCTGGAGGAGCCTGGACGTAACAAACGTGAAATTCTTTCACCTTCTGTCCGGACATTTCTCGATGTTATACAACCTGTTATCGTTTCGATGGAGTGATAACCGAAGCGCTATGTAAGAGATCTCTTACAAAATCTGTGCGAGATCGACATTTTGTGAGTGAACCTTTCAGAAAAGCTAAATGTAAAGATATTGTGAATCATAGAGTTATGGTATCAGTCTGAAAATTGAGACAATACTTGATCGATTAATGGCTCATGCTTACTTGTTATTGTGGCGATTTTTGAGAGAATACCCACCGTTAGCAGGACGCTATGGACAGAGCGACGTTCAGGAGAATGTCAGCCAGGAGGCGGGAACGTAACGGAGTTTACGTCACAGGGAAGGCTTCAGGACGGAGCAGGACACTCAGGAATGAGTAAGGGACACCTCCAGGATGGAGAATGTGAGCCGTGCGGAGCAGGGCGAGCCAGGATGCTAAGGATGCTGTCATGAAGACAGGCAATGGAAAGCGCAGGAAGAGTTGTCACGGATGAGCAGGGAGCACTGCGGTGGCGGGAATGCTGCACAACGAACCGGGAGCACTGTTATTAACAGTGCTCCCTTTTTTTATGCGCTTTTTACGCCACCGGTGACGAGTGATATGCTTGCCGCCCATTATTTCACGGAGGCAACCTATGTCGACGCACACTATTACGCAGCGACTGCAGCAGGTCGAAGCAGTCATGCGCGAACACGATTACTGGCAGCAGAGCGCTCCTGACGCGGCCGCGTTTAACAGCGACCAGCCTTTCTGCCTTGATACTATGGCTCCGCTGGAGTGGCTGCAGTGGGTATTGATCCCGCGTATGTCAGCCCTGATCGCCTCCGGCGCGCCAATGCCTGCCGGTTTCGCCGTCGCGCCCTATTACGAAGTTGCTCTGACTCCGGTCACTCCCGGCTATACCGCTCTGCTGATCGCGCTGCGTGAGCTTGACGCGCTGTTTGCGGAGCCAGCACGCTGATGCTGGAGATTATCTATCAGGATGAGTGGCTGGTAGCAGTAAACAAGCCTGCCGGCTGGCTGGTGCACCGCAGCTGGCTCGATCGCAAAGAGAAAGTGGTGGTGATGCAGACGGTGCGCGATCAGATTGGTCAGCACGTCTTTACCGCGCACCGGCTCGATCGCCCGACCTCTGGCGTACTGCTGATGGGCTTATCGAGCGAGGCGGGCCGTTTACTGGCGCAGCAGTTTGAGCAGCATCAGATACAAAAAACCTATCACGCCGTACTGCGCGGCTGGCTGGATGGCGCGGCTACGCTCGACTATCCGCTGCTGGAAGAGCTGGATAAAATTGCGGATAAATTTTCTGCTGAACCGCGTGCACCGCAGCCTGCGGTCACGGATTATCAGGCGCTGGCGCAGACAGAAATGCCGGTGGCAATCGGTAAATACAGCAGCGCCCGCTACACCCTGGTGGAGATGTCGCCGCGCACCGGGCGTAAGCATCAGCTGCGCCGCCATATGGCGCACCTGCGCCACCCGATTATTGGCGACAGCGCCCACGGCGATCTGCGCCAGAATCGTGGCGCAGCGGCGCATTTCGGGCTCGATCGTTTAATGCTGCACGCCAGCGCACTCTCGCTGACGCATCCCTTTACCGGAGAGCCGCTGGTGATCCGCGCCGGACTGGATCCGATATGGCAGCAGATGCTGCAGCAGTTCGGCTGGCAGGATCGGTTACCGGACGTTCCCAGGGTTGAGTTTGACGCTGAGGCAGTTCAGGATAAGCCAACAGCGTAAAGGAGCAGCAAGATGGCAAAAATTGGCATTTTTACAGGCACGGTTTACGGCAATGCACTGCTGGTGGCCGAAGAGGCGCAGCCGGTGCTGCAGGCGCAGGGACATGAAGTAGAGGTCTTTGAGGATCCGACGCTGGCGGAGTGGCAGGCGTACAGCAGCGACGTCGTGCTGATTGTAACCTCAACCACCGGGCAGGGCGATCTGCCGGATAATATTGCCCGTCTCCATGCGCAAATCCATGATGAGCTCGGCTATCAGCCAGCGCTGCGCTATGGTGTGATTGCGCTGGGTGACAGCAGCTATCAGCACTTCTGCGGCGCAGGAAAAACCTTTGATGCCACGCTCCAGGCGCAGCAGGCGCAGCGTATTGGTGATGTGCTGATGGTGGATGCCGTTGAGCATCCGGAGCCTGAAAGCGTGACGACGCCGTGGGTGGAGAGCTGGGGTAAGCAGCTGTAGTGACCCGGGCCGCCCTGTATGGCGGCCCGGTATTAACGGTGCAGCCCGGTATCAGGTTACCGGTGCCGGATTAAATACCGCCAGCTGGTTGCGGATCCCCCAGCGATCGGACCAGGTCTGCTGACGACCGCTGGCGATCTCCAGAATCAACTCAAACAGACGCCAGCCTACCTGCTCAATACTCTCTTCACCGGTGGCGATAGTGCCGGCGTTGATATCCATCAGATCATGCCAGCGCCGGGCCAGCGCGCTGCGCGTCGCCATCTTAATCACCGGAATAGCCGCGAGGCCATAGGGCGTGCCGCGCCCGGTGGTAAACACCTGCAGCGTAATGCCGGAAGCCATCTGCTGCGTACCGCAGACAAAGTCACTGGCAGGGGTAGCGGCGTAAATCAGTCCGCGCTGCGTAGGGCGCTGTCCCGGCGACAGCACTTCAGCAATCGGGCTGCGCCCCGATTTTGCAATCGATCCCAGCGCTTTCTCCACCACGTTTGCCAGTCCGCCTTTTTTATTGCCGGGTGAGGGGTTAGCGCTGCGATCGGTCTGTCCCTGATGCAGATAGTCGTCATACCACGCCATCTCTTCCAGCAGCCGTTTACCCACCGCTTCATTAACCACGCGCGGCGTCAGCAGATGAATAGCGTCGCGCACCTCCGTCACTTCAGAAAACATGACTGTGGCGCCGCAGCGCACCAGCAGATCGGAGGCGAAGCCCACCGCCGGGTTAGCCGTTACGCCGGAAAAGGCGTCACTGCCGCCGCACTGGGTGCCTACTACCAGTTCAGACGCCGGGCAGGGTTCCCGGCGGCGCAGATTAAGCTTTTTCAGATGACGTTCAGCGACCTGCAGGATCTCATCCACCATGGCGCCAAAGCCGACGTGACGCTCATCCTGCAGACGCACAATATCGTTATCATCCAGCGAGATCGCCTGTACATCAGGCGTACCGGTCAGCAGCCGCTCCGGCTGGAGCTTTTCACAGCCGAGGCTGACAATCATTACCTCGCCACCAAAATTGGGATTCAGCGCAAGATTATGAATGGTGCGGATCGGCACGACGGCAGCCGGGGCGTTGATCGCCACGCCGCAGCCATACAGATGATTCAGCGCGACCACGCCATCCACGTTGGGATAGCGCGGCAGCAGATCGCGTTCAATAAGCTGCACAACATAGTCCACGACGCCCGCCACACAGTGGACGCTGGTGGTAATGCCAAGCAGGTTGCGGGTTCCCACGCTGCCGTCTGCATTGCGATAACCATCAAAGGTATAGCCTTCCAGCGGCGGCAGTTCAGGCGGTACGTTGGTTGCCAGCGGCAGGCTGCTGAGCGGCGGCGCCTCGGGCAGGGCTACCAGCGACTCATCTATCCAGCTGCCGCGCGCAATAGAGCGCAGCGCCGTGCCGATCACTTCGCCATAGCGCAGAATCGGTGCATCCTGAGCGATATCCTCCAGCGCAACTTTGTGCCCCTGGGGCACATGCTCCGTCAGCTGCAGCCCGTCGGCAAAGCGTGTACCCGCGGGCAGGCCCTGATCGTTGACGACAATCGCAACGTTATCCGCTTCATGAACTTTTATATAGAGTGGTTTTTCTGTAACGGGTCGGTTCATTGCTCACCTTCCGGGTAGCCGCACTGTGCATAGCAGTGCGATAAATAGTGGTTCTGGTCACGTCATCAAAGTCAGCCAGCTCCAGTATAAGCAGCACGCGCCCGCCAGCGCATTGTGCAACTGTCCGGCTTTTAGCCCCTTTCTCTCCGCACTTTGGTGGTTTTAACCAAAAGCAAGTGAAGGTGCTCACAAAGCGCTCTTTGTCTGTCTGTTTTTTGTACAATTATGGCGCTGCGATCGGCGTTTCGTGAGCCATCACGCAGCAGGATGTGCATATGCCACAAATTCTTTTTTGTTTTGACTGAATTGTCGGGCTTTCTTCCAGTGTTTCAGCCGCGGGCTGTTTTTATACTGATTTCCGTTCTTAGAGGTTTGGTTACCTGTCACGACGCATCAACGTTCGCCATAACAACAATCGCCGTGTTTAACCCGACATCATTCTGATACCCAACGCGATGTGTATGCAGTCAGAGTGAATGTAGCGTTCGCTATATTTCAGGAGTGCATCATGAATAGTTACAGCCAGACGGCAGAGGCGGTGCAGAAACGTACCAACGCCCGCTACTGGATCGTGGTGATGTTATTTATCGTCACCTCATTCAACTACGGCGACCGCGCCACCATTTCCATTGCCGGATCGGCGATGTCCAAAGATATCGGTCTCGACTCTGTCGGGCTGGGCTATATCTTTTCCGCCTTCTCATGGGCCTATGTGATCGGACAGATCCCGGGTGGATGGCTGCTGGATCGCTTTGGATCCAAGCGTGTCTACTTCTGGAGTATTTTCCTCTGGTCGCTGTTTACTCTGCTGCAGGGCTTTGTTGATCTCTTCAGCGGCTTTGGCATTGTGATTTCACTGTTCCTGCTGCGCTTTTTGGTCGGTCTGGCTGAAGCGCCTTCCTTCCCTGGTAACAGCCGTATTGTCGCGGCCTGGTTCCCGGCACAGGAGCGCGGAACGGCGGTCGCCATCTTTAACTCTGCACAATACTTCGCCACGGTGATCTTCGCGCCCATCATGGGCTGGCTGGTCTCTGAAGTTGGCTGGGCGCACGTGTTCTGGTTTATGGGCGGGCTGGGCATCATCCTGAGCTTTATCTGGCTCAAAGTGATGCACGATCCCAACAACCACCCCGGCGTGAATAAGGCGGAGCTGGAGTACATGGAGCAGGGCGGCGCGCTGATCAATATGGATGCGAAAAAAGCCGATCGCAAAGTCAGCCGCGGTGAAAAGTGGGATCAGATCAAACAGCTGCTCTCTACCCGCATGATGTGGGGCATCTATCTTGGCCAGTATTGCGTCAACGCGCTGACCTACTTCTTTATTACCTGGTTTCCGGTCTATCTGGTACAGGCACGCGGCATGTCGATTCTGAAAGCGGGCTTTATCGCCTCCGTTCCGGCGATTTGCGGCTTCCTCGGCGGCGTGCTGGGCGGCGTGATCTCCGACTATTTGATGCGCAAAACCGGCTCACTCAATATTGCCCGTAAAACGCCAATCGTTATCGGCATGCTGCTCTCCATCAGCATGGTGATGTGTAACTACACCGAAACCGAATGGGTTGTGGTGCTGTTCATGGCGCTGGCGTTCTTCGGAAAAGGCATTGGTGCGCTGGGCTGGGCGGTGATGGCCGACACGGCACCGAAAGAGATCAGTGGCCTGAGCGGTGGTCTGTTCAATATGTTCGGCAACTTCTCCGGTATCGTTACGCCTATCGCGATTGGTTACATCATCGCCACCAGCGGATCGTTTGAGGGCGCGCTGGTATATGTCGGGATCCACGCTTTTGTCGCCGCCTTTAGTTTTCTGTTTATTACCGGTGACATTAAACGCGTTGAGCTGAAACCGTATAAGGAGCCGAAATGAGTACGCAAAGTACGCCTGTCATCACTGACATGCAGGTGATCCCGGTTGCCGGTTACGACAGTATGCTGCTTAACATTGGCGGCGCGCATAACGCCTGCTTCACGCGCAATATTGTGGTGCTGACCGACAGCGCCGGTCATACCGGACTGGGCGAGGCGCCGGGCGGCGATACAATTTATCAGACGCTGCTGGCGGCAGTACCCCAGGTCAAAGGGCAGCAGATTGCGCGTATGAACCGGCTGGTGCAGCAGGTGCATAAGGGCAATCAGTCAGCGGATTTTGACACTTTTGGCAATGGCGCCTGGACCTTCGAACTGCGCGTAAACGCAGTAGCCGCGCTGGAGGCGGCGCTGCTGGATCTGCTGGGGCAGCATCTGGGCGTACCGGTGGCAGAGCTGCTCGGACCGGGCCAGCAGCGCGATGAGGTCACCGTGCTCGGCTATCTGTTTTATATCGGCGATCGTCATAAAACCGATCTGCCGTATCGCAGCGGTGATGCCGCCAGCCACGACTGGTACCGGCTGCGGCATGAGGAGGCGCTGACGCCGGAGGCGGTGGTGCGTCTGGCAGAGGCGGCGCAGGATAAATATGGTTTCAAAGATTTCAAACTCAAAGGCGGCGTGCTGCCGGGTGAAGAGGAGATCGCCTCGGCGGTGGCGCTGAAGCAGCGCTTCCCGGAGGCGCGCATTACCGTCGACCCTAATGGCGCCTGGCATCTGGATGAGGCGATCGGACTCTGTAAAGGCCTGCAGGATGTGCTGAGCTATGCAGAAGATCCCTGCGGCGCGGAACAGGGTTACTCCGGCCGTGAAGTGATGGCGGAGTTTCGCCGCGCCACCGGGCTGCCGGTTGCCACCAATATGATCGCAACCAACTGGCGTGAAATGAACCACGCCGTGATGCTCAACGCGGTCGATATTCCGCTGGCCGATCCTCACTTCTGGACCCTGAGCGGCGCAGTGCGCGTGGCGCAGCTCTGCGACGAATGGGGACTCACCTGGGGCTGCCACTCCAATAACCATTTCGATATCTCGCTGGCGATGTTCACCCACGTGGGTGCTGCCGCCCCGGGCAAGCCAACCGCGATTGACACGCACTGGATCTGGCAGGAGGGCGATCAGCGCCTGACGCGCGAGCCGCTGCAGATCCGCAACGGCAAAATTGCCGTGCCGGATAAACCGGGGCTGGGTATTGAGCTGGATCGGGATCGCCTGCAGCAGGCGCACGAACTCTATAAGTCACTGCCAGCCGGCGCGCGCAACGACGCCACCGCGATGCAGTATCTGGTACCCGGCTGGTCATTTGATCGCAAGCGTCCGGCATTTGGGCGCCGTCCTACATAAGGAGCAGGAAATGAGTCAGACCCCTAAAATCGTCGCTATGCAGGTTATTCCGGTTGCCGGACACGACAGCATGCTGCTCAACCTGAGCGGGGCGCACGCGCCATTTTTTACCCGCAATATTGTGATCATTAAAGATAACGCCGGGCATACCGGCGTGGGCGAGATACCGGGCGGAGAAAAGATCCGTCAGACGCTGGAGGATGCCGCCGCGCTGGTGATCGAAAAAACCGTCGGCGAATATAAAAATATTCTCAACCTGGTGCGGAGCACCTTTGCTGACCGCGATGCTGGCGGGCGCGGCAGCCAGACGTTTGACCTGCGCACGACTATCCATGTGGTAACCGGTATCGAAGCGGCGCTGCTCGATTTACTCGGGCAGCATCTGGGCGTAAACGTCGCGTCGCTGCTGGGCGATGGCCAGCAGCGCGACCGCGTGGAGATGCTTGGCTACCTCTTCTATATTGGCGATCGCCGCAAGACCTCGCTCGCCTACCAGAGCCAGGAGCGCGATCCGTGCGACTGGTATCGCCTGCGCCATGAAGAGGCGCTGACGCCAGATGCGGTCGTGCGACTGGCAGAGGCCGCGTATGAGAAATATGGCTTCAACGATTTCAAACTCAAAGGCGGCGTGCTGCGCGGCGGCGGAGAGGCTGAGGCGGTTACCGCACTCGCCAGACGCTTTCCGGAAGCGCGCATCACGCTCGATCCCAACGGCGCCTGGTCGCTGAATGAGGCCATCCTGCTGGGCAAACAGCTGAAGGGCGTGCTCGCCTATGCAGAAGATCCCTGTGGCGCGGAGCAGGGCTACTCCGGCCGCGAGGTGATGGCGGAGTTCCGCCGCGCCACCGGGCTGCCAACCGCAACCAATATGATCGCCACCGACTGGCGGCAGATGGGCCACACGCTATCGCTGCAGTCGGTGGATATTCCGCTGGCCGATCCGCATTTCTGGACCATGCAGGGTTCCGTGCGCGTGGCGCAGATGTGCCACGACTTTGGCCTCACCTGGGGTTCGCACTCCAATAACCATTTTGATATTTCGCTGGCGATGTTTACCCACGTTGCCGCCGCCGCGCCGGGCGCGATTACCGCTATCGACACCCACTGGATCTGGCAGGAGGGTAATCAGCGCCTGACCAAAGAGCCGTTTGTCATCAAAGGCGGCATGGTGCAGGTACCGCAGAAGCCGGGGCTTGGCGTGGAGCTGGATATGGACCAGGTGATGCAGGCAAACGCGCTGTATCAGAAACATGGGCTGGGCGCGCGTGACGACGCTCAGGCGATGCAGTTCCTGGTACCGGACTGGACTTTTGATAATAAGCGTCCCTGCCTGGTGCGCTAACGCTTCAGGCTCCCTGAAAGGGAGCCTGCCGTCATATACAGGAGTAAACAGAATGAGTAATGCCTGGCCAAATACATTTCGCCGCCGCCTGCTGGCAGGAGAGACCCTGATAGGCAGCTGGTGCGCCCTTGCCAGTCCGCTGACTACTGAAGTGCTGGGGCTGGCAGGCTTCGACTGGCTGGTGCTGGACGGTGAACATGCGCCCAACGACATCACCACGTTTGTACCGCAGCTGATGGCGCTGAAAGGCAGCAGCAGCGCTGCGGTCGTGCGTCCGCCGTGCAATGAGCCGGTGATCATTAAACGCCTGCTCGATATCGGCTTCTATAACTTCCTGATCCCCTTTGTGGAGACGGAAGAGGAGGCGCGCCGCGCCGTTGCCTCAACCCGCTACCCGCCAGCGGGCATCCGCGGCGTGTCAGTTTCGCACCGCAGCAATATGTACGGCACGCTGCCGGACTATAACGCCACGATTAACGACAACATCACGCTGATGGTGCAGATCGAAACGCAGCAGGCGGTAGATAACATCGATGCGATCGCCGCCGTTGACGGCGTGGACGGGATTTTTGTCGGTCCGGGCGATCTCTCAGCCGCGCTGGGCTACCTGGGCCAGCCTGCGCATCCTGAGGTGCTGAAAGTTATTCAGTACCTGTTTGAACGCGCCAAAGCCGCAGGCAAGCCGTGCGGCATTCTGGCACCGGTAGAAGCGGACGCGCGGCGCTATCTGGAATGGGGTGCCACCTTTGTTGCCGTCGGCAGCGATCTCGGGGTTTTCCGCAACGCCACGCAGGCGCTGTGCAACAAATTTAAACTGTAACGCAGAAAGGGGAAGGCAATGAAAATTGGATTTATCGGCCTCGGTATTATGGGCAAACCGATGAGTAAAAACCTGGTCAAAGCGGGTTACACGCTGGTGGTGCGCGATCACAACGCAGGCAATGAGGCAGAACTGGCCGAACTGGGCGCGACGATAGCAAAAACGCCCAAAGAGGTGGCAGAACAGGTGGATGTGGTGATCACTATGGTACCTAACTCGCCGCAGGTGCAGGAAGTCTGCCTGGGCGCGGGCGGCATCATTGAAGGTGCAAAACCTGGCCTGATTGTGATTGATATGAGTTCTATTGCCCCGCTGGCCAGTCGTGAGATCCACGACGCGCTGGCAGAAAAAGGGATCCGTATGCTTGATGCGCCGGTCAGCGGCGGTGAGCCAAAAGCGATCGAGGGCACACTGTCGGTGATGGTGGGTGGCGATAAAGCGATCTTCGACCAATGCTTTGAGATTATGAAAGCGATGGCAGGCTCGGTGGTGCATACCGGTGATATCGGCGCCGGTAACGTGACCAAGCTGGCAAATCAGGTGATTGTGGCGCTGAACATCGCAGCGATGTCTGAAGCGCTCTCGCTGGCAACCAAGGCGGGCGTGAATCCGGAGCTGGTTTATCAGGCGATCCGCGGCGGCCTGGCGGGCAGCACCGTGCTTGATGCCAAAGCACCCATGGTGCTGGATCGCAACTTCAAACCCGGTTTCCGTATCGACCTGCATATCAAGGATTTAGCCAATGCGCTGGATACGTCACACGGCATTGGCGCGCATCTGCCGCTGACGGCCGCGGTGATGGAGATGATGCAGGCGCTGAAAACCAGCGGTCAGGGCTCCGCCGACCACAGCGCGCTGGCTTGCTATTATGAGAAGTTAGCGCAGGTTGAGATCGCCCGGTAAAGCCGCTCTCCGGCGTCTGCGGAGGCCGGAGAACAGGCTGCGTGAGCAAAGCAGCATACCGTTACGTTACCCATCGCGCCTGGATTGCCTATGAAAATTGTCATCGCACCCGATTCATATAAAGAGAGTCTGTCTGCCCTGGATGTGGCTGCCGCAATTGAAGCGGGTTTCCGCGAGGTTTTCCCGGCCGCCGAGTATGTCAAAATCCCGGTTGCCGACGGTGGTGAGGGCACCGTTGAGGCCATGGTGGCCGCCACCAGCGGTACGCTTGTCCGGCTAACCGCCACCGGCCCGCTGGGCGAGCCCGTGGCGGCGTTTTATGGCCTGTCGGGGGATGAGCGCACCGCGTTTATTGAGATGGCTGCCGCCAGCGGCCTGGAACTTGTGCCGGTGGCGCAGCGCAATGCGCTGATCACCACGTCGTGGGGCACCGGTGAGCTGATCAAAAACGCGCTCGATCGCGGCGTAGAGCACATCATCATTGGCATAGGCGGCAGCGCCACCAATGATGGCGGTGCCGGAATGATACAGGCGCTGGGCGCCCGGCTGCTGGACAGCGCCGGCTGCGATCTGGCGCCTGGCGGCGCGGCGCTGGCGCAGCTGGCGCAGATCGATATCAGCGGAGTGGATGCGCGTATTAAAGCGTGCCGCTTTGAGGTCGCCTGCGATGTCACCAATCCGCTGACCGGGGAAAAAGGCGCTTCGGCGGTGTTTGGCCCACAGAAGGGCGCCACTCCGGCACAAATCGCGCAGCTGGATCGGGCGCTGGCCCACTACGCTTCGCTTATTCAGCGCGATCTGGATATCGACGTGCTGCATATTGCGGGCGGCGGCGCGGCGGGCGGTATGGGTGCGGCGCTGCACGCATTCTGTCAGGCTGAGCTGCGCAGCGGCATTGAGATTGTGACGGAGGCGCTCGGGCTGGCGGAGCAGGTCAAAGATGCCGATCTGGTGATCACGGGGGAAGGGCGCATCGACAGTCAGTCTGTGAATGGCAAGGTGCCAATCGGCGTGGCGCGGGTTGCCAAACAGTTTAATAAGCCGGTGATTGGTATTGCCGGTAGCCTGACCTCTGACGTGGGGGTTGTACACGCTCACGGCCTTGATGCGGTCTACAGCGTACTGTTCAGTATCTGTTCTCTGGAAGAGGCGCTGGCCAGTGCGGAACAGAATGTGCGCATGACGGCGCGTAACGTTGCGGCAGCCATCAGGATAGGCAAAGGGTTGTAGGCCGGACCGCGATGCGCGGCGGCCCGGCGGCTAAGGCCGGTATGGGCGTCGCCATAAAGATCGTTCTGACACGCCATTTTACGCCAGCGCCAGCCGCTTACGCGCCTCGCGCGCAACGTTGGCCATCTCATCATTCAGCTCCAGCAGTTCCGGCTCCAGCGCGGCAATATCACTCGCCTGGTGCAGGCTGCCTTCCAGCTGCTGGCAGAGCTGTTTCAGGCGCGGGACACCGCTGTAACTGGCGCTGCCGTGCAGCTTGTGAATAATTTCACGCAGCCCGTTTACGTCACCTTCAGCCATACAATGCGCCACGCGCGCCTCCACCTCAGGCAGGAAATCGAGCAGCATCTGTAGCAGATCGCGCGCCAGCGCCGGTTTGCCGGCCGCCTGACGCAGCGCCAGTGACCAGTCAAGCGAGACGGCAACCCCCATCGCGGGCGGCTGAGAGGCGGGCGCAACCGGCAGATAGCGCTGCAGCAGCTGAGCCAGGCGGGTTTCATCAATCGGTTTTGCCAGATAGTCATTCATGCCGGCGGCAATCAGCTGCTCGCGCTCGCCATCCAGCGCGTGCGCCGTTACCGCAACGATTGGCGTGCTGGCGTGCAGCGGCAGGCGCCGGATAATCTCGCTGGCCTGAATACCGTCGATATCGGGCATCTGTATATCCATCAGGATCACATCCAGCCGCTGCTGCTGCGCGGCATGGATGGCCTGCTCTGCGTTGTCACACAGAATGATATTTTCAACCTGCTCTTCCAGCAGCGCGCCGATAAGCCGGAGGTTAGCCGGATTGTCATCCACCGCCATCACCGTCAGCGGCTGACGCGGCAGCGGGGAGATCAGACGGTGCTGACGGCTGCCGATATCCAGCAGCAGCGGGATAAAGCGCGTCAGCGAAACCGGTTTTGCGATACAGCCGGCAATGCCCCGCGCACGCAGATCGTCGGCAAACAGCATCATCTCGCTCGGCAGCGCCAGCAGTACGGCATCCGCGCGATCGCACAGCTGCTGGATCTCCGTATCGGTCAGCGTTGCCGGGTGCGGCTTAGCGACCGGCATTCCCACCAGCAGCAGAGGATAGTGGCGTTCCGGCAGCGCAGCCAGGCTGGGATAATACTCTACCCTGAGCGGGGTGATACTGAGCATCTCCTGCACCACGCGCGCTACCGCCGGATGGGGCTCGACATAGGCCAGCGTTGTGGCGTGCAGGTCATCCAGCACGCGCGGAATGGTAGGGGCATTCGGGTTAAGATTGAGCCGGACGCGCACCCGAAAAACCGACCCCCGATCGGGCTGGCTGTGAAAAGCGATTTCGCCGCCCATCTCCTGCACCAGCTTCTGGGTGATCACCAGCCCAAGCCCCGTGCCGCCGTGTCGGCGGGTAATGCTGGCATCCGCCTGGCGAAACGCCTGAAACAGCTGCGGCTGCTGCATTTCCGGAATGCCGATACCGGTGTCATGCACCTGGATCTCCAGTTCCGCCTGCGTGGCGCTGAGATGCTGCAGCTCAACGCGCAGGTCGATATGCCCCTGCTCGGTAAACTTGATGGCGTTACCTATCAGGTTGATCAGGATCTGCTGCAGCCGCAGCGGATCGCCGATAACGTTGTCAGGCACGCTGTTTTGCAGGCAGACGGTGATCTCCAGCCCTTTCTCATGCGCGGAGGGCGCCAGCAGCACCAGCGTCTCATCCAGCGTGGCGCGCAGCGGAAAAGGAATAGATTCCAGCACCAGCTTGCCCGATTCCAGACGCGAGAAATCCAGCACATCGTTGATAATACTCAGCAGATTATTGGCGGAGCGCTCAATCGTACTCATATAGTCGCGCTGGCTGGTGCTCAGGCTGGTTTTCAGCATCTGGCGGCTGAAGCCGATCACGCCGTTGAGCGGCGTACGCAGCTCGTGAGACATGTTTGCCAGAAACTCAGATTTAATGCGGGCCGCCTCCTGAGCGCGTTTCTTCGCCAGATCCAGCTCGACGTTCTGAATCTCCAGCTGCTCCAGCGTTTCGCGCAGATCCCAGGTGGCCTGGTCAATATTTTGCTGCATCTCTTCATGGTAGGCGGTCAGCGACATCGCCATCGCGTTGATACCGTTTTTAAGCATGCTGAGCTCGCCCAGCATATAGCCTTCCACCCGGCTGTCGAGCTGGCCGCGCCGGATGCGATCCACGGTGGCTACCATATTGCGTATCGGGCCGGTCACATCGCGCATCAGACGATAGGCGAACAGCATGGCGAGGCAGAGGCAGAACAGCAGCAGCAGCGTTGCGACAAATACCTCTTTATACTGCGCCAGCCGTACCGACTGCAGATCCAGCTCAATGGCGACATAGCCAGGGGATTACCGTCGGGTTTGGTCTGTTCATCCGGCTGCTCATCAGCGGAGTAGCGTTCAGATATAATCGGCGTGCGCAGCACCAGCAGGTTACCCTGGCGTTCATGCGTTACGCCCTCGCGCAGCTGCGTCATATCCTCTTTTTGCAGCAGCGCCAGGTTCTGCTTACTGTTGGATGTGGCGTAAACGCGATTCTGGTTGTCGAAAACCGTAATGGCACGGACAATATCGGAATGGCGCCGGTGCAGCAGGCTGACCAGCTCGTGGATCGCAGCGCGATCGTGCCAGCTCATCCCATACTCACTGGATACCGCCAGAGGTTCGATAATATTTGCGCCGGCGTCAAAAACCTGGCGCTGCAGTTCGTTATAGCGGTGGACGACAAAAAAGGTGCTGAGCAGCAGACCAATCAGCAGCGTTGGCGCCAGTATTAAAATCATCATCCGCGCCCGCAGGCTGTATTTGGTCATCACGATGCCCTGGCGATTGCCGTGTTCCTGTGCACGCGTCGTGGCGGGCGGCACAACCTGATTAAAAGAGAATACGATTACTATGGCGCAATTTTACGCCGCAAAACAGCGGCCGACGACAAAGCAGCGGATCGCCGTCACGGTCGATGAGCTCGATCCGTTCGGCCAGGGCGTGGCACGCTATCAGGGGAAAACCCTGTTTATCAGTGGTGCGCTGCCGGGCGAACAGGCAGAGGTTACGCTGCTGGAAGATAAACGGCAGTTTGCCCGCGGTAAAGCGATAAAGATCGCACAGCCCAGTCCGCAGCGGGAAATACCGCGCTGCCGCCATTTTGGCGTCTGCGGTGGCTGCCAGCAGCAGCACGCTGCCGTTGCACTGCAGGAGAGCAGCAAGGCGCACGCGCTGAGCCGTCTGCTGAGCCGTGACGCCGCTTCTCCGGTGGCCGTTGAGGAGATTATCCGCGGGAATAGCTGGGGCTATCGCCGGCGCGCCCGGCTCGGACTGCAGTGGCAGCCGAAGCAGCAGCGGCTGGTGATGGGATTTCGCCAGGCGGCCAGTCATGCGCTGGTGCCCCTGCAGCAGTGCCCTGTTTTGGTGCCCGAACTTGAAGCGTTGCTGCAGCCGCTGCACCACTGCCTGAGCGCGCTGCAGGGGGTAAGGCGGCTGGGGCATGCAGAGCTGGTGCTGGCAGACAACGGCCCGCTGATGGTGCTGCGTCATCTCGACGCGCTTTCTGCGCGCGATCGCGCAGACCTGGAACGCTTTTCGCATCAGCACTCGCTGATGCTGTATCTGGCTGACGGCAGCGATGAGCTGCAGGCGATTAACAGCAGCATGCCTTACTACCGCTCGCAGGATTTAACGCTAACCTTTAGTCCACAGGACTTTATTCAGGTTAACGATCGCGTTAATCAGCAGATGGTGGCAACAGCGCTGGCGTGGCTCGATCTGCAACCCGATGACAGCCTGCTGGATCTTTTCTGCGGCATGGGGAATTTCACCCTGCCGGCAGGGAAATCTGTACAAAATGTTGTAGGTGTGGAGGGGGTTGCAGCATTAGTTAAGCAGGCAGAGTATAATGCTGCGCTTAACAATCTAAGCAATGTACGCTTTTTCCAGCATAATCTGGAAGAGGATGTTTCGCGTCAGCCGTGGGCGGCGCAGGGATTTAATAAGGTGTTACTGGATCCGGCGCGAGCCGGGGCGGCGGGCGTGATGTCGCATATTGTTAAACTTGCGCCAGAACGCGTGGTCTATGTTTCCTGTAACCCGGTGACACTTGCGCGCGACAGTCAGGTACTGCTGTCCGCGGGCTACCATCTGGAAAGGGTCGCGATGCTGGATATGTTCCCACATACCAGTCATCTCGAATCCATGGTGTTGTTCAGCAAAACATAAGCGACAGTTATGTCGCTGTGGCAGGAGAGGATATGGTTGCGGTCAGAAGTGCGCATTTAAATACGGCAGGGGAGTTTGCCCTCGATCAGTGGATTGCCAGCCTGACGATTAGCAATCCTCAATCCTGTGAGCGACTGGCAGAGACCTGGCGCTACTGTGAAGCCGAAACGCGCGAGCACCCCGATCAGACTCTGCTGCTGTGGCGCGGTATTGAGATGGTGGAAATCCTCACTATGCTCAGTATGGATTGCGATAGCCTGTGCGCGGCGCTGCTGTTTCCGCTGGCCAACGCAGAGGTGGTCAGTGAGGAGAAGCTGGAGCAGGCGTTTGGCAAAGGGATTGTCTCCCTGGTGCACGGCGTACGCGACATGGATGCCATTCGCCAGCTGAAAGCGATTCATAATGACTCTATGGCTTCAGCCCAGGTGGACAATGTCCGCCGTATGCTGCTCGCGATGGTGGAAGATTTCCGCTGCGTGGTCATCAAGCTGGCCGAGCGGATTGCGCATCTGCGTGAGATGAAAGATGCGCCAGAAGATGAACGCGTGCTGGCGGCAAAAGAGAGCACGAACATCTATGCGCCGCTGGCTAACCGGCTCGGTATCGGCCAGCTGAAGTGGGAGCTCGAAGATTACTGCTTCCGCTATCTGCATCCGGATGAATATAAACGCATCGCGAAGCTGCTGCATGAGCGGCGCATCGATCGTGAACAATATATCGATAACTTTGTGACCAATCTGCGTCAGGAGATGCAGAAAGAGGGCGTGCGGGCAGAAGTCTACGGGCGGCCGAAACATATCTACAGCATCTGGCGCAAGATGCAGAAAAAGTCGCTGGCGTTTGATGAACTGTTCGACGTGCGCGCGGTACGCATCGTGGCAGAGCGTTTGCAGGACTGTTATGGCGCACTCGGTACGGTGCACACCCTCTACCGGCATCTGCCGAGCGAATTTGACGATTATGTCGCCAACCCTAAGCCCAATGGCTATCAGTCCATTCATACCGTGGTGCTGGGGCCGCAGGGCAAAACCGTTGAGATTCAGATCCGCACCCGTCAGATGCATGAAGATGCCGAACTTGGCGTGGCGGCGCACTGGAAATATAAAGAGGGCCCGGGCGTCAGCAACTCGCGCGGGGCTGCCGGACACGAAGAGCGTATCGCCTGGCTGCGCAAGCTGATTACCTGGCAGGAAGAGATGGCGGATTCCGGTGAAATGCTGGAGGAGGTTCGCAGTCAGGTCTTCGACGATCGCGTTTACGTCTTTACGCCAAAAGGCGATGTGGTGGATCTGCCCGCCGGCTCCACGCCGCTCGACTTTGCCTATCACATTCACAGCGATATTGGCCATCGCTGTATCGGGGCGAAGATCAGCGGCCGCATTGTGCCTTTTACCTATCAGCTGCAGATGGGCGATCAGATCGAGATCATCACCCAGAAGCAGCCCAATCCAAGCCGCGACTGGCTCAACCCGAATCTGGGCTACATCACGACCAGCCGCGGGCGCTCCAAGGTACACGCCTGGTTCCGTAAGCAGGATCGCGATAAAAATATCGTGGCGGGCCGCCAGATCCTCGATAACGAGCTGAGCCAGCTCGATATCAGCATGCGCGAGGCGGAGAAGATTTTGCTGCCGCGCTACAACGTTGGCTCGCAGGATGAGCTGCTCGCAATGATTGGCGGCGGCGATATTCGTCTCAATCAGATGATCAACTTCCTGCAGGCAAAGCTCAATAAGCCGAGCGCTGAAGAGGAAGATCGTGAAGCGCTGCGTCAGCTGACGCAGAAGTCGCATCACGCCTCAAATGCCCGTAAAGAGAGCGGTCGCGTGGTGGTGGAGGGGGTGG
>NZ_MIPP01000022.1 GCF_002095385.1 Pantoea eucrina | reverse complement strand
CCAGACCCCGGGTATGCGTCAGCCGCCGCTGCTGCACCCCTGCCGGCGGTGCCGGCATCCGGGTATCGCTGCCCTCCAGCGGCGAGCTGCCGGGACGGGCGTAATCAGCCAGCGCGTCCGGTAAATCCACGATAAACACCTCCGGCACCTTCTGCCCGCTGGCGCTGCGCGTGTCGCCGATAAAGGCGATAGCCCAGCGCTGCCAGCTGCCGTCAGCTTTCTGATAGCCGCGATCGCCAATCCAGCACTCTTCATAAGCGCGATCGATCGCATCGCTGCCGGGCTGCGGGTCGCGCTGCGTCTGGCTGATCAGCACGCAGTAGTGGCTGCCATCATACTCACGCGGATGTTTTTCAGCCGGACAGACCGGATGCAGCGGCACGGCCACGCCGACGTTGCGCAGATCCTCGCGGCTGTCGCGCTCATGCATCACATGATCGTTGTAAGTAAAGCTGAGGCGGGTGCCGTCCGGGCTAAAGACATGCACATGCGATCCGCCGCGCAGCGCGCCCGGCGTATAGGGCGCGGTAATATCGCAGGCGTCCAGCGTCTCCGCATGGCCATTCTGCACGATCACGCCACGGCGATGGTGAAAATCGTAATGCCAGTGCGCATCAGGATGTTCCGGGCCATGAATAAAGACGTAGCGCGGCGGCAGGTCGGGGCTTACGGTCACCACCCCAACGTGAGCCCCGTCGCGCGCCTGATAGAGAAGCTCAACGGCGCCCGTAAAGACGTTAACCCGCTCAATGGTCAGGCCGGTAAAAGAGGCGCCGGAGGGGCGCACATCAAACGCCAGCCACTGGCTGTCGGCGGTCCAGACGTTGATATTGGTCAGCTGGTGATGACGCTGCGCAAAGGTAAGCTGTTTTTCTGACATGGGACGCTCTGACAAATAACCGATGCTGATACGGTACGCGATTCCCTGCCGGGGTGCAGCAGTTTTGCGGGGATGCGCGCTTCCATGCGCGCCTCGTCGGATCAGCCAACGCGTTTCACGTCGCCGACCAGCAGAATGTAGGAGAGTGCGCCCACCAGCGCCACGGCGGAGATATACACCAGAGCCGGAGCAAAGCCATAATCCTGCGCCAGATAACCGACCACCAGCGGAACCGTAATACCGCCAAGTCCGCCGATAAAGTTGAACATGCCGCCGGTCAGACCAATCAGACGAACCGGTGCCAGCGATGATACCAGTGACCAGGTGATTGAGGCGAAACCGTTACCGAAGAACGCCAGCGCCATCAGCACCATAATCCACACGGGATCATTGGTGTAGTTAGCACCCATGATGCAGGTAGAGATCAGCAGACCGCAGATGATCGGCGTTTTGCGTGCGAAGCCGATTGAGCGTCCGCTGCGCACCAGCCTGTCGGCCACGATACCAGACAGGATCACGCCGAAAAAGGCGGCCAGAAACGGTACGGTTGTCATGAAACCGGCGGTTAATGCGGCAATATGCTTTTCCTGGGTCAGGTAGTTAGGGAACCATGTCAGGAAGAACCACAGCGTTGAGGTCACCGCAAACTGACCAAGGTACACGCCGCACAGTTTACGGTGGAACACCAGTTTCCAGTCGGCAGCTGTAAGCCGGGTGCGTGCTTTTTTCTCTGACGGCGCATCACCGTCAACCATTGCGCCACCTTCGCGAATATAGTCCAGCTCGGCCTGATTGATCCCTTTGCTGTGTCTGGGTGCCCGGTACACTTTGATCCACACCAGCGACCAGACGATGCCAATTCCGCCGGTAATGATAAACACCCAGTGCCAGCTGAGCAGCTCCTGGATCCAGATCAGCAGCGGCGTCAGGAATGCCAGTCCGACAAACTGTCCGGAGGTGTAGAAGCCAACGGCAGACGCACGCTCCTGCTCCGGAAACCAGCTGGTTACCAGGCGATTATTTGTCGGGAATGCCGGCGCCTCAAATACACCGGTAACCGCACGTAAGCTAATCAGCGATAATAAGCCCGTGGCAAATCCCTGAAATAATGTCGCCACCGACCAGCCGAGGATGGCAATAAAATAGGTCAGCCGCGAACCCACGCGATCGAGAAACCAGCCTCCCGGGATCTGGCAGAGCGTATATAGCCAGGCAAAGGCGGAAAAATATAGCCCATTTCCGCTTTGGTAATGCCAAACTCCTCCTGAATATGGGCTGAGGCTACCGCTAAATTAGCGCGGTCCACATAACAAATAACCACGGTAATAAAGATCATTAACAGCGTAATATAACGCCGCCGCGTTGGTCTGGCCTGAACAGCAGAGAGATCCATGGTGTTTCTCCGTCATGATGTTGTCCGCAGGGCGCAACAAGGCGCACCGCAAACAATGCAGGGTAAGATAGTCAGATGTAATCCGCCGTAGCGGTAAATATGCCGTGCCGTCAGTAAGGCTGAGGGGTAGCCTGAGCCTTATTTATCCGGCACTTTTTTTAAAATATTTATAAATTTCCAACAGCCTGAATAATCCGGCCTGACGCAGGGTGATTATTTTAATCAGTCACCCGCAGAGCAGCGATCACCATTCAGCCACAGAGCCGTCCGGGAAGCGCCATAGCGGATTACGCCAGTCTGGCGCATTTTTACTGCGCTCAATCACCAGCTCTTCGTTAATTTCCACGCCAAGGCCTGGTTTATTCGACGGATAAAAGTGGCCATCATCCATTTTAAAATCGTCTTTATTAATAACGTAATCGAGCAGTTCGGCACCCTGATTGTAGTGAATACCCATGCTCTGCTCCTGGAATACCGCATTACGCGATACGAAGTCGACATGCAGACAGGCCGCGAGCGCAATCGGGCCCAGCGGACAGTGCGGCGCCAGCGCAACATCATACGACTCGGCCATGGCGGCAATTTTGTAGCATTCGGTGATACCGCCAGCGTGCGACAGATCGGGCTGGAGAATGGCCAGCCCGCCCGCTTCCAGCACGCGTTTGAACTCAAACCGCGAGAACATCCGCTCACCGGCAGCGATCGGCAGGTGAGTCTGCGCAGCCAGGCGCGGATAGTATTCCGCCTGCTCGGCCAGCACCGGCTCTTCAATAAACAGCGGACGATAGGGCTCCAGCTCTTTAATCAGCACTTTTGCCATCGGCGCGCTGACGCGGCCGTGGAAATCGAGGCCAAACTCAATCTCGCTGCCGAACGCTTCGCGGATTTGCGCCACGGTATTGACCGCCGCGTCCACTTTGCGCGAGTTATCGATGATACCCATCTCTTCGCAGCCGTTGAGCTTGAAGGTATCAAACCCGATGGCGCGCAGTTTCTGAATGCCATCGATAACCTCCGCCGGCCGGTCACCGCCCACCCAGCTATACGCTTTGATACTGTCGCGTACCAGACCGCCAAGCAGCTGATATACCGGTACGCCAAGCGCTTTACCTTTGATATCCCACAGCGCCTGATCGATACCGGCAATGGCACTCATCAGAATCGGACCACCGCGGTAAAAGCCGCCGCGGTACATCACCTGCCATAAGTCGTTGATGCGCGCCGGATCCTGCCCGACCAGATACTCTGACAGCTCATGCACCGCTGCTTCGACGCTGCGGGCGCGTCCTTCAATTACCGGTTCACCCCAGCCGGTGATGCCCTCGTCGGTTTCGATTTTCAGGAACATCCAGCGCGGCGGCAGGCGATACGTCGTGAGTCGGGTAATTTTCATTGTACAGCGTCCTTGTAAGCAGCAATAAATGCGCGGGCCTTCTCTGCCGTGCGTGACAGCGGCTGGCCGGCGCGATAGAGATCGCTGCCCAGACCGGCGCCGATGCAGCCTGCAGCCATAAATTCATGCAGATTTTCGGGTGTAACGCCGCCAACGGCAAACACCGGGACTTCCGGCGGCAGGACCGCTTTCAGCGCTTTGATATAGCCGGGGCCAAAGGCTGAAGAGGGGAAAATTTTCAGCGCCTGCGCCCCCGCCTTTAAAGCGGTAAAGGCTTCTGAAGCGGTAGCACAGCCGGCTGCAACAATCATGCCCTGCGCGACCGCCTGGCGAATCACGTCCGCATCCGTGTTGGGCGTGACCACCAGCCTGCTGTTCAGCGTGGCCAGCCTGTCGACCTGCGCCGTTTCCAGCACCGTTCCGGCGCCAATCAGCGCGCTATCGCCAAACTTTGTCACCATCGCCCCGATGCTTTGCGCCCAGTCGGGCGAATTCAGCGGAATTTCGATGGCATCAAAGCCAGCCTCAATGAGCGCACCGACGTGCGCTTCAGCTTCATCCGGTGTTATGCCGCGCAGAATAGCAATCAGCGGCAGTTTAGTGGGCCAGGACATTCGCAATACTCCTCATTCCATGCTGGAATGCAACATCGCCTTCCAGCGTAACTGAATCCCGGTTAATAAACGTCAGCGCCTGCTGATAACGCTGCGCCAGCGTGTGGCCGCCAATAATGGCGATCGGCTGTGGTGATGCAGCCATGCGCTGCGTCATCAGCGCCACTTCATGACCGATTAACAGGCCGGAAAGAAACTCACTGACATGACGGCGATCGCGGGCGCCCAGCACATGCGCCGCGCGCACTTCAAACAGGCGGGCAATAACAGACGCATCCTGACACCCTCTTTCCACCCCCTGCATAAATGCCGTCTGAGAGGTCTCCTGTTCGGGCAGACCGGCGCCAATCAGCGACTGCTGCAGCAGTAAATGGTGCAACTCACCGGTCATGACCGTACGGAAGTCCAGCACCCGATCCTGTTCCAGCTGAACCCATTTGGCATGCGTGCCGGGCATTACACACAGCGCTACCGGCTGCAGCGTTAACGCACCCAGCAGCTGCGTCTCTTCACCGCGCATCACGTTGTAGTTATCATCACGTTCAACGCTTAGTCCCGGCACAATCCATGCTTTTTGCTCCACACGCGTCAGGTGAGCGTGCAGCGCATTCAGGCTGGCCGGACAGGGCAGATAGGGGACTGACAGCCAGCCGGCATTGCTGCCGACCATGCCGGCCATGATCACCGGCACCTCATCCACAGGCCAGCCAGCGGTGACGCTGGCAAAGACCTGCGCTGGCGTCTGCCCGCCGAGGCGCGTGATGCCGGCGGGGGAGCGGCGTTCATCAACGCAGACGCCCTGCTGATAATGCCAGGCGCGTAAATTCGTTGAGCCCCAGTCAATAGCGATATAGCTGGTCACAAAATCTCTCTCAGTCGGGCCGTGGAGCTGGCAATCATCGCTTTTGCTGCACGTTCCGCGGCGTCACCATCCTGATGGCGAATAGCGTCGTACAGCGCTTTATGTTCAGCTAATGTGCGCGGCATATTGCCGGCGTCCGCCATGTACGTCTGCGCAAACACCGCTTTCTGGAGCTGGCTTATCGCGACGTTAAGCTGCTGCAGCACCGGATTATGTACCGAGCCCATCACCGCTTCGTGATAGCGAATATCCGCGTCGTTAAACGCTTCGCGATCGAGATGGTTTGCCACCATATCGTTATAGGCCTGTTCGATAGCGGCCAGATCGGTTGAGGTCGCCCGCTCGGCTGACCAGCGCGCAATCTGCGGCTCAACCAGCACGCGCACTTCGTTCATGGCGGCAATCAGGCGCGGATCCTGATCGTGCGCCAGCGCCCACTGCAATACATCGCTATCGAGATAATTCCACTGATTGCGCGGGGTCACGAACGCACCGCGGTAACGCTTCATCTCCATCAGGCGCTTTGCGATCAGCGCACGATAAACCTCACGGATGATGTTGCGTGAGGTCCCGAATTGTTCGCACAGCTCTGCTTCTGCGGGCAGCGCCGCACCCGGCACATACTTACCGGCGACAATCTCTTCACCCAGCGTATGGATAATGCGCTCTGTTTTGCTCAGCTGTTGTTGTGTCATGGGAGTCCGGTATATGAAGGGCATCAGCCCGTCAGATTACTGCGTTCCTGGTTTGAAACCTAACGGCTGCCTGAGCCATTGCGGACTATTGTAGTACTACATATACATCTCGTACTACAATTCAGATCACAAAACAGACAATCGATGCGGATTTTACCGATCGGCAGGCCCTGCCGGCTCGTCATGACGCGCACAGCGTCAGCGTTTAACCACGGCAATGAGGAAGCCTGAAG
The DNA here is from genome assembly GCF_002095385.1 of Pantoea eucrina. Taxonomy (GTDB): domain Bacteria; phylum Pseudomonadota; class Gammaproteobacteria; order Enterobacterales; family Enterobacteriaceae; genus Pantoea; species Pantoea eucrina. The sequence continues at coordinate 57,163 of NZ_MIPP01000022.1, read as the reverse complement.
CGCGCGGCTGGTCTGAGAAGGAGGTGATGCCGGTGCGGCAGGCCATACGACCTTCCACAACCGGCACAGAGATACCGCGGTGAGGGGGATTATCTGCGGGGCTCCCGCAGCGTGCCGGGAATCATATAAACGTGCTGGGGTTACAACACCAGCTCTTCGATAGCGTGCGCAACGCCATCTTCCATATTGGTTTTAGTCACGAACTGAGCGATCTTTTTCACTGAGTCGATGGCATTACCCATCGCCACGCCGGTGCCGGCATACTCAATCATCGCCAGATCGTTCTCCTGATCGCCAATCGCCATCACTTCTGACTGCTGCAGGCCGAGTTTTTTCGCCAGCATCTTCACGCCATAGCCTTTGTTCACCAGCGGGTTGAGGATCTCCAGAAAATAAGGCGCACTTTTCAGGACGGTGTAGCTCTCCTGCATGCGCGCTGGCAGCCTGGCAATCGCTTTATCCAGCAGCGCCGGCTTATCGATCATCATAATTTTCGGGAAGCGCGTCGCCGGATCCATCTCTTCAACCGCACGATAGCGCACCGGAATACCGGTCAGGCTGGCTTCATGGATGGTGTATTCGCTGATGTCTTTATTGGGGGTATAGAGGGACGATTTGTCGAACGCCTGAAAATGCACGCCGAGTTCGCGCGCCAGCTGCTCAAGATAGAGGTAATCATCAAAGCTCAGCGTTTTCTCAGCCACCACGTCACCGCTATCGGCCTTGTGCGCCAGCGCACCGTTATTGCTGATGCAGTACTGACCCGGCTGGCGCAGATCCAGCTCCATCAGATAGCGCTCAACGCCGACAAACGGGCGGCCGGTCGCCAGCACAATCGACACGCCCTTGTCGCGCGCCCGCCCGATGGCTGCTTTTACCGCCGGAGTGATTTCGTGCTGCGGATTCAGCAGCGTGCCGTCCATATCGATCGCAATCAGTTTTATCGCCATAACGTCCTCGGTTAATTCAGGGTCTGACTTTCATGCTAGCGCGATTCAGCTCTCATTGACCAGTTTATCGGCGCGGCGGATCGCAGATGCGGTGGGCGGCAGGCTGAGCCTGGTGGTTGAGATGCCGGATGGTTCAGGAGAAAGGACGCTGCGGATATAAAAAACCCCTCCCGGGCGGGAGGGGTCAGAGCGTATCAGATATCGATATTTGCGGCTTTCAGCGCGTTCTCTTCGATAAAGGCGCGACGCGGCTCCACCGCATCGCCCATCAGCGTGGTAAAGAGCTGATCGGCAGCAATCGCATCCTTAATGGTAACGCGCAGCATACGGCGGCTGTCCGGATCCATCGTGGTTTCCCACAGCTGCTCCGGGTTCATCTCGCCCAGCCCTTTATAGCGCTGAATGGAGAGACCACGGCGCGACTCTTTCACCAGCCACTCAATCGCCTGCTCGAAGCTGGCAACCGGCTGACGACGTTCGCCGCGCTCGATATAGGCGTCCTCTTCAATCAGGCCGCGCAGCTGCTCGCCCAGCGCACAGATTTTGCGATACTCCGGACCACCGATAAACTCGCTATCCAGCGGATAGTCGGTATCCACACCGTGGGTGCGTACACGCAGTACCGGCTCAGCCTGCTGCAGCTCACGGTTTTCGCGTACCTGTGCCACATAGGTGCTGCCGTGTGCTTCACGCTCGTTGAGATACGCCACCAGCGTCTCCAGCCAGCTGCTGACGGCAGCGGTATCTTCCAGCCCCGCCAGCGTTGGATGGTAAACCAGCGCGTTCAGCAGCGCCGCCGGGAAGCGACGCTCCATGCGTTTGATCATCTTCTGCGTACTGTTGTACTCCGCGACCAGGCTCTCCAGCGGCTCGCCGCCCAGCGCCGGTGCGCTGGCGTTGGTGTGCAGCGTAGCGCCGTCCAGCGCGATGGCGATCTGATACTGATCCATCGCGTCGGTGTCTTTAATATACTGTTCCTGCTTGCCTTTTTTCACTTTAAACAGCGGCGGCTGCGCAATGTAAACGTGGCCGCGCTCAATGATTTCCGGCATCTGACGGTAGAAGAAGGTCAGCAGCAGCGTACGGATATGTGAGCCATCGACGTCCGCATCGGTCATGATAATGATGCTGTGATAGCGCAGCTTATCCGGGTTGTACTCATCGCGGCCGATACCGCAGCCCAGCGCGGTGATCAGCGTGGCGACTTCCTGCGAAGAGAGCATTTTATCGAAACGCGCTTTCTCTACGTTGAGGATTTTACCCTTCAGCGGCAGAATCGCCTGGTTTTTACGGTTACGCCCCTGCTTCGCCGATCCGCCTGCAGAGTCACCCTCCACCAGGTAGATTTCAGAGAGCGCCGGATCGCGCTCCTGACAGTCTGCCAGCTTGCCCGGCAGGCCGGCCAGATCCAGCGCGCCTTTGCGGCGGGTCATCTCACGCGCACGGCGTGCTGCTTCGCGCGCGCGCGCCGCATCGATGATTTTGCCTACCACAATTTTTGCATCCGCCGGGTTTTCCAGCAGGTATTCGCTCAGCAGCTCATTCATCTGCTGCTCTACCGCCGATTTTACTTCGGAGGAGACCAGCTTATCTTTGGTCTGCGAGGAGAACTTCGGATCCGGCACTTTCACGGAAACCACGGCAATCAGGCCTTCACGCGCATCGTCACCGGTGGCGCTGACTTTGGCTTTTTTGCTGTAGCCCTCTTTATCCATATAGGCATTGAGCGTGCGCGTCATCGCCGCACGGAAACCGGCGAGATGCGTCCCGCCGTCGCGCTGCGGAATGTTATTGGTAAAGCAGTAGATGTTTTCCTGGAAACCATCGTTCCACTGCAGCGCCACTTCCACACCGATGCCATCTTTCTCGGTAGAGAAATAGAATACGTTAGGGTGAATCGGGTTTTTGTTGCGGTTCAGATACTCCACAAACGCCCTGATGCCGCCTTCATAGTGGTAGTGATCGCTCTTGTCATCACGCTTATCCTGCAGGCGAATAGAGACGCCGGAGTTCAGGAACGACAGCTCACGCAGGCGTTTAGCAAGAATCTCATATTCAAAATCGGTGACGTTGGTAAAGGTCTCGTGGCTTGGCCAGAAGCGTACGCGCGTACCGGTCGTCTCGGTATCGCCGGTAACCGCCAGCGGCGCCTGCGGCACGCCGTGCACGTAGGTCTGCTGATGCACTTTGCCGTCGCGACGAATGGTCAGCTCCAGCTTCTGCGACAGGGCATTAACCACGGAAACGCCAACGCCGTGCAGGCCGCCCGACACTTTGTAAGAGTTGTCATCAAACTTACCGCCGGCGTGCAGAACGGTCATGATCACTTCCGCCGCCGAGACACCCTCTTCCGGGTGAATACCGGTTGGAATACCGCGCCCGTCATCCTGCACCGACACGGAGTTATCCGCGTGGATAGTGACCACGATGTCACTGCAGTGTCCGGCGAGCGCTTCGTCGATGGCGTTATCCACGACCTCGAATACCATGTGATGCAGACCGGTGCCGTCATCCGTATCGCCGATATACATACCCGGGCGTTTGCGTACCGCATCAAGCCCTTTCAGGACTTTGATACTTGAGGAGTCATAAGAATTCGACATCAACGTTTCTCGCTCATTTAATCTTCAGGTTGAACCGCTATTTTACCCTGTTCCACGCGGAACATCTTGCCCTTTTCGTCGCTCATATCGATTACATGCTCTGTGCCAATAGCACTGACAAACACCTGAGCCTGCGTGGCTTTCAGCCGCTCAGCCAGCAGTCGCCGGCGCGTGTCATCCAGCTCGGATGCGAAGTCATCAATCAGGTATAAACAGCGACGTCCGCTGCTGCGCGTCAGGTACTCACCCTGCGCTAAACGCAGGGCGCACATCAGCAGCTTCAGCTGTCCGCGTGAGAGTAAATCTTCTACCGGCGTCCCTTCAGCACGAATGCGGAAATCCGCTTTGTGCGGGCCGCTGGCGGTGTAGGTAAGCGCGCGATCGCGCTCAAAATTGCGCTCCAGCAGATCGCCATAGTCGCTCTCTTTATCCCAGCCGCGCTGGAAAGAGAATGACAGGGCAAACTCAGGCAAAAACTGGCTGCAGGTCGCGGTGATCTCACTGGCGATGGCCGCGCTGTACTCCGCGCGCCAGGCGCTGATCTGCGCGGCCAGCGGTACCAGCTCCTGATCCCACGGACGAATCTGGCTGTAGCGTGAGGCCTGACGCAGCGCCGCGTTACGCTGCTTCAGCAGGCGACGCAGGTTGCTCCAGGCGATAAAAAAACCGGGATAAGCATGAAAACAGCCCCAGTCGATATAGGCTCTGCGGTATTTGGGGCCGCCGTTGAGCAATGTAAACCCCTCAGGCGTAATCAGCTGCATCGGCAGCAGCTGCGCCAGCTCGGCCACTTTATGCCCGTCGCTGCCGTCAATCCGCACCTTGCTGTCGCCGGCGCGGTTTTTGGTCAGCCCCACCGCCAGCGCGCGTTCACCGCCGCCATCAATACGCCCGTGCAGGACAAACGCCTCCTGCTCGTGACGGATCACCCGCCCCGCCTGCAGGCTGCGAAACGCCCGTCCGTGACCCAGCGTATAAATCGCCTCCAGCACGCTGGTTTTACCGCTGCCGTTGGCGCCGACAAGAAAGTTAAAGCCGGGTGCGAGGTCCAGGTCAGCCTGCTCAATATTACGAAAATCTTTAATCAGAAGGCGGGTTAAAGCCATGACGTGTTCCGGGGATCAACGTAGGGGAGCCATTAATGGCTCCCGAAGTGGTGCAAAAATCCGTCAGGTCGGCATAAATGCCGCCCCTACAATCGCATCGGCATGACGACGTATGCCGCAGCAGGGCTCGCTACGTCTTCAATCTGTACGCTGGAAACAGAGTCGGTAAGCAGCAGACGGACGTTCTCGCACTTCAGCGCATTCAGCACATCCAGTACGTAGCTGACGTTAAAGCCAATCTCCAGCTCGGTGCCGCTATAAGAGACATCCAGCATCTCTTCCGCCTCTTCCTGCTCCGGGTTGTTTGCCGTGATTTTCAGCTGATTTTCAGTGATGTAGATGCGTACGCCGCGGAATTTCTCATTGGACAAAATAGCCGCACGGGCAAACGCCTGCTTGAGCAGATCGCAGCCCGCCTCCAGCGCCTTGTCCGGATTTTTGGGCAGAACGCGCCGGTAGTCAGGAAAACGACCATCCACCAGCTTAGAGGTGAAGATGAAATCACCTACGTGCGCCCGAATGTTGCTGCTGCCAATCTGCACGCGCAGCGGGTTCTCGCCGCCGTCCAGCAGGCGGACCAGCTCAATGACGCCTTTACGCGGTACGATCACAGAATGGTTTGGCAGCGCCTGACCAATCGGCATGGCGCAGACCGCCAGACGGTGACCGTCAGTTGCAACGGTACGCAGCTCTTCACCTTCGGTCTCAAACAGCATACCGTTAAGGTAGTAACGTACATCCTGATGCGCCATTGAGAACTGCGTGGCTTCAATCAGCCGCTTCAGCGTGGCCTGCGGCAGCGTAAATTCGACCTCGCTTTGCCAGTCATCCAGGTTAGGAAAATCGCTGGCAGGCAGCGTTGACAGTGAAAAACGACTGCGTCCGGAACGCACCAGCATGCGATCGCCTTCCAGCGTAACGCTGATTTCAGCGCCTTCCGGCAGGCCACGGCAGATATCAAGGAATTTGCGCGCCGGCACCGTGGTGGCGCCAGGCTCGTGGGCCTGATTCAGCGCCACGCGCGCTACCATTTCCATTTCCAGATCGGTTCCGGTCAGCAACAACGACCCTTCATTTACCTGCAGCAGCAAATTTCCGAGGATCGGCAGCGTCGGACGTCCGCCAAGCGGACCACTTACCTGTTGCAGGGGTTTCAGCAACTGCTCACGTTCAACAATAAATTTCATATGCGTCAGGAAGATAATGTTCGGATAAGGTTAGAGAAATCTTCTTTGATGTCGTGGCTCTCTTCACGCAGCTGCTCGATTTTCCGGCAGGCGTGCAGCACGGTGGTATGGTCCCGGCCACCAAACGCATCGCCAATTTCTGGCAGACTATGGTTGGTCAGCTCTTTTGCCATCGCCATCGCCATTTGACGCGGCCGCGCCACAGAGCGCGACCGGCGTTTCGACAGCAAATCCGCCACTTTGATTTTGTAATATTCCGCTACGGTTTTCTGAATGTTGTCGATGGTAACCAGCTTCTCCTGCAGCGCCAGCAAATCGCGCAGCGCTTCACGCACGAAATCGATGGTAATAGCGCGTCCGGTAAAGTTGGCATTCGCGATCACGCGGTTCAGCGCCCCTTCAAGCTCACGCACGTTGGAACGCAGACGTTTGGCAATGAAGAAAGCGACTTCACCCGGCAGGCGGATATCGTTCTCATCTGCTTTTTTCATCAGAATGGCCACGCGCGTTTCCAGTTCAGGCGGCTCAATGGCTACGGTCAGACCCCAGCCAAAGCGTGACTTGAGACGATCTTCCACGCCGTTAATCTCTTTGGGATAACGGTCAGAGGTGAGAATGATCTGCTGATTGCCTTCCAGCAGCGCGTTGAAGGTGTGAAAAAACTCCTCCTGCGAGCGCTCTTTATTGGCAAAGAACTGAATATCATCGATCAGCAGCGCGTCCACGGAACGGTAGTAGCGTTTGAACTCTTCAATCGCATTGTTCTGCAGCGCTTTTACCATGTCCTGCACAAACCGCTCTGAGTGCATGTAGACCACTTTGGCGTTGGGTTTACGGGCAATAATGCCATTACCGACCGCATGCAGCAGGTGCGTTTTACCCAGACCCGTGCCGCCATAAAGGAACAGCGGGTTATAGGCACCACCAGGATTATCTGCCACCTGGCGTGCCGCCGCGCGCGCCAGCTGGTTTGATTTACCCTCAACAAAGTTGTCGAAGTTATGGCGGTTGTTCACGTTCGAGCGATAGGTCACGTCCGCAGGTGCCGGCACTGAATCCCAGCTCGGACGCAGCAGCTGTGCCGGTGCCGGACGGGTTTCCACCGGTGCCGGCGCGCTGACGGTGCTGGTCATAACCGGCTGTGCAGCAGCAACCTGCGCCACAGGACGCGTACCCACTTCAAATCGCAGCAACGGCACATTTGCGCCGCAGAACTCGTTCAGCAGCCCATTAATACTGTTGAGGTATTTATCCCGAACCCAGTCGAGTACAAACCGATTTGGTGCATACAAGGCCAGCGTATTGTCGTTTAATTCAGCCTGCAGTGGACGGATCCACATGCTGAATTCGGTGGCAGGTAATTCATCCTGCAAACGGGCAAGACACTGTTGCCAAAGCGTAAGTGACACGGCGGACTCCACTCGTACAAAATCGATAAGAATTTAAGGCGCTAATAATAGAAACTGTCTTTTTTGACACAGGCGGTCAGAAAGCGCCTGCGACCGCTGTCTGCGGTAGTCATCCCCGGCGATCGCAGTGAGGATCGTCAGCGGAAGGGCGGATCATAGCGCAAAGCGCACCAGAGATCTTCCCTTTCTACACAGTTTTGATCCAATTTATCCACAGGGTGTAAAACCTTTGAACAGTTTATCCGTTCTGGCAAAAAAGCAAGCGAAGATCGCGCAGCAGACGCGAATTTTTCAGCCGCCGTCGCGTTTTTTTTCCTGTGGATAGCGTGTGCGATCGCAAGAAGATCCTGGACGATCCTTGCGCTTTCCTTTACAGGCCGTATAATTCCCCACCCGGCATTGGCACGTGGTGCATTAATGCCCGGAATCGCGGTGTTTCCGGGTATTCAGGTCCCGCGACCAGCGAAGTAAATTGACTCCGGACTGTACAATTATTACAATCCCGCCTCTTTATTAAAGACACATTGAGGCGTCGGTCGCTTTACTGCCCCGAAAACGCGTCACCCAGTGAAATTTTTCAAGTTTAGGTAGAAATCGCCATGAAACGCACTTTTCAACCGTCCGTACTGAAGCGCAACCGTTCACACGGCTTCCGTGCTCGTATGGCAACCAAAAATGGTCGTCAGGTTCTGGCACGTCGTCGTGCTAAAGGCCGTTCTCGTCTGACCGTTTCTAAGTAATAAAAGCTAACCCTCGTGGTTCAGCTCGCATTTCCCAGGGAGTTACGTTTGTTAACTCCCGCTCATTTCACTTTCGTCTTCCAGCAACCTCTTCGGGCTGGCACGCCGCAAATCACCATCCTCGGCCGCCGCAATTCGCTGGGGCATCCCCGCATCGGTCTTACCGTCGCTAAAAAGCATGTAAAGCGCGCGCATGAACGTAACCGGATCAAGCGATTGACCCGGGAAAGTTTTCGTCTGCGTCAGCATGAACTGCCTGCGATGGATTTTGTTATTGTTGCGAAAAAGGGGATTGCTGACCTCGATAACCGGGCACTGATGGAAGCGTTGGAGAAACTATGGCGTCGTCACTGTCGCCTGGCTCGCGGCTCCTGATCGCACTGATACGCGTTTATCAACGCGCTATCAGCCCTCTGCTGGGACCTCATTGTCGGTTCCATCCCACCTGTTCGCAGTACGGGATTGAGGCCCTGCGCCGTTTCGGCGTGATAAAAGGCAGTTGGTTGACGATTAAACGCGTATTAAAATGCCACCCGCTAAACCCGGGTGGCGACGATCCTGTGCCGCCAAAAACCTTTGATACCAGAGAACATTAACGATGGATTCGCAACGCAATCTCTTTCTCATCGCTTTTCTGTTCGTGTCTTTTATGATCTGGCAAGCCTGGCAGACGGACCACGCTCCGCAGCCACAGCAGACCCAGACCACGCAGAACACAAGCAGCGCAGCGGGTGATGCCGCCACTTCCGGCGTGCCGGCCAGCGGTCAGGGCAAAACGATCACCGTTAAAACTGACGTCCTGTCACTCAATATCAACACGCGCGGTGGTGATATTGAACAGGCTCAGCTGCTGACCTACCCGGATAAACTCGGCTCCGACGCGCCATTCCAGCTGCTGGAAACCACGCCGGCATTTGTTTATCAGGCGCAGAGCGGCCTGACCGGTCGTAACGGCCCGGACAACCCGAACAATGGCGCGCGTCCACTCTATACTGCCGCACAGGATAGCTTCAATATGGCCGATGGCCAGACTGAGCTGCGTGTGCCGCTGAGCTGGACTGGCGAAAACGGTGTGGTTTATACCAAAACCTTCATCTTCAAGCGTGGCGAGTTCGCGGTTAACGTTGACTACAACATCAATAACACCTCACAGCAGCCGCTGGAAGTGGCGATGTTTGGCCAGCTGAAGCAGACCATCGACCTGCCTAAGCATCGCGACACGGGCAGCAACAACTTTGCGCTGCACACCTTCCGCGGTGCCGCCTACTCCACCAGCGATGCGAAATATGAAAAATATAAGTTCGACACCATCGCTGATAACGAGAATCTGAGCACCACCACCAGCAACGGCTGGGTTGCGATGCTGCAGCAATATTTCGCCACGGCGTGGGTGCCACGTACGCAGGGCAATAACACCCTGTATACCAGCAACCTCGGCAACGGCGTAGCGGCGATCGGCTATAAGTCAGCGCCGGTTACCGTTGGTGCAGGTGCACAGCAGACGCTGGGCGCAACGCTGTGGGTCGGCCCGGAAATTCAGGATAAGATGGCTGCGATTGCGCCGCACCTTGACCTGACCGTGGATTACGGCTGGCTGTGGTTTATCTCTCAGCCACTGTTCAAGCTGCTGAAGTTCCTGCACAGCTTTATCGGTAACTGGGGCTTCTCCATTATCGTCATCACCTTCATCGTGCGCGGCATCATGTACCCGCTGACCAAAGCGCAGTACACCTCGATGGCTAAGATGCGCATGCTGCAGCCGAAGATTCAGGCGATGCGTGAGCGTCTGGGCGATGACAAGCAGAAGCAGAGCCAGGAAATGATGGCGCTCTACAAAGCGGAGAAAGTGAATCCGCTGGGTGGCTGTCTGCCGCTGGTGATTCAGATGCCAATCTTCCTGGCGCTCTACTATATGCTCTCTGGCTCGGTAGAACTGCGTCACGCACCGTTTGTACTGTGGATCCATGACCTCTCTGCGCAGGATCCGTACTACATTCTGCCGGTGCTGATGGGTATCACCATGTTCTTCATTCAGAAGATGTCACCGACCACCGTGACCGATCCGATGCAGCAGAAGATCATGACCTACATGCCGGTGATCTTTACCGTCTTCTTCCTGTGGTTCCCGGCAGGTCTGGTGCTGTACTACATCGTCAGCAACCTGGTCACCATTCTCCAGCAGCAGCTGATTTACCGCGGCCTGGAAAAACGGGGCCTGCACAGCCGCGATAAGAAGAAAGCGTAACCTTCAGCCCGGCTGAGCAACAGGTATAATCAAGGGGCGGCATTTATGTCGCCCTGTTTTTTTCTATTTTTCAGCCCGGCACAGCGCGGGCAAGAGGACGATCATGAGCCACAGCGATACTATCGTTGCGCAGGCAACCCCACCGGGCCGCGGCGGCGTCGGTATACTGCGTATCTCAGGCACCCGGGCAGCAGACGTTGCGCAGGCGCTGCTGGGTAAACTGCCAAAGCCGCGCTACGCCGATTATCTGCCCTTTACCGATGCAGATGGCAGCGTGCTGGATCAGGGCATTGCGCTGTGGTTTCCGGGTCCGAACTCCTTTACCGGTGAAGATGTGCTGGAGCTGCAGGGGCATGGCGGACCGGTTATCCTGGACCTGCTGCTGAAACGTATTGTCGCCCTGCCCGGCCTGCGTATTGCGCAGCCAGGTGAGTTTTCGGAGCGCGCGTTTCTGAATGACAAGCTCGATCTGGCGCAGGCTGAGGCGATTGCCGATCTGATTGATGCCAGCTCGGAACAGGCGGCGCGCTCGGCAGTGAACTCGCTGCAGGGCGTGTTCTCACAGCGCGTAAATGCGCTGGTGGAGGCGCTGACCCACCTGCGCATCTATGTTGAGGCCGCTATCGATTTCCCGGATGAGGAGATCGACTTTCTTTCCGACGGTAAGATTGAAGCGCAGCTTAATGCGGTGATCGGCGACCTGAATGGCGTACGCGCTGAAGCACGTCAGGGCAGCCTGCTGCGTGAGGGCATGAAGGTGGTGATTGCCGGACGCCCGAATGCAGGTAAGTCGAGCCTGCTGAATGCGCTGGCGGGACGCGAAGCGGCTATCGTTACCGACATTGCCGGCACCACGCGCGATGTCCTGCGCGAACATATCCATATTGATGGAATGCCGCTGCATATCATTGATACCGCCGGACTGCGCGAAGCCAGTGATGAAGTCGAGCGCATCGGCATCGAGCGCGCCTGGCAGGAGATTGAACAGGCCGATCGGGTGCTGTTTATGGTCGATGGCACCACAACAGACGCCACCGAAGCGGCGGCTATCTGGCCCGACTTTGTGGCACGCTTACCGGCGGCGCTGCCCATTACCGTGGTGCGTAACAAAGCGGATATGACCGGTGAAATCCTGGGGCTGAGTGAGATGAACGGCCATACGCTAATCCGCCTTTCAGCCCGGACCGGCGACGGTGTGGAAACGCTGCGCGATCATCTGAAACAGAGCATGGGCTTTGCCGGCAATATAGAAGGCGGATTCCTTGCGCGCCGTCGCCATCTGCAGGCGCTGGAGAGTGCCGCCACGCATCTGCAGCAGGGGAAAGCGCAGCTGCTGGGCGCGTGGGCGGGTGAGCTGCTCGCGGAAGAGCTGCGGCTGGCACAGCAGGCGCTGAGCGAAATTACTGGCGAGTTTACCTCTGACGATCTGCTGGGCCGTATCTTCTCCAGCTTCTGTATCGGGAAATAATACGGCGAGAAATAGCTGAAAATAGAATAAACAATTGAATATAATAATATTATTTTGAATGTTCGTGCCTGATTCTGATACCTAACGGTATCTGCATCAGGCGTCTCTCTGGATATGAGACTGGTAACCCCCTCCCCTCAATCTTTTAAATTTCCATAAGGTCTGCTTTTTGAATATTTTCAGAAGCGATTCCTGACCAGGGTGTCCATAATCTGGCTACTGTTTATAACAGTCAGCAACTAATTACCCACCATAACATGCATGAATTTTCTTACACGCTATAGCGTGTAAGCTTTGATTTACCTGCTTAAGCGTGTAAATTAAAATCATCCGATTAACAGGATGCCACGATATGAAGATTATTAATGTCAGCCAGCTCAGCGCTCACCTGCGAGATGTTCGTCTGTCAAAAAAACTGTCTCAGGGAAAAGTGGCCAGCAAGGTAGGGATTCGCCAGGACACCGTATCCAGCTTTGAACTCCAGCCAGGCACCAGCAGGCTGGAAACTTTTTTCAGGATATTGTCAGCACTGGAGCTGGAGCTGGAGGTGAAACCCAAAGGCAGCGATACCCAAAGCTCTGAAGGCTGGAAAGAGGAGTGGTAATGGCTGAACTGGATGTCTACATGAATGGCTATAAGGTGGGTGTTTTTAGCCGTGCCGGGACCGGTGCTCATGCATTTCAATATGCTGAGGCCTGGCTTAATCAGACCGGCAGCCGTCCTGTATCACTTTCCATGCCCTTGCGGCGACAGCCTTATCAGGGCAATGAGGTTTAACTTCTTCGATAATCTATTGCCAGATAACCCGGAGATCAGAGGCCGAATCCTGGCCCGCTATAACGCAGACTCAACCCAGCCCTTCGACCTTTTGGCACGAATCGGTGCCGATACTGTTGGCGCGCTACAACTGCTACCTAAAGATGCCGCGCCGGGCGACATTCGCACCATCGACTACAAAGCATTGTCTGACCGGGATCTGGCCAAAATACTCACAGGCTATAAAGCTGGCGCGCCCCTGGGCATGATTGAAGAAATTGACGACTTTCGCATATCGCTGGCAGGCGCACAGGAGAAAACTGCCTTGCTGTTCAGCAATGATTGCTGGTGCCAGCCCAGAGGAACCTCGCCTACAACCCATATTCTCAAATTGCCTATCGGCAAGATAGAGAGCCACTCATACAGTCTCGACTTGTCAGACAGCGTCGAAAACGAATTTCTCTGCACGCAACTGGCAAAAGAGTTCGGTTTACCGGTCCCTGATTGCTTTATATTGCATATCAATGATATCAAAGCATTGGCTGTGAAACGGTTTGACCGCCGGTATGCCTCGGATGGTAGCTGGGTAATGCGGCTGCCCCAGGAAGATTTTTGTCAGGTGTTAATGTTCCTTCAGCACGGAAATATGAAAATCAGGGCGGCCCTGGCATAGACGATATAATGCAAACTCTGCTGGGTTCAGCCAACGCAGAGCAGGATCGTTATCACTTTATGAAGGCGCAAGTATTATTCTGGCTGCTGGCGGCCACCGATGGCCATGCAAAAAACTTCTCGGTCTTTATTGAACCGGAAGGGCGTTTTCGCCTGACTCCTTTTTACGACATCTTGTCTGTCTATCCAGTGTTTGGCGGCCGGGGCCTCAATCGAAGAGACGCCAGGCTCGCTATGGGCCTGACAAGCAGCAAGGGGAAAAAATACGCCATTGAGCAGATATTCCCGCGCCATTTTTTCCAAACGGCGAAAGCTGTGGGGTTTGAGCGTTCTGTTATGGAAGCGATCCTGACAGAACTGGCTAACTCTGTTGATGTTGTTATTGAGCGTGTGACCCGGCAATTGCCGGCTGGCTTTCCCGATGCCAACAGCAGCGCCATTCTGGAAGGCCTGAAAGCCCGTTCAGCCAGACTGATAGCGGGCTGGGAATAAATTTCCGATAAGCCGGGATGCCTGTAGCTCAGCTGAACCCCTGATGCACGGGAAATAAACGCGTACTGCTCTTTGCCAGTCGATCATACATCTTTGTTATTTGGCTCCCTTTCTCCTTTACAGTATAACGATAGAGGCTGCGTTAAGCGCAGCCTCTATTATTCATGCTAAAAATCGGGCCTGCATCGTAGCCTGAACAGGAGAAAAACATGAGTACACCGCTCGACAGCGCGGCGCTTGATGCGCTGTTTACTGACGCCCGCACCCACAGCCACTGGCAGGATAAGCCGGTTTCACAGGCGCTGCTGCAGGAGCTTTATACCCTGACGGCTCTGGGCCCGACCTCCGCTAACTGTTCACCAGGCCGCTTTGTATTTGTGACCTCAGCGGAAGGCAAAGCCAGGCTGAAACCTGCCCTCTCCTCAGGCAACGTGGACAAAACCATGTCGGCGCCGGTAACGGTGATTGTCGCGTGGGATCCGGAGTTTTTTGAGCAGCTGCCAAAACTGTTTCCGTTTGGTGACGCGCGCAACTGGTTTACCAGCAGCCCGGAGCTGACAAAAGAGACCGCGTTTCGTAACAGCAGCCTGCAGGCAGGCTACATGATCCTCGCCGCGCGTTCGCTCGGTCTGGATGCCGGTCCGATGTCCGGCTTTGATCCCGCCAAAGTAAATGCCGCTTTCTTCAGCGAAAGCAAATGGCAGGTGAACATGCTGATCAATCTTGGCTACGGCGAGGCAGATAAACTGCATCCGCGCCTGACGCGACTCGGTTTTGATGAAGCCACCACCTTTGCCTGAAAGCTGGCAGCCCGTTTGCGCTCTGCCGGTCAGTCCGGCAGAGTCTCTTTCCCGCCTCGTCCCGCGCTGATTTTCAGTCTTATCTGAATTTATCGCTCTGCCGGGAAAGCCGGATGCAAACATCTAAGAAAATTCTTACAATGCCGCTGATGATTATTCGCCCATTTTCACGGAGCGACAGATGGCTGGTCATTTTGTGCGCTGGACAGGCACCACACCCCTGCCGGTAACGGTTTCACGCATCACTCCGGATGTGCTGGATAGCGCTGCCCGTCTGCCCGACCGGCGGCGCGCGCGTTTTCTTGCTGCCCGCGAGCTGCTGGCGCAGCTGATGCTGCGTATCTACGGAATCGATCGGCTGCCACCGCTGAGCGTCAGCAGCAGCGGACGCCCCTGCTTTGCCGATCCGAACCTGCCTGATTTCAGCATCTCCTATACAGGCAATATTACCGGCGTACTGCTGGCGGAAGAAGGCGGGCGTGCCGGACTGGATATGGAGATTGTCCGCGCGCACAGCCGGCAGACGCAGGAAGCGCTGATGCAGGAACTCTCTTCCGGTGAAAAGGCGTGGATCAATGCACAGCAGGATTTTATGGAAGCGGCCACGCAAATCTGGACGCTACGTCAGAGCGTGCTTAAGCTGACCGGTGAAGCAGATCGGGGCCTCTCTTCGCTGCGTCTGCATCCGGCATCAGGCCGGTTGCGCTCCACGCTATTTCCCGATATTCAGGCGGTCTGTGATGCCGAGCCGACGCTGGTCTGGTCATGCGCCCTTTCACCCGGAACCGGACATCTGCGACTGTGGGAGATTGACGGGCAGCAGCAGTGGGTTGCGCTGCGGGATATTGAAATGAATAAGCCGAACATGGATTCACATACGCTGCGCCTGACCAGTCTGCCCGGCGAACGCATAGCCGGGCAGCAGGAGATGCGGCAGCACTGAATCGGGTGGCCGCACAGGCCACCTGAAGCGTCAGTGCGCGTCAATAAACGCGATTTTCAGTGCAAACAGCAGCGCAACTATCACCACGCAGGGGCTGATTTCACGCCAGCGTCCGGTGCCCAGCTTCATCACGCAGTAGGCGATAAAGCCCAGCGCGATCCCTTCCGTAATCGAGAAACTAAACGGCATCATCGCCGCGGTGACAAAGGCCGGTACCGCTTCGGTGAGATCGTCCCAGCGTACGCGCGACAGCGATGCCGTCATCAGTACACCGACATAGATCAGCGCGCCCGCCGCCGCATAGCCCGGCACCATCGCCGCCAGCGGCGACAGAAATATTGC
The DNA here is from genome assembly GCF_002095385.1 of Pantoea eucrina. Classification (GTDB taxonomy): domain Bacteria; phylum Pseudomonadota; class Gammaproteobacteria; order Enterobacterales; family Enterobacteriaceae; genus Pantoea; species Pantoea eucrina. The sequence continues at coordinate 41,450 of NZ_MIPP01000022.1, read as the reverse complement.
CAGCAGGAACAGCAGCCCGGTGATGACCGCCATCAGCCCGGTACGGCCGCCAATGGCAACGCCGGACGAACTCTCAATATAGGCTGTCACCGATGACGTACCCGCCAGCGCACCCGTGACGGAGCTGATGCTGTCCACATACAGCGCCTGCTTCATACGCGGAAAGGTGCCCTTTTCATCGGTCAGACCCGCTTTATCCGTTACGCCAATCAGCGTACCGGAGGAGTCAAACAGATTGACCAGCATAAAGGAGAAGATCACGCCTGCCATACCGATATTGAACGCGCCTTTAATATCCACCGCACCCACTACCGCCGAGATTGACGGCGGCGGCGCAAAGAAACCGGTGAACCTGACGTCACCCAGCGCAAGGCCTATGCTGGTTGTGACCACAATAGAGACCAGCACCGCCGCGTGAATATTACGCGATGCCAGAATAGCGATAATGAAAAAGCCCAGCGCGCCCAGCAGCACGCTGTGCGACGTCAGATTACCGACCGCCACCAGCGTCTCCGCGTTTGGCACAATAATGCCGGCATTTTTCAGCCCCATCATCGCGATGAACAGGCCGATACCGGCGGTGATCCCGGTGCGCAGGCAGAGCGGAATATTGGCTATCATCCAGTAGCGCACGCGCAGCAGCGTCAGGATCAGCAGCCCCAGCGCACCCCAGAAAATGGCGCCCATGCCTATCTGCCAGGAGTAGCCCATTGCACCCACCACCACAAATGCGAAAAAGGCGTTCAGGCCCATCGCGGGTGCCAGCGCAACCGGCAGGTTCGCTATCAGCCCCATCAGGATGCTGCCAAAGGCGGCAATCAGACAGGTAGTGACAAACACCGCCTGGGTATCCATACCGGCAGCGCCGAGGATCTGCGGGTTAACAAAGACGATATAAACCATCGTCAGAAAAGTGGTGAACCCGGCAATCACTTCGGTGCGTACCGTGGTCCCGTGTTCCTGCAGTTTAAACGTGCGCTGCAGCAGGCCCTGAGTCTTCATTTCGCTGTTCCGCTGAAAAATTTATCGCCGCGTATCCTATAGGCTTTATTGCGGTAAAACACGGAATTTTCGCAACCGGTTGCCTGCTGCTGCCTGTGGCAATCCAGGCTAGAGTAAAAGCTGAAGAGTTATCAGAAGGATAGTGGGCGATGACAGTGGAGTGTGTGTTCTTTGATTGTGACGGCACGCTGGTCGACAGCGAAATGCTCTGCACGCAGGGCTATGTGAATACGTTTGCGCGCTACGGCATCACGCTGTCGCTGCAGCAGATGTTTGAGCGGTACAAAGGCGTGAAGCTTTACGACATTATTCGCGACATCAGCGAAGAGTATCATCAGGCGCTGCCGGTAGCAGAGGTGGAGCACGCCTATCGTATTGAAGTCGCGCGCCTGTTTGAGCAGGAGCTGCAGCCGATCGGCGGTGCACCGGAGCTGGTGGCGCGGATCCGCGTTCCGGTATGCGTGGTTTCTAACGGACCGGTAAAGAAAATGCAGCATTCGCTGGGTCTTACCGGCATGCTGCCGTGGTTTACCGAGCGCCTGTACAGCGGCTATGACATTCAGGCATGGAAACCCGATCCGCAGCTGATGTTCCACGCCGCAGAGCAGATGCAAGTGCCGATTGAACGCTGCATTCTGGTGGATGATTCCGAAGCGGGCGTTCGCGCCGGCATTGCTGCAGGTATTCCGGTGTTTTACTACTGCGCCGATGCGCATAATCCCGCAATTGATCATCCGCTGGTGACGCGGTTTGATGATATGGCGCAGCTGCCTGCGCTGTGGCAGGCGCGCGGCTGGGCGCTGTTATCAACCAGCGAGGTTCTGTAGGGGGCGCCCCTGATATGCGGCGGCATTGCCTGACATCAGGGCGGCATTAATGCCGCCCCTACGGCGCCCCTGCAATGTTCTGTAGGGGGCGCATTTATGCGCCCCTGACATGCGGCGGCATTGCCTGATATCAGGGCGGCATTAATGCCGCCCCTACGGCGCCCCTGACATGCGGCGGACGGCATCGCCTGACACCAGGGCGGCATGAATGCCGCCCCTACAATGCCCCTGGAGAAGTTCTGTAGGGGGCGCATTTATGCGCCCCTGACATGCGGCGGACGGTATCGCCTGATGAACCGGGGGCATCGCCTGATATCAGGGCGGCATTAATGCCGCCCCTACGGCGCCCCTGCAATGTTCTGTAGGGGGCGCATTTATGCGCCCCTGACATGCGGCGGACGGCATCGCCTGACACCAGGGCGGCATGAATACCGCCCCTGCAATGCCCCTGAAGAAGTTCGGCAGGGGGCGCATTTATGCGCCCCTGACATGCGGCGGACGGTATCGCCTGATGAACCGGGGGCATCGCCTGATATCAGGGCGGCATTAATGCCGCCCCTACGGATGCCCCTGCAACGTTCTGTAGGGCGCGCATTTATGCGCCCCGGGCATGACGATTGCGTCTGATGCTGCCCCTGGCATGCGCGCAGGCTATCAGCCTATCGCGCCCAGCGAATCCTCATTGCTTTGCTTCTTAGGCAGCAGAAACAGCGTGGCGAAAATATCCAGCAGATAAATCAGCGCCAGCAGCGTAATAGCGGCGGTGAAGGAAATTTGCGTAGCCAGCGCGCCAATCACCAGCGGACCAAAACCGCCGACGCCGCGCCCGAGGTTAAATAGCACATTTTGCGCGGTAGCACGCGCCTGCGGCGGGAACGTATCGGAGATCAGCGCGCCATAGCCGCCAATCATGCCGTTAACAAACATGCCCATGATGGCGCCGGTAAACAGCATTACCGTCGGATCGCGCAGCTGCGCATAGACCACCACCATCACCACGGCACCGAACTGGTACAACAGAAAAATTTTCCAGCGTGCGAAGCGATCGGCCAGCACGCCAAACAGCCAGATACCCAGGGTCATGCCCACCACCGTCACCGCGGTCCACAGCCCCGATTTTGTCAGGCTGAAACCAAAGCTGGAGGAGAGATAGCTCGGCATCCAGATCATCAGACCGTAATAGCCAAAGTTCTGTACCGAACAGAGGATAAAAATACCCAGGCTCGCTTTACGGGTGGCGCGGTCAGCAAACAACAGCCTTATGCGGGCGGTAAATGAGAGTGCCGGTACGCTTTTTACCTGCCGTGTGAAACTCTCCGGCTCACCCATACTGCGCCGCAGCACGAATGAGAGCAGTGCCGGCAGCATACCCACCAGAAACATGCCGCGCCAGCCAATCACGCTGAGCAGCGGCGGCGTAATAAAGGCAGCCAGCAGCACACCGAGCTGCCAGCCGATGCCGACCCAGGCCGATGCCCGGTTGCGCTTCTCCTGCGGCCAGGCTTCGGCGATCAGCGCCATACCGATACCAAACTCGCCGCCCAGCCCCACCCCGGCCAGAGTCCGGTACGCCAGCAGATCCCAGTAGCCCTGTGCCACCGCGCACAGGCCGGTAAACAGTGAAAACATCAGTATCGTTACGGTCAGGATACGGATCCGGCCAAAGCGATCGCTGAGGTGGCCAAACAGAATACCGCCGATCACTGCACCGATCAGCGTCCAGGTCACCAGCGAGCCCGCCTGTGACGGGTCAAGCACCAGCGATACGCTGATGGCCGGCAGCATAAAACCGAGGATCAGCAGATCAAATCCATCCATGGCGTAGCCGCTGATTGCGGCCAGCATCGCTTTAGCCGGCGTTACGGCAGGTTTAGCAGAGCGGGAAAGGGACATAAAAGAGCACCTGTCGAAAAAAAGTGCGCCAAGTATAAAGAGCGGGCGGCGGAGTGACCAATCAGAAATGGTAATGGCTGCCGCACAGGCAGCCGGAGGAGAGGGTCAGGTAGGGCGATTGCTGCCGTCGTCGCCGGAGAGCAGTTCATCCAGCCGGTCGCCGCCAACGTGACGAAAATCCTGCCCCTTAACAAAATAGAAGATAATTTCGCAGATGTTCTGACAGCGATCGCCGATACGCTCGATCGCGCGCGCGCAGAACAGGGCGGTCAGCACGCTGGGGATCGTGCGCGGATCTTCCATCATATAGGTCATCAGCTGGCGCACGATGCCTTCATACTCTTTATCCACTTTTTTATCTTCACGGTAGATGGTGATGGCAGCGCTGAGATCCATGCGCGCAAACGCATCCAGTACGTCATGCAGCATCTGCACCGTATGATGGCCCAGCGACTCCAGGCTGACCAAGAGCGGCAGATGCTGCTGGCCAAACTTCTCCAGCGCGGTGCGGCTGATTTTTTCCGCCACGTCACCAATACGCTCCAGCTCAGAGATCGCTTTGATGATGGCCATTACCAGCCGCAGGTCGCTGGCGGTAGGCTGACGCTTGGCGATAATACGCACGCACGCCTCATCAATCTCTACCTCCATCATATTGACCTTCTGGTCGCCTTCAATCACCCGGCGTGCCAGTTCCGCATCCTGATTATGCATGGCGGTAATCGCGTCGGTGAGCTGCTGCTCCACCATGCCGCCCATGATCATCACCTGCGTACGAATATGCTCCAGCTCGGCATTAAACTGACCGGAGATATGTTTATTAAGATTTAAATTATCCATGAGTCTCTCCTGAATCAGCCGTAACGACCGGTGATGTAATCTTCAGTCTGCTTCTGCGCGGGTTTGGTAAACAGCGTGTCGGTGTCGCTGAACTCAATCAGCTCGCCAAGATACATAAACGCCGTATGATCGGAGCAGCGGGCAGCCTGCTGCATATTGTGCGTCACAATCACCACGGTGTAATCCTGCTTGAGCTCGGTGATCAGCTCCTCAATGCGGCCGGTGGAGATCGGGTCCAGCGCCGAGCAGGGCTCATCCAGCAGCAGCACTTCCGGCCGGATAGCGATACCGCGCGCGATGCAGAGACGCTGCTGCTGCCCGCCGGAAAGACTGTAACCGCTCTGATGAAGCTTGTCTTTGGTTTCGTTCCACAGCGCGGCTTTGGTCAGCGCCCACTGCACGCGCTCATCCATATCCGCGCGCGACAGCTTCTCAAACAGGCGCACGCCGAAGGCGATGTTGTCGTAAATTGACATCGGAAACGGCGTTGGCTTCTGAAATACCATGCCGACGCGCGCGCGCAGCAGGGCGATATCCTGGTGCGACGCGAGAATATTGTCGCCATCCAGTAGGATCTCACCTTCTGCGCGCTGCTCCGGGTAGAGCGAATACATTTTATTAAACGTGCGCAGCAGCGTGGATTTACCGCAGCCCGACGGACCGATAAACGCGGTGACCTGATTGCGGGCAATATCCAGGTTGATATCTTTCAGCGCGTGGAACTTACCATAATGAAAGTTCAGATTACGCACCTGGATTTTACCGGCAGAAGGGGTTGCCATACTCATTGCTCATCTCTCTTATGCAGCGCCGCCAGAGCCGCGCCGGAAAATTAGTGTTTGCCTTTGGCGAAGATCATGCGGGCAACAATGTTCAGCAGCAGCACGCACAGCGTAATGATCAGCACGCCTGCCCACGCCAGGCTTTGCCATTCGGCAAACGGGCTCATGGCGAACTTGAAGATAGTGACCGGCAGGTTGGCCACCGGCTGCATCATGTCAGTGCTCCAGAACTGGTTGGAGAGCGCGGTAAACAGCAGCGGAGCGGTTTCACCTGCGATACGCGCAATCGCCAGCAGTACGCCGGTAATGATGCCGGAAACAGACGCTTTCAGCGTGATGGCTGAGATCATCTTCCACTTCGGTGTGCCCAGCGCGTATGCCGCTTCGCGCATACTGTCCGGCACCAGCCGCAGCATATTCTCGGTGGTACGGATCACAATCGGGATCTGCAGCAGCGCCAGCGCCGCAACGCCTGCCCAGCCGGAGAAGTGCTGCATCTGTGATACCACAATGGTGTAGACAAACAGTCCGACCACGATAGAGGGCGCGGAGAGCAGAATGTCGTTGATAAAGCGGATCACCTCTGCCAGCCAGTTCTTACGGCCATACTCCGCCAGCCAGATCCCGGCCATAATGCCCAGCGGCGTACCGAAAAAGGTGGACCAGAAAATCAGCAGGCCGCTGCCCGCCAGCGCATTTGCCAGCCCGCCGCCGGCGGTGTTGGGCGGCGGCGTTGATTCGGTAAACAGCGACCAGCTCAGCCCGTCGATGCCTTTAGTCACCGTGGTGAACAGGATCCAGATCAGCCAGAAGAGGCCAAACGCCATGGTCAGCAGCGACAGCGTCAGGGCGATTTTATTTTTTGTACTGCGCCACGCCTGCATTTTGCGGCGCGAGGCTTCCAGCTCAGTACGGCTCTGCATTTCAATTGCGGTCATGAACGGGCCCCTTCACTTTTTGCCAGCCGCAGGATCATCAGCTTCGAGATCGCCAGGACGATAAAGGTGATCACAAACAGGATCAGACCCAGCTCCATCAGCGCAGCGACATGCACGCCCGATTCCGCTTCAGCAAACTCGTTAGCCAGCGCTGAGGTGATACTGTTGCCAGGCATAAACAGCGAAGCGCTGTCGAGCTGGTAGGTGTTACCGATAATAAAAGTCACCGCCATGGTCTCTCCCAGCGCCCGCCCCAGTCCCAGCATCACGCCACCGATGACGCCGTTTTTGGTAAACGGCAGCACGATACGCCAGATCACTTCCCAGGTTGTGCAGCCGATGCCATACGCGGACTCTTTCATCATCACCGGCGTCTGTTCAAAGACGTCGCGCATTACCGAGGCGATATAAGGAATGATCATAATCGCCAGGATGACGCCTGCGGCCAGGATACCGATACCAAACGCCGGGCCGGAGAACAGCGTGCCGACGATGGGAATGTTAGCGAGGACGTTGCCAACCGGCGTCTGAAAATATTCGGCAAACAGCGGCGCGAAGATAAACAGGCCCCACATGCCATAAACAATGCTCGGGATGGCCGCCAGCAGTTCAATGGCGGTGCCCAGCGGACGACGCAGCCAGCCGGGTGCCAGCTCGGTCAGAAACAGTGCGATCCCGAAGCTTACCGGTACCGCGATGATTAATGCGATCAGTGAGGTCACCAGCGTGCCGTAAATCGGCACCAGTGCGCCAAACTCTTCGTTTGGTGCATCCCAGGTTTTGGTCCAGAGAAAGGCGAAGCCAAACTTCTGAATGCTGGGCCAGGAGGAGACGATCAGGGAGACAATAATGCCACCCAGCAGCAGCAGGACAATCAGCGCAGAGAGTTTAACCAGCGCGCCAAAAATCATGTCGCCTTGCTTACCCGGTGCTTTGAATGCCGGCTTGGTAGCAGCCATAAAATTCTCGGTTCTCAGAGGATATGCAGGGCGACCAGGCGGCCGCCCCCGGGATACTCAGCCACTAGCCGAGCCTGACAATGGCTTACTGCCAGAGCGCTTTGCCGCTGCTGTCTTTGATATTCGCTTTCCATGCCGCACGGATCTGCGTCACTACGCTCTCCGGCAGCGCCGCGTAATCCAGCGCCGTGGCGGTTTTGCTGCCGCCTTTATAGGCCCAGTCAAAGAACTTCAGCACTTCTGCGCCCTTCTCCGCATTAGCCTGATCTTTGTAAATCAGGATAAAGGTGGTGGAGGCGATCGGCCACGCGTCGTCACCTTTCTGGAACGTCAGGTCCTGAGCAAACGAGCTGCTCCAGTCAGCGCCTTTGGCGGCGTTGGCAAAGCTGCTTTCACTCGGGGCCACCGGCTTGCCATCCGCATCCAGCAGTTTGGTATAGGTCAGGTTGTTCTGTTTCGCGTAGGCGTATTCGACATAGCCAATTGAACCCGGCAGACGCTGCACGAAAGCGGCCACGCCATCGTTGCCTTTACCGCCAAGGCCTGTTGGCCAGTTAACGGTGTTGCCTTTGCCTATTTTGCTTGCCCAGTCCGTGTTCACTTTGGTCAGATAGCTGGTAAACACAAAGGAGGTACCGGAGCCGTCAGCGCGGCGCACGACGTTGATATTGGTGTCAGGCAGTTTCAGGTTCGGGTTCAGCTTAGCGATCGCCGGATCGTTCCATTTTTTGATGGTGCCGAGGTAGATGTCACCTACGGTTTTGCCATCGAGCGTCAGCTCGCCCGACTTCACACCCGGAATGTTAACGGCCAGCACCACGCCACCGATAACGGTCGGGAACTGGAACAGGCCATTTTTCTGCAGATCTTCCTCTTTCATCGGCGCATCAGAAGCACCGAAATCCACGGTTTTTGCGATGATCTGCTTTACGCCACCCGAAGAGCCGATCCCCTGATAGTTGATTTTGCTACCGGTGGCCTGCTGATACTCTGCTGCCCACTTGGCATAAACCGGGGCCGGGAAGGTCCCGCCAGCGCCGGTCAGATCGGTGGCGGCAAACGCAGAAACTGCGCTGACGGCGAAAGTGGCGGCGAGGATTCGGGCTACGGTGCTACGCATCAGTGTCATGTTCCTCCGGGGGAGTATAAATCAGGCTTAACGCCGTTTTAGTTGGAGTCAGTGATTGCTGCTGGAGGGAAAATAGGACAGTTTGATGACAGCGAAATGTACGAAATGTGACAGTTTTATGACGAGGATAAAAACCGGGCGGGCCCGTTGCAGGCCCGCCCGGCTTAGCGATTACTCAACGGTAACCGATTTTGCCAGGTTACGCGGCTGGTCCACGTCGGTGCCTTTTATCAGCGCCACATGATAAGAGAGCATCTGCAGCGGCACGGTGTAGAAGATAGGGGCAATCACTTCCTCAACATGCGGCAGTGAAATGATTTTCATCCCTTCACTGTCGCTGAAACCCGCATCGCCATCGGCGAAGACATAGAGCAGGCCGCCGCGCGCGCGCACCTCTTCAATATTGGATTTCAGCTTTTCCAGCAGCTCATTGTTAGGTGCGACCACGATCACCGGCATATCGGCATCAATCAGCGCCAGCGGGCCGTGCTTCAGCTCACCGGCCGCGTAGGCTTCGGCATGAATATAGGAGATCTCTTTGAGCTTAAGCGCGCCTTCCATGGCGATCGGGTATTGATCGCCGCGGCCAAGAAACAGCGCATGATGCTTGTCAGAGAAATCTTCTGCCAGGCTCTCGATGATCTTATCCTGCGCCAGCATCTGCTCAATACGGCTTGGCAGCGCCTGCAGCGCGTGCACAATCTCATGCTCCGTTTCCGGCTTCATGCCGTGCAGACGACCCAGTTTTGCCACCAGCATCAGCAGTACCGTCAGCTGCGTGGTAAAGGCTTTGGTGGAAGCCACGCCAATTTCCGTGCCCGCTTTGGTCATCAGCGCCAGATCGGATTCGCGCACCAGCGAAGAGCCGGCGACGTTACAGATAGCCAGTGAGCCAAGATAACCCAGCTCTTTGGAGAGGCGCAGCGCCGCCAGCGTATCGGCGGTTTCACCCGACTGCGACAGGGTGATCAGCAGGCTGTTTTTGCGAACTGCGGATTTGCGGTAGCGGAATTCAGAGGCGATCTCAACGTCACACGGGATATTCGCCAGTGATTCAAACCAGTAGCGCGATACCATACCGGAGTTGTAGGAGGTGCCACAGGCGATGATCTGGATATGCTCTACTTTGCTCAGCAGCGACTCTGCATGCTCACCCAGTTCGCGCAGATCGACAATCCCGTCGTGGAAGCGGCCCGCCAGCGTATTTTTGATAGCGTTGGGCTGCTCGTAGATCTCTTTCTGCATATAGTGGCGATAGATACCTTTATCGCCCGCGTCATACTGCGCGTTTGATTCAATCTCCGCGCGCTGGACCTGATGGCCTTCGCGATCGATGATAGTGACTTCACGGCGGGTAACCTCGGCAATATCCCCCTCTTCCAGGTAAATAAAGCGGCGGGTAACCGGCAGCAGCGCCAGCTGATCGGATGCGATAAAGTTCTCGCCCACGCCACGGCCAATCACCAGCGGGCTGCCGGAGCGCGCGGCCACCAGCACCGACGGATCGCGGCTGTCCATGATGACCATGCCGTAAGCACCGCGCAGCTGAGGGATCACGCGCAGAATAACCTCACGCAGCGTGCCGCCCTGCTTCTGCTCCCAGTGCACCAGATGCGCCACCACTTCGGTGTCCGTCTCGGAGGCAAAATGGTAGCCACGTTCGATCATTTGCGCGCGCAGCGGCTCATGGTTTTCGATAATGCCGTTATGCACCACGATGATCTGCTCTGAGACGTGCGGATGCGCATTTGCCTCAGAAGGTTCACCGTGCGTGGCCCAGCGGGTGTGGGCAATACCGGTACCGCCAATCAGCGGCTGCTGATCTGCGGCCTCCGCCAGATTAGCCACTTTGCCAACGCGACGCAGACGCGTCACGTGCCCCTGACGATCGACCACCGCCAGACCGGCTGAGTCATAACCGCGATACTCCAGACGACGCAGACCTTCCAGCAGGATCTCTGCAATGTCACGCTGCGCTACTGCTCCAACAATTCCACACATATTCGTTTCCTGACTTCATGGCTTTCGGCCATTGCGTTGTCATCTGACCTGATTTCCGGCTGCGCCGGTTCCCCGAGCCTTGTAGAGAGTGGGGATATCGTTATGGCACTGCTAAACGGGCCGATCTTTGCCGGCCCTTAAAATTTATTTTTTCTTCACCGGGCGCTGCCAGCCCGCTTTCTGCTGCTGTTCTTTGCGGTTGTAGACCAGATCGGCGGCGGTAACATCTTTCATCACCGTAGTACCGGCAGCGATAGTGGCGCCTGCGGCAACGGTGACCGGTGCCACCAGCTGCGTATCCGATCCCACAAAGACGTTATCGCCAATGATGGTTTTAAACTTGTTAGCGCCATCATAGTTGCAGGTAATAGTGCCGGCGCCGATGTTACGCCCGCCCCTATTTCCGCATCACCCAGGTAGGAAAGATGGCCCGCTTTGGAGCCTTTGCCGAGCGTGGCCTTTTTCATTTCCACAAAGTTGCCGACGTGCGCCTGTTCAGCCAGTTCGCTGCCAGGACGCAGCCGGGCAAACGGCCCGACCGTGCAGGCGGCGGCCAGCGTAGCATCTTCGATGACAGAATAAGGGCTGATCTCACAGTCATCGCCCAGAACGCTGTTTTTGATCACGCAGCCGGCGCCAATTTTTACCCGGTTGCCCAGCGTGACATCACCTTCAATGATGACGCCGATATCAATTTCCACGTCGCGCCCGTGCGCCAGCGTACCACGCAGGTCAAAACGCGCCGGATCGCGCAGCATCACGCCCGCCAGCAGCAGTTTTTCCGCCTGCTCCTGCTGAAAAGTGCGCTCCAGCGTAGCCAGCTGCAGACGATTATTTACACCTTCCGTTTCACTGATACGCGCCGGATGAACGGTATTAATTACGCGGCCTTCCTGATGCGCCATCGCGATAATATCGGTGATATAGAACTCACCCTGTGCGTTATTGTTGTCGAGCTGTGCCAGCCAGCGCCGGAGATCGCCGCCGTTGGCTATCAGGATACCGGTATTGATCTCCTGAATAGCCAGCTGCTCAGGAGATGCATCTTTCTGCTCAATAATGCCGGTCACGGTCATATCTTCGCGCACGATGCGGCCGTAGCCGGTGGGGTTATCCAGCACCACGGTCAGCAGCCCGATGCCGCCTTCAGGTTTCGCCGCGCGCAGCTGCTGCAGCGTTGTCTGCGAGATCAGCGGCACATCGCCATACAGCATCAGAATATCTTCGTCATCGGCAAAGAAGGGCGCTGCCTGCTGCATGGCGTGCCCGGTGCCGAGCTGTTCCGCCTGCAGTACCCAGTTCAGGGCGTTGTGCGCCAGCTTCTGCTGCAGCAGTTCCCCCCCGTGACCATAGACCAGGTGAACCTGCCGGGCACCAAGCCCGGTAGCGGCATCAATAACATGCTGCACCATGGGTTTACCTGCCAGCGTGTGCAGAACTTTAGGCAGATCGGAATACATACGGGTGCCTTTGCCAGCGGCCAGGATCACCACACTCATCGCGCTTACAGACATAATTTTCCAGACTCAATTTAACTTTCGAAAGTGTAAGGTTTACCCCTGAGATTACTACATTTTTCTCATGGCGAAATTAGACAACCGGAGGAAAGCGGAAAGGGGATTCAGGGAGGGTGCATGACAACGGGTTTGCCGGGCAAAAAAAATGCCAGCCCCGGAGGGCTGGCATTTCATGACGCATAAAGCCTGATTACATCGCTTTTTTGGTCAGCTCGATAACACGCAGTTTCGCGATAGCTTTCGCCAGCTCTGCAGAGGCCTGAGCATAGTCCACGTCGCCGTGGCTGCTGTTCATGTGCTCTTCTGCTTTACGTTTCGCTTCCAGCGCGCGCGCTTCGTCAAGGTCTTCACCACGAATCGCGGTGTCGGCCAGAACGGTCGTGCTGCCCGGCTGTACTTCCAGCACGCCGCCGGAGAGGTAGATATACTCCTCGTCGCCGTGCTGCTTCACGATGCGAATCATGCCAGGCTTGATGGCGGTCAGCAGCGGGGCGTGGCCCGGGTGGATACCCAGCTCGCCTTCGCTACCTGACACCTGGATACGCTGTACCAGACCGGAGAACATCTGCTGCTCCGCGCTGACCACGTCCAGATGATAAGTCATAGCCATACCATTCCTCCCGGGAAACCGTTATTACAGTTTCTTCGCTTTTTCTACGGCTTCTTCGATAGCGCCGACCATGTAGAACGCCTGCTCTGGCAGGTGGTCGAATTCGCCTTCCATGATGCCTTTGAAACCACGAATGGTATCTTTCAGCGTCACGTATTTGCCCGGAGAACCGGTGAAGACTTCAGCAACGAAGAATGGCTGAGACAGGAAGCGCTGGATCTTACGCGCACGTGCCACCAGCAGTTTATCTTCTTCAGACAGCTCGTCCATACCGAGGATGGCGATGATGTCTTTCAGCTCCTGGTAACGCTGCAGCAGTGACTGTACGCCACGTGCGACGTCATAGTGCTCCTGACCCACGATCAGTGGATCCAGCTGACGGCTGGTAGAGTCCAGCGGGTCAACGGCCGGGTAGATACCCAGAGAGGCGATCTGACGGCTCAGCGTAACCGTTGAGTCTAAGTGAGCAAAGGTGGTTGCCGGAGACGGGTCAGTCAGGTCATCCGCAGGAACGTAAACGGCCTGTACGGAGGTGATTGAACCAGTCTTGGTGGAGGTAATACGCTCCTGCAGCACACCCATCTCTTCAGCCAGCGTTGGCTGATAACCTACCGCAGATGGCATACGACCCAGCAGTGCAGATACTTCAGTACCTGCCAGGGTATAACGGTAGATGTTGTCGATGAACAGCAGAACGTCACGACCTTCATCACGGAATTTTTCCGCCATGGTCAGACCGGTCAGTGCTACACGCAGACGGTTACCCGGCGGCTCGTTCATCTGGCCATACACCAGCGCTACTTTATCGATAACGTTGGAGTCAGTCATTTCGTGATAGAAGTCGTTACCCTCACGAGTACGCTCACCAACACCAGCAAAGACCGAATAACCTGAGTGCTCAGCCGCGATGTTACGGATCAGCTCCATCATGTTTACGGTTTTACCTACGCCCGCACCACCGAACAGACCGACTTTACCGCCCTTAGCGAACGGACACATCAGGTCGATAACCTTGATGCCGGTTTCCAGCAGTTCCTGCGAGTTTGACTGATCTTCATAGGAAGGCGCGGCGCGGTGAATAGAGGAGACCTCTACTGCGCTGCCATCTTCTTCTGTCAGGTCGCCTTTCATGTCGATAGGCTCGCCCAGCACGTTCATGATACGGCCAAGGGTCGCTTTACCAACCGGAACCTGAATAGGTTTTTTCAGATCGATTACTTCCAGACCGCGCTTCAGGCCGTCAGAAGAACCCATGGCGATAGTACGTACTACGCCACCACCCAGCTGCTGCTGAACTTCCAGCACCAGACGAGTATCACCATTCTTAACCTCGAGAGCGCTGTATACCTGTGGTACCGCGTCCTGAGGGAATTCGACGTCAACTACGGCGCCGATAATCTGGACAATCTTTCCAGCTGCCATCTTGAATCCTCTACCTAATACGAGAATATCCGGCCGCGCTCGGGCGACAGGATATATGCCTGGTTAAACCGCGGAGGCTCCCGAGACGATCTCGGTAAGTTCCTGGGTGATGCTGGCCTGACGAGCTTTGTTGTAGACCAACTGCAGCTCTTTGATCAGGTTTCCGCCGTTATCGGTTGCGGCTTTCATCGCTACCATACGCGCGGCCTGCTCACTGGCCAGGTTTTCCACCACACCCTGATAAACCTGCGATTCGACATAACGACGCAGCAGCGTATCGAGCAGCGCCTTCGGATCGGGTTCGTACAGGTAATCCCAGGTCTTCGCCTTCATCTCTTCTTCACCTTCCGCTGGCGGTAACGGCAGCAGTTGGGTAATGGTCGGAGTCTGAGACATGGTGTTGTTAAACTTGTTGCTGACGATATACAGCTTGTCGATACGGCCTTCATCGTAGGCCTGCAGCATAACTTTTACCGGGCCGATCAGATCGGACAGCGCAGGCTTATCGCCCATGCCGGTAACCTGAGCCACGACGTTACCACCGACAGAGCCGAAGAATGAAACGCCTTTAGAACCGACAATCGCCAGATCGCTCTGAACGCCTTTGTCTGCCCAGCCTTTCATTTCAGCCAGCAATTTTTTGAACAGGTTAATGTTCAAACCACCACAAAGCCCGCGGTCAGTCGAAACGACCAGGTAGCCGACGCGCTTAACGTCGCGCTCATCCAGGTAAGGGTGCTTGTATTCCAGATTACCCAGTGCAAGGTGACCAATCACTTTGCGCATGGTATCTGCATACGGACGGCTGGCCGCCATGCGTTCCTGCGTTTTACGCATTTTGGAGGCGGCGACCATTTCCATCGCTTTGGTGATCTTCTGCGTATTTTTTACGCTTCCGATCTTGGTACGTATTTCTTTTGCGCCGGCCATTAGCTTCTCCTCAAAGCCTTGCGGCCTGTCTTTTCAGACAAGCCGCCAGACATTACCAGGACTGGGTTGCTTTAAACGTTTCGAGCAGGCCTTTCAGCTTCGCTTCGATATCGTTGTTGTAGTTACCCGCCTGGTTGATTTCAGCCATCAGCTCAGCGTGTTCGCGATCGGCGTACGCCAGCAGAGCGGCTTCGAAGCTGCCGATTTTCGCCAGTTCAACGTCGTTCAGGAAGCCGCGCTCAGCAGCAAACAGCACCAGACCCTGCTGCGCAACGGACATTGGCGCATACTGTTTCTGTTTCAGCAGCTCGGTCACTTTCTGACCGTGGCTCAGCTGTTTACGCGTTGCATCATCCAGATCGGAAGCGAACTGAGAGAACGCTGCCAGTTCACGATACTGTGCCAGCGCGGTACGAATACCACCGGACAGTTTCTTGATGATCTTGGTCTGTGCAGCACCACCAACACGGGATACGGAGATACCCGGGTTAACGGCTGGACGGATACCGGAGTTGAACAGGTTCGACTCAAGGAAGATCTGACCATCAGTGATCGAGATAACGTTGGTCGGAACGAACGCAGAAACGTCACCAGCCTGGGTTTCAATGATTGGCAGCGCGGTCAGAGAACCGGTCTGGCCTTTCACAGCACCGTTGGTGAAACGCTCAACGTAGTCAGCGCTTACGCGTGATGCACGCTCCAGCAGACGAGAGTGGAGATAGAACACGTCGCCCGGGAATGCTTCACGGCCTGGTGGGCGGCGCAGCAGCAGGGAGATCTGACGGTAAGCGATAGCCTGCTTAGAGAGGTCATCGTAAACGATCAGCGCATCTTCACCGCGGTCGCGGAAGTATTCGCCCATGGCACAACCAGCGTACGGAGACAGGTACTGCAGCGCAGCAGACTCCGATGCAGAAGCCACAACCACGATGGTGTTAGCCAGCGCGCCGTGCTCTTCCAGCTTGCGAACCACGTTAGAGATGGTTGACGCTTTCTGACCAATCGCAACGTAGACACACTTGATGCCTGAATCACGCTGGTTGATGATGGCGTCGATAGCCATTGCAGTCTTACCGGTCTGACGGTCACCGATGATCAGCTCACGCTGGCCACGGCCGATTGGAATCATCGCATCGACAGATTTGTAACCAGTCTGAACAGGCTGGTCAACAGACTGACGATCGATAACACCTGGTGCAATCATTTCAACCGGCGAGAAGCCGTCGTTGTCGATTGCGCCTTTACCGTCGATAGGTGCACCCAGGGTGTTCACCACGCGACCCAGCAGGCCACGGCCAACCGGTACTTCCAGAATACGACCGGTGCACTTAACCTTCATGCCTTCGGCAAGGTCAGCGTACGGGCCCATAACGACCGCACCAACCGAGTCGCGCTCGAGGTTCAGTGCGATAGCGTAACGGTTGCCCGGCAGGGCAATCATTTCACCCTGCATAACATCGGCCAGGCCATGTACGCGGATGATACCGTCACTTACAGAAACAATAGTACCTTCGTTGTGAGCTTCACTCACGACATTGAACTGAGCAATGCGCTGCTTGATCAGTTCGCTGATTTCGGTGGAATTCAGTTGCATATGCTCCAGTCCCCTTAAGACTGCAAGACGTCTGCCAGACGGTCAAGACGGCCGCGCACGCTGCCATCAATCACCAGGTCACCCGCACGGATAACCACACCTGCCAATACAGACTTATCAATTTTGCAATTCAGCTTAACTTTGCGTGACAGACGTTTTTCCATCGCGGTGCTGATTTTGGTCAGCTGGCTGTCACTCAGCGCACTGGCGGAGATTACATCAACTTCGGCTGTCGCTTCATAAGCGTCACGCAGTTGAATAAATTGCTCCAGTACGTCTGGAAGCGCTGTCAAACGTCCGTTCTCCGCCATTACCTTGATCAGGTTCTGAGCGTGTTCATCAAGTTGATCACCACAGACTGCATTGAAAGAGGCAGATAACGCTTCAGGTGCTAAGGCACCAGAGAGTACTTCTGCCATCTGTTCGTTGCGAGCCACTTCTGCGGCAAACGCCAGCATGGTCTGCCAGCGTTCGATACTTTGATGCTCAACAGCAAAGTCAAAAGCTGCTTTGGCGTAGGGGCGAGCTACAGTAATCAGATCAGACATCAGCCCCTCCCTCCTTACAGTTCAGCGACCAGTTTATCAACGATGTCGCTGTTAGCAGCTTCATCCACGGAACGTTCGATGATTTTCTCGGCGCCAGCTAATGCCAGCAACGCGACCTGTTTACGCAGCTCTTCACGTGCACGTGAGCGCTCGGCTTCAATTTCTGCCTGCGCCTGAGTGACGATGCGGTTACGTTCAGTTTCAGCTTCGGTTTTGGCTTCGTCCAGAATCTGGGCACGGCGTTTGTTCGCCTGCTCGATAATGACCTGAGCTTCTTCCTTCGCTTTTTTCAGCTGGTCGGTCGCATTGGCCTGCGCGAGATCCAAATCTTTCTTCGCGCGTTCAGCAGAAGCAAGGCCTTCAGCAATTTCTTTCTGGCGCTTTTCGATGGCAGCCATGATCGGTGGCCATACGTACTTCATGCAGAACGCTACAAACAGGATGAACGCGATGGCCTGGCCGAGGATTGTTGCGTTAATGTTCACAGCACAATGCCTCTTATTAAGTTAACGTGCTCTGCCGCTATCATCGATAAACGGCAGAATCTGTTCCTCATCACACCAGGTGCCATGAGTGAACAATGGCTACAGGCTTTAGGCGACAGCAAACATCACGTAGAGACCCAGACCAACAGCGATCATCGGGATTGCATCCACCAGACCCATTACAACAAAGAACTGCGTACGCAGCAGAGGGATCAGATCCGGCTGACGCGCTGCGCCTTCCAGGAATTTACCTCCGAGGATGCCGATACCGATCGCAGCACCGATTGCCGCCAGACCCATCATCACAGCGGCAGCCATGTACAGCAGATCCATATTCAGGTTTTCCATGACAGTCTCCAGTTTGTTTCAGTTATGCTTAAGTTGTTGAGAAAAAAATCAATGTTCTTCAGATGCCATCGACAGATAGACAATCGTGAGGACCATGAAAATGAAAGCCTGCAGCGAAATAATCAGGATGTGGAAAATGGCCCATGGCACATTCAGCACCCACTGCGACCACCACGGCAGCAGACCGGCAATCAGGATAAAGATCAGCTCACCCGCATACATGTTGCCGAACAGTCGCAGACCGAGTGAAACCGGTTTTGACAGCAGGCTGACACCTTCAAGAATCAGGTTGATGGGGATGAAGATCGGGTGATT
The DNA here is from genome assembly GCF_002095385.1 of Pantoea eucrina. Lineage (GTDB taxonomy): Bacteria > Pseudomonadota > Gammaproteobacteria > Enterobacterales > Enterobacteriaceae > Pantoea > Pantoea eucrina. The sequence continues at coordinate 23,310 of NZ_MIPP01000022.1, read as the reverse complement.
AAAAGGCTGCAGAGTCAGCTCTTTAGCAAAGCCGCCTACCCCTTTCATTTTGATGCTGTAGAACAGAATCAAAATAAATACGCCCAGCGCCATAGATAGCGTGATGTTCACGTCTGCTGACGGCACGACGCGCAGCGCCGGCAGGCCCAGATAGTGCTCACCAATAAACGGCAGCAAATCAATAGGCAGCAGATCCATGAAGTTCATCAGGAAGACCCAGACAAAAATTGTCAGAGCCAGCGGGGCGATAACTTTACTTTTACCGTGGTACATGTCGCGAACGTTGCTATCAACAAAGCCGACAACCAGCTCGATAGCCGCCTGCATTTTCCCTGGCACGCCGCTGGTGACGCTTTTCGCCACGCTGCGGAACAGCACAAGGAATAATACTCCCAGTGCAACAGAGAAAAACATGGAGTCCAGGTTTAACGTCCAGAATGTTGCTGGCGCGTCGTGTGCATTCACCAGCTCGAAAGTACGCAGGTCCATCTGAAGATGCGTCAGATGATGTCCTATGTATTCCTGCGGCGTTGAGATTTCTCCTGCGGCCATGATGCCTCTTACCCTTTGTTGTTAATTACAGCCGGTGCGACGATTTGCACCACCAGCACCGATAACCAGGTGATTGCGAGTGGCCAGAAGACCGCTCCGAACCCACCCAACGCCACAGCGAGAAAAATAACGGTGGCGAACACCTTAAGAACTTCACCCAGGGCGAAACTCCAGGCGACACGCCCTTTAGCCGGTGTTTGATCCTGCAGACGCCAGGCTAAAAACGTGAACAGTATGTTTGGCAGCCAGGCTGCCACACCACCCGCGATAGCAGAGGCGCCCCAGGTGACATCTTTCAGGGCAAACAGCGCACCGATTACGACAAACGTCACCAGCTGGACAACCAGAACGGCTCGGGCTAATTTCACACTGTAAAGAGACACTGACATGACGCTTAACTCTCCTGCCCCGAACGGGGTATGTCGCGTGTCGTATAAGACTGCCTTTGCCGTTTTGAGTCAAGCAGCAAAAGCCGTGCAAATTATACGGGCCGCACCTGCGATTTCAATCGCTAAGTAGCGAAAAGGTGAACAATTATTTAAATTTCTTTCTGAAGGGCTATTTTTCCAAAGATTCATAACCCGGAAAGCCATCAGCGACGTTGCCGTTTTCTGGCTAAAGCGCGATATAAAGCGTGCTGCAGATCACATAATAAACAACCAGACGCTGAAAAATTTACCAGAATGCATAATCCGCACTAATAATCAGGGCATGTTAACCATTTAAAATCATGGTTTTATAAATTTAAATCTGCTTCAGTTCACTCTTTTCCGATAAAAACATCCGGTTGACACTGCGGAAAGAATTAAAATCGAAATAATAATATTACGCCCGCCGATTTATTGCCGCGTCATATTTCCCTGCGTGATAATCGAAAGCAGAAAACAGCGGTTATCATGTGACATTAGTGGCAATAAAATGTGAATTAATCGTTAAATGTAACAACGCTTTTCGGATAATTACGGCGAAGGATGTTAACGCCTTTCCCCTCCCCTGCCGAATAAAAGCGTTTGTCACCGCGCGTTCAACCGCTGTTTTTTTATTCAGCCCTGACGATGGTTCCACTGCCAGAAGCTGAATAAAACCCTGATTTTTGCAGGCTTATTGCTGCGAAATCACCACAAGATGACGCTCGCCTTCCAGTTCAGGAACGCGCAAGGCTTCAATTTTTTCTACGCTAAAGCCTGCTGGCAGCGAAGCGATCTCCTCATCCGGACGCACGCCTTTCAGCGCATAAAAGCGTCCATGCGTTCCGGGCAATGCGCGGCACCAGGTCAGCATATCTTCCAGTGAGGCAAATGCCCGGCTGATGACACCATCAAACGGTGGATCTGCCGGGAACTCTTCAACCCGGCTCTGGACCGGAGTAATGTTAGTGAGTCCTAACTCATGCTGTACCTGACGCAGAAAACGAACCCGCTTACCCAGGCTGTCCAGCAGCGTAAAATGCGCCTGCGGACGGACAATGGCCAGAGGAATGCCCGGCAGTCCTGGTCCGGTCCCTACATCAATAAAGCGTTCCCCCTGCAGATGCGGCTCTACCACCACGCTGTCGAGGATATGGCGTACCAGCATTTGATGCGGATCGCGCACTGAGGTCAGGTTATACGCTTTGTTCCACTTATGCAGCAGCTCCACATAGCCAACCAGCTGCTGTTTTTGTTGATCGGAGAGCGAAATATTTGCTGCGTCAAGCAGCCGGGAGAGTTTGTTAATCACAGCGAGGTTTCCGTTAACAGGGGCAGTCGAAGCTGCCCCGGTGGTCAGTCAGGCGCTTTTACGCAGCAGACCCTGTTTTTTGAGATAGATCAGCAGAATTGAGACCGCAGCTGGCGTGATGCCGGAAATACGCGATGCCTGGCCAATAGAGGTCGGCTTATGGTCGTTGAGCTTGGCGATCACTTCGTTTGACAGGCCATTAACCTGACGGTAATCGAGATCGACAGGCAGCAGCGTGTTCTCATTGCGCAGCTGGCGATCTATCTCCTCCTGCTGACGCGCAATATAACCCTCATATTTAACCTGAATTTCAACCTGCTCGGCTGCCTGTTCATCAGGCAGTGCCGGACCATAGTCCGCCAGCGTCATCAGTCGGGCATAGGTCATCTCCGGACGACGCAGCAGATCCTCTGCGCTGGCTTCTTTTGTCAGCGGTGCGCTGATGATGCTGTTTACGTCAGCCACATTCTCTGACTTCGGATGCACCCACAGGCTGCGCAGACGCTGGCGCTCCTGCTCAATCGCCTCCAGCTTCTGGTTATAGCGCGTCCAGCGCGCATCATCGACCAGTCCCAGCTCACGGCCCGTTTCAGTCAGACGCAGATCGGCATTATCTTCGCGCAGCATCAGACGATACTCAGCGCGGGAGGTAAACATGCGGTATGGCTCTTTGGTACCCAGCGTGCAGAGGTCGTCGACCAGCACGCCGAGATAAGCCTGATCGCGGCGCGGTGCCCAGCCCTCTTTGTCCGCAGACTGCCGTGCAGCGTTAAGGCCAGCCAGCAGTCCCTGGGCTGCCGCTTCTTCATAACCGGTGGTGCCGTTGATCTGGCCGGCAAAGAAGAGACCGTGGATAAACTTGCTCTCCAGCGTGGGTTTCAGATCGCGCGGATCGAAGAAATCGTACTCGATAGCATAGCCAGGGCGCACAATGGTGGCGTTCTCCAGCCCTTTCATTGAACGGACAATCTGCATCTGTACATCAAAAGGCAGACTGGTTGAAATTCCGTTCGGGTAAATTTCATTGCTGGTCAGCCCTTCCGGCTCCAGGAAGATCTGGTGGGCGTTGCGATCGGCAAAGCGCATCACTTTATCTTCGATAGATGGGCAGTAACGCGGACCAATCCCCTCAATGACGCCCGCATACATCGGGCTGCGATCGAGATTATTACGGATCACATCATGCGTCTGTTCGTTGGTATAGGTGATCCAGCAGGGAACCTGCTGCGGATGCTGTGCCACGCTGCCCATAAACGAGAACACCGGCATCGGCGTATCACCGTGCTGTGGCGTCAGTACAGAGAAATCGATCGAACGCGCGTCAATGCGCGGTGGCGTACCGGTCTTGAGACGGTTGACGCGCAGCGGCAGCGCCCGCAGCCGTTTTGCCAGCGGGACAGAAGGCGGATCGCCGGCGCGTCCACCGCTGTAATTATCAAGACCGATATGAATTTTGCCATCGAGGAAGGTGCCAACGGTCAGCACCACAGTTTTAGCCCGGAATTTCAGTCCCATCTGCGTGACGGCACCTACCACCCGATCGTTTTCGACGATCAGATCGTCAACCGCCTGCTGGAAGATCATCAGGTTGGGCTGGTTCTCCAGCGCGGTGCGTACCGCCAGGCGGTACAGTACACGGTCTGCCTGAGCACGCGTAGCGCGCACCGCCGGACCTTTGCTGGCGTTTAGTATCCTAAACTGGATACCTGCCTGATCGATTGCCGTGGCCATCAGGCCGCCGAGGGCGTCCACTTCCTTTACCAGGTGTCCTTTCCCGATACCACCGATTGCCGGATTGCAGGACATCTGTCCCAGCGTGTCGATGTTATGCGTGAGTAACAGCGTCTGCTGACCCATTCGGGCGGCCGCCATAGCGGCTTCGGTACCCGCATGACCACCACCGATTACGATGACGTCAAAAGGATCTGGATAAAACATGAAGTGGGTCCTCGTTAAAGTTCAGACAGGGATCGTTGCCCTGGGCGGTGGATTCTACTGAAATTATGGTTCAGGCGAAAGCGGCGGATCCTGCGTGTTTATAGAAAGGATCTTTACTCTTTTATATGATCTTCTTGTTAGATCTCTTATTAGGATCGCCGGTTTCTGTGGATAACGTGGCAAACCCGTTATTTTACATCAGCCTGGGAAGGATCGTTTGCTGTGAAAGATCGGTGATCCTGATCCAGATAAGCTGGGATCAACTTTGCTGGTTATCCACAGATGAAAAAAGCATCAGCGGTTATTCTTGGGATAACTACCGGTTATACGCATGATTCAGGCTGGTTTATCCACAGGAGATCGGAAGGATCCGGAAGAAATACAGTGTAATCGTCTGGGGATCGTCACTATTTCCCGATCCCCTGCCGGTTATGATCCGTCAGATCTGCTCAATCCAGCCAGCGACCCAGGCTTCAGCGGCATCTTCCGGTATTTCATGCTCAAGCATGTCGATTTCCAGCCGTTCCCCGATGCGCGTTGCGCCCAGCGCGGTCAGCTGAGCCTCCAGGGTTTTTATTGCGCCACAGAAAAGATCGTATTCGCGGTTGCCGATGCCTGCTGCGCCAAAGCGCACGGCGGAAAGATCGGGCTTTTCAGTCTGCAGCGCCTCATAAAAGGGCAGCAGATTGTCCGGCAATTCACCGGCGCCGTGTGTGGACGTTACCACCAGCCAGATACCTGAATCAGGCACCTCATCAAGCGCCGGGCCGTGCAGTACGCTGGTTTTGAAGCCCGCATCCTGCAGCTTCTCTTCTAAATGTTCTGCGACATATTCGGCACTGCCAAGGGTACTGCCGGTGATTAAGGTAATATCAGCCATGATCGTCTCCCGCACTAAAGGCAGGCATTGTACGCTGTGATCAAGCCGTGATCCACCTGTGGAAAACAGGGTTAATAAAAGAAAGCATCCGCCGACAAACCGGATACCACGCCGGATCGCTGCTGCATAACTTTATGCACAGGCTGGTGCGGTTCAGGGCTTGATGGTACGCATGATCGGGTTTTGCAGCGAGATCAGCGTCTCAGTGGACTGGATCTCATCAATAGTCTGGATCTTGTTGATCAGCACCTGCTGCAGCGCATCGATAGATCGGCACATGACCTTAATAAAGATGCTGTAGTGACCGGTGGTATACCAGGCTTCAACCACCTCATCCAGCGCTTCAAGCTTGCTGAGCGCTGCCGGATAGTCTCGTGCGCTCTTCAGAATGATGCCAATAAAGCAGCAAACATCGAATCCCAGCTGGCGTGGATCGATTTCCACGCGCGTACCGAGAATAATGCCGGCCTGACGCATTTTCTCAACGCGGACATGAATAGTGCCGGGGCTGACATTGAACTGCTTTGCCAGCTCTGCGTAAGCCGTGCGGGCGTTCTCCAGCAGCGCATTGAGTATGCCGCGGTCGAGATTATCCAGTTGCAGATGTTCTGCCATCATCCTTCCTCTTAAATTCGTCTTCGCTGAACAGAGGTGAATGTGCAGGAATTTAGCGGGGCAGGCAAGATGCAGACTGCGGGCATGCCGCAGTCTGCACGCTTTTAGCGCTTACGCCAGAGCGTAAGCTGCGCCTGAGTATGCTGAAACTTGCGTGCGGTTTCGCGGATCACAAAGGGAACATCCTGCGGCGGCGCGATTTCATCAAACTCGTCGCGCAGAAGGCGCTGCAGTGCCTGGCAGGTGGTCAGCGCTTCGCCGTTTTCACGGATACCGCCCAGCCAGTTCTCTTTCGGCGTGAACTCCTCAAGCCAGGTGTAAGGTGAAGAGATCGCCAGCACGCCGCCCTGACGGATCATCGGTGCGATATCCTGCAGGAAACGCTTTGGCTGACGCAGACGATCAATCAGATTGGCGGCCAGCACCAGATCGTACCGATCCGGCTGCGGCTTCAGGTTGCAGGCGTCACCCTGAACGAATTGGATCCGCTCCGCCTGCTGCCGGTCAGTGCCGATCTCCTTCAGGCGCACCTGGCGATACGCCACCAGCTCGCCCTCCTCCGATACCACGTAGCGGAAATCCTCACCGGAGGTGAGCTGCAGCGCCACGTCGATAAAGCGTGCGGAGTAGTCCATGCCGGTAACGGCAGCAAAGTGACGCGCCAGAGCAAAGCTGGCGCGACCGGTGGCACAGCCGATATCCAGCGCATGCTCGCGCTGATGGCAGTGCGGCAGCACCAGCTCAATCAGTTTTTCGGCATAATTTTCCACGCCGTAGTAGCCAGGCCCGTACTGGAAATCGAGATACTGCGACACCATGCCGTCGGTTTCATACGGGTTAAGCTGCATACTCTCCTGATGCGCTGACACCACGTAACGGAAGCCGGCATGCTGGAAAAAGTGGCGGCGAAACGCGTAGCGCGACGATTTTAACGCCTCGTTACCGGTTGAGATCCAGCTGCCGCCTTTGATGATGGCATGCTTGCCGTCAAAGGTAGGCGTGGAAAAATCGTCATACAGCGGATGGACGCGAAATCCTTCAAAGCCATTAATGGGCGTGGTGGTCCACTGCCAGACGTTCCCCACCAGATCAAAGAACGCGCCCTGGGAAAAATGATCCACCGGACAGGAGGAGGCCCAGTACGCGAGATTGATATTACCGGGTGCCTGCTCCCAGTCTGGCTGATCGCCGCTGACCTGTTCGCGCAGCAGCATATATTCCGCCTCACATGGCAGCTGAATTGTCTTACCGCTTTTGTCTGCCAGCCAGCGGCAGAAGGCGGCCGCTTCCAGCTGATTAACTTCAGCCGGCCAGTCCCACGGCATCGGGACTTCCTGCGTCATCAGGCGCAGGCGCAGCGCGTCAGGTTGGGTGATATCACCGACCCAGAAAGCAGGCATCTGCGCCCCGGCAAATGTCCGCCAGCCCTCTCCCTCTTCATCCCACCAGCGCGCCGTCTGATAGCCACCGGCAGCGACAAACTGATAAAACTCCGCGTTGCTGACCAGCATTTTGCTGGCCTGGAAGGGGCCGAGCTCGGTTTTCTGATGGCCATACTCATTGTCCCAGCCATAAGTCTCATCCGTTTTTCCCTGCAGCACCGATCCACCCGCCAGCGCAATCAGACTGTTTTCCGGCACCGCGGCGCGATCGTGACGCGCCAGCGGGCAGGCAGGCCAGACGGGCTGCGGCTGCACCCACTCCAGCGGCAGCTGGCGGATCAGCACGCTGGAGGTTTCCAGATGGATGCGCTCATGCTCAATGCCCATCAGGATCACCCAGGCCGGACTCTCCCAGCCGATCGGCAGCTCAAGCGGCATCGTACGGATAAAATCAGTCACCAGCGCTTTCACTTTGCCGCGGTAGTCGCGCACTTCTGCCACACCGGGCCAGTCGTAGTGGGCGTCATTGAGATCGTCCCAGCTCATCTCATCCACACCAATCGCCATCATCGCCTCAATGCGCGCGTCAACACGCCGATCGAGATAGCGTCCAGCCATCAGCTTGTTGATATAGAAAGATGCGGTATGGCCAAAATAGAAAATCAGCGGATGGCGCAGCGAAATCGCTTTATTAAACCAGGCGCGCTCATCGCTCAGGCAGTCGAACAGGCTTTCATACAGCGTCCAGGTCTGAGTGAAATAGGCGAGCAGTTCGGCACGTTTCTCTTCAGCGGTGCCACCGGAAAGGCGCAGGGTGCGGGTCGGAGCAGGCAGTTGGCAGGGCAGATCGGCGATTGTCACAGTGAACTCCATAAAGCTGAATAAACACAGCGGGTCATTCACTATAGCAAACAGGCGTGTCTGTCAGATGAATCAGCGCGTCCAGCGACGCAGCAGGCGGCTTTTCAGCCCGGTATCGAAGCGCCAGATATGATCGAAGATGCGCAGAATGCCGGGTTTGCCATGCGCTGACATCGCCACGGCGTGAAACCGCTGCTGCTGCATCCGCTGTCGCTGCTTTATGGTCTTAATCAGCTCTTCCGGCAGGCGCTGGGCGATAAAGTCCGACACGATCACCGCGTCTGCCTCCTGCCACTGGCTGCCTTCCATGCGCTGCACCACGGCACTCAGGCAGGCCGTCAGATCGGTACCGCCGCGAAAACGCTGGCTGAGGAAACGAATCGCCTGTTCAATGCCGTTATCGGCGGTCAGCTCATAGCCGACCACCTCATGGGCAAACAGCATAATGTAGCAGCGACGCCGATCTGCCAGGGCGATTTTCAGCAGCGCAAGGCAAAAGGCCTTGGCGCAGCGTTCATTAAACCCGCCCATAGAGCCGGACGTATCTACGCAGACAATAAACGGACCGCGCGGCTCTGTTTCATGCTGCTGATGGCTCACCGGCCGCAGCGCGGTTTTTTCGTGCCAGGCATCACCCTGCAGGCGATAGGTCAGCAGGCGTTTTTCTACCAGACGCCGGTAAAATTCCAGCTCCAGTTCACTGATACTGAGCGCGGCCAGTTCCGGCGGCAGCAGGCGCAGCACATCATCGCTCTGATGAATGCCGCTGACCTCTTCCGGCACGTTATCTGGCTCATGCACCAGCTGATGAAACGCTTCCAGCGGCGCATCGCGTGACGGCACCGATTTGGCTTCGCGGCTGCGGCCCAGCTGCTGCGCCAGCTGCATCAGCTCCGGCTGCTGCGCCAGAAACGCACCATATTGCACAATTAGTGTGTAGTCGCCTGGCTGCAGCGAGGCTTTGCTGAGATCCCACAGCCGGCCGGCGGCGGCCTCATCTTCATCGCTCAGCACCGGCGCCAGCTGGCCGCTCAGCGCCATACGCTGCTGCAGTTCCGCCAGCAGCCGTTCACGCTGCGCCTCCAGCAACGTTTCATTCAGCGTCAGCGTCTGCAGCGTCAGGCTCAGTCGCCAGCGCTGCAGGAACAGCCGGTGCTGCGCGTTGCTCAGTTCCGGGCCTTCATTACGCTGCAGCAGCGTCCCGGCTTCGGTGAGAAAAGGGGATGGCAGCTTCTGCAGCTGCTCAAGGAGGTGCGGCAGTTGAGCGCTGAAATCACGGCTGCTGAGCAGCTGTAACCGCTCAAACAGCTGAAACTCCTGCGCCAGCACGGCGGGCACGGGCGTCGATCTCATCTGCCCGGCGATTTCAGCGCGCCAGCGCGGCAGATCGCGCAGCATCGCCTGCTTCATGCGGGGAAATTTTTCGAAAAACAGCGTCAGCTGCGGTGTGGCCAGCAGCGCCAGAATCAGCTCATCAATCAGCTCCGTTTCACCAATTGAGAGCAGTGTGCTGAGCGTCTCCAGCGAGATCATTTCCGCGCCTGTTTCAGCTGCTCGGCGACATCCTGCAGGCTGGTCTCAATGCGTGCCAGCCAGTCATCGCTGATAAACAGGCAGCGCTGATGCTGGCTGAACAGCGCCCGCTGCGCCCGCAGGCGGGCCTCAAGCGCATCATATTCATCAACGATTTCCGGCGGCAGCGCCTGCAGGCTCGCCGCTCCGGGCAGCGTCAGGCGCGCAGACTGCAGGCTGACATCGCGTAGCGTCAGGCAGTGATGGGTATCGACCATCAGATCGAGTGACTGTGCAAAGCCGATGCCGTTCAGCTTGCCGCGTATATCTCCGCCTTTCAGCAGCCACTGTACCAGGGCCTCACGGCTTACCACTATATGGCTGACCTGCATATCGTGCAGCGTCAGCGGCTGCTGCAGCATCAGGGTCAGCTGTTCGCCGGCAACCGACTCCGGCAGCTCATAATGTGGCTTACGGCTGAACATGCCGCTGTGTTTCTCCAGCGTCAGCGCCTGCGCCACGCTCTGCTGCTGCTGCAGTGCCAGACGCTGCGCATTGATCTGCTGCAGCCGGTGCAGCATCGCCTGCTGCTGCCAGGCGTGCTGCGTCATCAGCGCATCCATTTCCCGGTCCAGCAGCGTCATCGAAGCGATGTCGTGCCAGAGGCAATCTTTGAGCAGAACCAGATCGATAGGCGCAATCGCCGTGCGCCCGCTGTAAAAGGCGCTGGCCTGCAGCAGATGAATCGCTTTTTTCCAGCGGCGGTCAGAGATGTAGGGCGCATCCGGCAGGTTTTCCAGCTGCTGACGCAGCTGATAGATAAGCTCAAACACATCGTCAGGCAGCTTTACCTGACTGATGCCCTTTTGCCACTGCAGATACTCTTCATCGCTGATGCAGAGCGACTCCGCGACCGGATTGACGTTCTCATCCTGCTGGTGGGTCAGCATGCTGCGAAAATTTTGCTTCTCATGTACGTTATCGAGCCACAGGCGGATAAGCATGCGGTCATAGAGCGCTTCAAGGCCGCTGTCAGCTTCCGGCAGCTCGTTTGAGGCGGTCACCAGCAGACGCATCGGGATCGCCTCTTCGCAGTCGCCGTTCCGGAAGCGGCGTTCGTTAATGGCGGTCAGCAGCGTGTTCAGAATGGCCGGACCCGCTTTCCAGATCTCATCCAGAAAGACGATCTCCGCATCCGGCAGATAGCCTCTGGTCAGACGCTGATAGCGGCCCTCATCTTTCAGTGCCTGAATCGACAGCGGGCCAAACACCTCTTCCGGCGTGGAGAAACGGGTCATCAGATATTCAAACGCACGGGCGTGCTGGAAAGCATATTTAAGGCGACGGGCAATCAGGCTTTTGGCAATGCCGGGCGGGCCGAGCAGAAAAACGCTTTCGCCGCTTAACGCTGCCAGCAGGCAGAGGCGAATGGCATGGTGCCGTTCATACAGCCCTTTTTCCAGCGCATTACTCAGTCGGGAAATTCTTTCTGCCAACAGATGGGGTTGAGCCATAATCACATCATTGTCCTTCTGAACCTGGTGCCGTTACGGTCTGGCGAGCGCAATACTCTACTGTTTATCATGCTTGAATGCGTTGATAGCCGTCAGCTTTTTTGTTTCAGAAGGTTGTGGCAGCACAACGTGCAGTTTTCAGCCCGTTTTCTGCAGGATTTTCGGCGAAAAAGCAGAGTACGCTGCGTATTATCATCAGCGCTGTCTGTTGGTTTCTGCCAATTATGTGCATACTGTGCGCTTTTTGATGGCCTGAGTCGCAACGGCTCCAACACAAGACACCCTATGAGCTCGGATAAGAAACAGTCTCTTAGCGCCGTCACGCTGGCTGCAATCGGCGTGGTCTATGGCGACATTGGCACCAGCCCGCTGTATACCTTACGTGAATGCCTTTCCGGCCAGTTCGGCTTTGGCGTTGAACGCGAAGCGGTATTCGGCTTTTTATCGCTGATCTTCTGGCTGCTGATTCTGGTGGTTTCGCTGAAATATATCAGTTACGTCATGCGCGCGGACAATGCGGGTGAAGGCGGAATTCTGACGCTGATGTCGCTCGCGGGTCGTCACACCGGCGCGCGTGCCACAGCCGTTCTGGTGATCATGGGGCTGATCGGCGGCAGCTTCTTTTATGGTGAGGTGGTGATCACCCCGGCCGTATCCGTGCTCTCAGCGATTGAGGGACTGGAGATTGCCGCGCCCGGTCTCGACACCTGGATCGTCCCGCTGGCGATCGCCGTGCTGACGCTGCTGTTTATAATCCAGAAACAGGGCACCGGTATCGTAGGCAAGCTGTTTGCGCCGGTTATGCTGGTATGGTTTCTGGTGCTGGCCGTGCTGGGCGCGCGCAGCATCCTGAATAATCCTGATGTACTGCACGCGATGAATCCTTATTGGGCGCTGCACTTCTTTGTTCAGTATAAGTCGGTCTCCTTTTTTGCGCTGGGTGCGGTGGTACTGGCGATCACCGGCGTCGAAGCGCTTTATGCGGACATGGGACACTTCGGCAAATTTCCGATCCGTCTGGCGTGGTTTGTGGTGGTGCTGCCTTCGCTGGTGCTGAACTATTTTGGCCAGGGTGCGCTGCTGCTGGCGCATCCGGAAGCGATAAAGAACCCGTTTTTCCTGCTGGCACCGGACTGGATGCTGATCCCGATGCTGCTGCTCGCTACGCTGGCGACGGTTATCGCCTCACAGGCGGTGATCTCCGGCGTCTTTTCCCTGACGCGTCAGGCGGTGCGGCTCGGTTATCTGCCGCCGATGCGCATTGTTCACACCTCTGAAGAGGAGTCAGGACAGATCTACATTCCGGTCATTAACTGGCTGCTCTACGCCGCGGTGGTGATTGTGATTGTTGGTTTTGAGCACTCCAGTAATCTGGCGGCGGCCTACGGCATTGCCGTGACCGGCACTATGGTGCTGACGGCGATCCTCTGCGCCACGGTGGCGATCCAGAACTGGCACTGGAATCGCTATCTGGTCATGCTGATGCTGGCCGCGATGCTCTGCATTGATGTGTCGCTGTTCTCCGCTAACCTGATCAAAGTCTTCTCCGGCGGCTGGCTGCCGCTGACGCTGGCGCTGATGATGTTCATCATCATGACGACCTGGAAAAGTGAGCGCTTTCGTCTGCTGCGCCGCATGCATGAGCACGGCAATTCGCTCGATGCGATGATCGCTTCACTGGAGAAATCACCGCCGGTACGCGTATCGGGTACGGCGGTATATATGTCGCGTGCGCTGAACGTGATCCCTTTCGCGATGCTGCATAACCTCAAGCACAACAAAGTGCTGCATGAGCGCGTGGTGCTGCTGACGCTGCGTACGGAAGATTCACCCTATGTGCATAACGTACGCCGGGTCACCATTGAACAGCTGTCGCCTGCGTTCTGGCGCGTGGTGGCGAGCTACGGCTGGCGCGAGACGCCAAACGTGGAGGAGATTTTTCACCGCTGCGGGCTGGAGGGGCTTAACTGCCGGATGATGGAGACCTCATTCTTTATGTCGCATGAATCGCTGATCATCGGTAAACGGCCCTGGTATCTGCGCCTGCGCGGCAAACTGTTCCTGACGCTGCAGCGTAACGCGCTGCGCGCGCCGGATCAGTTTGAAATCCCGCCTAACCGTGTTATCGAGCTGGGTACGCAGGTCGAGATTTAGCGCCGCTGCGTTGCCGGATTAGCGTGATGCGCAGCCCCTGCGGCACGGCGTGACTGAAGTGCAGCTGCAGGTCGTGCAGCTGCGCAATATTTTTCACAATCGACAGCCCCAGGCCGCTGCCGTTCTGTGTTTGGCCGGGCGGGCGCCAGAAGCGTTCGCCGAGCCGCGCCAGCTGCTCGTCCGATACGCCCGCACCATTATCTTCTATCACTATGCTGTCCGTCCCCAGCCGCAGCGCTATCCGGCTCTGTGCCGGCGCATAGCGCAGCGCATTATCCAGCAGATTACGTATCATCAGGCCCAGCAGCAGCGGATGACCGTTCATCACCGGCGCAGCATCGCTGGTCAGTGTTATCTCTGTCTGCTGCGCGGCGGCCTGCGGCAGATGTTCAGCGACCAGCGCCTGCAGCAGCGGGAGCAGCGCGACCGGCTGAAATTCACTGCGCAGATCGTCCGCTTCAACGCGCGACAGCGTCAGCAGCTGATCCACCAGCCGGGTCGCACGGATAATACCGCTATCGAGCTGCTGCAGCGCCCGCCGTCGCACCTGCTCATCATCTTCGGCCAGCTGGATCACCTCACTTTGCACGCGCAGGGCAGCCAGCGGGCTGCGCAGTTCATGGGCGGCATCGGAGGTGAAGCGACGCTCGCGCTGTACCAGCTGCGCCGTGCGTCCGAAGAGATCGTTGAGCGCCGCTACCAGCGGCTGTACCTCACGCGGCAGATGCGTAACCGGCAGCGTGGTCGCGTCATCCGGCGCACGCTGCTGCAGCCGGTGCGCCAGCTGCTTCAGCGGCCGCAGTTCATACCACACCAGCAAGAGCAGCAGCAGCAGCATAAACGGCATCGCGACAAGCCACGGCAGCAGGGCGGCGGACGCCAGATCGAGCGTCATATCATCCCGGTACTCCTGCTCCTGCCCCACTACCACGCGATACTGTTTATCGGGTGACGTCAGCCAGAGCAGACGCCAGCGCTCATCGTCGTCACGCAGCTGCCCGTCACGAAAGCCGTCGCGTCGCGTATCGAACGATAACCCGCGCCCGTTCTCGCCGTCGTTGAGCAGCGGCGTACCGTCGGTGCGGAACACCGCAAATGCCAGAGCGTCATCATCCTGATCGCCGCGGTGATGGCGTAAAAGGGCTTTGGTTCGGGGTAATACAGCCTGATGCAGGCTGGTGGGATCGAGCGCCAGCAGCCGTTTGGCAAACAGCATCTGCTGGGTATCAAACAGTTCATTAACCGTGTCGCGCGTCTGCTGCCATGCGCTCCAGCCGGCGCTGGCACCGCACAGCAGGATCAGCAGCACAAAGCCGATCGCCAGCCGGACAAACAGGCTCATTCTGCCGCTCCCAGCGTATAGCCAATACCGTGCACGGTGCGGATAAACTGGCTGCCCAGCTTTTTGCGCAGATGATGAATATGTACCTCAACCGCGTTGCTGGAGACATCGTCATCCCAGCTGTAGAGCTTCTCTTCAAGCTGGCTGCGCGTCAGCACCTGAGCCGGATGTCGCAGAAACAGCTCCAGCAGCGCCAGTTCGCGGCTTTTCAGTTCAAGCGGTTCGCCATTGAGCAGAACGCTGTGGCTGGCGGGCTGCATGACAACATTGCCGTGCCGCAGCTCCGGCTGCAGCTGACCATGCCGCCGGCGGATCAGCGCCTGCAGGCGCGCAGCCACTTCGGTGAGGGCGAACGGTTTGCAGAGATAGTCATCGGCGCCCAGCTGTAAACCCTGTACGCGCTGGTCCAGTGCGTCGCGCGCGGTGAGGATCAGCACCGGAATATCCGCGCCTGCAGCGCGCCACTGGCGCAGGATCTCCAGCCCGTCGCGTTCCGGCAGCGACAGATCCAGCACCACTGCATCCCAGGGCGCTGCGCTCAGCGCCTGACATCCGGCCTCACCGGATATAAACCAGTCGACGCTGAATCCCAGTTTTGTCAGGCCAACCTTCAGCCCGTCGCCAATCAGCGTGTCATCTTCAATCAACAGAATTCGCATTGTGCTCTCCCCCGGCTACAGGCGAGTTATACGAAGCCCGTCCGAGCTTGTACAGGCCAGCAGCGCGATTTTCAGCTATTTTTCACGCAACGATAAAAAACAGCGCTCCTTAAGATCCTGTTAAGAACTCTCTGGTCTACTGCTGATATTCCACCTGTTCACAGAAATGAGGTAACTAATGAAAACACGTATCGCGTTACTGACCCTGATTGCCCTGGCCACCGCACCGGTACTTGCTGCGCCGCAGGGCGGCTTTATGGATCCCGCTGCGCCAGCCGCACAAAGTAATCAGGCGGGCGGTTTTAAAGCGGGCGAAGCCAGCGTCGTGACGGTAAAACAGGCTGAAGAGATGAAAGATGACAGCTGGATCACCGTGCGCGGGACGCTGGAAAAGCAGACTGGCGATGAAGATTATCTGTTCCGCGACAGCAGCGGCACCATGAAAGTGGAAATTGACCACAAGCGCTGGAACGGCGTGACCATTACGCCAAAAGATCGCGTCGAACTGACGGGCGAGCTGGATAAAGATTTCAATGCCACTGAGCTTGATGTGAAACAGGTTCGCAAACTGCCATAAGCACACTGTGAAGCCACTGCCTGAGTGGCTTCATTCATTCTGATGGGCCCATATCATCCTGCTCCCTGCCTCTCTGTACTCCCTTACCCAAATTTTTTCCGGCTGACAGCGAAACGTTTCGATGGCGATCACACTTCCGTGATGGTGTCATTGCGTTACTATACTGCTTTTATACACTGCTCCACAGCGAAACGTTCGCTGTGGAGTGGATGAAATGAAAAAAGGTCGCCTGTTACACGCTGAACTCTCTCATGTGATTGCCCGCCTCGGGCATACTGATACGCTGACTATTGCGGACGCGGGCCTGCCTGTTCCGCACGGCCCCCGGCGTATTGACCTGGCGTTAACGCCCGGTACGCCCGGATTTTTACAGGTTGTGGAGGTAGTCACACAGGAGATGCAGGTAGAAAGCGCCCTGATTGCGGAGGAGATAAAAGAACATAATCCGCAGCTTCACAGCCAGCTGCTCGCCGTGCTCGAAGCGTTGCAACAGCACCAGGGGAATAGCATCACCGTCCGTTACATCAGTCATGAACAGTTCAAACAACAGACGCAGTGCAGCCAGGCGGTCATTCGCAGCGGAGAGTGTTCTCCGTATGCGAATGTCATCCTGAGCGCCGGCGTCACCTTCTGAGGCCGCTATGCAACCCTTACTGCAACTTAAAGGAATCGAAAAGTCGTTTCCTGGCGTAAAGGCGCTGAATGGTGCCTCGCTGGCGGTCTACCCGGGGCGCGTTATGGCGCTGGTGGGCGAAAACGGGGCCGGTAAATCCACCATGATGAAGGTGCTGACCGGCATCTACACCATGGACGCCGGCTCGCTGCAGTGGCTGGGCGAACCTGTTGCGTTCTCCGGCCCAAAGGCGTCGCAGGAGGCAGGCATCGGCATTATTCACCAGGAGCTTAATCTGATCCCGCAGCTGAGCGTGGCGGAGAATATTTTCCTCGGCCGGGAGTTTATAAACCGGTTTGGCCGTATCGACTGGAAAAAGATGCATCGTGAGGCAGAGGCGCTGCTTAAGCGTCTTAACCTGCGTTTCAGCAGCCACAAACTGGTGGGCGATCTCTCAATTGGCGATCAGCAGATGGTAGAGATTGCCAAAGTACTGAGTTTTGAATCACGCGTCATCATCATGGATGAGCCGACGGATGCGCTGACGGATACCGAAACGCTGTCGCTGTTTCACGTTATTAACGAACTGAAAGCGCAGGGGTGCGGCATTGTCTATATCTCGCACCGCATGAAAGAAATTTTTGAGATCTGCGATGACGTAACCGTATTCCGTGACGGGCAGTTTATTGCCGAGCGCGCCGTCAGCGATCTGAGCGAAGAGCAGCTGATTGAGATGATGGTGGGACGCAAGCTGGAAGATCAGTATCCCCATCTCGATCAATCGCCCGGTGAAATCCGCCTGCAGGTTGAAAAGCTCTGTGGCTCAGGCGTGGAGGATGTCAGCTTTATCCTGCGCAAAGGCGAAATTCTGGGGATTTCAGGGCTGATGGGGGCCGGGCGCACTGAGCTGATGAAAGTGCTGTATGGCGCCCTGCCGCGCCGCAGCGGCAGCGTCACGCTGAATGGCCGTACTGTGACCGTACGTTCGCCGCAGGAGGGGCTCGCCAGCGGTATCGTTTATATCTCTGAAGATCGTAAGCGTGACGGACTGGTGCTCGGAATGTCGGTAAAAGAGAACATGTCGCTGACGGCGCTGCGCTATTTCAGCCACGCCGGCGGTAACCTGAAACATGCGGAAGAGCAGCTGGCGGTAGGCGATTTTATCCGCCTGTTCAATGTAAAGACGCCCTCAATGATGCAGCCAATTGGCCTGCTCTCCGGCGGTAATCAGCAAAAGGTGGCGATTGCCCGCGGCCTGATGACCCGTCCGGACGTGCTGATCCTGGATGAACCCACGCGCGGTGTCGATGTAGGTGCCAAAAAAGAGATTTATCAGTTAATTAATCAGTTCAAAGCGGAAGGGCTGAGCATCATTCTGGTGTCATCGGAAATGCCGGAAGTGCTGGGCATGAGCGATCGCATTCTGGTGATGCATGAAGGCCATATCAGTGGCGAATTTTCCCGCGAGCAGGCTACCCAGGAATCCCTGATGGCGGCGGCGGTCGGTAAGCAACACAGCGAGGATTTAGTCGTATGAGTACCCAAACCCTACCCGCCAGCCGCCGCTGGTTCAGCAAAAGCTGGCTGCTGGAGCAGAAGTCACTGATTGCGCTGATTGTGCTGATCGTCGTGGTCGCCAGCCAGAGCCCGAACTTCTTTACGCTGGCCAACATGTTCAACATTCTGCAGCAGACCTCGGTCAACGCCATTATGGCAGTGGGCATGACGCTGGTGATCCTGACGTCAGGCATCGACCTGTCAGTGGGATCGCTGCTGGCGCTTACCGGTGCGGTTGCCGCGTCTATTGTCGGCATGGAGGTCAATGCACTGGTTGCCGTTGCCGCTTCTCTGGCGCTGGGCGCGTTTATTGGCGGCATCACCGGCGTGATAGTCGCGCGCGGCAGGGTGCAGGCGTTTATCGCCACGCTGGTAATGATGCTGCTGCTGCGCGGTGTCACCATGGTCTATACCGACGGCAGTCCGGTGAATACCGGCTTCAGTGAAAACGCCGATCTGTTTGGCTGGTTCGGTATTGGTCGCCCGCTGGGGATCCCGACGCCGGTATGGCTGATGGCACTGGTATTCGCGCTGGCGTGGTACATGCTGCATCACACCCGCCTCGGTCGCTATATTTATGCGCTGGGCGGTAATGAAGCCGCTACCCGTCTGTCAGGTATCAGCGTTAACCGCGTCAAAATTACCGTCTATGCGCTGAGCGGACTGCTGGCGGCGCTGGCAGGCACGATTGAAGTGGCCCGTCTCTCCTCAGCACAGCCTACGGCTGGCACCGGTTATGAACTGGATGCGATTGCGGCTGTGGTCCTGGGCGGCACCAGCCTGGCAGGTGGTAAAGGCCGTATTATGGGTACGCTGATTGGCGCGCTGATTCTGGGCTTCCTGAATAATGGCCTGAACCTGATGGGCGTATCTTCCTACTACCAGATGATTGTTAAAGCCGTCGTGATTTTACTGGCGGTGCTGGTAGATAACAAAAGCAGTAAATAACTCTGACCCTCACACAGGATCCTGTAAATGAAAAAATTAACTGCACTGGCCGTCATTCTTGGTGCCACCCTGAGTGCCGGCGCAATGGCCAAGGATACGATTGCGCTGGTGGTTTCTACCCTCAATAACCCCTTCTTTGTCTCGCTTAAAGATGGCGCTCAGAAAGAAGCGGACAAGCTTGGCTACAACCTGGTGGTGCTGGACTCCCAGAACAACCCGGCAAAAGAGCTGGCTAACGTGCAGGATCTGACCGTTCGCGGCACTAAGCTGCTGCTGATCAACCCGACAGATTCCGACGCTGTTGGCAACGCCGTAAAAATGGCTAACCAGGCAAATATCCCGGTGATCACGCTGGACCGTATGGCAGCACAGGGCAAGGTAGTGAGCCACGTCGCCTCTGACAACCGCTTTGGCGGTAAAATGGCGGGCGATTTTATTGCGAAAAAAGTGGGTGACGGCGCAAAAATCATTGAGCTGCAGGGCATCGCCGGCACATCAGCCGCACGCGAGCGCGGTGAAGGTTTCAAGCAGGCCGCTGATGCGCACAAATTTGCTATTCTTGCCAGTCAGCCGGCTGACTTCGATCGTACTAAAGGGCTGAACGTGATGCAGAACCTGCTGCAGGCGCATCCGGATGTGCAGGCGGTGTTTGCACAAAACGATGAGATGGCGCTGGGTGCGCTGCGTGCGCTGCAGACCGCCGGTAAAACCGATGTGCTGGTGGTTGGATTTGATGGTACGGCTGACGGCGTGAAAGCGGTAGAGTCCGGTAAACTGACCGCAACCGTGGCGCAGATGCCGGATAAGATTGGTATGATTGGCGTGGATACCGCAGACAAAGTGCTGAAAGGTGAAAAAGTGCAGGCGATCAACCCGGTTGACCTGAAACTCGTCACTAAATAAAACCAAAGAAAAGCGTGGCCTCGCGTCACCCTCAGGGTGACGCAACTTCCTGGATCTCTCCCTATGAGTAAATGCGCAAAACTGGCGGTAATGGGCAGCATCAACGCCGATCATATCCTGAACCTGAGTCACTTCCCGCGCCCCGGTGAAACCGTTATCGGTAAGGCGTATCAGATTGCGTTTGGCGGCAAAGGCGCTAATCAGGCGGTGGCAGCCGGACGCGCGGGTGCTGATATCGCCTTTATCGCCTGTGTAGGTGGCGATGACACGGGCGAACGCATCTGTGAACAGCTGCAGCGCGACAATATTGATATCACGCCGGTTGAAGCCATCCCGTCAGAGGCAACCGGCGTGGCGATGATCTTCGTCAACGGTGAAGGTGAAAACAACATCGGCATTTATGCCGGCGCGAACGCCGCGCTGACGCCAGACTATGTACGGCGTCATCAGCAGGTGATCGCTGACGCTGAGGCGCTGCTGATGCAGCTGGAATCCCCGCTGGAAAGCGTGCTGACGGCAGCGCAGCTTGCGCGACAGCACGGCACGCAGGTGATCCTCAATCCGGCCCCTGCGACCAGGCTGACGGATGAATTGCTGGCACAGATTGACATCATTACGCCTAACGAAACCGAAGCGGAGATCCTGACCGGGATTGCCGTTACCAGTGACGCTGAGGCCGCACAGGCAGCGCAGGTGCTGCATGCCAAAGGGATCCGCACCGTGCTGATTACGCTGGGGCGGCGCGGCGTATGGCTGAGCGAACAGGGTAACGGCGAGCGCATTCCTGGTTTTAACGTACAGGCCGTTGACACCATTGCCGCAGGTGACACCTTCAACGGTGCTTTTATTACCGCGCGGCTGGAAGGCATGACGATGCATGATGCGGTACGGTTTGCGCATGCGGCAGCGGCGATTGCCGTGACGCGGCCCGGCGCTCAGCCTGCTGTACCGTGGCGCCGCGAAATCGACGCTTTCCTGCAGCAACAGGAATAAGCGCTTGGCTACCATGAAAGATGTTGCCCGTCAGGCGGGCGTCTCCACCTCTACCGTTTTGCATGTGATCAATAACAATCGCTTTGTCAGCGAGCAGGTGCGCGAAAAGGTTGAACAGGCCATCCGTGAGCTGAACTATGCCCCTTCGGCGCTGGCGCGCAGCCTGAAGATCAGGCAGACGCGTACTATCGGTATGTTACTGACGGCCAGCAGCAACCCTTTCTATGCTGAGGTCGTGCGCGGCGTGGAAAACAGCTGTTACGAACGCGGCTATAGCCTGATCCTGTGCAATACCGAAGGGGATGAAGAGCGCATGAATCGCAGCCTGGAAACGCTGATGCAAAAGCGCGTGGATGGCCTGCTGCTGATGTGCACGGAGACGCATCTGCCTTCGGCTGAGATCCTGAATCGTTATCCCTCGGTGCCGATGGTAATGATGGACTGGGCACCGTTTGAAGGACGGGGCGATATCATTCAGGATAATGCCTTACTGGGCGGCGAAATGGCGACCCGCCATCTGATTGAACGAGGCTACCGGCGTATTGCCTGTATTGCGGGACCGCAGGACAAAACGCCGGCGCGACTTCGTCTTGAAGGCTTTCATAAAGCGATGGCGGCGCACGGTTTAACGGTACCTGATGGGTATGTGGTTGACGGCGACTTTGAGTTCCAGGGCGGATTCAATGCCATGACGCAGTTGCTGGCGCTGGAGCCGGTACCGGAGGCGGTGTTTACCAGTAACGATGCGATGGCCGTTGGCGTCTATCACGCGTTGTATCAGGCGGGCCTGCAGGTACCGCAGGATATTGCGGTTATGGGATATGACAACATCGAACTGGCCCGCTATCTGACACCGCCGCTGACCACGGTACATCAGCCAAAAGATGAGCTGGGCGAGCTGGCTATCGATACATTGATTCACCGCATGGGCGCGCCCGACGCCAGTCAGCAAACGCTGGTGCTGACGCCGGAGCTGGTGGAACGCGGTTCTGTTTAAGCCGCTTTCTTTTTCTTTTCCCGGTTGGCGATCAGGTTACGGCCGTCGCCGGGCCGCAGTAACAGAAACGCGGCGGCAGACAGCACGGTAATGACGCCCATCGTCAGAAACGTAGCGTGGAACTGCTGCACGGTCGTACTTTCAAAATCCTGGTAAAAGCGCAGCACCGCCGCGCTGACCGCAACACCAAAGCTGATAGAAACCTGCTGCGTTACCGCCAGTACGCTGTTGCCACCGCTGGCGTTGTCATCATTCAGATCGGCCAGCGTAATCGTGTTCATCGCGGTGAACTGCGTTGACATTGCCATGCCCAGCACAAACAGCGCTATCAGCAGCATAACTGCGCCCTCACCCGGCGACTGCAGCGAGAAGCTGGCGATCAGGATACCGATAATGATGGTGATGCCCACCAGGGTCCGGCGATAGCCAAAGCGGCGCAGCACCTGCGTCACCGTCGATTTGGCAAGCAGTGAGCCTACCGCCGTAGGCCCCATCATGCAGCCTGCAATAATTGCCGGATAGCCAAAGCCCACCTGCAGCATCAGCGGCATCAGAAAGGGAATACAGCCGGTTCCGAGACGCGCCGCAATATTGCCGAGGATACCGACAGAAAATGTACGGGTGCGGAACATAGGCAGACCGATCAGCGGTGCGGGATGGCGCCGCGCATGTACTATATAAAGAAGCAGCAGTGCAAAGCCGCCAAACAGCACCAGTAGCGCCTGCCATGATGCAACAATGCGCTCGCCGAAAAGCTCAATGCCTACTGAGATCAGCACCAGCCCCAGGCCGAAGAGAAGAAAGCCGGAAAAATCGAAGCGGCGCTTGGGCGTTGTGAAATCCGGCATATATTTACGCGCGTAAAAAATACCGGCAATACCAATGGGAATATTGATCAGGAAAATCCAGTGCCAGCTGGCGTAGGTAACCAGCAGGCCTCCCAGCATCGGTCCGAGGATAGGCCCGACCAGACCCGGCATGGTCACAAAGTTAAGCACCGGCAGCAGTTCACTGCGCGGATAGGCACGCAGCAGAGCCAGACGCGCCACCGGCATCATCATGGCACCGCCCACGCCCTGCACAATGCGTGACACCACCAGAATAGTCAGCGAGCCCGACAGGGCACAGGCCAGCGATCCCAGCGTAAACAGTGAAACGGCAATAATAAAAATACGGCGCGTGCCAAATCGATCGGCCAGCCAGCCGCTGACGGGTATCAGCATAGCGACAGTCAGGGTATAGCTGATAACGGCGGACTGCATAGCAAGGGGGGAGCGTTCAAGGCTGGTGGCAATGGCCGGCAGCGCTGTATTAAGAATGGTTGCGTCGAGTGCCTGCATAAAAAACGCCATTGCGGCTATCCACGGCAAGCCAGCCATACTGCGCGCAGAACGAATCATCGAAAATCCTTCTATTGGTGGTGCTGGCAAACAGCATTATCAGAAAAGAATAGCATTGCAGTTACAGGCGATGACGTTGATTTGTGCCTCTTACGAGGCCATTTTGGCCATTAATTGGTCATATAATGCCTGCTTTTAGCGCTTTCGCTCAAAAAAGAGACGCTCAGCTATTTTTTTGCAATAAACACTTGTCA
>NZ_MIPP01000021.1 GCF_002095385.1 Pantoea eucrina | reverse complement strand
ATGGTGGGTCGTGCAGGATTCGAACCTGCGACCAATTGATTAAAAGTCAACTGCTCTACCAACTGAGCTAACGACCCATCTTCAGCGTCGCCGATACGCATTTACATATGTCCCGGCAACGGCGGCATATATTACTGATTTAGCGGGAGGGCGCAACCCTTATTTTCCCGCAGATAGCTCAACTGCTTACCTTTCAGGCGGCAAGACCAGAAATCAGGCGAAATCTGGTCTTTTTCGTACAAATTACAATCCGGCCAGCCGCTTTTGCGCCTGCTTTGCTGACTCACTATCCGGGAACTGCTTGATCACCTGCTGATAAACCGCTTTGGCTTTTGCCGTGTCTTTTTTATCCTGCATGATCACGCCAACCTTAAACAGCGCTTCCGCCGCTTTCGGTGATTTGGGATAGTTCTTCACCACCGTGGCAAAATAGTAAGCCGCATCATCCTTCTTGCCTTTGTTGTAATGCAGCTGCCCCAGCCAGTAGTTGGCATTTGGCTGATAGGTAGAGTCAGGATACTTCTTCACCCATGCCTGCAGTGCAGAGATAGCCTGATCGTACTGCTTCTTCTCCAGAATCAGCGCGACGGCAGCGTTGTAATCGGTATTTGCATCGCCGGTTTGTGCAGGTGCGGCAGCCGTATTACTGCTACCCGCATCAGCGTTTCCCGCTGCGGCACCGGCAGCATCAGCGTTACCGCCGCTCTGTGCAGCGGACTGGCTGCTGCTTAACGTGTCGAGCTGCTGGTAAAGCTGCTTCTGACGCTCAACCGCCTGGTTAAGCTGATAGCTGTTCTGCTGGATCTGCCCGCGCAGGGAATCGATGTCGCTCTGATTATCGCTCATCTGCTGCTGTAACTGCTGCAGCAGCTGCGCCTGAGCATTGGAGATACGTTCAAGAGTGGTGACACGGTCTTCGACCGAGCCTGAGCCAACGCTACTGATTGACGCCTGGGCATTAGCGGCCCAGGGGGCCGCTACGCCAACCAGTAACGACAGACCCGCAAGGGATAGTCTGAAGTTACTAATCATATGATTCTCTTAGTAAACCAGTACGGCACGACG
Organism: Pantoea eucrina; assembly: GCF_002095385.1. Classification (GTDB taxonomy): domain Bacteria; phylum Pseudomonadota; class Gammaproteobacteria; order Enterobacterales; family Enterobacteriaceae; genus Pantoea; species Pantoea eucrina. The sequence goes on along the minus strand of NZ_MIPP01000021.1, from coordinate 68,461 downwards.
GTTTTTAGCATACGCTGATTCGTCATGGCCCAGTACGGCTGGTTTCTCTTTACCGTAAGATACGATAGACATCTGATCGGCAGAGACGCCTTTGCCCTGCAGATACATTTTCACTGCGTTAGCACGACGCTCGCCCAGCGCGATGTTGTACTCTGGCGTGCCACGCTCATCCGCATGACCTTCGATAGTCACTTTGTAAGACGGGTTGCCGCGCAGGAAAGCTGCGTGCTGATCCAGCATCTGAGCATAGTCAGACTGCACGTCATACTTGTCCAGACCGAAGTAAACGATGTTGTTCTGCTGCAGCTGCTGCATCTGCAGACGCGCCTGCTCGTCAGAAGACATGTTGCCGCCGTTCATGCCAGCGCCAGAGCCCGCACCGTACGCACCATCAGCACCCATACCGGACTGATCGTTGTTGTTGTTTTTGTGTGAGCTACAAGCAGCGACTGCAATCACTGGCAGAGCCAGCATTAAACCCTTCAGCATTTTGTTCAGTTGCATTTCTTTATCCTATTATTTTGTTTGCCATACATAGACTCTCCCGCCGACGAGGCAAGGGAGCGATGCATCACAGATACGGCGACCAGGCAGGTGATTTTACCTGTCCATCAGTTGCCGGAAGACGCGCTTTGAAACGCCCGTCAGTTGAAACCAGCTGCAGCACGGATCCCATCCCCTGAGTAGAGCTGTAGATAACCATGGTGCCGTTTGGTGCCAGACTTGGCGTTTCATCCAGGAACGTGTCCGTTAACGTCTGAACGGCTCCCGTTTCCAGATCCTGTTTGGCGACGTGCTGCGCGCCACCGGCGCTGCTGATCATCACCATGGTTTTACCGTCGGTCGACACATCCGCATCCTGGTTCTGTTTGCCTTCCCAGGTAATACGCTGTGGCGCGCCGCCGTTAACACCGACTTTATAAATCTGCGGTGCACCCGCCTGATCCGAGGTATACGCCAGGGTCTGGCTATCCGGGAACCAGGTTGGCTCAGTGCTGTTATAGCGGCCGTCTGTTACCTGACGGATCTGACCTGAGCCCAGGTCCATTACATAGAGATTCAGGCTGCCCGTTTTAGAGAGGGCGAAAGCCAGCTTAGAACCATCCGGTGAGAACGATGGTGCACCGTTGTGACGCGGGAAGGAGGCAACCTGACGAATAGCGCCATTTGCCAGCGTCTGGATCACCAGCGCTGATTTGCCACTCTCAAACGTAACGTAGGCCAGTTTGCTGCCGTCAGGTGACCAGGCCGGTGACATCAGCGGCTGCGGTGAACGGTGTACCACAAACTGGTTGTAACCATCGTAGTCAGACACGCGCAGCTCATACGGGAACTGGCCGCCGTTGGTCTGCACAACATAAGCGATACGGGTGCGGAATGCGCCTTTAATGCCGGTCAGCTTCTCAAAGACTTCGTCACTGGCGGTATGCGCCGCATAGCGCAGCCACTGTTTTGTTACTTTGAAGGAGTTTTGTGCCAGTACGCTGCCCGGTGCACCACCGGTGTCGACCAGCTGATAGGCGACCTGATAGCTGCCATCGGCGTTAGGTGAGACCTGACCGACCACCACAGCATCAATACCCAGCGCGCTCCATGCGGCAGGCTGAACTTCCTGCGCACTGCCGGGCTGCTGCGGCAGACGTGAGCGATCCAGCGGATTGAATTTACCACTGTTGCGCACGTCAGCTGCCACAATACCGCCGACATCTTCTGGCGCCGCGCCAGGTCCGGCCCATTTAAACGGTACTACACCAATCGGACGGGCAGTGTTAACGCCCTGCGTAATTTCAATGCGTACTTCTGCGTGCAGCACAGCGGCCCACAGCAGTACAAAAAAACCTAAGGTTACACGAAGTGCCTGCTTCATCTTATCTCCCTTACCTGAACCTGAGTTCACGATAATTCGCACAGTTCCTGAAAAAACACGAGTATTTTATAGAATACGGCAAGCTAACCTTAGTTCAACCTGCCGTACGTTACTGCATTATTGCGGCCTGAAACGCATTGGTGCGTTTTTAAACACTTCATACACCGCCTGCGAAGGTGGCTTAGGAATACGCGCCTGCTTCGCAGCGGCAATGGCAGCCTGGCAAAGTGCCGGATCGCCCCCTTCCGATTTCACATCAATCAGCAGCCCATCGGGTGCCAGCTTAATACGTAAATCGCAGCTCTTACCGCGATAGAGATCGGCATCATAGAAGCGGCTTTGGATGGCGCTGGTGATCTGGCCCAGATAGGCGTTGACCTCAGCACCCGATGCACCCGCTTTCTTCTGATTGCCCTGCCCTGCTGCACCACCGCCGCCGGCTGCAGCGCCACTCTTCGGCGCGTTTTTACCGGAGGAGAGGCCGCCCAGCAGATCGTCAACATCGCTTTCGCCCTGCGCGGCTTCAGCAGCAGCCTTTTTCTTCGCGTCCGCGGCTGCTTTGGCTTTCGCCGCTGCATCTGCTTTTGCTTTAGCGGCTGCATCCGCTTTCGCTTTGGCAGCGGCGTCTGCTTTCGCTTTTGCCTCAGCGGCCGCCTTCTCTTTAGCCGCTTCAGCTGCTTTCTCTTTAGCCGCTTCCGCAGCTTTCTCCTTCGCCGCCTCTGCTGCTTTCTCTTTGGCTTCCTGCGCAGCTTTGGCTTTCGCCTCTGCCGCTGCTTTAGCTTTGGCATCGGCCGCTGCCTGCGCTTTCGCTTCCGCCTGCGCTTTGGCTTTCGCCTCAACTGCCGCTTTCGCCTGCTCTGCCGCTTTCTCTTTTGCAGCATCCGCTGCCGCTGCTTTCGCCTGCTCTTCTGCCTGTTTCTTCGCCTCGGCAGCAGCCTGCTTCGCTTCAGCCGCTGCGGTTGCTTTCGCTTCTGCTGCTGCTTTAGCGCGCGCGTCTGCTTCTGCTTTCGCATCCGCTTTCGCCTGTGCGGCAGCGGCTTCAGCCGCTTTTTGCTGCTCCTGAGCCTGCTTTGCAGCCGTTTCGGCCGCTTTCTGCTGCTCAGCCTGCTGTTTAGCCTGCTCTTTCGCTTCCTGCTGCGCCTGCAGCCGCTCTTTTTCCAGCGCTTTCAGACGCTGCTGCTCAGCGGCCTGTTTTTGCTGTAGCTCTTCTGCCTGCTGCTGCGCCTGCTTTTTCCGCTGCTGTTCTGCACGCTGGCTGTCGCTCTGCTGATTTTGCTGACGATTATATTGTTCAACCACAGCACCGGGATCGACCATGACGGCATCAATATCGCTACCGCCGCCGCCGCCGCTCGCTTCAATATGTTCGTTGAACGAGCTCCAGATCAGCAGCGCAATCAGCACGATGTGCAGCGCCACCGAAACGATGATTGCGCGTTTCAACTTCTGGTTCTGTTCGGTTGCCTTCGACACTCTCGGTTCCCAAAAACAAGTCGCGTTAAATCGGCTGCGTCATCAGACCGACTGATTTGACGCCAGCCTGATGAAGCAGGTTCAGCGCTTTAATGATTTCGTCGTAAGGCACATCTTTGGCCCCGCCAATCAGAAACACGGTTTTAGGATTGGCTTCAATACGACGCTGCGCCTCACTGACCACCTGCTCTGGCGGCAGCTGGGTCATACGATCGTGATCCACCACCAGGCTATATTGTCCTACACCGGCCACTTCAACAATCACCGGTGGATTATCATCGCTGGCAACCGTTTTAGAGTCAGTGGCGTCCGGCAGATCAACCTCCACGCTCTGCGTAATGATTGGCGCGGTTGCCATAAAGATAAGCAGCAGCACCAGCAGTACATCGAGCAGCGGAACAATGTTGATTTCCGACTTAAGATCGCGGCGTCCGCGACCACGGGTTCTGGCCATCGTAAACCTCGACTTACTTCGTATTGTCGCTAGAGAAAGCCTGACGATGCAGGATAGCCGTGAACTCTTCCATAAAGTTATCGTAACCCTGCTCCAGCTTGTTAACGCGCTGGTTCAGACGGTTATAGGCCATGACCGCCGGGATCGCGGCAAACAGGCCGATCGCAGTGGCGATCAGCGCTTCTGCGATACCCGGTGCCACCATCTGCAGCGTGGCCTGCTTGACTGCGCCCAGCGCGATGAAAGCGTGCATGATCCCCCATACGGTACCAAACAGACCGATATAGGGACTGATTGAACCCACGGTACCGAGGAAAGGAATGTGGGTTTCCAGCGCTTCCAGCTCGCGGTTCATGGAGATACGCATAGCACGGCTTGCCCCCTCAACCACCGCTTCCGGCGCATGGCTGTTTACGCGGTGCAGGCGGGCAAACTCTTTGAAGCCGGCGTAGAAAATTTGTTCAGATCCGCCCAGCTCATCACGGCGTCCCTGGCTCTCCTGATAGAGACGCGAGAGTTCGATACCGGACCAGAACTTATCTTCAAACGCGTCCGCTTCGCGTCCTGCCGCATTCAGAATGCGCGTACGCTGGATAATGATTGCCCAGGAGGCAATAGAAAAGCCGATCAAAATCAACATGATAAGTTTGACCAGAAGGCTCGCCTTCAGGAACAAATCAAGAACATTCATGTCAGTCACTGCTTGAACTCCGCGACAATAGACTTGGGAAGCGCAATCGGCTTCATCAGGTGTGGGTTAATGCAGGCGATCAGGACATCCGCCTCGTTGAGCACCCTGCCTTCAGCATTGACGATACGCTGGGTGAAGGTCATGGTTGCGCGGGTCATTGAGGTCACTTCGGTCTGTATCTCCAGAAGGTCGTCAAGGCGAGCCGCGGCGATGAACTCCACCGTCATGCGCCGTACCACAAATGCGACCTGCTCTTCTAACAGGACGTGTTGATTGAAATGGCGCTGACGCAGCATTTCGGTACGTGCTCGTTCATAAAAAGCAAGATAGCTGGCGTGGTAAACCACACCTCCGGCATCGGTATCTTCATAGTAGACCCGCACCGGCCAGCGAAACAGCGTTGTACTCACTCTACATCCCGGTCTCATTTTTAAACGTTGCTACTATACGCAAGAGCGATCCGCTTGGGAATGGTCCGCCAGAGCCAGAAGAAAATAATTATCTGACGGTAACAACCAGAAGGAATTACTCAACATTTCCTGACCTGATGCTGACAAAAGTCCTGGTCTGCAGTCAGGCGAGTGTGCCGTTAACAGGCACAAAAAAAGGGCCCGTCCGGACCCCTTTATTACCTCATGCTACCGGCCAGCATGCTGACCGATCAGGCGTTGTCATCCTGTGCACGGTTTGCATCTCTCTGCTCCAGCGCCAGGGCGGTGATCACACCTAATGCGCAGGCCAGCAGCGTGCCGAGGATCCAGGCAAAATACCACATGCAAAAGCTCCTTAATCAGTAGAGAGAGTGCGTGTTGCGTTCAATATCATCTTGGGTAATGCGACCGAACATTTTGTAGTAGCACCAGCTGGTGTAGGCCAGAATGATCGGCACAAAGATGAGTGCGGCGATGGTCATAATCTTCAGCGTCAGCAGGCTGGAGGTGGCATCCCAGAGGGTCAGGCTGCTACCCGGCACGGTGCTGGAGGGCATGATAAACGGGAACAGCGCAATACCGGCGGTCATGATGACGCAGGCCAGCGTCAGGGAAGAGAAGATGAATGCCCAGGCACCCCGCTCGCCGCGCGAACAAAGTAGTGTAAGCAGCGGCAGAACAGCGCCCAGCAGCGGAAACGCCCACAGCAGCGGCATCTGCTCAAAATTACGCAGCCAGGCACCCGCCTCGCGCACCACCTCTTTGCCCAGTGGATTAGAGGCTGCGTGGTGATCGATAACGCTTTTCACTACATAGCCGTCAAGGCCATATTTTACCCACAAGCCCGCCAGCACAAAGGCGATGAGCATCACCAGCGCCCCCGCCTGCGCCGCGCTGCGCGCACGTAAATGCAGCTCACCGCAGGTGCGCATCTGCAGATAGGTGGCGCCCTGGGTCAGGATCATCGCCACGCTGATGACTCCCGCCAGCAGGCCAAATGGATTGAGCAGCTGGAAGAAATTGCCGGTATAGAACAGACGCAGATAGCTATCTGCATGAAACGGCACCCCCTGCAGCAGATTGCCAAAGGCAACGCCTATCACCAGCGGCGGAACAAAACTGCCGGCAAAGATGCCCCAGTCCCACACGGCACGCCAGCGCCTGTCTTCAATTTTGGATCGATAATCAAAACCCACCGGGCGAAAAAAGAGCGAGGCGAGCACCAGAATCATGGCGACATAGAAACCAGAGAAGGCGGCGGCATAGACCATGGGCCAGGCGGCAAACAGCGCACCGCCAGCCGTGATCAGCCAGACCTGATTGCCGTCCCAGTGCGGTGCAATCGTATTGATCATAATACGGCGCTCGGTGTCGCTGCGTCCGAGCACGGGCGTCAGCATACCGACCCCCATATCAAAACCGTCCGCCACGGCAAAGCCGATCAGCAGTATGCCAATCAGCAGCCACCAGACAAAACGTAACACTTCGTAGTCAAACATGGTTGCTCTCCTTTAGCCGCGCTCTGGCTGCGTAGCGATCTGCACTGATTCATTGTGATAGCGGCCGGTTTTCAGGCTGCCCGGCCCCAGGCGGGCAAACCGGAACATCAGATACATCTCTGCCACCAGAAACAGCGTGTAGAGTCCGCAAATCAGCGTCATCGAAAACAGCACGTCTCCCACGGTCAGCGAAGAGTTCGCTACGGCGGTGGGTAACACTTCACCGATTGCCCACGGCTGACGCCCGTACTCCGCAACAAACCAGCCCGCCTCGATAGCGATCCACGGCAGCGGAATGCCATACAGTGCGGCTTTCAGCAGCCAGCGCTGCTGACCGATCCGGTCGCGGACTACGCTCCAGAATGAGAGGGCAATAATCGCCAGCAACAGCGCGCCGCACAGCACCATGATACGGAAGGCAAAATAGAGCGGCGCCACGCGCGGAATGGCGTCTTTCACCGCCTGTTGTATCTGCGCTTCGCTGGCATCGGTGACCGTCGGGGTGTAGCGCTTAAGCAGCAGGCCGTAGCCAAGATCCTGCTTGCTGGCTTCAAACGCGCGGCGGACTTCCGGGTCCTGATTGCCGCTGCGCAGCGCATTGAGCAGGCCATACGCTTTGATGCCGTTACGGATCCGCACCTCATGCTGAGCCTGCAGTTCTTTCAGGCCGGTAACGGGTTTATCCACTGAGCGCGTGGCGATAAGGCCAAGCAGATACGGAATCTGAATCGCATATTTGTTCTCCTGCGTCTCCTGATTCGGTATACCAAATAACGTAAAGGCGGCGGGTGCCGGCTGGGTCTCCCACTCCGCCTCAATTGCGGCCAGTTTGGTTTTCTGGACATCCCCCATCTCGTAGCCCGACTCATCGCCGAGCACAATCACCGAGAGCACTGCCGCCATGCCGAAACTGGCCGCAATAGCAAAGGAGCGGCGGGCAAACGCCACATCGCGCCCTTTAAGCAGATACCAGCCGCTGATCCCCAGAACAAACATAGCGCCAGCGGTATAGCCCGCCGCCACGGTATGTACAAATTTCACCTGTGCGACCGGGTTAAGCACCAGCTCTGAAAAGCTCAGCATTTCCATACGCATGGTTTCAGCGTTGAATGCTGCGGCGATGGGATTTTGCATCCAGCCATTGGCCACCAGGATCCAGAGCGCAGAGAGGTTGGATCCCAGCGCCACCAACCAGGTGACCGCCAGATGCTGAACTTTGCCCAGCCGGTCCCAGCCAAAGAAAAACAGGCCTACAAAGGTGGATTCAAGAAAGAACGCCATTAATCCTTCAATGGCCAGCGGCGCCCCGAAAATATCGCCGACGTAATGGGAGTAATAGGACCAGTTAGTGCCGAACTGAAACTCCATGGTGAGTCCGGTGGCCACGCCCAGCGCAAAGTTGATGCCAAACAACTTGCCCCAGAATTTGGTCATATCTTTATAAATCTGTTTGCCCGACAGCACGTAGACGGTTTCCATGATCGCCAGCAGAAACGCCATACCCAGCGTTAATGGCACGAACAGAAAGTGGTACATCGCCGTCAGGGCAAACTGTAAGCGCGACAGCTCGACAATATCTAACATGAGAACTCCTTGCTCTTCGCATGCCGCTGTGTTGCCGGACGGTAAACGGCGCAACAGCGTGCAGGAACGGCTGATTATTAATTCCGGTTTTATTACCCGCAGACAGCGCAATCTGCGGCCCGGAATGAGCGAGTAATAGTGGTGATAATTCCCTGAAAATATCGCTTCACATTTCTGTCATGCAGGCGTCAGCGTCAGATGCCACAATATTTATCCGGGGGCATACGACTCAGACGGCTGTTATCCGTGGCAAAACTGTGATTTGATGCAGCGCAATTTATACCGGCCGGGTTGTTTTTAGCCAGCAGTAAAGTTTGCTATAACACGCTATTATTTGATCTGGATTAAGATATAAAGTTTACGAATATGTAGCCTGAAAGAGTTGTTAAAGCGATGTCAAAAGCTGCCGCGTTTAATTAAAATTACGATTACTTTTTCTGTGAGTTATTAACTTTAAAATCCGCCGCGTCGGATAATAAATGAAAACCGCTACGCTGCAGGCATAAAAAAAGCCACCCGCAGGTGGCTTATGCTTATTCAGTCAGCGCAATCAGTTAGCAGGCAGAACCGCTTTTACCGCATCACCGATATCGGCCAGGCTGCGGACGGTTTTCACACCTGCCGCTTCCAGCGCAGCAAACTTCTCGTCAGCCGTGCCTTTACCGCCGGCAATGATGGCGCCAGCATGGCCCATACGTTTGCCTTTCGGCGCCGTTACGCCTGCGATGTAGCCGACAACCGGCTTGGTGACGTGCTCTTTGATAAAGGCTGCCGCTTCTTCTTCCGCGCTGCCGCCGATTTCACCGATCATCACAATCGCTTCGGTCTGCGGATCGTCCTGGAACATCTGCAGAATATCGATGAAGTTAGAGCCCGGGATCGGGTCGCCACCGATACCGACACAGGTAGACTGGCCATAGCCAATATCTGTGGTCTGCTTAACCGCTTCATAGGTCAGGGTGCCGGAACGTGACACGATGCCCACGCGGCCTGGCTGGTGAATGTGGCCTGGCATAATGCCGATTTTGCATTCGCCTGGGGTGATCACGCCAGGGCAGTTAGGGCCAATCATGCGCACGCCTGCTTCATCCAGCTTCATTTTCACAGTCAGCATATCCAGCGTCGGAATACCTTCAGTGATGGTGATGATCAGCTTGATGCCCGCGTCGATCGCTTCCAGGATACCGTCTTTGCAGAACGGAGCCGGAACGTAGATAACCGTCGCCGTTGCGCCGGTCGCTTCTACCGCTTCACGCACGGTATTGAACACCGGCAGGCCCAGATGGGTAGTGCCGCCTTTACCTGGCGTTACGCCGCCAACCAGCTGCGTGCCATAGGCCAGCGCCTGCTCAGAGTGAAAAGTCCCCTGGCCACCGGTGAAACCCTGGCAGATGACTTTGGTGTTCTTGTCGATCAGAATGGACATTATTTACCCTCCGCTGCAGCAACAACACGCTGTGCCGCGTCTGTCAGGCTGGTTGCTGCAATGATGTTCAGACCGCTGTCCGCCAGTTTCTTAGCGCCCAGCTCAGCGTTGTTACCTTCCAGACGTACCACTACCGGCACGTTGACACCCACTTCTGCCACTGCGCCGATGATGCCATCAGCGATCAGATCGCAACGGACAATACCGCCGAAGATGTTAACGAATACCGCTTTTACCGCGTCGTCAGAGAGGATGATTTTGAAGGCTTCGGTTACGCGCTCTTTAGTTGCGCCGCCGCCGACATCAAGGAAGTTTGCAGGCTGGCCACCGTGATGCTTCACGATATCCATTGTGCCCATCGCCAGACCCGCACCGTTGACCATACAGCCAATGTTGCCTTCCAGCGCGACATAGTTCAGCTCCCACTGCGTTGCGTGCGCTTCGCGTGGATCTTCCTGGCTTGGATCGCGCATTTCGCGCAGTTCAGGCTGGCGGAACAGCGCGTTGCCGTCTGCGCCCAGCTTGCCATCCAGGCAGATCAGGTCGCCCTGTTTGGTGATCACCAGCGGGTTGATCTCAACCATCGCCAGATCGCGCTCCAGGAACATGGTAGCCAGACCCATAAAGATTTTGGTGAACTGGCTGACCTGCTTACCGGTCAGACCCAGTTTGAACGCCAGTTCGCGGCCCTGGTATGGCTGCGGTCCCGCTAACGGGTCGAGCGCCATTTTGTGGATCAGGTGCGGAGTCTCTTCCGCCACCTTTTCAATTTCCACACCGCCTTCGGTTGATGCCATGAAGATCACGCGGCGCGTAGCGCGATCGACGACCGCACCCAGATAGAGTTCCTGATCGATATCGGTTGCCGCTTCAACCAGAATCTGGTTAACCGGCTGGCCCAGCGCATCTGTCTGATAGGTCACCAGACGTTTACCCAGCCAGTGCTCAGCAAATGCACGGATCTCTTCTTTACTTTTCACTACCTTCACGCCGCCCGCTTTACCACGGCCACCGGCATGAACCTGACATTTCACTACCCACGGGCCTGCGCCAATTTTTGAGGCGGCTTCTTCGGCTTCACGTGGCGTGGTGCAGGCATAACCAGTCGGTGCTGGCATACCATACCGTGCAAACAGCTGCTTCGCCTGGTATTCGTGTAAGTTCATGATGTTCTATCCATTCAGATCTGAAACATTTAAATGTGGGCGCGCATCGCTGCGCGCCCGGCGAAAATCAGACATCCAGCAGCAGACGAGCCGGATCTTCCAGCATCTCTTTCACTGCGACCAGATAGCCTACCGATTCACGGCCATCGATCAGACGGTGATCGTAAGAGAGCGCCAGATACATCATCGGCAGGATCACCACCTGACCATTGACCGCCATTGGACGATCTTTAATGGCGTGCATGCCCAGAATGGCGCTCTGCGGCGGGTTAATGATTGGCGTTGACATCAGCGAACCAAACACGCCGCCGTTGGTGATGGTGAAGTTACCGCCGGTCAGCTCTTCAACTGTCAGCTTGCCATCACGGCCTTTCACCGCCAGCTCTTTAATTTTCTTCTCGATATCCGCCATGCTCAGCGCATCCACATCTTTCAGCACTGGCGTCACCAGACCGCGCGGCGTAGAAACGGCGATGCTGACATCGAAGTAGTTGTGGTACACCACATCTTCGCCATCGATAGAGGCGTTCACTTCCGGGAAGCGCTTCAGGGCTTCAACGACCGCTTTGATGTAGAAGGACATAAAGCCCAGGCGTACACCGTGACGTTTTTCAAACGCCTCACCATACTGCTTGCGCAGATCCATGATGGGCTTCATGTTGATTTCGTTGAACGTGGTCAGCATGGCGGTGCTGTTTTTCGCTTCCAGCAGACGCTCAGCCACGCGTTTGCGCAGGCGGGTCATCGGCACGCGCTTCTCGCTGCGGTTAGCAACCGGAGCCGGAGCCGCCGCTTCAGCAGCCGGAGCCGCTTTCGCTTCCGGCTTTTTCGCCAGGTGCTTTTCAATATCTTCGCGCGTCAGTCGGCCACCCACGCCGGTGCCTTTGATCTGGCTGGCGTCGAGATTGTTTTCCGCGATCAGACGGCGTACAGCAGGGCTCAGCGCGTCGCTGCTCTCTTCTTCCAGCGACGCGGACTGGCGCTGTGCCGGTGCAGATTCATTGCTCTCAACTTTCGCTGAGGTCTCTTTCCCGCCGCTGTTGCCCTCTTTCAGGCGACCAAGCAGCTGGCGCGAGGTGACGGTAGCACCCTCTTCTTCCAGCACGGCTTCCAGAATACCATCAGCAGCAGCAGGAACTTCCAGCACCACTTTATCGGTTTCAATTTCGACCAGCACTTCATCACGGCTGACTGCATCGCCAGGTTTTTTGTGCCAGGTTGCAACCGTTGCGTCCGCTACGGATTCAGGTAAATCGGGAACGAGAATTTCTACGCTACTCATTTTCTTTCCTTTTTATTAACCAAGGTTCAGCGCGTCGTTGACCAGGTCTTGCTGCTGTTGTTGATGTACGGACATATAGCCCACGGCCGGTGAAGCAGATGCCGGACGGCCTGCGTAACGCAGCGACGCACCAAAGGGAACCACTTCGCGGAAATGATGCTGACTGCAATACCATGCGCCCTGATTGAGCGGCTCTTCCTGACACCAGACGAAATCCTGGACATGGGCGTAATCTTTTAACGCTTCCTGTACCGCTTTGTGCGGGAAAGGATAGAGCTGCTCGATGCGCACAATGGCAACATCGCTCTGCTCGTTTTTGCGACGCTGTTCCAGCAGATCGTAGTAGACCTTACCTGAACAGAGCACCACGCGTTTAACCTGCTGCGGATCGAGCGCATCGATCTCGCCAATCGCCGGCTGGAAGCTGCCGTTTGCCAGATCGTCCAGGCTGGAGATCGCCAGCGGATGACGCAGCAGCGACTTCGGCGACATCACAATCAGCGGACGGCGCATACCGCGCAGCGCCTGACGACGCAGCATGTGGTAAACCTGAGCCGGGGTAGATGGCACGCAAACCTGCATATTCTGCTCAGCGCAGAGCTGCAGATAACGCTCCAGGCGCGCTGAGGAGTGCTCCGGACCCTGACCTTCATAGCCGTGCGGCAGCAGCATCACCAGGCCACACATGCGGCCCCACTTCTGCTCGCCCGAGCTGATGAACTGATCGATAACCACCTGTGCGCCGTTGGCAAAGTCACCAAACTGCGCTTCCCAGATGGTCAGCACGCGCGGCTCTGCGGTGGCGTAGCCATATTCAAACGCCAGTACCGCCTCTTCCGACAGCACGGAGTCCCAGACTTTGAACTCTCCCTGACCATTATGAATATGGTGCAGCGGCGTATAGGTAGAGCCATTCAGCTGGTTGTGGATCACCGCATGGCGGTGGAAGAAGGTGCCGCGTCCGGAATCTTCGCCAGAGAGACGCACCGGAATGCCTTCATCCACCAGCGTGGCGTAGGCCAGATTCTCTGCCCCGCCCCAGTCAAACGGTTTGTTGCCTTCCGCCATCTCTTTGCGGTCGTTGTAAATTTTGGCCACGCGCGACTGCACTTCAACCGCTTCCGGAACCGTGCTGATACGGCGCGCCAGCTCCTGCAGGCGTTTCAGCTCAACCGTTTCCGGGTAGCTCTCATCCCACTCGTGGTTGAGATAAGGGGACCAGGTAAACGAGTGCAGGCTCATCGGGCGCCATTCCGGCACCACGCACTCACCGGCATCCAGCGCATCGCGATAGAGGTTAACCAGTTCAGTGGCATCTTCCTGCGAGGCTACGCCCTGGCTCTGCAGGCGGTCGGCGTAAAGTTTACGCGGCGTCGGATGCTTTTTAATCTTCTGATACATCAGCGGCTGCGTTGCACTTGGCTCATCCGCTTCGTTATGGCCATGACGGCGATAGCAGACCAGATCGATAAAGACATCACGCTTAAAGGTGTTGCGGTAGTCGAGCGCCAGACGGGTAACAAAAGCAACGGCTTCCGGATCGTCCGCGTTCACGTGGAAAATAGGTGCCAGCACCATCTTACCGATATCAGTACAATAAGGCGTGGAGCGCGCATCTCTTGGATTTGACGTGGTAAAGCCAACCTGGTTATTGATCACGATACGCACCGTACCGCCAACTTCATAACCACGCGCCTGCGACATGTTCAGGGTTTCCTGCACCACACCCTGACCAATTACCGCTGCGTCACCGTGAATGGTGATAGGCAGAACTTTGTTACTGCCCGGCTCAGAGAGACGATCGAGGCGGGCGCGTACGGAGCCCATGACAACCGGGCTGACAATCTCCAGATGCGACGGGTTAAACGCCAGTGCCAGATGCACCAGGCCCCCTTCGGTTTCAACATCGGAAGAGAAGCCCATGTGGTATTTCACATCACCGGTACCCAGATGCTCTTTGTGCTTGCCGGCGAACTCATCAAACAGATCCTGCGGCTTTTTGCCCAGTACGTTGATCAGCACGTTCAGACGTCCGCGGTGCGCCATACCCAGCACCACTTCGCGCGTGCCGCTTTTCCCTGCGTGGCGAATCATTTCGCGCAGCATAGGCACCAGCGCATCGCCACCTTCCAGTGAGAAGCGTTTGGCGCCGGGGAATTTCGCCCCAAGATATTTTTCCAGACCTTCGGCTGCGGTCAGCTCTTTCAGGAAGCCTTTTTTCTCTTCCGCGCTGAATGAAGCCTGTCCAGCCACTGATTCAAGACGCTGCTGGATCCAGCGCTTCTCTTCAGTGTTGTTGATGTGCATATACTCTGCGCCAATCGACCCGCAGTAGGTCTGCTGCAGGGCGGCGTAGAGATCGGCCAGCTTCATCGTCTCTTTGCCAATCGCAAATGAGCCTACGTTGAAGCTTTCCTGAAAATCGGCGTCGGTCAGATCGTGAAAGGCCGGGTCGAGATCGGCCACGATATCCTGTTTCCACAGGCCAAGCGGATCAAGATTAGCGTGCTGATGGCCGCGGAAACGGAACGCGTTAATCAGCTGCAGGACTTTAACCTGTTTGGAGTTAGTAGCCGGATCGGTAACGGTAGAGGTGTAGCGGGTAGCATCCTTCGCCAGGCGGCGGAAATAGTCACGCGTCGTGGAGTGAAACTGCTCTGGTTTTACGCCGGTACCTGGCAACTGCTGGAACAGGTCGCGCCACACTTCATCAACAGAGTCAGGATCGGTCAGGAAATCCTCATAGAGTTGCTCTATGTAAGACTGGTTCGCGCCGGCCAGCCAGGAGGAGTCCAGCCAGGGTTTCATCGCGCTGTTCTGCATTGTGATCCCTTAAGCATTAAGCTGCTTTTTATGAGGTTTCATTTGTTGCCGCTTTCACGGCTTGCCGTAGTGAGTTCAGCGATACGAACCTGTGCGCTACCGGCGCCGGGCCCGTAAGGGAACCTTTATAAGCGTGGTCAGCACCGCGCTTATAGAGGCTTCCATACGCTGCCGGGAACCTGAGTTCCCGGCAGGACTTCTTAGCTTTACGCCCCGCGCTGCAGCAGCATCGACTTGATATGGCCGATGGCGCGCGTCGGGTTCAGCCCTTTCGGACATACGCTCACACAGTTCATGATGCTGTGACAGCGGAATACGCTGAAAGCATCACTCAGATTGTCGAGACGCGCATCCGTTTCCGTGTCGCGGCTGTCAATCAGGAAGCGATAGGCAGCCAGCAGACCGGCCGGACCGATAAACTTATCCGGGTTCCACCAGAACGACGGGCAGGAGGTTGAGCAGCAGGCGCAGAGAATACACTCATACAGGCCATCAAGGTGCTCACGCTCCGACGGGCTCTGCAGATGCTCACGCGCCGGCGGATTCTCACCGTTGTTCAGCAGGAACGGTTTGATTTTCTCATACTGCGTATAGAACTGGCTCATGTCGACCACCAGATCGCGCACAACCGGCAAACCTGGCAGCGGGCGAATCACGATCTTTTTACTGCCGTTACCCAGTGCTGAGACCGGAGTAATGCAGGCCAGACCATTTTTGCCGTTCATGTTCAGACCATCTGAGCCGCAGACACCCTCGCGGCACGAGCGACGAAACGCCAGCGTTGGATCCTGCTCTTTCAGCCGAATCAGCGCATCCAGCAGCATCATGTCGCGCCCGTCTTCCGACTCCAGGGTGTAATCCTGCATGCGCGGCTTGTCATCGACGTCCGGGTTATAACGGTAGATTGAAAATTCGAGTTTCATCATGACCTCCGCAATTAATAGGTACGCGCTTTCGGCGGGAAGGCCGCGCGCAGTTTCGGCTGCATGTTCACCTCACGGCGCGTCATGCTTTCCGTTTGCGGAACATAGAGACTGTGACACAGCCAGTTTGCATCATCACGCTCCGGATAGTCGAAGCGGCTATGTGCGCCACGGCTTTCAGTGCGGAAGTTTGCGGCAACCGCGGTTGCATAAGCGGTTTCCATCAGGTTATCCAGCTCCAGACATTCGATACGCTGCGTATTGAAATCGGGTGAGCGGTCATCCAGACGCGCACTCTTCAGACGCTCGCGAATCGCTTTCAGCTCGGCCAGGCCTTCACGCATGGCGTCACCTTCGCGGAACACCGAGAAGTTGTTCTGCATGCAGCGCTGCAGCGCTTTGCGGATTTCCACCGGATCTTCACCCGTGGTGTTATTTTCCCAGCGATTGAAGCGCGCCATCGCCGCATCGATCTCTTCCGCGGTAGCATCGCGCAGCTCGCCCTGCTCAGCGATACACTCCATCAGGTGCACCCCTGCCGCGCGACCAAATACCACCAGATCCAGCAGTGAGTTACCGCCCAGACGGTTAGCACCGTGCACCGATACGCAGGCGATCTCGCCAACCGCAAACAGGCCCGGGATCACTTCATCTTCGCCCTGTTCATTCACGCGCAGCGCCTGTCCGGTGACGCGGGTCGGAATACCGCCCATCATGTAGTGACAGGTTGGAATAACCGGAATTGGCTCTTTAACCGGATCGACATGCGCAAAGGTGCGCGACAGCTCAAGAATGCCAGGCAGGCGCGACTCAAGCACCTCAGCCCCAAGATGATCGAGCTTCAGTTTGATATGCGGACCCCACGGGCCATCGCAGCCGCGACCTTCACGGATCTCAACCATCATTGAACGCGCAACAACGTCACGGCCCGCCAGATCTTTGGCGTTAGGCGCATAGCGCTCCATGAAGCGTTCGCCATGTTTGTTCAGCAGATAGCCGCCTTCACCACGGCAGCCCTCGGTGACGAGTACGCCCGCGCCAGCAATGCCGGTCGGGTGGAACTGCCACATCTCCATATCCTGCATCGGAACACCCGCACGAATTGCCATGCCGACGCCGTCGCCGGTATTGATGTGCGCGTTGGTGGTGGACTGGTAGATACGTCCCGCGCCGCCGGTTGCCAGAATAGTCGCTTTGGCTTTGAAGTAGACGGTTTCACCGGTTTCAATGCAGATAGCGGTACAACCCACAATCGCACCATCTGCGTTTTTCACCAGATCCAGCGCATACCATTCGGAGAAGATGGTGGTTTTGTTTTTCAGGTTCTGCTGATACAGCGTATGCAGCAGCGCGTGACCGGTACGGTCAGCGGCCGCAGCGGTACGTGCGGCCTGCTCGCCGCCAAAGTTTTTGGACTGGCCACCAAACGGACGCTGATAAACGCGGCCATCTTCTAAACGGGAGAACGGCAGTCCCATATGCTCCAGTTCCAGAATCGCTTCCGGACCGGTTTTACACATGTATTCGATCGCGTCCTGGTCCCCGATGTAGTCGGAACCTTTTACGGTATCGTACATATGCCATTCCCAGTTATCGTCATGGGTGTTACCCAGCGCAACGGTAATGCCGCCCTGCGCCGATACGGTATGGGAACGGGTTGGAAAAACTTTCGATAACAGGGCACAGCTCTGGCCCGACTGGGAGATTTGCAGTGCCGCGCGCATACCCGCGCCACCTGCGCCGATCACCACGGCATCAAATTCTCTGACTGGCAAATTCATTTACACACCCCACACAACAACAGTGCCATAAACGGCATACGACAACAGCGCGACCACAATAACCAGCTGCAGCAACAAACGCGGCGCCAGCGCTTTCACGTAGTCAGTCAGTACCTGCCACATACCGATCCAGCCGTGAACCAGAATGGAGAACAGGGTCAGCAGCGTAAACACTTTGGTGAAGGAGGAGGCGAAAAAGCCGCGCCAGACATCATAGGTCAGCGTATCGGTCATGACGACGAAACCGAGCAGATAGATGATGTAGAGCGTAATCAGGATTGCGGAAGCACGGACCAGAAGCCAGTCGTGGATACCGTTGCGTCCTAAAGCAGAAGCATTGCTTACCATACGAGGACTCCAGCCAGAATTGAGAGCACGACAGTGATAACAAAAACCGCCTGCGCGGTACGGGTTCCCACCTGCAGGGTCTCTGCGGTAAAGCCAAAATCTGCCAGCATATGACGGATACCGCTTGCCGCATGATAGGCCAGCGCGGTCAGAATGCCCCACATAATGAATTTGGCAAAGAAGCTATCCATGATGGATGCCGCTTGCTGAAAACCTTCGGGAGAGGAGAGAGAGAGACCCAGCAACCAGAGCAGAATTCCGAGAGCGACAAACGTAATCACGCCGGAGACGCGGTGGAGAATGGACGATATTGCAGTAACGGGAAACCGGATCGTCGTGAGATCCAAGTTAACAGGTCTTTGTTTTTTCACGGTTTTGCCCACACAGCTCTTTTTTATTTTGCTTCCTCCGGTCCTGAGTTGCAGCAGAGCACTGAGCGTGTTCAGACAACAACCGCCACCAAAATAGCAACATCCAGTGTTAAATGAAGCGGGTAAAACGCTGGGTGGCTCCTGGTGTCAGGGTATTCCGGAGACCTGGCGGCAGTATAGGACGATCACATTCTGATTACAATTCCCCTACAATCTGTTTGGTCACATTTAAGCTGAACAGTGATCAGGGTCACGATTTTCACAAAATATACATTTTTAATTATCTGATTTGACAATAGATCAACATTTCAGTTACAAACAATCGCACTAAAGCCCTATGATGCACAAAAGTTATGGGGATACACTTTCCCCTAAGCTCAAGTTATGTAACATTGCCCTAACGAGCAACATAAACCGTCAGGTTATTGGTTACCAAGAAGTTATGTCGTGACAGGATCTTTAACATCTGCGATGAGCGCCATGTCATGTCCGAATATCCTTGCCCCGGATGCCTTAGTACTGCGTAACCTCATTACGTGCAGGTTATTGCCAGGTGATAATCTGAAGCGAGTGGTGTTACGCAACATGCGAACTATTCTGGTGTCTAAAGATCCTTACTTACCCAGGCGCTATGGAGACGAAAAATGACAGATAAAAAAGTGACGCTGACCCTACAAGACAACAACACGCTTGAACTGGATGTGATGCAAGGCACGCTGGGACAGGATGTTGTTGACGTCCGCGCCCTTGGCTCACAAGGCCTGTTTACATTTGACCCCGGCTTTACCTCTACCGCGTCGTGTGAATCCAAAATAACGTTTATTGATGGTGATGAAGGCATTCTGCTGCATCGCGGTTTCCCGATTGACCAGCTGGCGACCCACTCAAATTATCTGGAAGTCTGTTATATCCTGCTGTACGGCGAAGCGCCTACTCAGGAGCAGTTCAAAGAGTTCTGCACGACCGTTACCCGTCACACCATGATTCACGAGCAGATCACCCGTCTGTTCCACGGTTTCCGTCGTGACTCACACCCGATGGCCGTTATGTGCGGCGTAACCGGTGCGCTGGCCGCGTTCTATCACGACTCGCTGGATGTAAACATTGAGCGCCATCGCGAAATCGCTGCGTTCCGCCTGCTGTCGAAAATGCCTACCATGGCAGCCATGTGTTACAAATATTCTATCGGTCAGCCTTTTGTTTATCCGCGTAACGACCTCTCCTATGCCGGCAACTTCCTGCATATGATGTTTGCCACACCGTGTGAAGAGTACAAAGTGAATCCGGTGCTTGAGCGCGCGATGGATCGTATTCTGATCCTGCACGCCGATCACGAACAGAACGCCTCCACCTCTACCGTACGTACCGCAGGGTCATCCGGGGCTAACCCGTTTGCCTGTATCGCGGCCGGTATCGCTTCACTCTGGGGGCCGGCACATGGCGGCGCCAACGAAGCTACCCTGCGTATGCTGGAAGAGATCAGCACCGTAGAGCACATTCCGGAGTTTGTGCGCCGTGCTAAAGATAAGAATGACTCGTTCCGCCTGATGGGCTTTGGTCACCGCGTTTACAAGAACTACGATCCGCGCGCCACCGTGATGCGTGAGACCTGCCATGAAGTGCTCAATGAGCTGGGTATGAAAGATGACCTGCTGGAAGTGGCGATGGAGCTGGAACACATTGCGCTGAACGACCCCTACTTTATCGAGCGTAAACTCTATCCAAACGTCGATTTCTACTCCGGCATCATTCTGAAAGCGATGGGCATCCCTTCTTCAATGTTTACCGTAATCTTTGCGATGGCGCGTACCGTTGGCTGGATTGCACACTGGAAAGAGATGCACGATGAAGGCATGAAAATTGCCCGTCCGCGTCAGCTCTATACCGGTTATACCGAGCGTCCGTTTGAGTCAGCGCTGAAAAAATAAGCGCCGTCACGCCATAAAAAAGGGCAGATTCTTCTGCCCTTTTCTTTTGCCCGCAATCTGCCCACGTCTGGCTACAGCTGGCACCCCGGACACCAGTAAAAAGGACGTGATGAGAGCACGCCTTTCTCAATCAGCGTACCGCAGCGCCGGCACTTTTTGCCCTGCCGGTGAAAGACTTCAAAGCGAAACGCCGCCTCTTCATGATACTTCTTCATGCTGCCACGCATTTTGTAAGAGAGACGCGGGATCGCCAGCAGCGCGTCACTGAGCCTGTCGAGCTGAGCGTCATCCAGATCCTGCGCCCGGTGCTGCGCGCGCAGTCCGGCGTGCCACAGGATCTCCACCCGCAGATAGTTACCCAGCCCGGCCAGAAAAGCCTGATCCAGCAGCAGGCCGCTGAACTGCCGGCGCCGGAACCGCGGCGAAAGCAGGCGTTCGCGCACCTCCGCGACGGTCAGCGTGGCATCCAGCACATCCGGCCCGACGCGCTGCAGAAACGGGTGTGCACCGAGCGTGTCCGCATTCAGCAGTTCAATATCAGACGCGCTGTAAAGCAGAATGGCTTTATCGGCGCTCTCCAGCCGCACCCGCAGCTGCCGGGTGGTCGCGGGCTGCGTGCCTGCGGCAACGACCCGCCAGACGCCGTAGAGCTGATTGTGACTGTAAAGCGTCAGGCCATTAGAGAAGTGGGTCAGCAGCGCTTTACCGCGCGTTTCAATAGCGTTAACCGTTTCGCCCAGCAAGGCGGGCTCATAGGTTTTCAGCGATGGAAAAGCAAACCACACATCGGTAAGGGGCTTGCCCACGATAGCGGCTTCCAGCTGATCCGCCGCCCGGCGGATCTCCGGTCCCTCTGGCATACAGACTCCTGATTAGTGTGTTGCGCCACCCGCAACACGGATGTCGTCATGGGTGTTCATCATGACCTGAATGGCGATCTCCAGCGCCTGCGTCACGCTGCTAACGGACATGCTCGGCGCGCCAGGATGATTCACCGCCTGCTGCGGCATCCAGGGAATGTGCATAAATCCGCCGCGTGCCGGACTGCCGTGGGTGTGCAGCCAGTGCAGCAGAGAGTACATCACGCTGTTGCAGGTAAAGGTGCCGGCCGTTTGCGAAACCGAGGCGGGAATGCCTGCCTCCCGCAGCGAGGCGACTATCGCTTTAATGGGCAGCGTGGCAAAGTAGGCCGCCGGGCCTCCCGCTACGACCGGCTCATCCACCGGCTGCTGCTGCTGGTTATCGGGGATACGCGCATCGTGAATATTGATCGCTATCCGCTCCAGCGTAATATCGCAGCGACCGCCCGCCTGCCCCACGCAGAGAATGCCATCGGGCTGCAGCGTAGTCAGCGCGTCAGTCAGCACCGCACCGCAGGTTGCAAACACCACCGGCAGCTGGCGTACCACTACCCGCACGCCAGCCAGCATTTTACCGTCAAAGTCGCGCACCGCCTCCCAGGAAGGATTGAGACGCTCACCGCCAAACGGCTCAAAAGCCGTTAACAACACCGTTTTCATTACTGCCTCACAAAAACATCAGGAAGTAGAGCAGGAAAATATTCACTAACAAGAGTAGTACACCGGTAGGAACCTGAGCCTTGATCACCGCATTCCGATCCGGCAGCTCCAGCAGGCGCGCGGGCACGATGTTGAAGTTTGCTGCCATCGGTGTCATCAGCGTCCCGCAGTAGCCGGAAAACATGCCGATCGCCGCCATGACGGCCGGGTTTCCGCCATGCTGTAGCACCAGAATCGGGATGCCGACGCCGGCCGTCACAATCGGGAACGCGGCAAAGGCGTTGCCCATTACCATCGTCAGCAGCGCCATTCCTCCGGCATAGACCGCCACCGCAATCAGCCGGTTATCCACCGCCAGATAGTGTTCAGTGAGATGCGAAATCGCGCTGCCGACGCCGGCGCTGGTAAACAGCAACCCCAGCGTGGCGAGGATCTGCGGCAGAATAAACGCCCAGCCTACCGCATCCAGCAGGCGCCGTGTCTCCTGCATCGACTGCAGCGGCTTTTCCCGCGTAAACGCCAGTGCAATCAGCCAGCCCAGAATACAGCCCACCATCATTGAAAACAGCGTCACCAGCGTAGCGTGGTTGCCCGCGCCAAACACCTGCTCCTGCAGTCCGGGAATATGATTAAACGCCAGTACGCCAATCACCGTAACCAGCGGTATCGCCAGGGCGGGTAAGAACAGCTTATTGCCCAGCCGTCTGGCGCTGGCCTGTTTCTCTTCATCAGTACGCTGATGATAGCGCCCGAAGCGCACCCCACCACAGCCGGCGATCAGCGCCATTACAACCACGACCACCCCGGTGGCAATATGCAGCCAGCGGCGGCCCAGCTCAGCGTCGCCGGCCCACTGCCCTGCCAGCTGATAAGCGCCATCACCAATCAGAAAAATCAGGCCATAGAGCGCCCAGAAGAGACCGGTTGTCAGACGGCGCGGATTGGCGCGGTCTCCCCAGGAGAGCAGCGCAACCACCAGCAGAATCGCCCCTGCCAGCCACATCAGATATTGTTGCTGAAACATTACTTCTCCTCCCTGGCGTGCAGCGCCTGCTGATTCAGCGCACCCAGCTCGCGCGACAGCTGGCGATCCAGCCGCACCAGCCGGGCCGAGTGGATAAGAAAGGCGCACAGCGCGGTCGGGATGCCCCACAGCGCAATATGCAGCGGCTCGGTGGTAATGCCGGCTGATTCCTGCATAAAGTTATGCATAAAGATAATCGCGCCGAACGCGACAAAGATATCCTCACCAAAGAAAAGGCCGACGTTATCCGTTGCGGCAGACATGGCGCGCAGCCGGTGACGTATCTCCGGCGAAACCTCACCGTAGCGGTTTTCCGTCGCCCCTTCCGCCATCGGTGCCAGCAGCGGACGCACCATCTGCGGATGGCCGCCCAGGCTGGTCAGTCCCAGCGCAGCGGTTGCTTCGCGCACAAACAGGTAAACGATAAGCAGACGGCCGGCGGTGGCAGTTTTGATCTGCGCAATCCAGCTCTGGGCACGCTCTTTCAGCCCGTGGCGTTCCAGCAATCCGATTACCGCCAGCGGCAGCAGCAGGATCAGCGGCAGATTGCGCGTATTGAGAAAGCCGGAACCGAGTTTTTCCAGAATGTCGCCGAGCGGCATCTGCGCCGCGAGGCCAGTAACAAAGCCCGCGACGATCACCACCAGCACCGGATTAAAGCGTAATAAAAAGCCAATAATGATGGCCAGGATCCCCAGCAGGGGCCAGAGGTTGACAACGTTTTCCATGATTTTCCTCACTGAAAACAAAAAAGCCCGGCCGTAGCAGGCCGGGCGAAAAAGGGACGTTATGCGCTGCTGACGGCAATCTGCTCAGCAGCAAACGCGGCACGCAGCGTACGGGCAAACTGCAGCGCGTGTGCGCCATCACCGTGCAGGCAGACCGTCTCCGCGTTGACGGCGACCCACTCACCGCTCACGCTTTGCACCTGCTGCTGCTTTACCATAGCCAGCGTCTGCGCCAGCGCCTGGCCGGCATCCTCAATCAGCGCGCCTGGCTGGCTGCGCGGCACCAGCGCCCCGCTCGCCAGATAGCCGCGATCGGCAAACACCTCTTCGCGGGTGCGCAGGCCATACCGGGCACCTGCCGCAATCAGCTCGCTGCCCGCCAGGCCAACCAGAATAAGCTGAGCATCCACCGCCCGTACTGCCCGGGCAATCGCGTCAGCGAGCTGCGGATCGGCGGCGGCCTGGTTATAGAGCATGCCGTGCGGCTTAACGTGAAACAGCCGCGCGCCTTCACTTTCCGTCATGCTTTTCAGCGCGCCAATCTGATAGATCATCTGGGCATAGACTGTTTCCGGCGGCAGCTGCATCGCCGTGCGGCCGAAGTTCTCGCGGTCGGGAAAGCCGGGATGAGCGCCAATCGCCACCCCTGACGCATTGGCCCAGCGCACCGATTGCAGCATAGTCTGCGCATCACCGGCGTGAAAACCGCAGGCGATATTGGCAGAGCTTACCAGCGTCAGCAGTTCCCGATCGCTGCTGCTGCCTTCGCCGAGATCGGCATTCAGATCAATTTTCATGCGTAAGCCCCCAGGCTATCTGATCCAGCGCGCGCTGCTGCTGCTGTTTCGCCAGCAGCGCCTCCTCCAGCGTACACGGAATAAAGTGAATCGGTTCGCCGAGCCGGATTTGCGCCAGCTGATAAATATCCGCCTCGATGATGCAGGCGATCCGCGGATAGCCGCCGGTGGTCTGTGCATCCGCCATCAGCACAATAGGCTGGCCGTTTGGCGGCACCTGTACCACGCCAGGCACCAGACCATGTGAGAGCAGATCGCGCGTGGCGGTCCGCTGCAGGCTGTCGCCCTGCAGGCGATATCCCATGCGGTTACTCTGCGGGCTCAGTTTCCACGGGTTACGCCAGAATGCCTCCTGCGCCTCCTGGGTAAATTCGCTATATTCCGGACCCGGCAGCGCACGAATGCGGTTCCCCCACAGCAGCTGGCGCACACCCGCCGGCTGGCTGAAGCGGCGGGTTGGCTCGCCCAGCGGCAGACGATCGCCATCCTGCAGCCTGCGGCCCTGCCAGCCGCCAAATGCAGCTTTCAGATCGGTGCTGTGCGAGCCCAGCATTTCTGCTACCGCAAACCCGCCGTTTACCGCCAGATAACTGCGCATGCCGCTGGTTGGCATGGATAGCGTAAGAACCTGACCACGCCGCACCGGCAGGCGCCATCCGGTCCAGACCGGCTTGCCATCCAGCTCAGCGTTACAGGCGGCTCCCGTCAGCGCAAACCAGCCGTCGCGCTGAAACTCCGCCCTGAACTGACCCAGCACAATCTCCAGTACCGCGCTGTTCTCGCTGTTACCCACCAGCATATTTGCGGTACGCATGGAGGGCTCATCCAGCGCACCGCTCAGGCTGACGCCCAGCTGACGCCAGCCGTGCCGCCCGCGATCCTGTACCGAGGTCATTAACCCGGCGCGTAAAATATTCAGCATATGCCCTCCTTCTGCGGCATAAACCGAACGCGATCGCCGGGGCGCATCAGCGTGGGCGGCTGCTTAAGCGGATCAAACAGGCTGAGTGGCGTATGGCCAATCAGCTGCCAGCCGCCGGGGGCAGCCAGCGGATAGATACCGGTCTGACTGCCGCCAATCCCCACTGAACCAGCCGGGACGGCCACGCGCGGCTCGGCGCGACGCGGCGTATGCAGTCGCGTATCCAGGCCGCCCAGATAGGGGAAACCAGGCTGGAAGCCAAGAAAATAGACAATGTAGTCTGCGCTGCTGTGCAGCTCTACCACCTGCGGCGGCGTCAGCCCGGCGCGATCTGCCACTTCTGACAGATCGGGTCCGGCACTGCCACCATACACCACCGGGATCTCAATCAGCCGGGGATTATTCTGCAGCTGCTCTTCACCCTCTTCCCACCAGCGCTGCAGACGCTCAATGGCGTCCTGCGCATCAATTTGTGACTCGCGCAGTATCAGCGTGAGGTTGTTCATACCGGGGATCACCTCCTGCACCTGCTCATCCTGCTGCAGTCGTTCACATAATCCCCAGATGCGCTGCTGACTGGCGAGCGAAACCGGCGGCGCCAGTTCCAGTACAACCGCCCGCTCTCCCAGTAAATAACAACGTGCCTGTTGCAAAACCCACCTCCCGATCGTGAATAACGCGCGCCGGCAGACGTGCTGCGGCACGATAAACCTTTCACATAGCTGCTCAGGTTCAATAGGTTATGCAAAAGTGGCGGAGATGTGTCAACCAGTTTGCGCCCGGCGAGCGGACGCAGAGAGAGAAAAATCAGGCAGGATTGTCGATATCGATAAAGGTAACATCGAGGTGGTAATGCTGCGCCAGCCACTCACCCAGCGCTTTGATACCGTCGCGCTCGGTCGCGTGATGGCCCGCGGCGAAAAAGTGCAGCCCCTGTTCGCGCGCGCTGTGAATGGTCTGCTCAGAGACTTCGCCCGTAATAAAGGCGTCAACGCCGGCCGCGGCCGCGTTGTCGATAAAGCCCTGACCACCGCCGCTGCACCAGGCCACGCGTTTGATCAGCGCGGGTGCGTTATCACCGCAGTGCAGCGGCGTGCGTCCCAGACGCTGCGCGATTTTTTCTGCCAGGTCGCTGCCGCTGAGCGGCGTGCGCAGCTCACCCCAGGGCAGCAGCGGCTCGATTTCACCCCTGACGTCGATATCAAACAGGCGCGCCAGCTGCGCGTTATTCCCCAGCTGCGGATGCGCATCCAGCGGCAGATGCCAGCCATAGAGATTAATATCGTTAGCCAGCAGCGTGCGCAGACGCTGTCGTTTCATGCCTTTTATTGCCGGGGCTTCGTTTTTCCAGAAATAGCCGTGGTGTACCAGAACGGCATCGGCATTCCGCTTTACCGCTTCATCCAGCAGCGCCTGGCAGGCCGTAACGCCGGTAACCACTCTTCTGACTTCACTGCGTCCCTCAACCTGCAGTCCGTTAGGTGCATAGTCGCTAAACGCGCTGCTGTTTAGCTGCTGGTTAACGATCTTTTCCAGCTCAATGTTATTCATAAAGGCTCCGTCATCGCCTCAGGCCGCGCCGCGTGCGCGTTCAAAGGCGTCTAATGTCTTTTTGCGTGCCGCCTTATGTTCCACGATTGGCAGGGGATAATCGAGTTTCTTGTTATTTTTCTTCGCCCAGACGTGCGGCTGATGAATATCGCTGTCGGGCACATCTTTCAGCTCCGGCAGCCACTGCCGGATAAATGCGCCCTGCTTATCGAACCGTTCACCCTGGGTTGTCGGGTTGAAGATACGGAAATAGGGAACGGGATCGGTGCCGGTAGAGGCTGCCCACTGCCAGCCGCCGTTGTTAGCAGCGAAATCACCGTCAATCAGCTGTTCCATAAAGTAGCGCTCGCCCTGCCGCCAGTCGATAAGCAGATCTTTTACCAGAAAGCTGGCGGTGATCATGCGCAGCCGGTTGTGCATCCAGCCAATGCTGTTCATCTGGCGCATACCTGCATCAACGATGGGATAGCCGGTTTTGCCCGCTTTCCAGGCGTCAAAATGGGCGCTGTCTTTCTGCCAGCTGACGTGATGGGTCCAGTCGATAAACGGCTGATGTTTACAGAGCGCCGGATAGGCCACGATCAGATGGCGATAGAATTCCCGCCAGATCAGCTCACTGATCCAGGTAAAGGCTTTTCCTCCTTTCAGCGCATCAGCATGCTCTTTCACAATCCGATGCAGACACTGCCGGGGTGAGAGTACGCCGGTTGAGAGATAGGCTGACAGCTGGCTGGTCCCGTCGCTGGCAGGTGTATCGCGCTCTAAGGGATAATCCACTACCGGCTGTCTGGCGAAGGCGCGCAGGCGTTTTAACGCCGCCTGTTCGCCGGCCGGAAACAGCTTTTCATCGGGTTTTTCAGTCGGATAATCAAATGCGGGGATCTTTTTCAGGCTGTTCAGCGGCGCATCACCGCGCGCGGCAGGAGCGTTATGGCACTCCGGCATCCCCTGCTGCAGCCGTTTTACAAACGCTTTGCTGAACGGCGTGAAGACTTTGAACGTCGTATTATTGCCGGTCTGCACGCTGCCCGGCGGCAGCAGCAGGCTGTCATCAAATCCCTGACAGGTAATACCCTGCTCATCCAGCTGTTTTTCGACGGCAGCGTCGCGCTCGCGCTCGTTAATTTCATACTGATAGTTGTAAAACAGCGCATCCACCCGATGCGTTTTGCAGAAGTCGCTCAGGTAATTAACCGAAGCAGCAAAATCATCGCACTGATGAAAATGCAGCGGAATGCCGCGTTCCGCCAGCGCCTGCTGCAGCTCACACAGGTTCTGATGAATAAAGGTCGCCTGTTTTGCTGACATGCTATGCTGCCGCCACTGTTTCGGCGTGGCGATAAACAGCGCCATGACGTCAGCCTTTTTATCATGACACGCTGCCGCCAGCGCGCTGTTATCGTTAATACGCAGATCGTTGCGCAGCCAGAGCAGGTGTGTGGTCATGGGGCCTTGTCCTTATTGTCCGTAACGCAGGCGCAGTGCTTCCGGGTAGGGATCGAAATAGCGCTGCTGCGCCAGCCAGGGATGCGGATACTCAGCCATGTAGTGTTTCAGCATAGTAATAGGGGCCAGCAGCGGCTGAACGCCACAGCGATAGCGATCGATCAGCTGCGCCAGTTCCTGACGCTGAGGAGAGCTGAGTTTTGGCCGGAAATAGCCCTGTACATGCATCAGCACATTAGTGTGATTGCGGCGCGATGCGCGATGCGACATTAGCTGCATCAGCCGGTTACGGTACTCAAACGCATACTCTTCCAGCGACGCCCATTTATCCATAGCGGCCACAAAGCGTCCCAGTTCGCGATAGGCATCCTGCGCGTGCGACAGCAGCAGCAGTTTGTACCGGCTGTGAAAGGCGATCAGTTTGTGCCGCGTCAGTCCGCTGCGCCACATTTCGTTGAACTCATGCAGCGCAAATACGCGCCCGGTGAAGTTTTCGCGCAGAACCGGATCGTGCAGGCGGCCATCCTCTTCCAGCGGCAGCCAGGGCATCTCCTGCTGTAAAAAAGAGGTAAAGATGCCGATGCCCGATTTGCGATTATTGTTTGTGGCAGGATCGTAAACGCGCACCCGCTCCAGACCGCAGCTGGGTGATTTGGCGCAGAGAATATAGCCGCAAAGATGGTGCAGCGATTTGACGCGCTCCGCTGACCAGCTGCGCATTTCGCTGGTGACTTCCTGATTGTCATCTTTGCTGAAACAGATATGGATCTGATCGTCGCCCTGCTTCACCAGCCTCAATGCCGGACGCGGTGTGGGCAGGCCGATAGCCATTTCAGGACAGACGGGCTCATAGCGCACAAATTGCGCGAGTTCGTCCGTTGCAAAGGCAAAACGCTTGTGGCCGCCATCAAATCGGACGCTATCCCCGAGCAGGCAGGCACTGATGCCGACAGGAATTTTCTCGCTCATACTTGTACAACCTCCAGAATCTTGTAGAGGTTTAAGTGTAGCGCAAATGGTGATGAATGGCAGGATGTAGCAGGCGCTATAAGGAAAATTTTGTCAAAAAAAGCGGGCGCTTTGGGTAAAAGCGTCCGCCTCAGTCATAAAAAACTCTGTTACCAGTAAATACCGCCTGCCACCTCGGACTGCGCCAGCCATACCGGCTTAGTACTGGTTTTGCACCAGATACGGTGCAGGTAGCTATAAAAACGCGCACGATCGCGGCGAAATAGCATAAAAGGAAGCGCCGCAACGCCTGCAATCAGCACCAGCGTGCGCCGTATAACGATTTTTGGCAGTGAATAGCGTTTATCCATTGCGTTCCTCCTGAGCAATCTGTTGTAAAGTGTGATCTGCCGCAAATATTACTCCTGGCTGCTCACTTTTGCTACTCATCAGACCACTTATTCTGAACTTTTTTTGACCATTTTCCCGCTCCACAGAATGGCGTTACAACGGTGTGAATAACGGGTTATTTTATTGGGGTAAATCGCTGCGCGGACGCCGCTGCGGTTTATTGCTAAAGTAGAGAAAACCGTGTCGCAGGAGCCCACGTGACAACCATTTTGATTGTGGAAGATGAAAAAGAGATCCGCCGTTTTGTACGTCTGGCGTTAGAGAGTGAAGGCGTAAAAATTGTTGAAGCTGAACAGCTGCAGCGTGGTCTGATTGAAGCGGCAACGCGCAAGCCCGATCTGGCGATCCTCGATCTCGGCCTGCCTGACGGTGATGGCATCGCGTTTATTCGTGAAGTACGCCAGTGGAGCACTATGCCGGTTATTGTGCTTTCAGCCCGCAGTGACGAGCAGGATAAGATCGCAGCGCTGGACGCGGGTGCGGATGATTATCTGACAAAACCGTTTGGCATTGGCGAACTGCTGGCCAGGGTGCGGGTGGCTTTACGTCGTCATCAGGGCAGTCAGCCCGATGCGCGCGTGCTGTTTGGTGAAGTCTGCGTTGACCTGGCTGCACGCCGTATCACCCGCAGCGGTCAGGAAGTGCATCTGACGCCAACCGAGTTTCGCCTGCTCAGTCTGCTGCTGAATAACGCCGGCAAGGTGCTGACGCAGCGCCAGCTGCTGAATCAGGTCTGGGGCCCCAATGCGGTGGAACACAGCCACTATCTGCGCATCTATATGGGCCACCTGCGTCAGAAGCTCGAAGAAAACCCGACGCAGCCTGCTCACCTGCTGACGGAAACCGGTATCGGCTACCGTTTTATGCCATAAAAAAAGGCCGCAGCAGCGGCCCTTTTCACGGTATCACCCTCAGGCGTTCTTCAGAACTTCGCTGACAATTTCCACCGCTTCTTTCTCAATCAGCTCGCGATGCTCAGCGCCAAGGAAGCTTTCGCAGTAAATCTTGTAAGCATCTTCAGTGCCGGACGGACGCGCGGCAAACCAGCCGTTCTCCGTCATGACTTTCAGTCCGCCAATAGATGCGCCGTTACCCGGAGCAGCCGTCAGGCGTGCGGTAATCGGATCGCCCGCCAGCGTATCAGCGCTGACCATCTCTGGTGACAGCTTTGACAGCGCGGCTTTCTGTGCCGAGGTCGCAGACGCCTGCAGACGATTGTAGCTTGGCGCACCAAAGCGCTCCGCCAGCTCATCATAGTGCTGCTGCGGATTTTTACCGGTCACCGCCGTGATTTCAGCGGCCAGCAGGCAGAGAATAATGCCATCTTTATCCGTTGACCAGGCTGAACCATCAAAACGCAGGAAGGAAGCCCCCGCGCTCTCTTCGCCGCCAAAGCCAAAGCTGCCGTCGAACAGGCCATCAACGAACCACTTAAAGCCCACCGGTACTTCTACCAGCTTGCGCCCGATATCATTAACCACGCGGTCGATCATCGCACTGGAGACCAGCGTTTTGCCCACGGCAACATCACTACCCCACTGCGGACGATGCTGGAAAAGATAGTTGATAGCGACGGCCAGGTAGTGGTTTGGATTCATCAGGCCAGCTGGCGTGACAATACCGTGACGGTCATAATCGGGATCGTTGCCGAAGGCCAGATCAAACTTGTCTTTATACGCCAGCAGACCCGCCATCGCGCACTCTGATGAACAGTCCATGCGCACCACGCCATCTTTATCCAGATGCATGAAGCGGAAGGTCTGGTCGATAGCGTCATTAACGATGGTCAGATCGAGGTTGTAATGCTCAGCGATACGCTGCCAGTAAGCCATACCTGAGCCGCCAAGCGGATCTACGCCAATTTTCAGTCCCGCTTTCTGAATCGCCGGGAAGTCGATAACCTGCGCCAGTCCTTCAACATAAGGCTGAATCAGATCCTGCTCAACAATGTGGCCGCTCTGCCACGCCTGATCCAGCGGCAGACGTTTCACATCCTGCAGACCGCCTTTGATCAACTGGTTAGCGCGATCTTCCACCACTTTTGTGACGTTGGTATCAGCCGGTCCACCGTTTGGCGGATTGTATTTAATGCCGCCATCTTCCGGTGGATTGTGTGAAGGGGTGATCACAATGCCGTCAGCCTGCGCGCCGCCGCGTTTGTTATGCTCCAGAATAGCATTGGAGATAGCGGGCGTTGGCGTGTAGCCGTTATCCTGCTGCACGATGACATCCACACCGTTCGCCGCCAGCACTTCCAGTACTGACAGAATAGCGGGCTCAGAAAGCGCGTGCGTATCTTTGCCCACGTAGCATGGACCCGTAATACCGTTCTTTTTGCGCTCTTCGGCGATCGCCTGTGCGATAGCCAGAATGTGCTCTTCATTGAAGCTGTGACGTCCCGCGCTGCCGCGGTGGCCAGATGTGCCAAATTTCACCGCATGGTCCGGGTTAGCCGCATCCGGCTTCAGGACGTAATACTGCGAGGTTAATTGTGCAACGTTAATCAAATCGCTCTGCTGGGCAGGCTGCCCGGCACGGGGGTGATTGGCCATTGGCGCTTCTCCCTGACGCTTCAGTTTAAATGGTGCCGCAAACTTTCTCTGTCAGCTCCGGAGGGAACTGCATAGCCAGCATGATGTGCTCCACCATGCTGCATTTACGGCCTGTATTGGTGTTTGTGATGACCCAGTAAGGTGTACCTGGCACATGCTTAGGTTTGGTATGCGTGCCATTTTGCAGCAGCGTATGCTCATCACCGGCAAAATAGACGCGCGTACGTCCCTGCAGCGATGCGGTAGCATCGGCAAATGCATCAGGATCGAGACGATAGAGCGTTGACAAAATCAGCATAAAGCGGTTAACCGCTTTTTTCTGCTCGGCATACTCATCTGACAGCATCAGCTCGCGCATGGCACGCACGCGGTCCTGCGGACGCGCTTCAGGCTCTGCTGCTGCTGTCGCCTCTTTTACCGGGGCCGTTACTGCTGGCGCTGCTGCAGCGCGCGAGCTGGCGGTAAATTTCAGCATGCGACGCAGTATGTCTGAGGCGCTTTCACCGATGTGCTGCGTGTGGCTGGCAATATAACGGTAGAGTTCTTCGTCAACTTCAATCGTTTTCATCTTATTCCGTACGAGTCTGGCAACTAGCAGAATCCCGCATTCTGCAACGCCCTTACCGGTAGCGGGCACGCAGAGAGCCTGGGATCTGACATATTGATTATAAAGTTAAATCCGCAATAGCTGATAGCGCTGGCAACGTTTACGGGCAAAAGTCAGAATATGCCCTAATACCTGGCGACCGCCACCCGGACAGGTAGAATCATGATACCCTAACCCACGCTCTCAACTGTAAGAACTTTAGCCATGATTTTGAATGCCCGTCTGCAAACTGCACAATCTGATTCTCACAGCGCACCGGTTTTGCTTATCCATGGCCTGTTCGGCAGCCTGGATAACCTTGGCGGGCTGGCGCGTGGCGTAGCCGATGCGCGTACTACGCTGCAGGTGGATGTGCGCAACCACGGTTTATCGGCGCGCAGCAACAGCATGAGCTATGCTGCAATGGCGCAGGATATGGTTGATACGCTGGATGCGCGGCAGATCACGCAGGTTGATGTGATTGGCCACTCGATGGGGGGCAAAATCGCTATGGCACTGAGTGCGCTGGCGCCTGAACGCGTTGGCAAGCTGGTGCTGATTGATATCGCTCCCGTTGACTATCAGACGCGCCGGCACGATGAGATCTTTGCGGCGATTCGCGCGGTATCCGCAGCCGGCGTGACGCGCCGCAGTGAAGCCGCAGCGGTGATGCGACAGTTTATCCCTGAAGAGGGGATCATTCAGTTTATCCTGAAGTCCTTTGCTGAAGGAGAATGGCGGTTCAACGTGCCGGTATTATGGGATAACTACGCGACGATATCGGGCTGGGAACCTATTCCCGCCTCGGCTCATCCGGCGCTGTTTATTCGCGGCGGCGACTCTCCTTATCTGGATAATCACTATCGGGCCGCGCTGCTGGCCCAGTTTCCTGAGGCGCGGGCGCAGGTCATTGCCGGTGCCGGGCACTGGGTGCATGCAGAGAAGCCTGATGCCGTGTTACGTGCCGTGCGGCGCTTTTTTACGCTCTGAAAGCAAAAGCTTACTGCGCTATGTTTAAGATTGGCGTCGCGTCTGACGCTGGAGTATGATGTCGCGCTAAAATTTTGCCACGGTGGTCAGACACTGTGGCTGGCCGATAATGTGTTTAATCGCGCGGCGCCGTTCGCGCCCACTCAGTTTCGCAAATCATGGCAAAAGAACAGACAGACCGTACCACGCTTGATCTCTTTGCAGACGAGCGACGACCGGGCCGCCCGAAAACCAGCCCGCTGTCGCGCGATGAGCAGCTGCGCATTAATAAGCGCAATCAGCTTAAACGCGATAAGGTTCGTGGGCTACGGCGCGTGGAGCTCAAAATGTCCGGCGAAGCGGTTGACGCGCTCAATACGCTGGCTGAGCAGCAAAATATCAGCCGCAGCGAGCTGATTGAGCAGATGCTGCTGACGCAGCTCAAACTCATATAATTTATGCAGACCGCACACTGGAACACAAACTCTGCGCTTTGCGCGTTCCGCGCTTTTTCAGGGTCTGCTATCATTCGCTTATCTGTATAGTCTGTTGACTTACTCTCACATTCAGGATTTAAGAGGCTACCTAACCCATGGCAATCGTAGGCATTTTCTTCGGCAGCGATACCGGCAACACTGAAAACATTGCAAAGATGATCCAGAAACAACTGGGTAAAGATGTCGCCGAAGTGCATGACATTGCTAAGAGCACGAAAGAAGATCTGGAAGCGTTTGATATTCTGCTGCTGGGTATTCCTACCTGGTATTATGGTGAGGCGCAGTGCGACTGGGATGACTTTTTCCCGACGCTGGAAGAGATTGACTTCAATGGCAAGCTGGTTGCACTGTTTGGCTGTGGCGACCAGGAAGATTATGCCGAGTACTTCTGCGATGCGCTGGGTACGATTCGCGACATTATTGAGCCAAATGGCGCAATCATCGTGGGCCACTGGCCTGTTGAAGGTTACCACTTTGAAGCCTCCAAAGGTCTGGCCGATGAGAAGCATTTCCTCGGGCTCGCCATCGATGAAGATCGTCAGCCAGAGCTGACGAATGCGCGCGTCGAGGGCTGGGTGAAGCAGATTTTTGATGAGCTGCAGCTTAAAGAAATTATTGAGGCATAATGTGTTGCCGTTACCCGATGCAGGCACGGTTAACATCGGGTAACGGAATTGCCTATAAAAATAATAGCTACGCTTTTTTAACTTTTCCCTGCAATTCTGTAGAATACCCGCAACGGTTAACGGCTTATTCCTCTGTCAGCAGGCTGAGGCTGAGTGAACTGAGAACCCAGCACTGTATAATCCCGCCGGCGACAGCAAGAGCGTTACTCCCGCCTCTGGTGATTTCTTTAGCATTTGCCTGGTTTCTATTCGCCTGCCCCGGTTCTATAATGAGACGCAAATGAGAATGCGCGTTAACCACACATTCAAGGCTGTTAAGCCGCAAATGACTAGCAAAGTAACAGGACAATATCCGCATGACTGACAACAATTCCGCATTGAAAAAGGCTGGCCTGAAAGTCACGCTGCCCAGATTAAAGATTCTGGAAGTGCTTCAGGAACCCCAGTGCCATCACGTCAGCGCGGAAGATTTGTACAAACGCCTGATCGATATGGGCGAAGAGATTGGTCTGGCCACGGTATATCGCGTTCTGAACCAGTTTGACGACGCGGGCATTGTAACCCGTCATAACTTCGAAGGCGGCAAGTCCGTTTTTGAATTAACGCAGCAGCAGCATCACGATCATCTTATCTGCCTGGACTGCGGTAAAGTGATTGAGTTCAGCGATGAGTCGATCGAAACGCGCCAGCGCGAAATCGCGACCCGCCACGGCATTAAGCTTACTAACCATAGCCTCTATCTGTATGGTCACTGCGAAGTGGGTGACTGCCGGGAAGATGAAACGCTGCATAACGATAATTAACGTCAGCTACGCTGCAAAATAAAAAAACCGGTGCAGGCACCGGTTTTTTTGTTGCTGCAGTTCAGGCGACCAGTGTCTCCTGCAGATAGCGCCAGCGCGGATTTTCCGTTGTGCAGTCCAGCACCGCCAGCGAAATACGGCTGTGGCTCTCGCCGTTCAGTATCTGCAGTTCGCGATACTGAATGGTGACCTCTTTTTGCTGCTCAGAAATGATTGCATGTTCGCTGGTCGCGATGCGCACTCCTTCACGCTGTCCGCACAGGCGGCGAAAAAGATCTTCAACGTCATTCAGATTCAGCTGTCTGCCCTGTGGCGTAACCATCCGGAAATCAGGATGGAAATGCGACAGCAGCAGCCCCATGGTATCGTTGCTGACATCCGCATGATTAAAAATACGTTCAATGAGCTGATGTAAAACCACAACGCTATGTTTGGCTTCCTGAGCGAGGCTTGTCATTATTTTTCCCTTTTTGCTAGCCACAGACCAAGTCCGGAGTGCGCATAGCCTACCTGAAAAAAAGGATTTAACACGGTCAAATGCGTTAATTTTTTTAAAGTCAGACAAGTCGTAAACCCGCATACCAGCTCGATTTTATTTAACGCAGAATAAATGGTTGCCGGGAAGCAAAAGAGGATAATAAAAAAGGGCGAATGCTCGCCCTTATATAATTTTATGATGCCGGAAGCGGTTATTATTCGCTGCCGATCTTCGCCCAGGTATCACGCAGGCCTACCGTGCGGTTAAATACCAGCGCTGATGGCTGCGAGTAGACGCTGTCCGCGCAGAAGTAGCCCTCACGCTCGAACTGGTATGGCGAGGTTGCTGCCGCTTCGCGCAGTCCTGGCTCCACAAAGCCCTGCTTGATCTGCAGCGAGTCCGGATTCAGGGTCGCGAGGAAATCCTCTGCCGCGCCCGGGTTAGGCACGCTGAACAGACGATCATAGAGGCGGAACTCAGCGGGCAGCGCATGAATTGCGGAGACCCAGTGGATCACCCCTTTTACTTTGCGGCCATCAGCCGGGTCTTTGCTCAGCGTATCCACATCGCAGGTTGCATAGATGCAGGTGATGTTGCCCGCCTCATCTTTTGCCACGCGCTCAGCGCGAATCACATAAGCGTTACGCAGGCGCACTTCTTTACCCAGTACCAGACGCTTATACTGCTTGTTAGCTTCTTCACGGAAATCTGCGCGATCGATCCACACTTCGCGGCTGAAAGGCACGTCGCGCGTTCCCATCTCCGGCCGGTTGGGATGGTTTGGCATGGTGATGATCTCATCATGCCCGGCAGGCAGGTTTTCAATCACGACTTTAAGCGGGTCGAGCACGGCCATAGCACGCGGCGCATTTTCGTTGAGGTCGTCACGAATGCATGACTCCAGCGAAGCCATCTCAACGATATTGTCCTGTTTGGTGATACCGATGCGGCGGCAGAACTCACGAATTGATGCCGCGCTGTAACCACGACGGCGCAGGCCTGAAACGGTCAGCATGCGCGGATCGTCCCAGCCTTCAACCCGCTTCTCGCTCACCAGCTGCGTCAGCTTGCGCTTCGACATCACCGCATATTCCAGATTCAGGCGCGAAAATTCATACTGCCGCGGATGCACCGGAATCGTGATGTTATCCAGCACCCAGTCATACAGGCGACGGTTATCCTGAAACTCCAGCGTACAGAGCGAATGCGTGATCCCTTCCAGCGCATCGGAGATGCAGTGCGTGAAATCGTACATCGGATAGATGCACCACTTGTTACCGGTCTGATGGTGCTCGGCAAACTTAATGCGGTAGAGCACCGGATCGCGCATCACAATAAAGCTGGAGGCCATATCGATTTTGGCACGCAGGCACGCCTTACCCTCTTCAAAGCCACCATCGCGCATTTTCCGGAACAGCGCCAGGTTCTCTTCGACGCTGCGATCGCGATACGGGCTGTTTTTGCCCGGCGCCGTCAGCGTGCCGCGATACTCGCGGATCTGCTCGGGTGACAGTTCGTCAACGTACGCCAGTCCTTTGTTGATCAGCTCGACAGCATAATTAAACAGCTGATCAAAATAGTCGGATGAGTAACGAATGTTGCCGCTCCACTCAAAGCCCAGCCATTGCACATCATTTTTGATCGACTCGACGAACTCCATATCCTCTTTAACCGGATTGGTATCATCGAAACGCAGATTGCATTCCCCCTGATAATCCTGTGCGATTCCAAAGTTCAGGCAGATCGATTTTGCATGGCCAATATGCAGATAACCATTGGGCTCTGGCGGGAAACGGGTATGCACACTACTGTGCTTACCGCTCGCCAAATCTTCGTCGATGATCTGACGAATAAAGTTCGTTGGGCGGGCTTCAGCCTCACTCATCTCAAAATCCTCAAACAATAACGGGTGATTTTACCTCGAAGTAACGGAGTATGATCCACAAAGCGCTGAAGGGAAACAACCGTTTGTTGGCGCTTTTAAAACAAAAAAGGCAGGAATCGCTTCCTGCCTTATCGGTTAGACGCCCGGGGTTAGTTTTTCACCTCATAGAGCGGCGTTTCGCCGGCAACGACCGTGCCGGTTGCCAGCAGCGTAAGACCTGCGAAGTCGTCGCTGTTGCTGACCACCACCGGACTGATCATCGAGCGCGCGTGAGCGTTCAGATAGTCCAGATCCATCTCCAGGATCGGCTCGCCAGCGGTAACGGTCGCGCCCTCTTCCACCAGCCGGGTAAAACCGCGCCCTGCCAGCGCAACGGTGTCCAGCCCCATATGCACCACTATCTCAACGCCGCTCTCTGTTTCCAGACAGAAGGCGTGATTGGTATTGAAGATTTTCACTATGGTACCGGCAATCGGTGCCACCACGCGGCTATCCGACGGCTGAATGGCCAGGCCATCACCTACCGCTTTGCTGGCGAACGCTTCATCCGGCACCTTATCCAGCGCCACTACATGACCTGATACCGGTGCCAGCAGCGTGGCAATCGCCTTATGTGTAGCCGCGGGCGCAGGCGCTGCTGCTGCCACAACCGGTTTAGCCACAGGCGCAGCGCTGGCGGCCGCCACCGGGCCTTTGGTCAATACGGACTTCATCGCAGTAGCGATACTCTCCGCCTGCGTACCCACAATAATCTGCACGCTCTGCTTATTAAGACGAATAACGCCTGAAGCGCCGATACGTTTTGCCACACCTTCGCTGACCTGTGCGGAATCTTTCACGTTCAGGCGCAGGCGCGTGATACAGGCATCAATA
This sequence comes from Pantoea eucrina, assembly GCF_002095385.1. Lineage (GTDB taxonomy): Bacteria > Pseudomonadota > Gammaproteobacteria > Enterobacterales > Enterobacteriaceae > Pantoea > Pantoea eucrina. The sequence continues at coordinate 29,798 of NZ_MIPP01000021.1, read as the reverse complement.
TGCGTCAGGTTTTCAGAGCCGCCGACGGCAGCAATATAGCGACGCGCCAGCGATTCAGTCGCCGTTTCACCGCTACTTTCAGGCGTGACATTCACATCATAACCATCGGTTTCATCATCCGCTGCCAGCTCGCGGCCCGGCGTCAGCAGATTAAATTTGCGGATAGTGAAACGGAAGACGACGTAATAGATCACGAAGAAGACCAGGCCCTGCGGGATCAGCATCCACCAGTGCACCGCCAGCGGGTTACGCGACGAGAGCACCATATCTACCAGGCCGGCGCTGAAGCCAAAGCCGGCAATCCACTGCATGCTGGCCGCAATAAACACGGAAATACCGGTGAGTACCGCGTGGATCACATAGAGCACCGGGGCCACGAACATAAAGGAGAATTCCAGCGGCTCAGTGATACCGGTAAAGAATGCGGCAAAAGCGGCTGCCAGCATAATGCCGCCCACTTTTGCCCGATTCTCAGGACGCGAGCAGTGATAGATAGCCAGTGCCGCACCCGGCAGGCCAAACATCATGATCGGGAAGAAGCCTGCCTGGTAGCGACCCGTAATACCCGGAATGCCGCTGCCGTTAGCAATAGACTGCGCGCCGCCGAGGAATTTTGGAATGTCGTTAATACCCGCAACATCAAACCAGAACACGGAATTGAGCGCGTGGTGCAGGCCAACCGGGATCAGCAGTCGGTTAAAGAAGGCGTATACCCCCGCCCCGACAGAACCCAGTTTCTGGATATGTTCCCCAAAGCTTACCAGACCACCGAAGATCACCGGCCAGACGTACATCAGGATAAACGCCACGACAATCATCAGGAAGGAGACCAGAATCGGTACCAGGCGACGCCCGCTGAAGAAAGAGAGCGCTTTAGGCAGTTCGACATGGCTGAAGCGGTTATACATCTCCGCCGAAAGGATACCCACCATGATACCGACAAATTGGTTTTCAATTTTGCCAAACGCCGCAGGCACCTGCTCAAGCGGCATTTTCTGGATCATAGCGACTGCAGCAGGCGAACAGAGCGTGGTCACCACGAGAAAGCCAACAAAGCCGGTCAGGGCCGCTGCGCCATCTTTATCCTTAGACATACCGTACGCGACACCAATCGCAAACAGTACCGACATATGGTCGATAATCGCGGAGCCTGACTTTATCAGCAGTGCCGCCAGTGCGTTACCTGCCCCCCAGCTGTCGGGATCGATCCAGTAGCCTACCCCCATCAGGATAGCGGCCGCCGGCAGCGTGGCCACCGGCACCATCAGCGCACGGCCGACTTTTTGTAAATAGCCTAATATACTCACCTTGTTCTCCCCCTATGAGACTGGCGTATCCCCTGGTACGGGTTGGTTTTATTATCCCGGCACCTGGCGTGTTGATAAGACGATTCTCTGCGAGATGCAGTGTAAAGATAAATTAATTCGCCTCGCAAATTAAAACCGCTCCAGTTGTGACTTTTATCACCTTAATAGCCAATATAAGTCGCTTAATACTGGTCACTGCCACAAACTTATTTTATGATAAAAAATATCAACCGCTCTTTTTCGCTGTAGCCTGCTGATAAACGCGTTAACCTCATTCACACTTGATCACGGCTGCTACAGCATATTCTTTTTATCTGTTTAACCGAGGTGCACTATGAGACTGATTCCGCTGGCTACACCTGCTCAGGTTGGCAAATGGGCAGCCCGCCATATCGTCAACCGGATTAACGCCTTTAACCCAGGCCCTGAGCGTCCCTTTGTTCTGGGATTGCCTACGGGCGGCACGCCGCTGGAAGCTTACAAGCATCTGATTGAGATGCACAAAGCGGGCCAGGTCAGCTTTAAGCATGTTGTCACATTCAATATGGATGAGTATGTCGGTCTGCCGAAAGCGCACCCGGAAAGCTATCACAGCTTTATGTATCGCAACTTTTTCGATCACGTTGATATTCCGTCAGAAAACATCAATCTTCTGAATGGCAATGCGGAAGATATTGACGCAGAATGTCGCCAGTATGAAGAGAAGATTCGTGCGTTTGGTAAAATCCACCTGTTCATGGGTGGTGTAGGCAATGATGGCCATATTGCGTTTAATGAACCCGCCTCCTCGCTCTCATCGCGTACACGTATAAAAACGCTGACGCATGATACGCGTGTCGCTAATTCACGCTTTTTCGATGGCGATGTCAGCCAGGTTCCTAAATATGCGCTGACCGTTGGCGTGGGTACGCTGCTTGATGCCGAAGAGGTAATGATCCTGGTGACAGGCCACGTCAAAGCGCTGGCGCTTCAGGCCGCGGTAGAAGGCAACGTAAACCATATGTGGACCATCAGCTGTCTGCAGCTGCATCCAAAAGCGGTTGTGGTATGTGATGAGCCAGCGACAATGGAACTGAAAATTAAAACGGTAAAATATTTCCGCGAGCTTGAAGCGGAAAATATGCAGGGCGTCTGAGAGCACGATGTAGAAGCCTGCTGTCGTTGACAGCTGGCGCAGCCGGGAGAGAGATAATGTACGCATTAGTAAACGGTCGGATTTTTACCGGCTATGACATTCTGGACGATCACGCGGTAGTTATCGCGGACGGTATTATTGATCGGGTTTGCCCGCGCGCCATGCTGGATGCAGCGCTACCGCAACAGGATATGGCCGGCGCGTTTATCGCTCCCGGCTTTATCGACCTGCAGCTCAACGGCTGCGGCGGTGTGCAATTCAACGATTCGCCTGAAGCGCTGAGCGTGGAAACGCTGGAGATAATGCAGCGTGCTAATGAAAAGTCAGGCTGTACCAGCTTTCTTCCAACGCTGATTACCAGCAGTGATGAACTGATGAAGCAGGCGGTGGAAACCATGCGCGCCTGGCTGACAACGCGCCAGAATCAGGCGCTGGGTTTGCACCTTGAAGGTCCGTGGCTCAACCGGGAGAAAAAAGGAACGCACAATCCGGCTCTGATACGCCAGCCCGATCCCGCACTGGTCGACTACCTTTGTGCCAACGCGGATGTCATTACTAAAGTCACGCTGGCGCCTGAACAGGCAGGCAGCGAGGTTATTCGTCAGCTCAGCGCAGCCGGTATCATCGTTTCTGCCGGTCACTCTAATGCGACCTATGCCGAGGCAAAAGCCGGCTTCAGCGCCGGCATTACCTTTGCGACCCATCTTTATAATGCGATGAGTCCTTTTAGCGGCCGTGAACCTGGACTGGTCGGTGCGCTGTTTGATTCGCCTGATGTATACTGCGGCATCATTGCAGATGGCTTACATGTCAATTACGCTAACGTGCGCATGGCAAAACGTCTCAAAGGCGAACGGCTGATTCTGGTTACTGACGCGACTGCGCCGGCAGGTGCTGCGATTGATAAATTCATTTTTGCAGGTAAAACAATATACTATCGCAATGGTCTGTGCGTGGATGAGCATGGAACCCTGAGCGGTTCAGCACTGACAATGATTGAAGCAGTGCAGAACAGCGTAGAGTATTGCGGCATTGCCCTGGATGAGGCGTTACGTATGGCAACGCTTTATCCGGCAAGAGCCATGGGCGTGGAGAAACAGCTGGGCACGGTAGCAGCAGGAAAAGCCGCCAACCTCACTGTTTTTACCCGCGATTATCAAATCATCAAGACGTTCGTCAATGGAGAGAGCGTCCTCAGCGAGTAAGCATTGAATGACCACTGGCGGCCAGACTCAAATAGGAAATGTCGATCTTGTCAAACAACTCAATAGCGCAGCCGTTTATCGGTTGATCGATCAACAGGGGCCGATTTCGCGCATTCAGATTGCCGATCTCAGCCAGCTTGCGCCCGCCAGTGTCACTAAAATTACCCGTCAGCTGATTGAACGCGGTTTGATCAAAGAGGTCGAGCAGCAGGCCTCTACCGGCGGTCGCCGCGCCATCTCCATTATCACGGAAACCCGTCATTTCCATACCATCGGCGTCCGTCTCGGACGCAACGACGCCACGCTTACCCTGTTTGATCTAAGCGGCAAATCGCTGGCGCAGGAAGATTATCCGCTACCGGAGCGCACGCAGGAGACGCTGGAGAACGCGCTGTTTAACGCTATCAGCGCGTTTATTAACGTGCATCAGCGGAAAATTCATGAGCTGATCGCTATTGCCGTCATCCTGCCCGGGCTGGTCGATCCGGTTAAAGGGATTATCCGCTATATGCCGCACATTGCCGTCAGCCACTGGCCGCTGGTTGCCAGCCTGCAGCAGCGGTTCAGCGTGACCAGCTTTGTAGGGCATGATATCCGCAGTCTGGCGCTGGCTGAGCACTACTTCGGTGCAAGCCGCGACTGCGCTGACTCGATTCTGGTGCGGCTGCATCGTGGAACCGGTGCCGGCATTATTGCTAACGGACAGATTTTTCTCGGCAGTAACGGTAACGTGGGTGAAATTGGCCATATCCAGGTCGATCCGTTAGGCGAACGCTGCCACTGCGGCAACTTCGGCTGTCTGGAAACCATCGCCGCAAATGGCGCGATTGAAAACCGCGTACGCCATCTGCTGAATCAGGGATATCCAAGTACGCTGTCGCTGGATAACTGCCTGATGCCGCAAATCTGTCACGCTGCTAATCAGGGCGACGCGCTGGCGTGTGAAGTGATTGAGTATGTGGGGCGTTATCTCGGCAAAGCGATTGCCATTGCAATCAACCTTTTTAACCCGCAAAAGGTGGTGCTGGCGGGCGAAATCACCGACGCCGACAAAGTGTTGTTTCCCGCCATCGAGAGCTGTATCAATACGCAGGTGCTGCGTGAGTTTCGTAAAAACCTGCCGGTGGTGCGCTCACAGTTGGATCATCGCTCCGCGATTGGGGCGTTTGCGCTGGCAAAACGCGCTATGCTGAATGGCATTCTGCTGCAGCATCTGCTGGAAGATTAATTGTAACCTGCCTGAGCAGGCCTGACGGGATCTTGTATGACCATTAAAAGCGTAATCTGTGATATCGATGGCGTGTTGATGCATGACAACACGGCCGTGAAAGGGGCTAATGAATTTCTGCAGCGTATCCTGGAAAAAGGCATGCCGCTGGTTGTGCTGACTAACTATCCGTCGCAGACTGCTCAGGATCTGGCCAACCGTTTCTCCAACGCCGGCGTCGACATTCCTGACTCAGTGTTTTATACCTCAGCCATGGCCACCGCTGATTTCCTGCGGCGTCAGGAGGGGAAAAAAGCGTATGTGATCGGAGAAGGTGCGCTGGTTCATGAACTCTACAACGCCGGCTTTACCATTACTGACGTCAATCCTGATTTTGTTATCGTCGGTGAAACCCGCTCGTTTAACTGGGATATGATGCATAAAGCCGCGTTTTTTGTGGCTAACGGCGCGCGCTTTATTGCGACCAATCCGGATACCCACGCGCGTGGATTTATTCCCGCCTGCGGCGCCCTCTGTGCCGGTATCGAAACCATTTCGGGCCGTAAGCCTTTTTATGTTGGCAAGCCCAGCCCCTACATTATGCGGGCGGCGCTGAACAAAATGCATGCGCACTCTGAAGAGACAGTGATCGTGGGTGATAACCTGCGCACCGATATTCTGGCGGGCTTCCAGGCGGGACTGGAAACTATTCTGGTGCTCTCTGGTGTTTCCACCCTGAGCGATATCGACGCAATGCCATTCCGCCCCGACTGGATTTTCCCTTCCGTCGCCGATATCGATCTGTTCTGACCGGCGCCGTGCACCTGCTGACGCCCTGCCCACCTGCCGGTGTGCGGGGCGTTACTGTTTTTGGCGCCTGATGATAAAAAGAGCTAAACCGGCAAATTATTAGATACCATCTAAAAAAACAGCCTTTATTTTGGTGTATATTCAATTTATTCACCTGTGCAACACTCTATTTATCATAAAAACGTTATTTTGCTTGCGCAACCACCATCAATTAGCGCATTTTCTTATACATCACGCAGCGCAGGCTGCCGGACAAATGCAAAATAACATCGCCACAGGGTGAGATCAGGAGTCAGTTATGTGTTCGATTTTTGGTGTGCTGGATCTGAAAAGCGATCCTGTTGAACTGCGCAAGAAAGCGCTGGAGTCTTCCCGTCTGATGCGTCACCGCGGCCCGGACTGGTCCGGGGTGTTTGCAGATGATAAGGCTATCCTGGTGCATGAGCGCCTCTCAATCGTTGACGTTAACAACGGCGCGCAGCCGCTGTATAACGCTGACCACACTCACGTACTGGCCGTGAACGGCGAAATTTATAACCATCAGGCGCTGCGCGCTGAGCTGAGCGATCGTTATGCGTTTCAGACCGGCTCCGACTGCGAAGTGATTCTGGCGCTCTATCAGGAAAAAGGCGTCGATTTCCTTGATGACCTGCAGGGTATGTTCGCTTTCATCCTGTGGGACAGCGTTAAACAGCAGTACCTGATTGGTCGCGATCATATCGGTATCATTCCGCTCTATATGGGCAATGATGAGCACGGTAACCTTTACGTGGCGTCTGAAATGAAAGCGCTGGTTCCGGTCTGCCGCTCTATTAAAGAATTCCCGCCGGGAAGCTTCCTCTCCAGCACTGACGGTGAAATCCGTCGTTACTGGCAGCGCGACTGGATGGATTTTGCGGCGGTTGCGCAGAACACCACCGATGCTGCAGGCCTGAAACATGCGCTGGAAGAGTCAGTAAAAAGCCATCTGATGTCTGATGTCCCTTACGGCGTGCTGCTCTCAGGCGGACTAGACTCTTCAATCATTTCGGCCGTTACCAAGCGTTTTGCGGCTAAACGGGTGGAAGATGCTGATAAGAGCGACGCCTGGTGGCCACAGCTGCACTCGTTTGCTGTGGGCCTGGAGGGTTCACCCGATCTGAAAGCTGCGCAGGCGGTCGCCGATCATCTCGGTACCGTACACCACGAAATTCATTTCACGGTACAGGAAGGCCTGGACGCGATCCGTGACGTGATTTACCACATCGAAACGTATGATGTCACCACGATTCGCGCCTCAACGCCGATGTATCTGATGTCACGCAAAATCAAGGCGATGGGTATCAAGATGGTGCTTTCTGGTGAGGGCGCAGATGAAGTATTTGGCGGCTATCTCTACTTCCATAAAGCACCAAACGCCCGTGAGTTCCATGAGGAGAACGTGCGTAAGCTGCTGGCGCTGCATATGTTTGACTGCGCGCGTGCGAACAAAGCGATGTCAGCCTGGGGCGTAGAGGCACGCGTGCCGTTCCTGGATAAAAAATTCCTGGATGTGGCAATGCGCATCAACCCGGAAGATAAACTGTGCGGCAGCAACGGGAAGATGGAAAAGCACATTCTGCGTGAATGCTTCTCATCGTATCTGCCGGAGAGCGTGGCGTGGCGTCAAAAAGAGCAATTTTCTGATGGGGTCGGTTACAGCTGGATCGATACGCTGAAAGAAGTGGCGGCGAAGCAGGTCAGCGATCAGCAGCTGGCAACCGCACATTTCCGCTTCCCGCACAACACGCCTGGCTCAAAAGAAGCGTATCTCTATCGCGAAATCTTTGAGGAGCTGTTCCCGCTGCCGAGCGCAGCAGAGTGCGTGCCTGGCGGACCTTCTGTGGCCTGCTCTTCTGCTAAAGCGATTGAGTGGGATGAGGCGTTCAAATCCATGGACGATCCTTCCGGCCGTGCCGTTGGCGTACATCAGTCCGCTTACAAATAAGCGCATCGCCGGATAGAGTAAGGGACCCGCTGCGGTCCCTTTTTAGTTGCAACTGACGCGGATGTGATCGAAAATTGCTGAATAAAGCGCCAGCCTGGTTACAAGCCAGACAAACAGGCGCCGCAAGGTAAAAAACGGCAAAAAAACTGTTGACGCTACAAAGCTCAATACGCATAATGCGCCCCGCAACGCCGTTGAAGGTAACGCGAAAAAAGATGGCTACGTAGCTCAGTCGGTTAGAGCACATCACTCATAATGATGGGGTCACAGGTTCGATTCCCGTCGTAGCCACCATCTTTTTGCGGGAGTGGCGAAATTGGTAGACGCACCAGATTTAGGTTCTGGCGCCGCAAGGTGTGCGAGTTCAAGTCTCGCCTCCCGCACCATTTCAGTCTTCGGCAGCCGGATGGGGTATCGCCAAGCGGTAAGGCACCGGTTTTTGATACCGGCATTCCCTGGTTCGAATCCAGGTACCCCAGCCAATCCGATATGTTTTCGTGGATACGCGTTAACAGATGGGATATCGCCAAGCGGTAAGGCACCGGTTTTTGATACCGGCATTCCCTGGTTCGAATCCAGGTATCCCAGCCAGCATCGGGAAAAGCAGTAAAGCAGTATTATGGCTACGTAGCTCAGTCGGTTAGAGCACATCACTCATAATGATGGGGTCACAGGTTCGATTCCCGTCGTAGCCACCAGATAATTGGGGTGTCGCCAAGCGGTAAGGCACTGGTTTCTGATACCAGCATTCCGGGGTTCGAATCCCTGCACCCCAGCCATACAAAGACAATTTGATCAAACACCTATTGGGGTGTCGCCAAGCGGTAAGGCACTGGTTTCTGATACCAGCATTCCGGGGTTCGAATCCCTGCACCCCAGCCAAATTGCACAACAGGCCCGCTTTTGCGGGCTTTGTTGTTTCTGACGTTCTGAAACGGCAGGGCTTTCTGCCAGCGCGCCGCGCCAGCAGTAAGCGTGGGTGAGGTCAGAGTCCCAGCGCGTAGCGCAGCGCACGACGCTTCAGGCCGCCGGCACGCTCTGCCGCCATCAACCCCAGATTACGCGCCAGACGCAGCGGCGGCAGTGAGTTGCTGAACGCAAAATAGAACAGATCCATGCCGCCCTGCATCAGCAGATTATCGCGATAGCGTTCACGCTGATAGCGCTGCAGCACCGCCATTCCTGACCACGTCTGCGCCTGACTGCGCGCCTCAGTCAGCACGGTAATCAGCGCATCCACGTCGCGATAGCCCAGGTTAACGCCCTGCCCCGCCAGCGGATTAATCGTATGCGCAGCATCGCCCACCAGCGCCAGCCCCGGCATGACGTAGCGCGTGGCATGACGCCGGACCAGCGGAAACGACGCCGCGCTCTTTATCTGAAAACGGCCGAGACGGGCCGGGAAATTCAGCTTTACCTCTTTCTCCAGCTGGCTCAGCGGCAGCGCCTGCAGCTGACGGATACGCGCGGGTGCGTCATACCACACCAGCGATGCATGCTGGTCAAAAAGCGGCAGAAAAGCTCGCGGCCCCTGCGGCGTAAACTGCTGCCAGGTAGCATCACCCGCCGGATGCTCACACTCGGTACTGATAAGCATGCAGGATTGCGCATAGTTCCAGCCGTGCACGCCAATGCCTGCCAGCTGCCGCACCCGCGAGTTAGCGCCATCCGCGCCAACCACCAGCCGGGCATCAAGCGGTGCGCCCTGGTCCAGGGTGATGTGCCAGCCGCCGCTATGCGGCTGCAGATCCTGCAGCGTTGCCGGGCACAGCAGCGCGACGCCATCCTGCTGCATCTGCTCCCACAGCGCCCGCTGCAACACGCGGTTTTCTACCATATAGCCAAGCACCGGCAGCCCCAGCGATGCTGCATCAAACGTGACGTGCGCGCTCTGCCACTCCCAGGTTTCCAGTTTGCGATAGGGCGCACTGCGCATCGTCTCTACGCGCGCCCAGGCGCCCAGCTGCTGCAGTAACGCAACTGAAGAAGCACCAATCGCGGAGATGCGGATATCAGGCTCGCAGCTGCTATCAAACGGCTCAGGTTCTGCACGCTCAATGACAGCGACGCGGAACTGCTGCTGCGCCAGCCCGCACGCCAGCGCCGCCCCCACCATGCCACCTCCGACGATGACCACGTCATACTGTCTCTCCTGCATCAATCCTCACCTTTCCTGTTGCCCTGACGCCCCACGGCGTTTGCTGATAAACAAAGTGTACCGGAAATCATCCGGAAGGGGGCTGAGCCGCTGCCACATCTTTTTGTGTCCGCGCTGCCTGCAGCAGCCTGGCTGTCACGCTGGTGCGCGAAGTATGACAGGTACGCTGGTCACATCCCCCCCAAAGCATTACACTATGCCCCCTGCACTTCCCTGCTCAGATTCAATGGCTGGTTCAATGACCAAAAAACTGCATATCAAAACCTGGGGCTGTCAGATGAATGAGTATGATTCATCCAAGATGGCTGACCTGCTGAACAGCACGCACGGCTACACTCTGACGGAGGAAGCCGAAGACGCAGATGTTCTGCTGCTTAATACCTGCTCTATCCGTGAGAAAGCGCAGGAGAAAGTCTTTCACCTGTTAGGGCGCTGGAAAAAGCTCAAAGCGGCCAATCCCGATCTTATCATCGGCGTGGGCGGCTGCGTGGCGTCGCAGGAAGGCGATAAACTGCGCCAGCGTGCACAGTGTGTTGATATCGTCTTTGGACCACAGACGCTGCATCGCCTGCCGGAAATGATCAATCAGGTACGCGGGAATAAAAGCCCGGTAGTTGACGTCAGCTTCCCGGAAATTGAAAAATTTGACCGTCTGCCGGAACCGCGCGCTGAAGGCCCGACGGCTTTTGTCTCCATCATGGAAGGCTGCAATAAATATTGCACTTTCTGCGTGGTGCCGTATACCCGCGGCGAAGAAGTCAGCCGTCCCTGCGACGATATCCTGCTGGAAATCGCTCAGCTGGCCGCTCAGGGTGTGCGCGAGGTCAACCTGCTGGGTCAGAACGTCAACGCCTATCGCGGCGCAACCTTTGATGACCAGATCTGCACGTTTGCTGAGCTGCTGCGCCTCGTCGCCGCCATTGATGGTATCGACCGCATCCGCTTTACCACCAGCCATCCGATTGAGTTCACCGATGACATCATTGATGTCTATCGTGATACGCCAGAGCTGGTGAGCTTCCTGCATCTGCCGGTCCAGAGCGGCGCTGACCGTATTCTGACGCTGATGAAGCGGGCGCACACTGCGCTGGAGTACAAAGCGATTATTCGCAAGCTGCGCGCAGCACGTCCTGATATCGAAATCAGCTCTGATTTTATCATCGGTTTCCCGGGTGAAACTCAGCACGACTTCGAACAGACCATGAAGCTGATCCACGACGTTAACTTTGACACCAGCTACAGCTTTATCTACTCCGCCCGTCCGGGTACGCCTGCGGCTGACCTGCCAGACGACGTGCCGGAAGAGGAGAAAAAGCAGCGCCTTTATATTCTGCAGGATCGTATCCAGCAGCAGGCGATGGCGATCAGCCGCCGTATGGTGGGTACCGTTCAGCGTATTCTGGTTGAGGGTACATCACGTAAAAATGTGATGGAACTGACCGGCCGTACTGAAAATAACCGCGTGGTAAACTTTGAAGGCTCGGTGAACATGATTGGCAAATTTGTCGATGTTGAAATCGTTGATGTCTATGCCAACTCACTGCGCGGCGTGGTCGTACGCACTGAAGATCGCATGGGACTGCGCGTGGCGCAGAGTCCGGCGGCCGTCATTGCCCGTACCCGCAAAGAGGATGAAACCGGCGTCGGCCTGTATCAACCCTGACAGTTAATCACTGTGCGGCAGCACGCAGCGTGCTGCCGCCTGTTTCATCCGCCACCCCTTGCATTCTGCAGCGGTCGCCCAAATATCTTTCCCTGCGCTTGCGTCCTGGTGCTGTCCCATAAATAATTTTGTCATACGCTTATGACGCGCACGCGCGGCATCTATACACCTTTTCAACTGGCCCTGTGTGACCCAAAGGATTCAATTGAATATCGAAACTCGTGAAATCGCCCTGGAACCCGCCGATAACCAGCGTCTGATGAGCCTGTGCGGTCCGTTTGATGACAATGTGAAGCAGCTGGAACGCCGTCTGGGCATCGAAATCAACCGCCGCGACAACCATTTCAAACTGGTGGGCCGCGCGCTCAGCGTGGAGGCCGCCGCGCATATTCTGCGTACGCTGTACGTGGATACTGCCCCGGTACGCGGTCATATTCCGGATATCGAACCGGATCACATCCATCTGGCCATTAAAGAGAGCCGGGTGCTGGAGCAGACCGCTGAAAGTGTGCCGGAGTATGGCAAAGCGGTAAACATTAAAACCAAACGCGGTGTGATTAAGCCGCGCACGCCGAATCAGGCGCAGTACATCGCCAACATCCTCGACCACGATATCACCTTTGGTATCGGCCCGGCGGGTACCGGTAAAACCTATCTTGCGGTTGCCGCCGCGGTTGATGCGCTGGAGCGCCAGGAGATTCGTCGTATCCTGCTGACCCGCCCGGCGGTAGAAGCGGGTGAAAAACTGGGCTTTCTGCCTGGCGATCTGAGCCAGAAGGTTGATCCCTATCTGCGCCCGCTTTATGACGCGCTGTTTGAGATGCTCGGCTTTGAACGGGTTGAGAAGCTGATGGAGCGCAACGTGATTGAGGTCGCACCGCTCGCCTATATGCGCGGTCGTACGCTGAATGATGCGTTTGTGATCCTTGATGAAAGCCAGAACACCACCATTGAACAGATGAAGATGTTCCTGACGCGCATCGGCTTTAACTCCAAAGCGGTGATCACCGGTGACGTGACGCAGATTGACCTGCCGCGCAGCACCAAGTCGGGTCTGCGCCACGCGATTGAAGTGCTGGCTGACGTCGAAGAGATCAGCTTTAACTTCTTCCACAGCGAAGATGTGGTACGCCATCCGGTAGTGGCACGTATTGTGAACGCTTATGAAGCCTGGGAAGAGGCGGATCAGAAGCGTCGTGATAAACTGGCGGAAGAGCGTAAACGGGAGTCGCTGGCCGCACAGGCTGTGCACTCCACACCACCACAGGAGCCGTCATGAGTACGGTAGTACTGGATTTACAGCAGGCCTGCGCCGACGCGCACGGCCTGCCGGAAGAAACCGCTTTTCAGCGCTGGCTGGAAGCGGCCGTTACCCCCTTTCAGCCAGAAAGTGAGGTCACGATTCGCCTGGTTGATGAAGCGGAGAGTCACGAGCTAAACCTGACTTATCGCGGCAAAGACAAGCCGACCAACGTGCTCTCTTTTCCTTTTGAAGCGCCGCCAGGAATTGAGCTGCCGCTGCTGGGTGATTTAATTATCTGTCGCCAGGTGGTTGAGCAGGAAGCGGCTGAACAGGGTAAAAGCACTGAAGCACATTGGGCACACATGGTCGTACACGGCACGCTGCATCTGCTGGGCTATGACCATATTGAAGACAGTGAAGCCGAAGAGATGGAGGCGCTGGAGACTGAGATAATGCTTGCTCTTGGTTATCCTGACCCGTACATTTCGGAGAAAGAAGACGCCTGAGCCGTGGGTTCAGGCTACTGTGCTGCCGGCGGGACGCGGGCAGCTATCCTTATCTAACAGCGAGATCGTAATTAAAACGCCATGAGCGACGACCATTCTCAAAACAACGACGCCCCCAGTAGTAAAAAGGGCTTCTTTTCCCTGCTGCTTAGCCAGCTGTTTCACGGTGAACCTAAAAATCGTGATGAACTGCTGGGTCTGATCCGTGATTCTGAACAAAAAGAGCTGATTGACCAGGATACCCGCGACATGCTGGAAGGGGTGCTCGACATCGCCGAACAGCGCGTACGCGATATCATGATCCCACGCTCACAGATGATCACCCTGAAGCGCAATCAGAGTCTGGAAGAGTGCCTGGCCGTGATTATTGAATCTGCGCACTCCCGTTTTCCGGTCATCAGCGAAGATAAAGATCACGTTGAAGGCATTCTGATGGCGAAAGATCTGCTGCCGTTTATGAGCAGCAGCGCTGAGCCCTTCAGTATGGAAAAGGTGCTGCGTCCTGCGGTAGTGGTGCCGGAAAGCAAGCGCGTTGACCGCATGCTGAAAGAGTTCCGCTCGCAGCGCTATCATATGGCGATTGTTATTGATGAATTTGGTGGCGTATCCGGCCTGGTGACCATCGAAGATATTCTGGAGCTGATTGTCGGCGAAATCGAAGATGAGTATGACGACGAAGAAGATCGCGACATCCGTCAGCTGAATCGCCATACCTACACGGTACGCGCGCTGACGCCGATTGAAGATTTCAACGAGGCGTTCGGCACCGATTTCAGCGATGACGAAGTGGATACGATTGGCGGTCTGGTTATGCAGGGCTTTGGCCACCTTCCGGCTCGCGGCGAGAGTATCACTATTGATGGCTACCACTTCAAAGTCGCTATGGCGGACAGCCGTCGTATTATTCAGGTGCATGTGAAAATTCCGGAAGATTCTCCACAACCGCAACTCGAAGACGAATAACTTTATGGCATCTGCCTCTCTTTTTTCCCGCCAGCGGGTGCGTCTGCTGCTGGCGCTGATAGCGGGTGCCACCGGCACCCTTGCCTTTTCTCCTTACGATTTCTGGCCTGCGGCGCTTATCTCCCTGGCGGGTTTGCAGGTATTACTGCTAAACCGTCGTCCTGCCCAGGCTGCAGCGCTTGGCTTTACATGGGGCTTTGGCCTGTTTGGCAGCGGCATTAACTGGGTCTATGTCAGCATCGCTACCTTTGGCGGTATGCCCGGGCCGGTAAACGTCTTTCTGGTGCTGCTGCTGGCAGCATATCTGGCGCTCTATCCGCTGCTGTTTGCCGTGGTGCTCAACCGCTTCTGGCCGCGCGCTACTCTATGGCGGCTGGCGCTGGCGGCGCCGGCGTTATGGCAAATCAGTGAGTTTCTGCGCGGCTGGGTCCTGACGGGTTTCCCCTGGCTGCAGTTTGGCTACAGCCAGATTGACGGTCCGCTGAAAGGTATTGCGCCGCTTGCGGGCGTAGAGACCATTACCTTCCTGCTGATGATGATTGCCGGCCTGCTGGTCTTTGCCCTGCATCAGCGCAGTCTGAAAAGCCTGATTGTTGCCGCAGCCCTGCTGCTGCTGCCGTGGCCGCTGCGTATGCTGCACTGGTATCAGCCGCTGCCGGCACGCAGTGTGGACGTGGCGATGGTACAGGGTAATATCCCGCAATCGATGAAGTGGGATCCGCAGCAGCTGCGCGACACGCTGCGCGTCTATACCAGCTACAGTCAGCCCTATATCGGCAGTGCGCCGCTGATTATCTGGCCTGAATCAGCTATTACCGATCTTGAAAGTAACCAGCAGCCCTTTTTACAGGCGCTGGACGCGGAACTGCGCGCGCGCGGCAGCAGTTTGATCACCGGCATTGTTGACTCACGCGTTGAGGGTGATAACCGCTATCACGACTATAACTCCGTCATCGTGCTCGGTGGCAAACAGCCTTATAACTACCAGAGCCGTAACCGCTATCAGAAAAATCACCTGGTGCCGTTCGGCGAGTTTGTGCCGCTGGAGAGCCTGCTTCGTCCGCTGGCGCCGTTCTTCGATCTGCCCATGTCCTCTTTCAGCCGCGGTGCTTACATCCAGCCACAGCTGAACGTGGCGGGTTATAACCTCACCAGCGCCATCTGCTATGAAATCGTTCTGGGCGAACAGGTACGTGCCAACTTCCGGCCAGATACCAACTTCCTGCTGACGGTTTCAAATGATGCCTGGTTCGGCCACTCGATCGGTCCGTGGCAGCATTTTCAGATGGCGCGCATGCGTGCGCTTGAGCTGGGACGCCCGCTGCTGCGCTCGACAAACAATGGCGTTACGGCCGTGGTCAACGCCGACGGCGACGTTGAAAAGATGATCCCGCAGTTTACCCGCCGGGTACTGGAGGCGCGCGTAACGCCTGCTGCAGGCGAAACGCCCTATGCGCGCAGCGGTATCTGGCCGGTCTGGTTACTGACGCTGGCAGCGATCACCGCCGCCATTGCACGCCGGCGCGTCTGACGCTCGCGTCTCCCTGAAAGCGAAGCCACGGCTTCGCTTTTTTTTTGTCTTTCCGCTGAAACATTCTCCTGCAATGCTGCGTAATGTGGCACAAAGCTTGCTGTTAACCATAACGACAGCGGCGAATCCCGGCAGCAGGCTTGCTGTCGTGAATTTCACGCACTGTTAACGGGCATGATTGCGCACTGAAACAGCGCAAGGCAGCTACATTGCCTTGTAATGGTGCGGAGCGGCTCGCAAAAAACAAACTTTTTTGTTTCATTGCGTTAACATTTCGCTATGTTAGTCCCCTATCCTGCGCGCAGTTGCGCTAAAGGATTATTAAAAAAGCAGCAGGACACAGACATAACATCACGCTCTGCGCAGTTTTATTCTGCGCGACATTCACACGAAGGAGTTGGAACATGCAAATGCGCAAAGTGGCCTTATCACTTCTGCTGTTGGGAGCAGCAGCGGGCGCGGCTCAGGCAGAAGATTTCACCGGCACGCTGAAAAAGATTAACGACAGCGGCGTTATTGTCGTCGGCCATCGTGAGTCATCCGTTCCCTTTTCTTATTATGACAACCAGCAAAAAGTCGTCGGCTATTCGCAGGACTACTCCAGCGCCATTGTGGCAGCGATCAAAACCAGACTGAATAAACCCGATCTGCAGATCAAGATGCTGCCAATTACCTCGCAGAACCGTATTCCTCTGCTGCAGAACGGCACCTACGATTTTGAATGTGGTTCCACGACAAACAACGTTGAGCGTCAGCAGCAGGCGGCCTTCTCTGACACCATCTTTATCATCGGCACCCGTTTACTGGTGAAAAAAGGCGGTGACATTAAAGATTTCACCGATCTGAAAGGCAAAACGGTTGTGGTCACCTCCGGTACCACCTCTGAAATTCTGCTGCGCAAGCTGAATGATGAGAAAAAGCTCGATATGCGCATTATCAGCGCTAAAGATCATGGCGATTCGTTCCGCACGCTGGAAACCGGACGTGCCGTCGCCTTTATGATGGATGATGCCCTGCTGGCCGGTGAGCGCGCCAAGGCGAAGAAGCCTGATAACTGGGAGATTACGGGTACCGCGCAATCCAAAGAGGCTTACGGCTGCATGCTGCGTAAAGACGATCCACAGTTCAAACAGCTGCTGGATGAAACCATTGCTAAGGCACAGACCTCCGGTGAAGCGACCAAATGGTTTGATAAATGGTTTAAACAGCCTATTCCGCCAAAAAACCTCAATCTGAATTTTGAACTCTCCTCCGATATGCAGGCCCTGTTTAAATCACCTAACGACAAGGCGCTGTAACGTAACAACGATAACAAGGGCGGCCAGGCTGCCCTCCTGATTGCTGAACATGCGGTACGGACAGACAGACTGCTGCGGGTCGTTCCCCTGCGGCAGGAAAAAAGAGACCGCTCAACAATCTTATGGGTAGCCTGGCTACCCTTTTTTACCGGAGCTCGTTATGGGTATCGACTGGAACTGGGGCATCTTTTTACAGCAGGCTCCGTTCGGCAATACGACCTACCTTGGCTGGCTGTGGTCCGGATTTCAGGTGACCGTCGCGGTCTCCTGCTGCGCCTGGATTATCGCCTTCCTGGTGGGATCGCTGTTTGGCATTCTGCGTACCGTACCGAATCGCCTGCTGGCTGCGATTGGCACCTGCTATGTAGAGCTGTTTCGTAATATCCCGCTAATTGTGCAGTTTTTCTTCTGGTATCTGGTGGCGCCGGAACTGGTTGGTGAGAAGCTCGGCATGTGGTTTAAGGCGGAGCTTGATCCAAACATTCAGTTCTTCCTCTCCTCCATGATCTGTCTCGGACTTTTTACCGCAGCGCGCGTCTGCGAGCAGGTGCGGGCGGCGATTCAGTCGCTGCCGCGCGGACAGAAAAATGCCGGACTGGCTATGGGGCTGACGCTGCCACAAACCTATCGTTATGTGCTGCTGCCTAACGCCTACCGGGTGATTGTGCCGCCGATGACCTCGGAAATGCTGAACCTGGTCAAGAACTCCGCCATCGCCTCCACGATTGGCCTGGTCGACCTGGCTGCCCAGGCGGGCAAGCTGCTCGACTACTCGGCGCACGCCTATGAGTCCTTTACTGCGATTACGCTCGCCTATGTCGGCATCAATCTGGTGATTATGCTGGTCATGGGTCTGGTAGAACGCAAAATTCGCCTGCCCGGCAACCTGGGAGGGAAATAATGTACGATTTTGACTGGAGCTCTATTCCGCCCAGCCTGCCCTACCTGCTTAATGGCATGGTGATTACGCTTAAAATTACCGCCGTAGCGGTGGTGTTCGGCATTATCTGGGGCACCATTCTGGCCGTTATGCGCCTCTCAACGTTTGCCCCGGTACGCTGGTTTGCAAAACTCTACGTCAACCTGTTCCGTTCAGTCCCTTTGGTGATGGTACTGCTGTGGTTCTATCTGGTTGTGCCGAGTTTTCTGCAGCAGGTGCTGGGCCTGTCGCCGCAGACGGATATTCGTCTTATCTCTGCCATGGTGGCCTTTGCGCTGTTTGAGGCTGCTTATTATTCGGAAATTATTCGCGCCGGTATCCAGAGCATCTCTCGCGGACAATCAAATGCCGCACTGGCGCTCGGCATGACGCAGTGGCAATCAATGAAGCTGATTATTCTGCCGCAGGCGTTTCGCGCCATGGTGCCGCTGCTGCTTACTCAGGGCATTGTGCTGTTCCAGGATACCTCACTGGTCTATGTACTGAGCCTGGCTGATTTTTTCCGCACCGCCTCTACCATTGGCGAGCGCGATGGTACCCAGGTAGAAATGGTTCTGTTTGCCGGTCTGGTCTATTTCGCGATCAGCCTGAGCGCGTCGTTGCTGGTTAGCTATCTGAAAAGAAAAAGGACAGTTTAAATGATTAGCCTGAAAAATGTTTCTAAGTGGTATGGGCACTTTCAGGTGCTGACCGACTGCTCAACCGAGGTAAAAAAAGGAGAAGTGGTGGTGGTCTGCGGGCCCTCGGGCTCGGGCAAATCCACGCTGATTAAAACCGTCAACGGACTGGAGCCGGTTCAGCAGGGCAGCATTCAGGTCAACGGCACTGAAGTGAACAATAAAAAGACTAATCTGGCCAAACTGCGCAGTCAGGTCGGCATGGTGTTTCAGCACTTTGAGCTGTTTCCTCATCTGAGCATTATCGATAACCTGGTGCTGGCGCAGGTAAAAGTACTGAAGCGCGATAAAACGGCGGCGCGAGATAAAGGACAAGCCCTGCTGAAGCGCGTGGGGCTCTCTGCTCACGCGGAGAAGTTTCCGGGGCAGCTTTCAGGAGGCCAGCAACAGCGTGTGGCCATCGCCCGTGCGCTCTGCATGGACCCGATCGCCATGCTGTTTGATGAGCCCACCTCCGCGCTCGATCCGGAGATGATCAATGAAGTGCTGGATGTCATGGTTGAACTGGCAAACGAAGGCATGACGATGATGGTGGTGACGCACGAAATGGGCTTTGCGCGTAAGGTGGCTAATCGCGTTATCTTTATGGATGAAGGAAAAATTGTCGAAGATACCCGCAAAGATGACTTCTTTAATAATCCGCAGTCCGGGCGCGCGAAAGAGTTCCTGGCAAAAATTCTGCACTAAACGCTGAACCATGCGCGCCGCCTGCACACACGCAGCGGCGCGCTGTTAACGCAATCTGTCAGGGTTCAAACGGCTGGCGCTGAAACTGATCGTGATTGCACTCAGGGCAGCGCGTCAGGCTTTCAGGCGTATAGATAGCGCGCGTAAATCCGCAGTTTTCGCACACCAGATTACCCAGCCCCACCACCTCACCGCTCTGATAAACGCCGTGATGATGCAGGTCTTTAAACACCTCACGCCACTCCAGCTGACTCTTATCTGTGATATCCGCCAGCTCTTTCCACAGGCTCTCACGGATCACACGTAAAAAGACCGAATCTTCCAGCGCGCTTTCCGCTTCGGGATAGCTGCGGGAGAATTCGTAAAGATCGCGTCGCACCGCACGCATTACTTCATCCACTTCAGAAGATGAGAGACTCTCGTCGGTCAGCAGATCCTGACGCGCTTCCGCGACCAGCGCGTCGATATCGCGTTCACCGTGCTCCAGTCGCTGGGTTAACGTTGCTACCGTGGTTCGATACGCCTGCGCCACGTTATTCATTTTATTCTCCTTTCTGCTGTGAGGGCTGCTGTAAGTTTAGCCGCTTTATCGCAAAAGCTCTGACGGTCATCGCGGAAATTGCAAAAGCGCGGAAGCCGCAACGCATTCCGCAGAAAAGCGGCGGAGAGGGACGGTGAAATGTTGTTGAGGGCGGGGCTTATGGGTATGCTATGCGGATCATAAATAGACAAACCCGGCCTGTCCGATGCGGCGGTCAAGCCATCAGGCGACGATGTCAGCGGCTCTGCTGCTGCACCAGACGGTCCGGGAAAACGATTTTTACTAAGGATCACAGGCAGCCATGCAAGAGCAATACCGCCCGGAAGAGATAGAATCCCGCGTCCAGCAGCACTGGGACGAAAATGAAACCTTCAAAGTCACCGAGCAGGAAGGCAAAGAGAAATATTACTGCCTTTCGATGCTGCCCTATCCTTCTGGCCGCCTGCACATGGGCCACGTGCGTAACTACACCATTGGCGATGTTATTGCCCGCTATCAGCGCATGCTGGGCAAAAACGTTCTGCAGCCGATTGGCTGGGACGCTTTTGGTCTGCCCGCTGAAGGCGCTGCGGTAAAAAACAATACTGCGCCGGCGCCATGGACCTACGACAACATCAACTACATGAAGAACCAGCTGAAGCTGCTGGGCTTTGGCTACGACTGGAGCCGTGAACTGGCGACCTGTCAGCCAGAGTACTATCGCTGGGAACAGTGGTTCTTCACCAAACTTTACGAAAAAGGCCTGGTGTACAAAAAGACCTCGGCGGTGAACTGGTGCCCGAACGATCAGACCGTGCTGGCTAATGAGCAGGTAATCGATGGCTGCTGCTGGCGCTGCGACACCAAAGTTGAGCGCAAAGAGATCCCGCAGTGGTTTATCAAAATCACCGACTACGCTGAAGAACTGCTTAACGACCTCGACAAGCTGGATGAGTGGCCGGAGCAGGTTAAAACCATGCAGCGCAACTGGATCGGCCGTTCAGAAGGGGTTGAAATCACCTTTGACGTTGCGCACAGCGACGAAAAGGTCACGGTTTACACCACCCGTCCCGATACCTTTATGGGCGCGACCTACGTCGCCGTGGCGGCGGGTCATCCGCTGGCGCGACAGGCTGCCGCAGGCAATCCGGTGCTGGCCGATTTCATTGCCGAGTGCAGTACGACTAAAGTCGCAGAAGCGGATATGGCCACGATGGAGAAAAAAGGCATGGCGACCGGCCTGTCTGCTATCCATCCGCTGACCGGTGAAGCCATTCCGGTATGGGTCGCAAACTTTGTACTGATGGAATATGGCACCGGTGCGGTGATGGCGGTACCTGGTCATGACCAGCGCGACTGGGAGTTTGCGACTAAATATGGCCTGAACATCAAGCCTGTTATCCGCAACCTCGATGGCACAGAACCCGATCTGAGCAGCGGTGCCATGACTGAAAAAGGCACGCTGTTTAATTCCGGTGAGTTTGACGGTCTGGATCACCAGGCGGGCTTTAACGCAATCGCCGACGCGCTGACGGCAAAAGGCGTTGGCGTACGCAAAGTTAACTACCGTCTGCGCGACTGGGGCGTTTCGCGTCAGCGCTACTGGGGTGCACCTATTCCGATGGTCACGCTGGAAGATGGCACGGTCGTCCCTGCGCCAGAAGATCAGCTGCCGGTTATCCTGCCGGAAGATGTGGTCATGGATGGTATCACCAGCCCGATCAAAGCGGACCCGGAGTGGGCTAAAACTACCGTGAATGGTCAGCCAGCACTGCGCGAAACTGATACCTTTGACACCTTTATGGAATCTTCCTGGTACTACGCGCGCTATACCTGCGCTAACTACAACGAAGGCATGCTGGATCCGGCGGCGGCCAACTACTGGCTGCCGGTAGACCAGTACGTAGGCGGTATCGAACACGCCATCATGCACCTGATGTACTTCCGCTTCTATCACAAGCTGCTGCGTGACGCGGGCCTGGTTAACTCCGATGAGCCAGCAAAACGCCTGCTGTGTCAGGGCATGGTGCTGGCGGACGCGTTCTACTATGTTGGCGTTAACGGCGAGCGCAACTGGGTCTCTCCGGTTGATGTTACCGTTGAGCGCGATGATAAAGGACGTATTACCAAAGCAGTGGACAATCAGGGCCGCGACGTTATCTACGCCGGCATGAGCAAAATGTCGAAGTCGAAAAACAACGGCATCGATCCACAGCTGATGGTTGAGCGTTACGGCGCCGATACCGTACGCCTGTTTATGATGTTTGCATCGCCGGCAGATATGACCCTGGAGTGGCAGGAGTCTGGTGTGGAAGGCGCTAACCGCTTCCTGAAACGCGTCTGGAAACTGGCTTACGATCACGTAGCGAAAGGCGCAACTGTCGCGCTGGATGTCAGCGCACTGAATGATGAACAGAAAGCGCTGCGTCGCGATCTGCATAAAACCATTGCGAAAGTCGCAGATGACATTGGTCGTCGCCAGACCTTTAACACCGCTATCGCTGCTATCATGGAGCTGATGAACAAGCTGCTGCGCGCGCCGCAGGAGAGCAAACAGGATCGCGCACTGATGCAGGAAGCGCTGGTCGCCGTTACGCGCCTGCTCTATCCGTTCACGCCGCACGCCAGCTATGTCCTGTGGCAGGCGCTGGGTGGCGAAGGCAGCATTGATAATGCGCCGTGGCCGGTAGCGGATGAAGCCGCAATGGTCGACGATTCAATGCTGGTTGTCGTTCAGGTTAACGGTAAAGTACGCGGTAAAGTCACCGTGGCAGCAGATGCCACTCAGGAGCAGGTGCAGGCGCGAGCCGCACAGGAGCCACTGGTGGCAAAATATCTGGACGGCGTCACCCTGCGAAAAGTGATTTATGTCCCTGGCAAACTGCTTAACCTGGTCGTGGGTTAAGTTCAGGAGGAACTGTGCGACAACTAGTTATCAGGCTGTTTGTCCTGTTTGCGGTGCTGGTCACCGCAGGCTGTGGATTTCATCCGCGCGGCACCACTCAGGTGCCACCGGAGATGAAAACGCTGATTGTACAGAGTGGCGATCCTTACGGCCCGCTGGCGCGTACCGTGCGTCAGCAGCTGCGCATCAACGATGTAAACATCATTGAGGACAGCAAAGAGGCCAGCGCAACCTACCCGACGCTGCGTCTGGGAGGCGTGCGGCAGGCGCGTGACACGGCTTCAGTGTTTATCAGCGGTACCACGGCAGAATATTCGCTGGTGATGACGCTGACCGCACAGGTCGTGCTGCCCGGCAAAGGGATTTACCCTATCAGCACCACGGTCTACCGCTCGTTCTTCGACAACCCTAACGCCGCACTGGCAAAGGATGCGGAACAGGATATGATCCTGCAGGAGATGCGTCAGCGTGGAGCAGAGCAGCTGGTGCGTAAACTGCTGACGGTCCATGCCGCGCAGCTCAATAATAAAGAGACGCTGCCGGAGCCGGAGATCATCGCCCCGGGTTCTGATTCACCGGAAGTGCCCTCCTCTTCCGCCACCAGTCTGCAATGATCAGGATTTATCCTGAGCAACTGCGCGCGCAGCTTCGTGAGGGGCTGCGCGCCTGCTATTTTCTCGCCGGTAATGAACCCCTGCTGATCCAGGAGAGTGCGGATGCTATCCGCGCTGCTGCCGGCAGTCAGGGATTTGAAGAGCACTTTTCGGTCACGCTGGATGCCCAGACTGACTGGCAGGCGCTTTTTGCCAGCTGTCAGGCGCTGAGCCTGTTCACCCTGCGCCAGACGCTGACGCTGACGCTGCCGGAAAACGGCCCGAATGCTGCGATGGCTGAGCAGC
The DNA here is from genome assembly GCF_002095385.1 of Pantoea eucrina. Lineage (GTDB taxonomy): Bacteria > Pseudomonadota > Gammaproteobacteria > Enterobacterales > Enterobacteriaceae > Pantoea > Pantoea eucrina. The sequence continues at coordinate 6,178 of NZ_MIPP01000021.1, read as the reverse complement.
TGGTTACCCTCTCTGCCCTGCTGCATAGCGATATCCTGCTGGTGCTGCGTATGACAAAGCTGACCAAAGCGCAGGAAAACAGCGCCTGGTACAAAGCGCTGAGTCCGCAGGCGGTGCTGGTGCCGTGTCAGACGCCGGAACAGGCACAGCTGCCGCGCTGGGTCGCCGCGCGGGCCAAAGCGATGCAGCTCAGCGTCGATGAGGCAGCGGTTCAGCTGCTGTGCTACTGCTATGAAGGCAATCTGCTGGCGCTGGCTCAGGCGCTGGAGCGGCTGTCGCTGCTCTGGCCTGACGGCAAACTGACGCTGCCGCGCGTGGAAGCAGCAGTCAATGATGCGGCCCATTTTACGCCATTTCACTGGGTGGATGCGCTGCTGGCGGGGAAAGGCAAGCGGGCGCTGCATATCCTGCATCAGCTGCAGAAAGAGGAGAGCGAACCGGTGATCCTGCTGCGCACCCTGCAGCGCGATCTGCTGACGCTGCTGCATCTGCAGCGCAATCAGGCTAAGCAGCCTCTGCGCACGCTGATGGATCAGCAGCGCATCTGGCAAAACCGGCGCGCGCTCTTCACCGGGGCGCTGCAGCGGCTGGACGCCGAACGACTGCATCAGGCGGTACACCTGCTGGCTGAGCTGGAGCTCACCATGAAGCAGGATTATGGCCAGAACCTCTGGCCGCAGCTGGAAACGCTCTCGCTGCTGCTCTGTCAGCGTCACTTTCCGTCAGGATTACATTATGTCTGAACTCTGCGCCCTGTTTGGCGGCACGTTTGATCCGGTGCATTATGGTCATCTGCGTCCGGCAGAGGCGCTGGCGCAGCAGGTCGGACTGAAAAAAGTCACGCTGATGCCCAACAATGTTCCCCCCCACCGGCCACAGCCGGAAGCGAGTGCCGCACAGCGGGTGGCGATGCTGCAGTGTGCGATTGCCGACCGGCCGCTGTTTGATATCGACACGCGCGAACTGCAGCGTCAGACCCCTTCCTGGACAGTGACTACGCTGGAAGCACTGCGCCAGGAGCGCGGCCCGCGGCAGCCGCTGGGCTTTATCATCGGTCAGGATTCGCTGCTGTCGCTGCATAAATGGCATCGCTGGCAGGAACTGCTGTCACTCTCCCATCTGCTGGTTTGCAAACGGCCGGGCTATGCGACGGAAATGGGTTCGCCTGAGATGCAGCGGTGGCTGGAGCAGCATCAGACGCAGGACAGTGCGGCGCTGCATCAGGCACCGGCAGGCCATATCTGGCTGGCGGAGACGCCGCTTTATGCGATTTCTGCCACCGAGATCCGCCAGCGGCGCCATCAGGGAGAATCCTGCAGCACGCTGCTGCCGCCAGCGGTGATCGACTATATTGATCGCGCTGGCCTCTATCTGGATGCTCCGCCCGCCGGCGCGGGTAAATAACCCGGATATATATCTCCTCCGGTTGTAGCATGCTATACTGCGCCGCTTAATTTTTGGCTGCATTTCCGGGCATTCAGCCAGCCCGCATTACCTGTTTTTAAGGGGAACCTTTTGCAAGGCAAAGCACTCCAAGAGTTCGTTATTGATAAGATTGATGATCTGAAAGGCCAGGATATCATTGCGATTGATGTCCAGGGCAAATCCAGCATCACCGATTACATGATCATCTGCACCGGCACCTCAACCCGCCACGTCTCCGCTATTGCCGATCACGTTATGCAGGAGTCCCGCGTAGCTGGCCTGACTCCGCTGGGCGTGGAAGGTAAAGCAGCGGCAGACTGGGTTGTCGTCGATCTCGGTGACGTCATTGTGCATGTAATGCAGGAAGAGAGCCGTCAGCTTTATGAGCTGGAAAAGCTCTGGAGCTAAGCAGTGAAACTGCAACTTGTAGCCGTTGGCACCAAAATGCCCGACTGGGTTCAGACCGGTTTTATGGAGTATCTGCGGCGCTTTCCGAAAGATATGCCGTTTGAGCTGACTGAAGTTCCGGCCGGGAAACGCGGCAAAAACGCTGACATCAAACGCATTCTGGAAAAAGAAGGTGAAGCGATGCTGGCGGCAACAGGCAAAGGCAACCGTATTGTCACGCTCGACATTCCCGGACAGCCGTGGGAGACCCCGCAGCTGGCGCAGCAGCTGGAGCGCTGGAAGCTGGATGGTCGTGATGTCAGCCTGCTGATTGGTGGTCCTGAAGGCCTGGCTCCGGCGTGTAAAGCCGCTGCTGAACAGAGCTGGTCGCTGTCGGCGCTGACGCTGCCTCATCCGCTGGTACGCGTGCTGGTTGCTGAGAGCCTATACCGCGCCTGGAGTATCACCACGAATCACCCTTATCATCGTGAATAAACGCCCGACAACCTCCAGATAAAAACGCAGCGGATGAAACTACAGAGCAACGCTTTTCGCGATTACACTGCCGAACAAAAACTGTTTGTCCGCCGCGCCCTTGTGGCGTTCATCGGCATTCTGCTGCTCTCCTGCGTGCTGGTTTTCAACCTCTATCATCTGCAGATCCTGCGCTTTGATGATTACAGCACCCGCTCAAATGAAAACCGTATCAAGCTGGTGCCGGTCGCCCCGAGTCGCGGCATCATCTACGATCGCAACGGCGTTCCGCTGGCGCTGAACCGCACGATTTACCAGGCTGAACTGGTGCCGGAAAAAGTTGACGACCTTAAGCAGACGCTGCAGGCGCTGCGACCAGTGCTGGATCTGACTGACGACGATATCGACGCTTTTGAAAAAGAGCGCAAGCGCTCGCGTCGCTTTACCTCTATTCCGGTAAAAACCGGCCTGAATGAAGTACAGGTCGCACGTTTTGCCGTAAATCAATACCGCTTTCCCGGCGTGGAAGTTAAAGGCTACCAGCGCCGCTATTATCCTTATGGTCAGACGCTGACCCACGTTGTGGGATACGTATCGAAAATCAACGATCGTGACGTAAAACGCCTTGATGAAGAGGGCAAGTGGCCTAACTATGCCGCCACGCATGATATTGGCAAGCTCGGTATCGAAAACTACTACGAAGATGTGCTGCATGGCAAAACCGGCTATGAAGAGGTTGAGGTCAATAACCGCGGACGCGTGATACGCCAGCTGCATGAGCAATCCCCGCAGGCGGGCCGCGATATCTGGCTGACCGTTGACCTGCGGCTGCAGCAGTACATTGAAACGCTGCTGACCGGCAGCCGGGCGGCGGTAGTCGTCAGCGATCCGCGCACCGGTGAGATCCTGGCGCTGGTCTCCACGCCAAGCTACGACCCCAACCTGTTTGTCGATGGGATCTCCAGTAAAGATTACAAGGCGCTGCTCAGTGATGAAAACCGGCCGCTCTATAACCGTGCGCTGCAGGCTGCCTATCCGCCCGCCTCAACGGTAAAACCTTACGTAGCGGTATCAGCGCTGAGCGCGGGGGTCATTAACCGTAATACCAGCCTGTTTGATCCTGGCTGGTGGCAGCTGCCCGGTTCTGAAAAGCGTTATCGCGACTGGAAAAAGTGGGGCCACGGCCGTCTCAACGTGACCAAATCGCTGGAAGAGTCAGCCGATACGTTCTTCTATCAGGTCGCCTACGATATGGGCATCGATCGCCTCTCCGAGTGGATGACTAAATTTGGCTATGGTCATCGCACCGGTATCGACCTGCCGCAGGAGAGCGCCGGTAACATGCCGACGCGCGACTGGAAAATGAAGCGTTTTAAAAAGCCCTGGTATCAGGGTGACACCATTCCGGTCGGCATCGGACAGGGTTACTGGACCGCTACGCCGGTACAGATGAACAAAGCGATGATGATCCTGATTAATGACGGCGTGATCAAAGTGCCGCATCTGCTGCGCGCTACGCGTGAGGGCAGCGCCATGGTGCCTTATCGTCAGCCGCCTGATGCGCCGATTGGCGATATTCACTCCGGGTACTGGGAGATTGCCAAAGATGGCATGTATGGCGTCGCCAACCGGCCTAACGGGACTGCGCACAAAAGCTTTGCTGATGCGCCCTATAAGATTGCTGCCAAATCAGGTACCGCCCAGGTATTCGGTCTGAAAGAGAATGAGACCTATAACGCGCATAAAATTGCCGAGCGCCTGCGCGATCACAAACTTATGACCGCGTTTGCGCCGTACGACAAACCGCGGGTGGCCGTGACCATCATTCTGGAGAACGGCGGTGCCGGTCCGGCGGTGGGAACCGTGATGCGCCAGATCCTCGATCACATAATGCTGGGTGACAATAATACGGTGCTGCTTGAAGCCGCCCCGACGCCGCCCGGCTACGAAGGTGAATAATCATGTCGATGAACGATAGTCCGCAGAAAAGGACGATCTGGACGCGTATCCATATCGACCCGCTGTTTATGTTAATTATTCTCGCGCTGCTGACCTACAGCGCCATTGTGATCTGGAGCGCCAGCGGGCAGGATCCGGGCATGATGGAGCGTAAGCTGGGTCAGATTGCCATGGGCACGGTGATTATGCTGGTCATGGCGCAGGTTCCGCCGCGCGTTTATGAGAGCTGGGCGCCCTATCTCTATATTGTCTGCGTGATTTTGCTGATAGCCGTTGACGCCTTTGGTCATATCAGTAAAGGCGCACAGCGCTGGCTGGATCTTGGATTCGTCCGCTTTCAGCCGTCAGAGATCGCCAAAATTGCCGTGCCGCTGATGGTTGCGCGCTTTATTAACCGCGACGTCTGTCCGCCCACGCTGAAAAATACCGGCATCGCGCTGGTGCTGATCTTTATGCCCACGCTGCTGGTGGCCGCACAGCCCGACCTCGGCACCTCTATTCTGATCGCCGCTTCCGGCCTGTTTGTGCTCTTCCTGTCCGGTATGAGCTGGAAACTGATTGGCGTTGCGGTGCTGCTGGTTGCGGCCTTTATTCCGGTGCTGTGGTTTTTCCTGATGCATGACTACCAGCGCGATCGCGTGATGATGCTGCTCGATCCCGAAAGCGACCCGCTCGGCGCGGGGTATCACATTATTCAGTCCAAAATAGCTATCGGCTCAGGTGGGCTGCGCGGTAAAGGCTGGCTGCACGGCACGCAGTCACAGCTGGAGTTTCTGCCGGAGCGCCATACCGACTTTATCTTTGCCGTGCTGGCAGAGGAGCTGGGCCTGGTCGGCGTGCTGCTGCTGCTGCTGCTCTATCTGCTGCTGATTATGCGCGGCCTGATCATCGCCGCACGGGCGCAAACCACGTTTGGTCGCGTGATGTCAGGCGGATTAATGCTGATTCTGTTTGTTTATGTTTTCGTTAATATTGGCATGGTAAGTGGTATCTTACCGGTGGTTGGCGTACCGCTGCCGCTGGTCAGTTACGGCGGGTCGGCGCTGATCGTATTAATGGCGGGGTTCGGCATTGTCATGTCGATCCATACTCATCGAAAAATGTTGTCTAAAAGCGTTTAAGAGGCTGCACATGCGTAAGGACTGGCTTGGGGTTGCACTGGCGTCACTGGTATTAAGTGCCTGTACCACACAGGAACCGCAAACAAATACGCCGCCGCCACAGCCGGCGTATAACGGTCCGGTAGTGGAGATCCCGGGCGTGAGCCGCATTATGAACCGATTAATCCGGCTACCAGCCAGGATTACAGCGTGAATGGCAAAACCTGGCGCGTGGTCAAAAATCCATCTGACTTCAGCGAAGTGGGCCTGGCAACCTGGTATGGCGATGAGGCTAAAGGCAACCGTACCGCTATCGGTGAAACTTACGATCCTGATGCACTGACCGCTGCGCACCCTACCCTGCCGCTGCCGAGCTACGTACGCGTTACCAATATGGCGAACGGCCGGCAGATTGTGGTGCGCGTTAACGATCGCGGTCCCTACATGCCCGGGCGCATTATCGATCTGTCACGCGCCGCCGGCGATCGTCTGAACATTTCCAATAATACCCGTGTGCGGGTCGATTTTATCAACGTTGCGCCTGATGGCTCACTCTCCGGCCCTGGTACAATTGGCACCAGGGTGGCGAAGCAGAGCTATGCGCTGCCTGCCCGTCCCGATCTCAGCGGCGGCAATGTGATGAACGGCGGCAGTGCGCCGCAGCCGACAGAATCAGACGTACGCGAGGTTGATAACCGTTCGCTGCAGGGCGACGACAGCCTGGGTGCGCCGGTACAGAGCAGCGGCTTTCTGGGCGCGCCGCAGCCGTTAGCAACCGGCGTGCTGGAGGACAGCGAGCCGTCGCCGGCCCTGCGCCAGCACCCGCGGTAGCG
>NZ_MIPP01000020.1 GCF_002095385.1 Pantoea eucrina | reverse complement strand
GCGTGACGCGCGCACCGCGCCGGGCCGCGGCGGCGGCTATCGCGTAGCCCATTTTGCCTGAGCTGTGGTTGCTGATATAGCGCACCGGATCCAGCGCTTCGCGGGTCGGACCCGCGGTAATCATGATACTGAGATGCTGCAGATCGCGGACTGGCTCGGCCCACTCAAGCGCATGCGCCACAATCGCCAGCGGATCGAGCATACGGCCTGGTCCTGTGTCACCGCACGCCTGGCTGCCGCTATCCGGTCCCCAGATCATGACGCCGCGCTGCTGCAGGCGCTGCAGGTTCTCCTGCGTAATGGCGGCACGGTACATCTGCTGATTCATCGCCGGTACCAGCGCCAGCGGCGCGTCGCTGGCGAGACAGGCGGTAGTCACCAGATCGTTAGCCATCCCGGCAGTTATGCGGGCGATTAAATCAGCCGAGGCGGGAGCCAGTACAATCAGGTCAGCCCATTTCGCCAGCTCAATATGGCCCATTGCGGCTTCGGCAGCGGGATCGAGCAGGTCATCAAACACCGGGTAGCCGGAGACCGCCTGCAGACTGAGCGGGGTAATAAAGGCGCGGGCTGCGGAGGTCATCATTACGCGCACCTCGGCGCCGCGATCGCGCAGACGTCGCACCAGCTCCGGCGCTTTATAGGCAGCGATACCGCCGCTGACGCCCAGCAGAATTTTTTTCCCGGCTAATCCAGTCATGTTGTTTGCCTCAACTTAACGCATGATGCCGCGCCCGGCGCAGCAGACAGGCCAACTTTATCATAAAACCGCCCGGCCGCCTGTTCACCGACCGTGCCCTTTGCGAGGCATCTCTGAAAAGAGAAATGCAGCACTGGCATCGCTGACCGCCAGCGCGCATCCTGACGCTCCGCCACAGGGAGTAGCGCAATGAAGAAACTGGCACCACGGGAAAAACTGATACAGGCGGGCGCAGAGTCGCTGGATGATGCCGAGCTGCTGGCGATTTTTCTGCGCACCGGTACGCGCGGCATCAGCGTTATGACGCTGGCGCGGCAGATGCTCAATGAGTTTGGCTCACTGTATTGCATCATGACCGCCAGCGAGCGAGAACTGAGCCTGATTAAAGGCGTTGGCCGGGCAAAGCTGACCCAGCTGCACGCGATAGCCGAGCTGGGACGGCGTTTTTTTGCCAGCCAGCTGGCGCGTGAAAATGTGATGGAGAATCCGCAGGTCACGCGTCACTATCTGCAAAGCGTACTGGCCCATGAGAAGCGGGAGATTTTCATGGTGCTGTTTCTTGATAACCAGCATCGCGTATTGCAGGCGCAGAAGATGTTTTCCGGCTCAATCAGCAGCGTGGAGGTTCATCCGCGCGAAATTGTGCGGGAAGCGCTGAAAATTAACGCTGCAGCGGTGATTCTGGCGCACAATCACCCTTCGGGACACGCCGATCCGAGCCGTGCCGATCGGGAAATTACCACCAAAATTGCCCAGGCCTGCGCGCTGCTGAGTATTCGCCTGCTGGACCATCTGGTGATCGGTCACGGCGAGTTTACCTCATTCGCTGAGCGCGGCTGGCTATAGTTTTACGCCTCAATCGGGCAGAAATGCGGCGTTTTTGCGCGATCCGGAGGGATCTTTATCTGTTCGGGACTTGAGCACTTGAGCTGAGCGGCGTATACTACGCCACCTTTGAGAATCTCGGGTTTGGCGTTTGGGCCAGCTTAGCGGGTTCACATGGAACTCGCCTGGCGGGCTAAGGCCTGACGAGGCGGCCAAAACCTATGTTTTTAAAGCTCGAGCTGATTTGATTTTTGGAGAATAGAAATGTCACGAGTCTGCCAGGTAACTGGAAAGCGTCCGGTGACCGGTAACAACCGTTCCCACGCAATGAACGCGACGAAACGCCGTTTCCTGCCGAACCTGCACTCTCACCGTTTCTGGGTTGAGAGCGAGAAGCGCTTCGTTACTCTGCGTGTATCTGCTAAAGGTATGCGTGTTATTGATAAAAAGGGCATCGATACGGTTCTGGCCGAAATCCGCGCCCGTGGTGAGAAGTACTAAGGAACTGAATCATGGCTAAAGGTATTCGTGAGAAGATCAAGCTGGTTTCCTCTGCTGGTACAGGTCACTTCTATACCACCACGAAGAACAAGCGTACTAAACCTGAGAAACTGGAACTGAAAAAGTTCGATCCGGTTGTACGTCAGCACGTGATCTACAAAGAAGCCAAAATTAAGTAATTTTGGTGTTCTTGCGAAAAACCCGGCTCCGGCCGGGTTTTTTGTTTGTGCGCTATGTCAACACGTTGAGGAGATGCGATGCCTGAATTACCTGAGGTAGAAACCAGCCGACGCGGTATTGAGCCACACCTGGTGGGGGAAACCATTCTGCACGCTATTGTGCGCAATGGGCGCCTGCGCTGGCCGGTTTCCAGTGAAATACACGCGCTGAGCGATCAGCCGGTACTGAGCGTGCAGCGGCGGGCAAAGTATCTGCTGCTGGAGCTGCCCCATGGCTGGATCATCATTCATCTCGGCATGTCCGGCAGCCTGCGCATTCTGCCCGGTGAACAGCCGGCAGAAAAGCATGACCATGTCGATCTGGTCATGAGTAACGGCAAAGTGCTGCGCTATACCGATCCGCGACGTTTTGGCGCGTGGCTCTGGAGCGCCGATCCGGCGGGCAGCAGCGTGCTGGCCCATCTTGGACCGGAGCCGCTGAGCGACGCCTTCAGCAGTGACTATCTGTTTACCCGCTCGCGCGGCAAGCGTACCGCCATCAAGCAGTGGCTGATGGACAATAAAATTGTGGTCGGGGTGGGCAATATTTACGCCAGTGAGTCGCTGTTCACCGCCGGTATACTGCCGGATCGGGCGGCGGGAAGCCTGAGCGAGGCGGAAGCGACGCTGCTGGTGGACACGATAAAAGCGGTGCTGCTGCGCTCCATTGAGCAGGGAGGCACCACGCTGCGCGATTTTTTACAGACCGACGGAAAGCCTGGCTATTTTGCTCAGCAGCTGCAGGTTTACGGCCGCGCTGGCGAACCCTGCCGCGCCTGCGGCACGCCGATCCTCAGCGGCCGGCATGGACAGCGCAGCACCTTCTGGTGTCCGCACTGCCAGCACTGATCACGGCTGCTGCAGTCTGGCCAGCAGCGCCTGATGAATGACGGCAGGCAGGAATGCCTGTACGTCACCGCCGTGACGCGCCACCTCTTTAACCAGCGATGACGACACAAATGAGAAGCCCTGCGACGGCAGCAGAAACACCGTTTCCAGCGCGGGCAGCAGATGGCGGTTCATCTGTGCCAGCTGTGATTCGTACTCAAAGTCAGCCACCGCCCGCACGCCGCGTACCAGTACGTTCGCCTGCTGCGTCCGGGCAAAATCAGCCATCAGCTCATTAAAGCCCACGACCTCAACGTTAGTCAGATGCGCGGTGGCCTGACGCGCTAAATCGACGCGTTCGTCCAGCGTAAACAGCGGTTTCTTACCGGGGCTGGCAGCAATCGCCACGACCAGGCGATCAAACATGCGGGCCGCGCGCGTGACAATATCAAGGTGTCCGAGCGTCATCGGGTCAAACGTGCCGGGATATATCGCTTTCGTACTCATACGCGGCCTTGTGCAGAAGTATGGTGCAGCGCCCAGAGCGCGGCATATTTATTGAACGTGTACTGTGCGTTAACCACTGCCAGGATCCAGCCCTGCTTCCCGTCAAGAAAGCCGGCGCGCAGCAGCAGCGTTTTAGCAAACGCCCCCAGCGTATGGGAGAAAATGGCGAACAGGCCGCAGCGCTTGCCGCGCTGAAAGCGCTCCTGCGCCCAGGCTTCGGCATAGTTCATCTGCTTACGCTGAAACGTTATCAGATCGCGGCAGGTGAGGTGCGCCAGATCGCCAGGCAGCGCCACCACGGGCGCGCCCTGCGTCTCCAGCGACTCATGCACCAGATTGTCGTTATAGCTGAGATGGCGCGGATAGAGACGCATCACGCGATCCGGATACCAGCCGCTGTGACGCATAAAACGGCCGAGGAAAAAATTGCTGCGGCTAAGGCTATAAACCGTGGCAGAAGGCGGCTGGCACAGCACCTGCTCAATTGAGCGGCGCAGCGCCGGAGTCACGCGCTCGTCAGCATCCAGCATCAGGATCATCTCTCCGGTAGCGAATGCCTGCGCGCGCTGGCGCTGCTTGCCATAGCCTGCCCACGGCAGCGCTTCATACACCTGCGCGCCCTGCGCCCGGGCAATCTCTGCAGTAGCGTCACTGCTGCCCGAATCGAGCAGGATAATTTCATCGGCCCAGGCAACAGATGCCAGCGCGTCAGGCAGAAGTTCAGCTTCATTCCGGGCGATCATCACGACCGAAAGACGTTGGCGTTGTGACATAAATTAGTGTGCTCGCGGTGGCAGATGAGGCTCCAGCAGCTGCAGCAGGCGCTGCAGCGCGCCCTGATTCTGATGCAAAACCTCAACGGCGTGACGGCCATAATAGCGACGATAGTCATCATCATGCAGCAGATTGGCGACCTCTTTCTCCAGCGCAGCGGCGTCGCTGACCGTGATCAGCCCCTCTGCCTGCTGCAATTTGGCGCAGATATCTTTGAAGTTCCAGGTGTGCGGCCCCATCAACACCGGGATGGCATGAGCAGCAGGTTCGAGCGGGTTATGACCGCCGCGTTCAACCAGACTGCCGCCGACAAAAGCGAGGTCGGCAATGCCATACAGCAGCATCAGCTCGCCCATGGTGTCGCCAATCACGACCTGTGTGGCGGCGGAAGGAACCGCACCGCTGCTGCGCAGCATAAACGTAAAGCCGCGTTTTTGCGTCAGATGGCACGCATCCTTAAAGCGTTCCGGATGACGCGGCACCAGGATCAGCAGCAGATCGGGAAACTGCTGCAGCAGCTGGCGGTGGGCATCCAGCACGATGGCCTCTTCACCTTCGTGAGTGCTGGTGGCAATCCACACCGGACGGCGCGATGCCCACTGACGCCGCAGCGTAACGGCTCTGGCCGCCAGCTCTGGCGTAACGGAGATATCAAATTTCAGGCTGCCGGTGACCGCCAGGTGCGACCGTTTCAGGCCCAGGCTGAGAAAGCGGTCGCCATCTTCGCTGTTCTGCGCCGCGATAAGCGTGATGCTCTGCAGCAGATCGCGCATAAAGCCACCCAGCTTTTTATAGCCGCGGGCGGAACGCTCAGAAAGACGGGCGTTGGCGATGACCAGCGGAATCTCGCGCTGGTGCAGGATGCGAATGATATTTGGCCACAGCTCGGTTTCCATGATGATCACCAGACGCGGATCAACCGTATCCAGAAACCGGTTAATGGCACCGGGCAGATCGTACGGCAGGTAAACATGGTGCACATCTTTACCAAATGCCGACTGCGCGCGCTCTGAGCCGGTGGGCGTCATGGTGGTCACGGTGATGGGCAGTGACGGATAGCGATGGCGCAGCGCCCGCACCAGCGGTACTGCAGCCAGCGTTTCACCTACCGATACTGAATGCAGCACGATACCGTGCGGCTCAACCTTGCCGGTGCAGTAGCCATATCGCTCAGCCCAGCGTTTACGGTAGGCCGGCGCTTTGCGACCGCGCAGCCACAGGCGCAGCCAGATAAATGGCTGAATCAGATAGAGCAGGGCGGTATACAGGGTTGTCATAGTTATCGTTACGACATATTCGCGTCAAAAAACCGGAGAAAGGCGGCATACTATCAGAAATTCACCGCCTGCTCACATCACTTCGTCAGCGCTGGCTCAGCACGCGCTGGTAGAGCGAGGTCAGCGCATCTGCCAGCCGCTCAGGCCCGTAAGGTTCCACCCGGCGGCGGGCGGCGGCGCCCATACGGTTGTCATCTGACAGGGCAGGCACCGCCAGCACGGCCTCTTTTAACGCGCGAATATCCAGCGCGTCGCAGACAAAGCCCTCTTCACCCTGGCGGATAAACTCGGCTCCGCCGCAGCCAGTGCTGGTGATCACCGCCAGTCCGCAGGCCATGGCTTCCAGAACCACATTCGGAAACGGATCGTACAGCGTTGGCAGCAGCAGCGCATCGGCGGCGTGATAGAACGGCTGCACATCCTGCTGAACGCCGGCAAAGCGCAGGCGGTCAAGACAGTTAAGCTGGTTTGCCAGCTGCTGATAGCGCGACAGCTGTTTATCCTGACCGACCACAATCAGATAGCGATCGGTTTGCGCCACCGCTTCAATTGCTGCTTTCAGCCCCTTGCGCTCAAACCCGGAGCCGACGTAGATCATCACGTGTGCGTCCTGCGGCAGCCGCAGCTGATGGCGCGCCGCATGGCGCAGGCTGGATGTCGCGGGCTGAAAGCGTTTGCTGTCAATGGCATTGTGGATCACGTGAATATTGCCGGCATCCAGCGTGAAATGGCGCAGGATATCCCGCTTCACCATCTCAGAGTTGCAGATCACCGCTTTGAGTGACGGGTCGTTAAACATCTCCGCTTCAGCCTGCAGCACATAGCGATGGTACGGGCTGAGCGCTGCGCTCAGACGCTGCCACGGGGAAACAATGCGCGCCCGCTGCTCTAACCAGACCCGATGCACGCCGTCGCCGGCACGAAAAATATCGCACCCGGCGATGCGCTCGTGACTCTGAACAAGGTCAAACTGCTCCCGCTCCCAGCAGGCGCGCGCTGCACGTGCAAAACCGCGTTCGCGGGAGATACGGCCAAACTTTGCCGGGTTGCAGATATGCAGATGCCAGGCGGGATTGGGCGTGCCCTGCCAGCTGCGGGTAATGATATTGAGATCCAGCTGCTCGCTATCCAGCGCTTCCAGCGCGCGTGAAATAAAGCGTTCGGCCCCGCCGTCCGGGCGATATTTCTGCCGGACGATAGCCAGACGTATTTTATTCATGCAAATAGCTCCTTGCGGCGGTCAGCACATCGGCGACCGGAATCGCGGAAAGATAGCGCTGCTCCGTGCGGGTGTCGATCGAGTCGGGCGACGGCAGCGGTGCATAATCACCTGCCCAGATCACCCGGTTATTATTGCCCCACGGGCGCCAGTGCTGCAGCTTTGTCGGTCCGAACAGTGCCAGGCAGGGCGTATCCAGCGCCGCGGCCATATGCATCGGCGCAGAGTCGACACCAATAAAGAGCTGCGCCGCGTCGATTAGCGCGGCCAGCTGCGGCAGCGACAGCTGGCCGGCAAGGGATACCACGCGTGAGGCGGAGCAGAGCGACTGAATATGCGTTATCATCGCCAGCTCTTTTTTATCCGGCGCTGCCGTCAGCACCAGGGTATGCCCTTCATCAGAGAGCGCCGTGATCAGCTGCGCCATCTTTTCATCGTCCCAGCATTTAAATACCCAGCGCGACGTAGGCTGCAGCACAATAAACGGCCCGGCGATCTGCTGCTGCGCCAGCAAAACATCTACTTTCTGCCGATCGGCTTCGCTGAAATGCATCGACGCGACTGCATTTGTTACGTCGATTCCGAGCGGAGCCAGCGCGCTCATATTCTGTTCAACCGTATGCAGCTGATGATGCCGGGTGGTAGGGACGCGCTGATTGTGGCACCAGCGCCAGAGGGCGTTGTCGCGTTTGCGATAGGCAAAGCCGATGCGCACCGCAGCACCTGACAGGCCGGTAATAATGGCGCTGCGCCACTGGTCGGCGAGGTTGATCACCAGATCGTAGCGGCAGGCGCGAACGGCGGAGAGCAGCGCCAGTTCATGGCGCAGTTTCTGCAGGCTGCCCTCTTTTTTCCAGCTGCGATCGATAATATGCAGCTGGCGAATTGCCGGATGCGCTTCCAGCATCGGCCGGGTTTCTTTATAGAGCAGCACATCGATATGTGCATCAGGATAACGCGCGCGCAGCGCATTGATGACAGGCGTTGTCAGCAGCATGTCACCATGATGGCGCAGTTTGATCACTAAAATAGATTGTGGTGTGAACCGGGCTGGAATCGGGCTTGCCATACTTATTGATCTCAGGATTCAGTGAGCCGATTGTAGGGCAAACCCGAAAGGGGTTAAAGCGAGCAGTGGTGCTTATTTCTGGCGCCAGCGATAAATGCGGCTCAGCCACAGCAGCAGCTGATACCACTGTTTCAGGCCGCGCGCATTGCGCAGCATACGTTTATGCGTCCCTGTACTGAACAGATCCGCCAGCATCGCCTGCCGCGCTTCCGCTTCAGGCTCGCGCCGGATAGCGTGACAGACGCTGAGCGCTTCATGCGTGATCTGGTAGTGAAATGCCGGATAAATGCGGATATGACGGCGATAACGCTGGTTCAGCTCTTCCAGCATCCGGGCAATTTTCAGATAGTGGCGCTGATACTCTACGTTGCGCTGGCCGGTGCGTTTACGGTTGCTGATGGAAGCGTCATGCATGTAGTAGCGATAGAGCACGCGATCGGTATAGCGCACGCGCGTGGCGTTAAACATAAATTCCGTGGTCCAGGGAATATCCTGATGATGCAGTCCCGGCTCAAACAGCAGATTGCAGCGCGTAATCAGCTCACGGCGATAGATGCCGAGCCAGACAACATGCATGTAACGCCGCGTTTTGAGCGCGGTGTTCAGCCACTCAGGTCCGCTCAGCACAGCGGTGCTGGTGAGACGATCGTGAGGAATAAGCGGTCTGGTACGCTGGCTCGCTTTGAAATACCACTCGGCGTTGCACTGTGCTGCGTCGAGTCCATCACGCTCTGCCATCTCCGTCAGCGTCTGATACATCGCTGCATCCATGGTGTCATCGGCGTCGGGAAAGCTGACGTACTTACCGCGCGCGATCGTCAGGCCGGCATTTCGCGCCCGTGACACGCCGCCGTTGGCCTGATGGATCACACGGATATGCGGATAGCGCGCAGCGTAAGCGTCTGCCTGCTCGCCGGAGCCGTCAGTTGAGCCATCATCGACGATGATGATCTCAAGGTCGGTCAGCGTCTGGGCTAACAGCGCCTGAAGGCAGGCAGCAAACTCAGTGCCGGCATTAAACATCGGGATGATAAGGCTGAGTAATGGCGTGGAATGTTCTGGCTGGGCTGTCATGAGGTCATTTCATTGTTTCGGCGCGCCAGACGCTGCTGCTGTCGGGTGCGAATAAAATCGTGGATATCACTCAGCTTACGCTGATCCAGGTTGAAAAGCTGTTCAACCGGATGCGCGAATTTATATTGCGCATCAAATACAAAAGAAGAGGGCGCGATATGGTCAGGACCAATCAGCAGTACATCGCCCAGCGGCCTCTGCTCTTCTACGCAGCAGGGACCATAAATCAGAATCACCGGTACCTGCTGTGCATCAGCGATGTACACATTGCCGGAATCGGAGGCGATATAAAAATCCATTTCGCCGATAACGGCCGGCAGCGCTTCCAGCGACACTTTCCCCACCAGACTGATCAGGTTGTCGCGATGCCCGGCTGTTTTGAATAGCTCCTGAACGCGCGATTGTTCATTTGGCGCACCAAAAGCAAAAAAGGTGCAGTGAAGATCGCTCAGGTGGTCAAACAAACGCTGCCAGATAGCTGGCGGAATGGTTTTGGCCTGATTACCGGCGGTCACACTGATACCGATACGCGTTCCCGCGCACGCTGTCATCTCTGCGGGCAGGGAAGCAGGCTGCCATAGCGGCAGCGTCGCGTGTTTGGGGTAGCTCTCTTTGGTGAAAGAGCGATCGGCCAGCTTCAGATAGTTTTCCAGCGTCAGCGTATTTTTTTCATGCTGCACTTCGCCGCTTGCGGTGTAATAGAAGAGGTTCTGATATCCCTTGCGGCGATAGCTGGACAGAAACTGCTTATTATCCGCATTGCAGCAGGCGGCAATAAACAGATTCAGGTTGGTCGGGTGCAGCAGATAAACGTTGTCGTAGCGATTGAGCAGATGCCAGACTAACCTGAGCTTTTTCAGCAGGCCAGAACGATACTCTTCGATATACCAGATGTGTTCAAGGGTAGCGTCATTGCTGGCGAGCGGCGCAACGCTTCTGCTCAGCAGCGCATCGCTTTTCCCGAGGTGCGTGAGCAGCGGAGTGATATTAATAAAATCGCCAATTTTGGCGGTCTGAATGACCAGGTTTTTTCCGCTACGCGTCCGGAACAGCTTCATTACCCATTTAATCGGGCAAAAAATGATAAATATAATAATGTAGGTCAAGCAATTATCCCCATATTCTGGCCGCATCCCCCCGGGGATTTCTTAATTCGAAACATGGCGTGCCGTTGAAAATGATGTTTCTGTTACAGGATCCAGCTGCAGATATTGCTGACAAATAGTAGCCAGACTATAAATGCTCAAATCGAGGTGCTGCAAATCGGGGGGGCTGGCATACACATCGCGCATTTTTTCTGCCAGCGACGCGGCGTTCAGATCGGCCAGACAGCGGGAGAGCGGGCCGGTCAGGATCTCAGCCGGGCCACCGGGGCAGCGTGTACTGACCACCGCCGTGCCGCAGTGTAAAGCCTCAACCAGCACGTTGCCAAACCCTTCGCTATCTGAACTCATAACCAGCATCTGAGCATGGCGGATCCACGGATAGGGGTTTTGCTGAAAGCCTTCGAAGCAGACGCGCTCTGAAATTCCCAGGTCCCGTGCCTGCTGGCGTAACGCCTCCAGGAGTTTCGCGCTGCCCTGACCCAGCAACACCAGGGGAGCCATTATGCCGCTGCGTGCATAGGCCTCAAGCAAGCGGTCCTGACGTTTCGCCTCATGAATGCGTCCTACGTGGACAAGGTAATTCTGGCCGGCCAGCGGGCAGGGCCCGGCCGCCAGCTCGTCGAGCCGATCGAAGTCGAAAGGATTGAAAATAACGCGGGTCAGGCGTGGCCTGACGCCGACATTCTTTATCAGATCATCGATAACATATTGCGACACGCCGACCAGCTGACGCCCCTGATAGACATAACGTATTTTTAGCTGCTTTAACCAGCGGGAAAAACCTGTTTTACGTCCCAGATAGGAGGCAGAAAAGACGCCGTGCAGGCAGTACCAGGTTTTAGCTGAATCAAGCGATCGGGCTCGCCTGACAATGCGATCGGTTTTGTGTAAGTGGGAAAAGATTAAACTGAACTTGCCGTTCAGCGCTTCACTCTGGCGTACCGCCTCATCCAGCAAGCGCGCACGGCGTACGGTTTCTGTCATTTTTCGCCACGGGCGGACGCTGTGATCGCACACCACCTGATAATCCACGCCTGCAGGGATAGGGTAATCGCATATTTTTCGCAGAGAGAAAATCGAGACACGATGTCCCAGGGAAATAAAACCCTCAGCCAGCGTTAAGACGACTTTTTCGGCGCCGCCGCCGGGCAAACCATCGATCACCATTAAAATGCGTTTCGACAAATTATCTACCTCTGCCTGCCTGTCAGCCTGGTGGTGAAACTGATCTATTATCTTTCCGATATGAGTACGTTTATCGGCAAATGAACGAATGCTGTAAAAAGTCTGCCATAACTGCGCGCGGTAAGCAGCTAAAGATAAATCCGCCCTGCTTTTTATTCACGCTATTCTGGTTTAATCAGAGCGCTGCTCCCTGACCCGGCCAGCGGCGCTGGAAAAGTTTGCGCCTGTCACAGGCGGTGCGTACCATAGTGATGATAACAGTGAAATATACCGGACAAGTTATGGAAAAGCCTGCCTTTTTGATTACCCTGGATACGGAAGGCGATAACCTGTGGCGCAACCGCAGCGGAAAGGTGACAACGCATAATGTCAGCTTCCTGCCCCGCTTTCAGAGGCTGTGCGAAAAGTATGGCTTCAAACCCACCTGGCTGACGAATTACGAGATGGCGAGCGATCCTGCCTATGTAGAGTTCGGACAGGATCTACTGGCCCGCGGACAGGGGGAGATCGGTATGCATCTTCACGCCTGGTATAGCCCGCCGGAATATAAACTGACGCAGGATGACTGGCGTTATCAACCCTATCTGATTGAGTATCCTGAGTCCGTTTTACGCGATAAGGTCGCCTTTATGACGGCGTTGCTGGAGGATGCATTTCAGCAAAAAATGACCAGTCATCGCGCCGGTCGCTGGGCCTTTAACGAAGTTTATGCGCAGGCTTTAATCGATAACGGTTATCTGGTTGACTGCTCCGTGACGCCCCGGGTCAGCTGGCGTAATTCATCCGGCGCCCCGCAGGGGAGCGGAGGAACCGACTATAGTCATTTCCCCGATCGCGCTTACTATATAGACACCAGCGATATCTCAAAGCCGGGTAACAGTTCGCTGCTGGAGTTGCCCATGAGCATTCAGTATCGCTATGGCGCGATGACCAACCAGTTTAAAAAGGCGTGGAATCAGCTGCGTGGCAAGCCGCGTGGTCCCTCAGTTAACTGGCTGCGCCCGACCGGCGGCAACCTGAATGAAATGAAAAAGGTTGCTGCGCAGACGCTCGATCAGGGCAGTGATTACATCGAGTTTATGCTGCACTCCTCTGAATTCATGCCAGACGGCAGTCCCACGTTTAAAACGGAGGCGGACATCGACAGGCTGTACGACGATCTGGAGCAGCTGTTTATCTGGCTTCAGCCGCGTGTACAGGGAATGACGCTGACAGAGTATGCCTTGCATAAAAAAGCTCATGCACGCTGATGCGTTTCAGATTTGCGCTTTCTGAACCGGCTCTTCAGGTATAGATTACTAATGCTATTGAGAAGGTATGGCTGGCAGAAATAGCTTTCTGCCAGCCATATTTTATTTTTCTTGCTTAGTAAGCACTACTGCTAGCGGTATCCAGAAAAGAATCCACATTTCTGCTGGTCCGCTGATAACAAACATTCCCTGAGTCGAGATAAACACCAGTGAAAATATATAGAGTGCAGCCTCAAGCTCTTTGCCATGACGAAACTTCTTATATGCCTGCAATAGAGCGCTGGCAATAACGACAAACAGGAGCGCTAATCCTGCTAAGCCACCCTTAAGGAAAGCAGCAACATAAACACTATGTGTAGTGGTTACAGGCTGCCTGATGCTATTTATAAAGCGTAGTTCTTTATCAAACCCCCACCCAAAAAATGGATGGGTCAGACCTTCTTTAATACCATGTTCCCAAATACCAAAGCGGATGAAGCTTTGTTTATAAGATGCAATTATTCTCAGCCAAAACTGATGGCCATAATCACTAACAAAAAAGAAAATGCCAATTATAACTATGGCTAACATTATGTATGTAATGCTTTTGATATGATATTTTTTATAATTAGTAAGGGTGATGGCAAGAGCTATTAATAGCGATAAAAGCGGTCCGCGACTTTGTGTCAAAAGCAGTCCGATAAAAAGTAAGGCACAAAGAAAATAAATCCAGTGCCTTCCTGACTCACGGGCTACAATGAGACCGCTCAAAATTCCAATAGCAAAGTATCCGCCTAAATCAATAACATTAGGAGGTGCTGCAAAAAAAGCATGCCCAAGCCGGCCTGATAATAAATGACTTTTATTAACCATGAACATAGTTAACGCCAAAAGAATAAGGCTTGCGGAAAAAATTACGGAAAAAAAAGCCACTGATCCATATCTGTTAATTATATGATTGCAGATGTACAGGACAAAAAGCAGATAACAAGAGTGTTTTAATGCAGAGAAAAAATTTGAAGGATTATCAGACCACACATTAGACAGGCTATAGTAGAAAAGGAAAAAACCTACAAGAATATAGGGGTGCCAGTTGATAGGTTCTGCCATGGTTTTCCTTTTTTTAAAGGAAGAAATACATAAAGCCATCGAAATGAAAGATATATAGAATAAATTGTTTATTTTTCCGATGTCAGTAAAAATGACAAGCAAGAAAATAAAAGACATAAAAGAGAAAGAAGCGATTCTCTCCAGTAAGTTATTTTTTTGTAAAAAGTTCATTTAGTCTTGCCTTTTTAAAAATAGAGTCGCTCAATCCGCTTTTCATTGATAGGTTATATACTGTTATGCCCTTTTTCTGCAGACCCTGGCTGGCCTTACAAAAAGCAGGTTTTATTAATTTTTCAAAGTTCAGCTGCAGGAAACTTGGCTGCTTATCATTTTCGTTTTCATAGAATCTGGGCAGGGAAAAATTATTCATATCTACACCCGCTAAAAATATCCTTGTAGCTCCCAACCACACCGCTACCTGCAATGCCCAATAGGCTACTGTCCCGGCATCGAATATTCCTTTTCTGATATCCCATGAAAAACCAGTTTGCGGGCTTGCAGGATAGATATCGAACTCTGGATATTTTCCATAAACGGTAGTGTAATCTTCTGGGTTAACCTTTTCCTGATAAATTTTATAGCTAACATCTTCAATGATCGTTAAACCGCAGCGTATATCTCCACTGCTTTTTTTGAGGAGTAAATCATTCAGGCAGTGCAGTGTTATTAACAGTGTTAACTGAGTGTCGTTAATTATCTTCTCGATAATATCGAACCTGTTCTTTATGAAATCCCTGTCCACAATAATATAAAAACTAAAGCTTATCGCTTTTCGCAATTCATAAGCCCCATTTACCCCAATAAACGTCGTGTTGCTTAATAATGTAAAATCTGTATCTCTGACCGATGGACCTGTGGCAACGATTGTTACATCCGTTGTTGCAGCTTTTAGTGCAGAGTCCAGTGATTTTATATTAATTTCTCTTTTTTTCCAAAAGAGCTGACTAATGTGCCCTTCCGGAGCACGTTTGATGGAGAAATGTGGCCACAAATTTTCGTTATGCCTTAGGCCTCTGCTGTGCGTATAGCGATATAATTGTTTAAAAAAAGATCGCATCTACAAAATTTCCTTCAGCTTATCAATAACCTGACTTGCTGCGATATCCTGCATAGAACCATTCTTACCGATCAGCGCATGCTGGTTTCTGCCGTAACCGCCAATCAGACCCGGATCGGTGGGACCGAACAGCGTAATATTGGGTCTGTCCAGCGCGGCGGTCAGATGGCTGAGCCCGGTGTCGACGGAGACCACTGCGCGCGCGCCTGCCAGCTGCTGCGCCACCTGCTCCAGCGTCAGTTTTGGCAGGACTTCTACATGGGAAAAGCCCTCTGCCAGCCGCTGTGCACGCTGCTGTTCATGTATTGCACCCCACGGCAGCCTGATTTGCAGGCCGGTGGGCTGCAGCAGCCTGATCAGCTCACGCCAGTGCGCTTCCGGCCAGTGTTTATTGTCGCGGGTTGTGGCGTGCAGAAACACCAGCCAGGAGGGGGCTGCTTCGATCCGGGGGGTCAGAAAATGTGCCGCGATGGCGTAATCGCCCTGGGTGGCAGGCTTTTCATAGCCCAGACTTTTCGCAAACAGCTCACGCGTGCGCTCAACGGCGTGCTGCTGCTTGCTGACCTCATGGCGCCTGTCGTACCACCAGCTCGCAAAAGGCTCACGCGCGCTGCGGCTGTCCAGACCATGCTTCGTGCCGGTTGCCAGACGCGTCACCAGGGCTGCGCTTTTAATCAGGCTCTGTGCGTCAATAACCACATCATACTGGCGCGACTGCAAATTGCGCTTAAACGCGACGCGCTCTTCGCGCTGCTGACTGCCAAACCAGTGTTTGCGCCAGCGACGGATTGCAACCGGCAGGACTTTATCTACAGCAGGATGCCAGCCGGGGATCTGAGCAAAATTCTCTTCTACCACCCAGTCAAAGCGGATACCTGGCAGCGCCTGCATGGCGTCAGTAAGCGCGGGTAGCGTATGGAGAACATCTCCCATCGAAGAGGTTTTAACGATTAAAACGTGCATGTCTGCTCCTGCGCCGGCTGTAGCAGCGCGCTCAGGGTCTGATGCACGCGCGCAGGGGTAATGTCGATCAGGCTCTGATGATAACCCTCAGCGGCATCGCCTTTACGCACTTTGTGATAGCCGCTGATTAGCCGGATAACGCGGGCCTGACGGGAAAGCGGCGGCGTGAAATCCGGGCTGCTCGGGCCATACAGCGCGACCAGCGGCCGGTTGAGCGCTGCCGCAATGTGCATCAGACCGGAATCGTTGCTGACCACGGCGCGACAGTGGGCGAGCAGGATCACGGCCTGCTCCAGCTGCGTCTCACCCGCCAGATTTTTGCCGTGCGCACGCAACGGCTCAGGCAGCGCCTGCAGAATCGACTCGCCGGTGTCGCGATCTTTGGCTGAGCCAAACAGCACGACCTGGTAGCCTTCTGCGATCAGCTGTTCCGCCAGGGCAGCATAGTGATAATGCGGCCAGCGTTTCGCCGGTCCAAACTCTGCTCCCGGACAAAAGCCGATAACCGGACGATCGGTGGAGAGGCCAAACTGCGCAGCCGTCATGCGCTTTTCGTCGTCCTCTACGCGCAGCTGCGGCCATAGCAGCGGCTGTGGCAGCTGCTGAGCGGAGGTTACCGGCGTGTCATACGCCAGGGCAACATAGCGCTCTACCATTAGCGGAAACGCCGCTTTGTCCAGTACCCGCACATCATTGAGCACGCCGTAACGCATTTCACCGCGCCAGCCGGTGCGGCGCGGTATGCCGGCGAAAAAGGGGACCAGCGCCGATTTAAACGAGTTCGGCAATACATAAGCGCGATCGTAACCGCTGGCCTGCAGGGTTTTGCCGAGACGACGGCGTTCGCCCAACGCCAGCGCGCCGTGCCCCAGCGGCATCGCCAGCGCCTGATTCACTTCCGGCATGCGTGACAGCAGCGGGCGGCACCACGCGGGTGCCATCACATCAATGACCGCATCAGGATGCGCCACCTTGAGAGTGCGATAGAGACTTTGCGACATCATCATATCGCCGACCCAGGAAGGGCCAATAACCAGAATTTTCATCGCTGATGCGGGTGTCCTTATGCGTTGCGATTCAGCCAGGCCATATACTCGCCCACGCCCTGTGCGACAGTTTTAAATGGCTTGTCATAGCCCGCCTCACGCAGTTTTGTCAGATCGGCCTGGGTAAATGCCTGATAGCGTCCTTTGAGTTTATCCGGGAAAGGAATGTACTCAATCTGGCCCTGCTGATGGAATTTAAGCACGGCATCAGCCACTTCCTGGAACGATTCCGCGCGTCCGGTGCCGCAGTTATAGATACCGGATACGCCGTTCTCCCAGCACCACAGGTTTACAGCCACAACATCATCTACATGGATAAAATCACGGCGGAAGCTGTCGCTGCCTTCAAACAGCTTAGGGTTCTCGCCGTTGCTGATTTGCGTATTCAGATGAAACGCCACGCTGGCCATACTGCCTTTGTGCCCTTCGCGCGGACCATACACATTGAAATAGCGGAAACCGCACACCGGCGAATCCGCTTCAGGCAGAATCTGACGCACGTAGTGATCGAACAGCATTTTTGAATAGCCGTAGACGTTCAGCGGCTCTTCATACTGACGTTCTTCGATAAAGTTCTCATTGCGGCCACCATAGGTCGCGGCAGAGGAGGCGTAGAGAAACGGGATCTCGCGCTCAAGGCAGAAATGCAGCAGATCTTTAGAGTACTGATAGTTGTTATCCATCATGTACTTGCCATCCCACTCGGTGGTGGCGGAACAGGCACCTTGATGGAATACCGCTTCAATCGGCCCCAGATCTTCGCCTGACATGATGTAAGAGAGAAACTCCTCTTTATCCATATAATCAGCGATATCCAGATCCGCCAGATTGACGAATTTGGTGCCATCTTTCAGGTTATCCACGACCAGAATGTCGCTATGACCGCGATCGTTAAGCGCTTTAACGATGTTGCTGCCAATCATGCCAGCGCCGCCGGTAACGATAATCATATGCTTAGCCTTTAATCAGTTAGGGTGAAACAGAAGGTTTCACGCACGAATACTCATCATCATAACATTTCAGCCCTGTCCGGACAGCCAGATGCGTGAGGCGTATCGCACAAACGCTGACTACGGCGTGAACTATGCTGCAAAACGAACATTTAACTGGCTGAAATATCGTCTGCCTGCTATTTGCTCAGTAAGATGCTCCGGTAATTTGCGATCTAAGGAGCAGAATCATGTCCAATCAGTTTTATTCGCAAATCCGTCAGCAGCTTGAGACAACGCGTCAGGACGGATTGTTCAAACAGGAACGTCGCATTACGTCAGCCCAGCAGGCGGAGATCAGCGTTGATCACGGCACGCCGGTCATTAACTTTTGTGCCAATAACTATCTCGGTCTGGCGAATCATCCGGCGCTGATTCAGGCAGCGAAAGAGGGTATGGATTCCCACGGCTTTGGTATGGCGTCGGTGCGCTTTATCTGCGGTACGCAGGATACGCATCAGCAGCTGGAGCGTAAGCTGGCTGACTTTCTTGGTATGGAAGCGTCTATTCTTTTCTCCTCCTGTTTTGACGCTAACGGCGGTCTGTTTGAGGCGCTGCTGGGTCCGGAGGATGCCATTATTTCCGATGCGCTGAATCACG
Source organism: Pantoea eucrina (assembly GCF_002095385.1). Lineage (GTDB taxonomy): Bacteria > Pseudomonadota > Gammaproteobacteria > Enterobacterales > Enterobacteriaceae > Pantoea > Pantoea eucrina. The sequence goes on along the minus strand of NZ_MIPP01000020.1, from coordinate 54,166 downwards.
CCTCCATCATTGATGGCATACGCCTGTGTAAGGCGCAGCGCTATCGCTACGCCAATAACGATATGCAGGCACTGCGTACCTGTCTGCAGGAGGCGCGTGATAAAGGTGCCCGGCATATCGCGATCGCTACCGATGGCGTGTTCTCTATGGATGGCGTGATTGCCAATCTGCAGGGGATTTGCGACCTGGCGGAGGAGTTTGATGCGCTGGTCATCGTCGATGACTCTCATGCGGTGGGCGTTATCGGCGCAGCAGGGCGCGGCACGCATGAATACTGCGACGTGATGGATCGCGTTGATATCCTCACGGGAACGTTAGGTAAAGCGCTGGGCGGTGCCTCCGGCGGCTATGTAGCCGCGAAAAAAGAGGTCGTGGAGTGGCTGCGTCAGCGTGCTCGTCCCTATCTGTTTTCTAACTCGCTGGCTCCGGCAATTGTCGCGGCCTCGCTGCGGGTGCTGGATCTGCTGAGTGAGGGTGACGGTCTGCGCCAGCGGCTATGGGATAACGCGCGCTTCTTCCGGGAGAAGATGACCGCGGCAGGCTTCACGCTGGCCGGCGCCGATCACGCCATTATTCCGGTGATGCTGGGTGAGGCTAACGTGGCGCAGCAGTTTGCCACGCTGCTGCAGCAGGAAGGCATTTACGTCACCGGCTTTTTCTATCCGGTGGTGCCGCAGGGTCAGGCGCGCATCCGCACGCAGATGTCTGCCGCTCACACGCAGGCGCAGCTGGAACAGGCTATCGCCGCTTTTATCCGCGTCGGCCAGCGGCTGGGCGTGATTGCTGCAGGAGCAGAAAAATGAAAGCACTTGCCAAACTGAAAGCTGAAGAGGGGATCTGGATGGTGCAGGATGCACCGGTGCCGGAACCGGGTCATAACGATCTGCTGATTAAGATCCGTAAAACCGCTATTTGCGGTACGGATATCCACATCTACAACTGGGATGAGTGGTCGCGTAAAACCATTCCGGTCCCGATGATCACCGGACATGAGTATGTCGGTGAAGTGGTTAGCATGGGACAGGAGGTGAAAGGCTTCGCCATTGGCGATCGCGTTTCCGGAGAGGGGCATATTACCTGCGGCCACTGCCGTAACTGCCGGGCAGGGCGAACGCACCTGTGCCGCAATACGGTGGGCGTGGGGGTCAATCGCCAGGGCTGCTTCGCAGAGTATCTGGTTATCCCGGCATACAACGCGTTTAAAATTCCCGATAACATTTCTGACGAACTGGCAGCCATCTTCGATCCGTTCGGCAACGCCGTACATACCGCGCTGTCATTTGATCTGCCCGGTGAAGATGTCCTGATCTGCGGCGCCGGGCCAATTGGTATTATGGCTGCCGCCGTCTGCAGGCACGTAGGTGCCCGTCACGTTGTGATCACTGACGTGAATGAATACCGTCTGAGTCTGGCTCGCGAGATGGGCGTGACCCGTGCGGTTAACGTGGCGCAGGAAAATCTGCGCGACGTGATGCAGGATCTCGGTATGACCGAAGGATTTGATGTCGGACTGGAGATGTCAGGCGCACCGGCAGCTTTCCGCACGATGCTGGAAACCATGAACCACGGCGGACGCATTGCGCTGCTGGGCATTCCACCCGGCGATATGTCGATCGACTGGAATCTGGTCATCTTCAAAGGCCTGTTTATCAAAGGTATCTATGGCCGTGAGATGTTTGAAACCTGGTACAAGATGGCGGCGTTAATCCAGTCCGGACTGGATCTTACGCCGGTGATCACCCACCGCTATCACATCGACGCGTTTCAGCAGGGGTTCGATGACATGCGCTCCGGACGGTCAGGGAAAGTGGTGCTGAGCTGGGATTAAACGGACTCCGGCCCGCAGGCCGGAGTAGTATCAGCCGCGTTTTTTCTCTTCATCCGTCAGGTAGCGTACTTTGCGCGTATAGTCCTGACCTTTAAACTGCAGCGGCTGCGCCGGGTCCTGCAGATACTTCTGCCATTCGCTTAACGGAAAACCGCCGTGTGCGCCAATGACCTCAGGCGGAATGACCGCTGCCGTTCCGCCGATGCGCTTGGAGACCGGCCAGTTTGCCCACTCGCCCAGGTTAACCGTAACCAGATCGAGCATATCCAGCAGCGCAGAGAGCGGCAGCTGATCGGTGGGGGGCTGATTATCATTCATCAGCTCCCAGGTATCCTGAAACAGCGTCAGCCACAGCGGGCAGATACGCTTCCAGGTCTGACGCGTGGCGGCCAGATAAGCGCCGTTGACATGGTCAACCAGATAGGGCCGGATGGCGGGTTTATAGTAAGCCGGGATCTGCTCCTCAGCCGCATTTTCAAGTTTGGCAATCATTCTGCCTTCTCTGAAGCTGGAGTAAAGATGGCCTTCACGCAGGCTGAGGGCAGGATCTTTAAGCAGGTTGAGGTCAGAGTCGATCATCAGAACCGCGTCACCGCTGGCCTGCAAAGGCGCCTGCAGTTTGATCAGCCGGCTGCGGTAAATCTGTTTATAACGGTAGCTCTCTTCACGGTGCGGAATGGTCAGCGTGGCAACGCGGGTCTTTGCCGGCAGCTCACCAAATTGTGTCGCGGGCTGGTCGCTGACGATAACAATCTCCGTGACGCTGGTGGCAAAACGGCTGGCAAAGCAGGCGCTGAGCAGCGCTTCTTCAATATAGTCCTCACCCGCACACGGGATCACCACGGAGGTGACAGGAGTCTTGCCCTGCACGCGACTCTGGCTGTAGGGAATATTGTGCCGCGCGCGAATATGGCGGAAACGTTTATTAAAAAAATTAAGCATGACTCTTTTCCTGAATAACATTAGCCAGAACCGTTTCTACGCCCTGAATATAGTTTTCAATAGCGTAATGTTCGCGTACCTTTCCGGCAGCCGTGTCGGTTAATTTCTGACGTAATTCTCTGTTCTCCCACAGAGCGATCAGCTGCTGTGTCAGCTCTGCAATATCACCATATTCAAACAGCAGACCGGTCTGGTTGTGTTCAATCAGCTCAGCTGTCCCGGTTACCCGCGATCCGATAACGGCAGTATTGACCAGCATCGCTTCAAGCACCACGCGGGGTAAGCCTTCACTTTGCGAGGCCAGTATGAACGTGTCGAACGCGGCCAGAAAATCCAGCGCATTATTTTTAAAACCGGTGAAAACGATGCGGTCAGCAATCTGCTCTTTTTCTGCCAGCTGTGCAAGGTTAGCCTGTTCCGGACCGGTACCGACAATCAGCATTTTCCAGTCAGCGTGAGGGTAAAGGCGGTGAAACCGGCCCAGTGCGCTCAGCGTATGGTGATTGGCTTTACGCGCTATCAGTGACCCAATAGAGCCAAACACAAAGGTTTCCGGGGCAATCTGCAGCGCCTGACGAACCGCGGTACGATCGGGTAACGGCTGGTGGATATCGATGGCATTGCTGACGGTATGACAGAGATGCTGATGGACACCATGACGCTGCAGCGTATGACTGACACCGTGCGAAACGCAGATAATCGCCTCACAGTCCCGGTTCAGCATCGCGACCAGCTGGCGATTCAGTACCGGGTCAATACGGCAGTGCTGAACCACCGGAATATTAAGCGGGCGGGCTGCCAGATAGCCTTCAGTGTTGGTACTGGGCTGATTATTCATATAAAGCAGGTCAAACTGCCCGGATTGCAGAAGCGCGCCAATCTTGTGCGCGTTCGGGATAATACGCCATCGGCGATCCACAAAATGAATCGCTTTTTTTCTGCTCTCTTTGCTGAAAAAAAGCAGCGTGCGGACTATTTCTTTGCTGATTTTTGCCCAGAGAGGTTGTCTGCGCTGCGGAATAAACGTCACCGGAATCGTTAACGATCCAAGAATTTGCTCAATGGTTTCGTTATTGCCGCGCGAATAATTATGATAAAAGCAGCAGGTAATATCGAACTGGTTACGATCGATCCGCTTCAGTAATTCCAGCATGCTATTCGTGCCGCCGCCCCACTCGCGACCATTATCAAGCAGTAGAATTTTTCGTTTATGCGGCGTCATTCCTGCTGATGTCCTTGTTCTGTGCCGTGAGTTTTCCGGCAAGAGTATAAACTTTCTGGCTGCAATGTGAATGTCAGCGGTGCGGTGGCCCACACCGCTGCTTTAAAACAGCGCTTTCAGTTTGAGCATGAAAGGGTTCTGCATCAGGCCTTCGCCGATAATTTCCACTGCCCGCTGCTGCGGCACTGGCGCGGCACTGACTTTACAGATGGCAGGCGCGCGGAAGCGCACGCTGGCGGGTTTAGCCGGAGAGGCTGCAGCAGGTTTTGCGCTGTGACGCAGCGGCTCATTCAGCAGCTGTCCTGGCGTAACCAGCGTAATATCAGCCGGAAGGGAAGGCAGCATCTGCTGCAGCACGCGCACTGTTGTCGGGTGCGGATGGCCGATAGCGATAGCAAACCCGTCCCGCTGTGCCAGCTTAACCGCCCGGGTAAACTGCTGTCGTACCATCGCTTCATTTTGATTATCATCAAGAAACACGCGGCGTTTCACGACTTTGACCTGCGTGCCCTGCGCCGCTGCAACGGCCTGACTATTGCCGATGGTCATGCTGTCGAGAAAATAGTAGTTGTAGTGATTCAGCACCTGCATCACTTTCTGCATGCCAGGCAGGCTGGAGGTCATTTTACTGCCCATATGATTGTTCAGGCCAACCGCGTAGGGAACTTTACCGCTGGCTTCACGGATAATACGGGCGATTTCGTCGCTGCTCATCTCCGGCGTCAGGGTATCTTTTTCCAGCGGCTGTTTGCTGAGCGGCGCCATCGGCAGGTGAATCAATACTTCATGACCGCGCTGATGGGCTTTGGTTGCCATCTCACGCGCATGCGGGGCGTTGGGCAGTACGGCAACAGAGATGGCTGCCGGCATCGCCAGCACTTTGTTCTCTTCGGTGGGACGGTAGCCAAAATCATCAATGACAATCGCTAATTTTGCCGCCTGCACGCTGAAACTCAGAAGCGAGCCGCATAGCAGAGCGGGTAACGTTCGGGATAAAAACAGCACTTATCTTCCTAACCACGGTAGTGGGTTAACAGCTTTGCCCTGACGGCGGATCTCAAAATAGAGCGACGGCGTACCGCGGCCGCCACTGGTGCCTACCAGCGCCACCGGCTGACCAGCTTTGACCTGTGCACCGACGCTTACCAGTGCGCTCTGGTTATAGCCGTACAGGCTCATATCGCCTTTACCGTGCTCCAGTACCACAACCAGCCCGTAGCCCTGCAGCCAGTCGGCCATCAGTACCCGTCCATCCGCAATCGCTTTCACTTCGGTGCCTTCCGGTGCGTCGATTACCAGTCCTTTCCAGCGTAGCTCACCCTGCATCGCCTCACCGAAGCGGTGTTCAATTCTGCCGCGTACCGGCCAGAAAGCCTGGCCGCCTGCGCGCCCCAGTCCGCCGGTACGCGCCATCAGCTCACGCTCGCTCTGCGTGGGGGCATAGCTGGAGCCTTTCGCTTTGGCCTGCGCCTGACGCTGGCGCACCTTCTCGGCTTCACGCGCCTCGCGCTCGGCCCGCTGACGCGCTTCGCGCTCTGCTTTGGCAATTTTATCCTGCAGACGGCTTTCGTTCTGACGCATTTCAACCAGGTCTGCCTGATCTTTTTCCAGCGCATTCTCCAGCGCGGAGAGGGTCTTTTTGCGGGCGGCGCTGGCGTTTTCCAGTTTGCTTTGCTGCGCCTGCTGCTGAACGAGCAGATTTTTTTGCTGCTGCTGTTTGCTCTGCATGGTCAGACGCTGCTCAGCCAGCTGCTGCCGGGTCTGCCGCAGCTCATCGATATTTTTTTGCCGCGCGGCGTTGAGGTAACCAAAATAGGCCAGGATGCGTTCACTGCGCTGCGCTTCTGCGCCGCCCAGCAGCAGCTGTACACCATTATGCTGCCCCTGGCGAAAAGCGGCGTCGAGCTGCTGCGCCAGCAGGCTTTCCTGCTGCGTCTGCTGCTTTTCAAGGCGGGAGATAGAGGCGGTAAGCTGAGCAACCTCTTTGTCGAGCGTGCTTAAGCTATTGCGCGTTTCGCGTAGCTGACGGCTCGCCTGGGCAATAATCTTCTCCTGGCTTCGGAGCTGATCGAGCAGTTTACTGCGCTCGACTTTCTGAGCTTTAACGCTCTTCTCTTTTTCCGCGATACTTTGCTGAATGGTTTTTAGCTGCGCTTTATTGTCGTCAGCGCTGTAACCGGTAACAGGCAGCAAAAAAATACCCGCACACAGCAGGCTGAGGGAGAGGGGGGACCAGCGGAATACCAGCTGAGAAGCCGGGCCGTTGTAATGAGTCCTTGTAGGTGTAATGCGCGCTTTTCCCTTCATAGTTGATAATTATTCCACGATGAACAGCCGCTTACCAGTTATCCCGGCCAGCTTTTAGATTACGAAACGTGTCGCTTTAAAGCTTAGCGCGATAAACATTGTCTGAATTTTGCGATTAAAACATTTTTTTTGGAAAATGACGCACAAATCGTATCTCTGCCCGCATCGCGACTGTACATGCGAAGTGGCGCAGGTATACTCAGAACCCTTGTTTTAGCTTATAAGCCCGGTCTGGAGTCGTTACCTCTCATGCAAGAAATCATGCAGTTTGCAAGCAATCACCCCATCCTTAGTCTGGCATGGGTCGTTTTACTTATTCTGGTGATTGTGACCACCGTTAAAGGGATGTTCTCTAAGGTAAAAACCATCAGCCGTGGCGAAGCGACCCATCTGATTAATAAAGAGAACGCGGTGGTAGTAGACGTGCGTTCACGCGACGATTATCGCAAGGGACATATTTCCGGCGCGGTTAACGTAGCAGCAGCAGATATTAAAAAAGGCAGCTTCGGCGAGCTGGAAAAGCACAAGTCGCAGCCCATAATTGTGGTATGTGCCACCGGTCAGAGCGCGGGCGATTCAGCAGCAACGCTGAGCGCAGCAGGCTTTGAACATGTCGCTGTCCTGAAAGATGGCGTCAGCGGCTGGAGTGGCGAAAACCTGCCGCTGGTTCGCGGTAAATAATCATCTGAGGTATTCCGCATGGCTAATGTTGAGATTTACACCAAAGTAACCTGCCCATACTGCCATCGTGCAAAGGCGTTACTGGATCAGAAAGGCGTTTCTTATCAGGAGATCCCTATTGATGGGGACGCAATGAAACGTGAAGAGATGATCCGGCGCAGTGGCCGCACCACGGTGCCGCAGGTTTTTATCGACGCTCAGCACATCGGTGGTTGTGACGATCTCTACGCGCTGGACGGGCGTCAGGGACTCGATCCTCTGCTTCAGGCTTAACTCTTCTGCACTGATAATTATCACTTAAGGACTTAGTAACATGTCAGAACAAAGCACCAACGAAATGCAGTTCCAGATCCAGCGCGTTTATACCAAAGATGTCTCTTTTGAAGCGCCAAACGCACCACAGGTTTTTCAGAAAGAGTGGGAGCCGGAAGTCAAACTGGATCTGGATACCGCCTCTTCTCAGCTGGCTGATGAAGTGTATGAAGTGGTGCTGCGCGTGACGGTAACCGCAACCGTAGGCGAAGAGACCGCATTCCTGTGCGAAGTACAGCAGGCGGGTATCTTTACCATCAGCGGTATTGATGGCACGCAGATGGCGCACTGCCTTGGCGCATACTGCCCGAACATTCTGTTCCCTTACGCACGTGAGTGCGTGACCAGCCTGGTTTCACGCGGTACGTTCCCGCAGCTCAATCTGGCTCCGGTTAACTTCGATGCGCTGTTCATGAACTACCTGCAGCAGCAAGGTGAAGGCGAAGCGCCACGTCAGGATGCCTGATGACAACAGATAACGCGTCTATCAGCGTACTCGGTGCCGGCTCGTACGGCACCGCTCTCGCTATCACGCTGGCTCGCAACGGGCATCCGGTTCTGCTCTGGGGCCACAATCCGCAAAGCGTCGCCCGCCTGCAGGCTGACCGCTGTAACACCGCTTTCCTGCCCGATGTTCCTTTTCCCGATAATCTGATCCCTGAAGCCGATCTCGCCCAGGTGGTTCGCGCGAGCCGCGATCTGCTGGTAGTAGTACCGAGCCATGTTTTTGGCGACGTGCTGCAGCAGATTAAACCTTACCTGCGTATCGATTCCCGTGTTGTCTGGGCTACCAAAGGCCTGGAAAAAGAGACCGGCCGTCTGCTGCAGGACGTTGCGCGGGAGATCCTGGGCGACGCTATTCCGCTGGCGGTAATTTCCGGGCCTACTTTTGCCAAAGAGCTGGCCGCCGGTTTACCTACCGCTATCGCACTTGCGGCGACCGATGCGGAGTTTGCTGACGATCTGCAGCAGAAGCTGCACTGCGGCAAAAGCTTCCGCGTTTATAACAACGCCGATTTTACCGGTGTTCAGCTGGGCGGGGCCGTTAAAAACGTTATTGCTATCGGTGCCGGCATCTCAGACGGTATCGGCTTCGGCGCTAACGCACGTACCGCACTGATCACCCGTGGCCTGGCAGAGATGAGCCGTCTGGGCGCGGCGCTGGGTGCCGATCCGGTAACGTTTATGGGCATGGCAGGACTGGGCGATCTGGTGCTGACCTGCACCGATAACCAGTCACGCAATCGCCGTTTTGGCATGATGCTGGGTCAGGGCGAGAGCGTTGAAGAGGCGCAACGCATTATCGGACAAGTTGTAGAAGGCTACAGAAATACCAAAGAAGTCAAAGCCCTGGCAGCGAGAATGGGCGTTGAAATGCCGATAACCGAGCAGATTTATCAGGTACTGTATTGCGAAAAAACGGCGCGAGAGGCAGCATTAAGCTTACTGGGTCGTGCAAGGAAGGACGAAAACAGCCCGGGCTAGAGCAGGATGCTCAGCACACCAACCTGTAGCGCCTCTGCGGCGCTTTTTTATGGGAGTAAACAGCAATGTCGTCTGAAGAGTTAGAACTGGTCTGGAACCATATCAAAGCAGAAGCCAGAGCGCTGGCAGATTGCGAACCGATGCTGGCCAGCTTTTATCACGCGACTTTGCTGAAACATGAAAATCTCGGCAGCGCGCTCAGCTACATGCTGGCGAACAAGCTGGCGAATCCGATTATGCCTGCTATCGCTGTGCGTGAAATTGTTGAAGAAGCGTATCGTCAGGATCCGGAGATGATTGTCTCAGCGGCCTATGATATTCAGGCCGTACGCCAGCGCGATCCGGCAGTAGACAAATACTCTACGCCGCTGCTCTACCTGAAAGGCTTCCATGCGCTGCAGGCCTATCGTATTGGCCACTGGCTGTGGAAAGAGGGTCGCCGCGCGCTGGCTGTCTATCTGCAAAATGAGATCTCCGTTTCCTTCGCCGTTGATATTCACCCGGCGGCCCGTATCGGGCGCGGGATCATGCTGGATCACGCTACGGGTATTGTGATCGGCGAAACGGCCGTAGTAGAAAATGATGTCTCTATCCTGCAATCCGTTACGCTGGGCGGGACCGGCAAAACCAGCGGCGATCGCCATCCTAAAATTCGCGAAGGCGTTATGATTGGTGCCGGCGCTAAAATCCTCGGCAACATAGACGTAGGTCGCGGAGCAAAAATCGGTGCCGGCTCGGTGGTACTGCAGCCTGTTCCCCCGCATACCACCGCCGCTGGCGTTCCGGCGCGCATTGTGGGCAAACCCGCCAGCGATAAACCCTCAATGGATATGGATCAGCATTTTACCGGCGCCGGTTTTGAATATGGTGACGGGATTTAATCTCTGATCAGCGCGCCGGCGAAATCGAGCTGGCGCCACGCTTCATACACCACCACTGATACGGCATTGGAGAGATTCATGCTGCGGCTTTCGGCGCGCATCGGGATGCGTATCTTCTGTCCGGCAGGCAGGGCGTCAAGGATTTCCGCGGGCAGGCCCCGGCTTTCCGGGCCAAACAGCAGGTAGTCCCCGGCCTGATAGCTGACGGCGCTGTGTGCTGGCGTACCTTTCGTGGTCAGGGCAAACAGACGCTGCGGCGCCTCAGACGCGAGGAAAGCGCTGTAGCTGGCGTGTTTTTTCAGCGCGGTATATTCATGATAATCAAGTCCGGCGCGGCGCAGCCGTTTGTCATCCCACGCAAAGCCAAGCGGCTCAATCAGATGCAGCTGAAAGCCGGTGTTAGCGCACAGGCGGATGATATTACCGGTGTTGGGTGGTATTTCAGGTTCGAATAAAACAATGTTCAGCATAAGGCCCCCGCAATCAGGGGCCGAAGCATAACAAATTACTGGCGGGCAGAGTATAGCGGGAGCCAGAGCGTCAGGCGCAGCCCGCCCAGCGGGCTGTTATCTGCTTTGACCCAGCCGCGGTGCTGCTGTACGGCCGTCTCCACAATCGCCAGCCCAAGCCCGGTGCCGCCAGACTCGCGATCGCGCGCTTCATCAGTGCGATAAAACGGGCGGAAAATCTGCTCGCGATCTTCTTCGCTGACGCCCGGACCGTCATCATCCACGTGAACGGTAATGCCCTGAATATCCACCGAGAAGCTCACGCTGATGTGTGAATCAGAATAGCGCAGCGCATTGCGCACGATGTTCTCCAGAGCGCTCTCCAGCGCATGCGGGTTGCCATACAGCGGCCACGGGCCAGGCGGATAGGGCACTTCCATGGTTTTACCCATCTGTTCCGCTTCAAAGCGCGCATCCTCCAGCACGCCGTTCCATAGCTGGTTTGCTTTCATCGCCTCGCTGACCAGGGCGTTTTTATGCTGGGTACGTGACAGCACCAGCAGATCGTTGATCATGCCATCCAGCCGCTGCGCTTCGGTCTCAATGCGCTGCAGCTCTTTCCCTTCGCCATGACGACGACGCAGCAGAGCCGTAGCCAGCTGGAGGCGCGTCAGCGGAGTGCGCAGCTCATGGCTGATGTCGGACAACAGGCGCTGCTGGGCAGTCATCATGCGCTCAAGCGCGCTGACCATCTGATTAAAACTGGATCCGGCCGCCAGAAACTCCTGCGGACCTGACTCCAGTTCAGGATGCTGACGCAGATTGCCGCTGGCCACTTCATCCGCCGCGTATTTCAGCTTGCGCGCCGGTCGAGCCAGGCTCCATGCCAGCCAGAGCAGCAGCGGAGAGCTAATCAGCATCGTGACAATCAGCAGCAGCAGCGGCCGGTCGAATAACAGGTTGATAAAATCGAGCTGAGAACTGGTGGCTGGTCGGATCAGATAGAGCTGATAGTTATCTTCACCGTCGCGTACGGCAAAGGGACCAACCATCTCAACGCGGCCATATTTTTTCTTCTGCGGGTGATCGGCGTTATCTGACTGACCGATAAAGTTGCGGATCACCTGCATTTCATTGTGCTGTGCGCCGATGACCCGGCCTTCACTGGTGACCAGCAGCAGGCGCTGACCCGGCGGCGCCCATTTGTCGATAGCGCGAAACAGCCGGCGCCACCACATCAGGTCATTAGGCGGATCCTGAGAGAGTTCCGCTTCCACATGCTGTTCAATCATGGTGCCCTGCCGCTGTTCGCTTTCCATCAGAGCGGTCATCTGACGCGAATCGAGCTTGGGCACCATCAGGACCAGCATCAACACCAGCGCCAGCGTAAGCCAGAAGATGGCGAAGATGCGGGTCGTCAGACTGCCTATCATGATGCAGAAACCATCAGATAGCCGCGTCCGCGCAGCGTTTTGAACCATGGATGGCCATCACGACGCTCAGGGAGTTTGCGGCGCAGGTTGGAGATATGCATATCGATGGCACGGTCAAAGGGCGTCAGGCGTTTGCCAAGCACTTCCTGACTGAGATGCTCGCGCGATACCACCTGGCCAAGATGCTGCGCCAGCAGGTAAAGCAGCGTGAACTCGGTGCCGGTGAGATCGAGCGTTTCGTTATCGAAGCTCGCCTCCTGGCGCCCCGGATTCAGACGCAGGCAGTCGACTTCAAGCGTCGGCGAACTGGTATCGTGCTGCTGTTGCTGCTGCTCGCTCCAGTTTGAACGACGCAGGATCGCACGAATACGCGCCACCAGTTCACGGTCGTTGAACGGTTTAGGCAGGTAGTCATCCGCCCCCAGCTCCAGCCCCAGAACGCGATCCAGTTCGCTGCCGCGCGCGGTCAGCATAATGACCGGCGTCTGATGCTGCTGACGCAGCTCTTTCAACGTATCGATACCGTTTTTCTTCGGCATCATGACATCCAGCAGCAGCAGGTCAACAGAGCTGTCCAGCAGAGTAAGTGCCTGCTCTCCATCGCTGGCTACAATGACTTCAAACCCTTCCATTTCGAGTAATTCTTTAAGCAGCGAAGTTAATTCGCGGTCGTCATCTACCAACAGGATTTTATTCATTTTTTATTGCCCTCCGCAGGCAAAATACCGTGTTCCCACACTGGCAATCCAACGCTTTACGTAGTTTTACACCCCCTGACGGTTGTTTGCAGCTGCCGCCGTAAACTGGGTCTCGTTGAATCGCAAAACAGAGCAAACCGGGAGTAAACGATGCGCAACTTAACCGTCATCGTCATTGCTTCAGCGATGGTTCTTAGTCACGCCAGCGCAGTTGCAGCAGAGACGACAGCGATTGAAGAGATGCATCAAAACGGCGGCTTGACGACAGGCAGTATGACGCAAAATCCGCAAAGTCACATGTTCGATGGTATTGAGCTTACCGAACAGCAGCGGCAGCAAATGCGGGACCTGATGCAGCAAGCACGTCATGAGCGCCCGGTGTTAAGCGTTCAGGATATTGAAACTATGCATGACCTTGTCACTGCAGACAAATTTAATGAATCGGCGATCCGCCAGCTGGCTGAAAAACAGGCCCGCGCGCAGGTTGACCTGCAGGTTGAGATGGCCCGGGTTCGTAATCAGATGTATCACCTGCTGACGCCTGTGCAGCAGGCAGCGTTAAAAAAGAATCATGAACGCCGGCTGAATGATGTTCGTCGGTTCTCAGGATTGCAGTCGTCGTCATCGCTGCAAGCAGTGAGTAGCACCAGTAGTAACCAGTAACATAGTATCCCTGTTTTTCCTTGCCATAGACACCATCCCTGTCTTCCCCCGCCATGATGGCGGGGTTTTTTTGCCCGCCGTATGCCGTTGCCAATGAATAGCGCATCGCAGACGCAGCTCTGCCGGACTGATGATAAACTTGTTTTCAGTTAAGGCGGGCACGCGCATCTGTTTAATAGGGCGAAACATGGATTCTGAGTACGCAACACTGGTCCGGCGCGCTGCGCTGGCCGCTACCTCACTGGCGCTGGCGCTGCTGCTGGTCAAAATTTTTGCCTGGTGGTACACCGGATCGGTCAGCGTGCTGGCGGCACTGGTGGATTCGCTGGTCGACATCGCCGCCTCGCTGACCAATCTGCTGGTAGTACGTTATGCGCTACAGCCCGCCGACGATGATCACACTTTCGGCCATGGCAAAGCAGAATCGCTGGCGGCGCTGGCGCAGAGCATGTTTATCTCCGGCTCCGCGCTCTTTCTGTTTCTGACCGGCATTCAGCACCTGGCAAAACCGGAAACGCTGCGCGCGCCGCTGGTCGGCGTTGTCGTAACCATTGTTGCCCTCTTTTCCACGCTGGCGCTGGTGGCTTTCCAGCGCTGGGTTGTACGGCGCACCCGCAGTCAGGCGATTCGCGCCGATATGCTGCACTATCAGTCGGATATCGTTATGAATGGCGCGATTCTGGTGGCGCTGGGTCTGAGCAGCTACGGTTTTGCGCGTGCTGATGCGCTGTTTGCGCTGGGGATCGGCGTCTATATCCTCTATAACGCGCTGCGTATGGGATATGAAGCCGTGCAGGCGCTGCTGGATCGCGCGCTGCCGGAGCAGGAAAAGCAGCAGATTATTGCACTGGTGACACAGTGGCCTGGCGTATGCGGCGCGCATGCATTGCGTACCAGGCAGTCAGGGCCGACGCGGTTTATTCAGCTGCATCTGGAAATGGAAGATGCGCTGCCGCTGGTTCAGGCGCATCACGTTGCTGATGAGATTGAACAGGCGCTGCGCCGGAAATTTCCAGGTTCTGACATTATTATTCACCAGGATCCCTGCTCGGTCGTCCCGGAACATCAGCAGGGCTTTTTCCGCTTTTAGCTTTTTTAATTCAGGCGCTTATATGTTAAAAATGACAAAACGCTAACAACTCTTTAAAAAATTAGCGAAAACTTGTCTGACCTGAATCAATTCAGCATTGAGCCTTTGATATACTATCTGCAACTATTAAGCCCCACGTTCGGGAGCAGGCATGACCCGGTCGATCGGCGGGAATAATCCTTAGTTTTGAACAATCCAGAGGTTGTCATGATCAAAAAAATCGGAGTACTGACCAGTGGCGGCGACGCCCCGGGCATGAACGCAGCCATTCGCGGAGTTGTCCGTTCCGCCCTGAGTGAAGGCCTGGAAGTTTTTGGTATCTATGACGGCTATCTGGGTCTGTATGAAGATCGCATGATCAATCTCGACCGCTACAGCGTTTCTGACATGATTAACCGCGGCGGCACTTTTCTTGGCTCGGCGCGCTTTCCTGAGTTCCGTAATGAAGAGGTACGCCAGGCAGCGATCGAAAACATGAAAAAGCGGGGTATTGACGCGCTGGTGGTGATTGGCGGTGACGGCTCCTACATGGGCGCCAAACGACTGACTGAGATGGGGTTCCCCTGCATCGGTCTGCCAGGCACTATCGATAACGACGTGGCTGGCACTGACTACACCATCGGGTATTTCACCGCGCTGGAAACGGTGGTGGAAGCGATTGACCGCCTGCGCGATACCTCCTCTTCGCATCAGCGTATCTCAATTGTGGAAGTGATGGGCCGCTACTGTGGCGATCTGACGCTGGCAGCGGCGATTGCCGGCGGCTGTGAATTTATTGTGCTGCCGGAAATCCCGTATACCCGTGAAGAGCTGGTTGAAGAGATTAAGGCGGGCATTGCAAAAGGGAAAAAGCACGCCATCGTGGCGATTACCGAGCACATCTGCGATATCGACGATCTGGCGCGCTTCATCGAAGAAGAGACAAAGCGTGAAACCCGCGCAACCGTGCTCGGACATATCCAGCGCGGCGGCGCGCCCTGTGCTTACGACCGCATTCTGGCGTCGCGTATGGGCGCTTACTCGATTGAGCTGCTGCTGCAGGGCTATGGCGGCCGCTGTGTCGGGATCCAGAATGAGAAGATGGTGCACCACGATATCATCGACGCGATTGAGAACATGAAGCGTCCGTTCAAGCGCGACTGGCTCGATACGGCGAAAAAGCTCTACTGATCTGCATGCAGGCGCGATCCCGTTCGCGCCTTTTCCTCTTTTTTATATTCCTGCAAGTTATAACTGCTTATTTTTAATTCTTTAATCCACTGTTCGCTTTGTGTCACTCTTGCGGCATAACCTACGCGGGAGAGCAGGAAATGAATAAGTGGAGTATCGGCATCACCTTGTTACTGGCATCGTCTGGTGCGCTGGCAAAGGATTATCAGCTGTTAAACGTCTCATACGATCCGACCCGCGAACTGTACGAACAATATAACAAGGCCTTCAGCGCCCATTACAAGCAGGAAACCGGTGATAACGTGGTGATCCGTCAGTCGCACGGCGGTTCCGGCAAGCAGGCGACCTCCGTCATCAATGGTATTCGTGCCGATGTGGTTACGCTGGCGCTGCAGTCCGATGTGGATGCGATTGCTGAGCGCGGCCGTATCGACAAAAACTGGATCAAACGCCTGCCGGATAACTCTGCGCCCTATACCTCCACCATTGTGTTTCTGGTACGTAAAGGCAATCCCAAAAATATTCATGACTGGTCAGATCTGACTAAGCCTGGCGTATCCGTGATCACGCCAAATCCGAAAACTTCCGGCGGTGCCCGCTGGAACTATCTGGCGGCATGGGGCTGGGCGCTTGATCAGAATCAGGGCGACCAGGCTAAAGCGCTCGCTTATGTGAAAGCGCTGTTTAAAAATGTTGAGGTGCAGGATTCCGGTGCGCGCGGCGCAACCAATACGTTTGTAGAGCGCGGAATAGGCGACGTACTGATCGCCTGGGAAAACGAAGCGTATCTGGCGGTGGAAAAACTGGGTAAAGATAAGTTTGAAATCGTGACGCCAGGCGAGTCTATTCTTGCAGAGCCAACGGTTTCTGTAGTGGATAAAGTGGTCGACGCGCAGGGTACACGCAGCGTGGCGGAAGCTTACCTGAAATATCTCTACTCGCCGGAAGGCCAGACTATCGCGGCGCAGAACTTCTATCGTCCGCGTGATGCAGAGGTCGCGAAGAAGTTCGCCAGTACCTTTGCACCAGTAAAACTCTTCACCGTAGATGAGAAATTTGGCGGCTGGAGTAAAGCGCAGAAAGATCACTTCGCCGACGGTGGCAGCTACGATCAGGTTATGAAGCCCTGATTACCCACTATGAGCGATAAAAAAGGTCAGCTTTTAGCTGACCTTTTTTTGTATAAAAATCGATATATGATAGTCATCACGCTGTGTAACTGATTAAAATAAGACCATTTCATCAGTGGCTAAGGGATTGATTATGAAAGAAAGGAATCGGTTTTTATCAGGCCTGGTGTGGAGTCTGGTTATCATTATTGTCATGCTGAGCATAGCCATTTTTTATTATTACCGGAATGGCGAGGCGCTGTGGCGGATTGTAAGCGAACAGTGCGTGCCCGCTATGGCGCAACACAGCAAACCAGCCCCTTGCAAAGAAGTTAATCTCCGGCAGGGTCATGTTATCTACAAAGATATTAAAGGCCCGCATCATTATCTGTTGATGCCCATCGAAAAAATATCTGGTATGGAAAGTCCGGTGTTGCTGGACCCGGACACGCCCAACTTTTTCGCGGCTGCCTGGCAGCATCGCGATCTGCTGGTTCAGGGCAGTCAGCCAGTCAGCGATAGCGCATTTTCTCTGGCGATCAATGCGCAGTATGGACGCTCTCAAAATCAGCTGCATATCCATCTCTCCTGTCTGCGTCCGGAGGTGCGTCAGCAGCTCGATAGTCAGGCATCTCACCTGCATGACGCGTGGCAGCCTGTGACAATAAACCGGCATCGCTATCTGGTTCGCGCAATCTCTGAAGCACACTTGTTCAATCAAAGTGCGTTTATCCGTCTGGCGAAAGAAGTGGCAGGGGCGCGCGAAAAAATGGGGCACTATGGGATGGCATTGACAGCATTACCGGATGGCCGATTAGCGTTGCTGGCGCTGGAGCGTAACTGGCTGATGCTGAATGGTGGATCGGCAGGCGAACTCCAGGATTATCAGTGTCAGCTGCTCAATAAGTAAATGTACAAAAAAGGCGGCCGTAAGGCCGCCCTGAAACAGGTTATAAAAAAGCTTATGCTTTTTTCGCTGCTGCCGCCGCTTTTACGATTACGGCAAAGGCGTCTGCTTTCAGCGACGCGCCGCCTACCAGCGCCCCGTCGATATCGGGCTGGGTGAAGAGTTCAGCCGCATTTTTATCGTTTACTGAGCCGCCATACTGAATAATGACCTGCTGCGCGACAGCGGCATCTTTCTTCGCAATATGGTCGCGAATAAATTTGTGCACCGCCTGCGCCTGCGCTGGCGTGGCCGACTTGCCGGTGCCGATAGCCCAGACGGGTTCATAGGCGATGACTGCACCTTCAAACGCTGCTGCGCCCTGAGTTTCCAGCACGGCATCCAGCTGACGCGCGCACACTTCTTCGGTTTTGCCTGCTTCATTTTCCGCTTCGGTTTCGCCGATGCAGAATACCGGCACCAGACCTGCCTCTTTCAGCACCGCAAACTTCTTCGCGATAAATTCGTCGCTCTCTTTGTGATAAGTGCGACGCTCAGAGTGACCGATGATGATGTACTTTGCGCCGATATCTTTCAGCATCTCTGCGGAGGTTTCACCGGTGAATGCACCTGAAAGGTTAACATCGACATTCTGCGCGCCCAGCGCAATGTGGCTACCGGAAATCGCATGTTTTGCCTGATCCAGATAAATTGCCGGTGGGGCAATCGCTACACCACAGCCGTCCACGCCTGACAGCGCGGTACGCAGACCTTCAATCAGCTCGCCGGTCATCTGCTTGCTGCCATTCAGTTTCCAGTTACCCATAACCAGTGGATGTCGCATTCGTTCCTCCGCATTACGCGATTCATGAAATAGCGCTGCCATCATGGCAGCGATGTCTGCCAGACAGTATAGAGATCAAAAGGGGCGCTGGCTTTGCTTTTCGTCACTTCTGCCTGCGATATCAGGGAGTAGCCAGCGTGAGCTTAATCGGCTCTACGGCAAACGTCAGGCCCTTGTCGCCATTGTCAGCCACCACAAAGCGCAGTGCGCCCTCCGTGCGGCTGAAATAGCGAACGCCTTTGCCGGCGCTCAGTAACGCGTCCAGCTTCTGGCGTCCCTCTTCGGGCGAGAGTCCCGGCACGAAATAGCGCAGCAGAGCGCTCATATAATTCATCGCCTGCAGCTGAGCCTGCTTCATCTCCGGACCCGGCACCGGCAGCCAGGTGATCTGCAGCGTTTTAATCTTTCCGGTGCCCTGTTCCAGCGCGGTGGAAGAGTAAAGCGTTTCGCTGATTTTGCTGGCTGCGCGCGTCAGATGGCTCTTGTCATCACGATTGTCTATTGCACGATATTCCAGCAGCGGCAGTGCAGGATTAGCCGCGTTATAGCTTTCACGAAACTGCGCGATCGTCATATCAAACGCAGGCGCGCCCGTCAGCAGATAAGGCGCCACCGGCAGATGCGCACTGCGATCGGGTGGCGGCTCGTCTGCCCGGGCGGGAGATGACAGCGCGCAGCTAAGCAGCAGCGCGGCTGACAGTTTCTTCATTGCATCGGCCCTGAATCATTCACTTATGGCAGATTAAAACGGTTTTTACCGCCGAAAGTCAAAACCCGCGCGGTGAAAAGCGTGGCGGGATGTTACGGCATCCTCACCAGTAGTGTTCGCTGGTCATGTGGCCCGGCTTGCGTTTGAAATGTTTGCGCATATTGCGGCTCTCTTTCAGCAGCTGCTGGGTATCGCGCACCATCTGTGGATTACCACACAGCATAACGTGGCTGCTCTCTGCGTCGAGCAACAGGCCCACGGCACGCTCCAGCTCACCGCTCTCAATCAGCTGCGGTACCCGGCCCTGCAGCGAACCCGGGCTGCTTTCACGGCTGACCACGGTCTGAATCTGCAGCTTGCCTGCATAGCGCTGCTGCAGCGTCTGCATCAGCGGCAGAAAGCTAAGGTCGCTGGCATAGCGCGCAGCGTGAACCAGGACAACATGGTCAAAGCGCTCCAGACCTTCGCCCTGCTGTAAAATTGACAGGTAGGGGCCGATGGCGGTGCCGGTCGCCAGCATCCACAGGGTGCGGCAGTCAGGGATTTCATCCAGGGTGAAAAAGCCGGCTGCCTCTTTGGTCAGCATGACGTGATCACCCGGCTGCAGCGCCTGCAGGCGCGGACTGAGTTTACCCTCCGGTACGGTGACCAGATAAAACTCCAGCAGCGGATCGTCGGGGGCGTTAACGTAGGAGTAAGCGCGCTGCACGCGCTCCCCCTCTATTTCCAGCGCCAGTTTGGCAAACTGCCCGGCGATAAACCGATCGATAGGGGCAGTAACGCGCAGGCTGAACAGCGCGTCGGTCCAGTTTTTCACCTCTTTAACTTCTGCATTAATCCACTCGGCCATAGGTGCTCCTGTTGAATTCTCCCGGTTATCGCTATCTTTACCAGCCCGCTCTGCGCTTGTCAGCCCGGCGGCGGCGAAAGCGCTCTTTGCGACAAATCTGCCGCACAGATCACTACCTGTAGCAACCTGTTTACAGTCTGGTACAGAAGATTGACGGCTGACAACCTGGCTTCCTGCAGCTCAGCTCTCGATTTGCCACGTAATCCTGATATTTTTGCCGCCATTCCTGCCGGCGAACCCTGAGTGCTGCCGGCGCGTTCTTTTTTCAGGCTGATATCGTGTTCCATGCAGATCGATAAAACTCAAAACCGTTTTCTGTTATTCATGCTGATTGTGCTGGTGGCCGTGGGTCAGATGGCACAAACCATTTATGTGCCCGCTATGGCAGTGATGGCAGAAGCGCTCAACGTGCGCAGCGGCGCAATGCAGCAGGTCATGGCGGCCTATCTGATCACCTATGGCGGATCGCAGCTGATCTACGGCCCGCTCTCGGACAGCGTCGGACGTCGCCCGGTGATCCTTACCGGCATGACGATCTTTGCCTGTGGTGCGCTGATCGCGCTGTTCGCCTCATCGCTGCAGATGCTGGTGCTGGGCAGCGCTATCCAGGGGCTCGGCACCGGCGTTGCCGGCGTTATGGCGCGCACGATGCCGCGCGATCTGTATGCCGGAACCGCGCTGCGGCGGGCCAACAGCCTGCTGAATATGGGCATTCTGGTGAGTCCGCTGCTGGCACCGGTAATAGGTGCGCTGCTGACCCGGCTGATTGGCTGGCACGCCTGCTTCGCCTTTCTGCTGCTGCTGTGCCTGGGCGTTACGGCATCTATGGCGCGCTGGCTGCCGGAAACCCGGCCGGGCGATGCACCGGCTACGCCTTTTCTGCGCCGCTACGCCACGCTGCTGAGCGACGGCAATTTTATCCGTTATCTGCTGCTGCTGGTGGGCGCGCTGGCGGGCATCGCCGTCTTTGAAGCGAGCTGCGGTGTGCTGATGGGCGGCGTACTGGGACTGGATGGCCTGACCGTTAGCATTCTGTTTATTCTGCCTATTCCGGCCGCCTTTTTTGGTGCCTGGTTTGCCGGCCGGGAAGAGACCTCCTGGCATACGCTGATGTGGTATGGGGTAAACAGCTGCCTGCTGGCTGGCCTGCTGATGTGGATCCCGTCATGGTTTGGCGTAATGAATATCTGGACGCTGCTGGTGCCGGCGGCGCTGTTTTTCTTCGGTGCCGGCATGCTGTTCCCGCTGGCAACATCGGGTGCCATGGAGCCTTACGCCTGGCTGGCGGGTAGCGCCGGGGCGCTGATTGGCGGCCTGCAGAACCTGGGCTCAGGAGTGGTCGCGTGGCTATCCGCTCTGCTACCGCAGCACGATCAGTCCAGCCTTGGCCTGCTGATGTTTGTCACGTCGCTGGTGATGCTGCTGTGCTGGTGGCCGCTCTCACGTCATCCCGAGAGCGGCAAGCAGACGGTTACAGGATAAACGGGTGCAGCGCCGTATCCTTGCGATCCAGATAGTGGATCGACTGGATGCGGCGAATGGTACGCGACTTGCCGCGTACCAGCAGCGTCTCGCTGGTGGCGATATTGCCGTTACAGGTAATGCCCTTCAGCAGATCGCCGCTGGTGATGCCGGTGGCCGCAAAAATCACGTTGTCGTTGCGCGCCATCTCATTCAGCGTTAACACGCTGCCCACCGCAATCCCCATTTCCGCGCAGCGCAACAGCTCCTGTTCGCCCAGTCGGCGATTCTCTTCGCTCTCTCCTTTAACCTGATGCCGCGCCAGCAGGCGTGCCTGCATGTCACCATCCATGGCGCGGATCACGGCTGCCGAGACGACACCTTCAGGCGCGCCGCCGATGCCATACAGCACATCGACTTCACTGTCAGGCATACAGGTGAGGATCGACGCGGCCACATCGCCATCGGGAAAAGCAAACACGCGCACGCCGAGCGCCTGCAGCTGGGCAATAACTGCGTCATGGCGTGGCTTCGCCAGAATGGATACCGTCAGCTGCGCGAGCGGCTTACCGAGCGCAATGGCGATATTTTTAAGATTGGTTTCCAGCGGCAGACTGAGGTCGATAGCGCCGCGCGCTCCCGGTCCGACGATCAGCTTCTCCATGTACATATCTGGTGCGTGCAGAAAGCTGCCTTTATCGCCGACTGCCAGCACCGCCAGCGCGTTAGCCTGGCCCAGAGCGGTCATGCGCGTGCCTTCAATCGGATCGACCGCAATGTCCACGGCATCACCCTGACCGGTGCCGACCTGCTCGCCGATATAGAGCATCGGCGCCTCATCAATTTCGCCTTCACCGATAACGATGCGGCCATCAATGTTGATGGTGTTGAGCATAATGCGCATGGCGTTAACGGCGGCGCCGTCGGCCGCATTTTTATCGCCACGTCCTAACCAGCGATAGCCAGCCAGCGCTGCCGCTTCAGTGACACGGGAAAATTCAATTGCGAGTTCGCGTTTCATGGTTTGCACCTGACAGAAAAACAGGCGGGCAGTGTAGCACAGCGGTAAAAGCGGGAGAGGGAGAAACCCGCGGCACGGACCGCGGGCAGGGGGTTACTTACGCTTCGTCTTCCCAGGCTTTGGCACGGGCAACCGCTTTCTGCCAGCCCGCGTAACGCAGGTTGCGCTCAGTGGTTTCGATGCCAGGGCGGAATTCGCGCTCCACGACGGCTTTAGCACGCACCTCGTCCAGATCGTTCCAGAAGCCGACGGCCAGGCCTGCCAGATAGGCTGCGCCCAGCGCCGTGACCTCACGCACTTCCGGACGTTCAACGCGGGTGCCGAGAATGTCAGACTGGAACTGCATCAGGAAGTTGTTCGCGACTGCGCCGCCATCAACGCGCAGCGACTGCAGGCGGGTGCCGGCGTCGTTCTGCATCGCTTCCAGTACATCGCGCGTCTGATAGGCGATCGACTCCAGCGTAGCGCGGATAATGTGGTTGGCATTGGCACCGCGCGTCAGGCCGAAGATTGCGCCACGGGCATAGGGGTCCCAGTAAGGCGCGCCCAGGCCGGTAAATGCCGGCACCATATAGACGCCGTTCGTATCTTTAACTTTCAGCGCAAAATATTCTGAGTCGGTGGAGTCGTTGATCAGCTTCATTTCGTCGCGCAGCCACTGAATCGAGGCGCCGCCGATAAATACGGCACCTTCCAGCGCATAGTTCACTTCGCCACGCGGGCCGCAGGCGATAGTGGTCAGCAGGCCGTGGGTAGAGGTTACTGCTTCAGTACCGGTATTCATCAGCATAAAGCAGCCGGTACCGTAGGTATTTTTCGCCATGCCAGGCTGTACGCAGAGCTGGCCATACAGGGCCGCCTGCTGATCACCCGCAATCCCGGCGATCGGAATACGCGTGCCGCCTTTACCGCCAATGTTGGTCTGACCATAAATTTCAGAAGAGCCTTTAACTTCCGGCAGCATTTCGCGCGGAATGTCGAGGATCTCCAGCATGCGTGCGTCCCACTCCAGCTTGTGGATGTTATACATCATGGTACGCGAGGCGTTGGTATGGTCAGTGATATGCACACGACCCTGCGTCATTTTCCAGACCAGCCAGGTATCCACGGTACCAAACAGCAGCTCGCCGCGTTTTGCACGCTCGCGTGCGCCTTCGACGTGATCGAGGATCCATTTCACTTTGGTGCCGGAGAAGTAAGGGTTAATGACCAGACCTGTGGTGTGCTGGATATACTCTTCCAGCCCCTCTTTCTTCAGCTTGTTACAGTAGTCAGCGGTACGTGGATCCTGCCAGACAATGGCATTGTAGATAGGTTTGCCGGTCTCTTTATCCCAGACGATGGCGGTTTCACGCTGGTTAGTGATACCGATAGCGGCGATCTGATCGGAGTTAATGTCAGCGTGTGCCAGCACTTCCACCAGCGTTGAGCTCTGTGAAGCCCAGATATCCATCGGGTCATGCTCAACCCAGCCCGCTTTCGGGTAGATCTGCGTAAACTCACGCTGTGAAACAGCAACGATGTTGGCGTCATGGTCGAGTACGACGGCACGGGAGCTGGTAGTACCCTGATCGAGCGCGACGATATATTTTTTATCTGGCGTAGTCATAATAATGTCCTGATGATTAAGAGTGAAACTTACGCTTTACGCTGTTCAGCGCGCGCTACAGGTTTTTCTGTTTTGCTGGTTTCTGCGATATTTACCGGCAGGTGGCGACCAATCAGCGCACGATAGCTAAAGGCACCCAGACATGCACCCACCAGCGGACCAAACACAGGCACCAGGAAGTAAGGAATATCTTTGCCGCCGGTGAAGGCTACGTCACCCCAGCCAGCGATAAAGGCAAACAGTTTCGGTCCAAAGTCACGTGCCGGATTGAGCGCAAAGCCGGTCAGGGGACCCATTGAACCACCGATAATAGCAACCAGCAGACCAATCAGCAGCGGCGCCAGCGGGCCACGCGGTACGCCATTGCCATCGTCAGTCAGCGCCATGATAACCGCCATCAGTACGGCTGTGATCACCATCTCTACCAGAAACGCCTGACCGACCGTGATGTGCGGATTAGGATAAGTAGAGAAGATACCCGCCAGGTCGAGGCTCTGCACGCTGCCACGCACCATCTGATGGCTCGCTTCATAATCGAAAAACAGATTGTAATAGAGGCCGTATACCAGTGCAGCGGCACAGAAGGCGCCGGCAACCTGCGCCAGAATGTAAGGTAAAACTTTACGCCCTTCAAAATTAGCAAACAGGCAGAGCGCCACGGTGACCGCCGGATTGAGATGCGCGCCGGAGACGCCCGCACTCAGATAGACCGCCATCGAAACAGCCAGACCCCAGATGATGCAGATTTCCCACTGACCGAATGCCGCACCGGCCAGCTTCAGCGCAGCCACACAGCCAGCGCCAAAAAAGATAATCAAACCGGTGCCGAGAAACTCGGCGATACATTGACCTTTGAGTGTGTTCGTTGTCTGACTCATAATGGAATTCCTGAAGCGAGGTTAAATGTTATCAGTTTTTGTTCTCAATCCCTGAGTCGCCCAGCGCTAATGTAGGGTTGATGTGAATTTATCGTTAACGAACATAAACGAGAAATAGCGAAATTGAATTCTGTGTACTGCGTCATAAAAATGCGCGTTTTCGCGTCTTTTACCTTTCTTTAAGGCCAATTAATCTGCCTCTTAACGCACTTAGCGCATCATGACTGGCAACGGGTTTGTTTTTTAAGCATTAGCTGAAAAGTGTTACAGACTGGCCGCCAATGCCCCGTGCCGCTGGACTTGCCGGGTTTGGCTACATACAATCGGGACAACATGGCTGTATGCGTCTTTATTGAGGCAGCTACAGCTTCATCAACGCCTTGCGAGTTTTAGGAGAGGTCAGAACGATGTCATTTGAAGTATTTGAGAAACTGGAAGCGAAAGTACAGCAGGCGATTGATACCATCACGCTGCTGCAAATGGAAATTGAAGAGCTGAAAGAGCAGAACAATACGCTGAAAAACGAAGTGAGCCAGGCTTCCGGCAATCAGGACGCGCTGGCGCGTGAAAATCAGCATCTGAAGGAAGAGCAGCATGTCTGGCAGGAACGTCTGCGGGCACTGCTGGGAAAAATGGAAGAGGTTTAAGCACCTGCGCTTAAACCTGCGGGTGCTCAGGCACCCGTTTTTGTTTGCGGTTTACTCAATATCAAGCGCATCTTCTGACAGAATGATGCCCGTGTTATCCGCATAGAGATGATCGCCGGAGAAAAAGGTTACGCCGCCAAAGTTTACGCGTACGTCGCTCTCACCAATGCCTTCACCGGCCGCACCAGCGGGGATCGCTGCAATCGCCTGGATACCAATTTCCAGCTCTTCCAGTTCATCAACCTGCCGCACCGAGCCGTAAACGACCAGACCTTCCCACTCATTTTGCGCCGCAAGCCGCGCCAGCTGGGCATCCACCAGCGCACGACGTACCGAGCCACCGCCATCTACCAGCAGCACTCGTCCACGCCCGTTCTCTTCCAGCAGGTCGTAAAGCAGGCCGTTGTCTTCAAAACATTTGACTGTGGTAATCTGCCCACCGAATGAGGTGCGTCCACCGAAGTTGGAAAAAAGTGGTTCAACCACATTCACTTCTTCATGGTAGATGTCACAGAGTTCAGATGTATCGTATTTCATAAGGATGCCGTCTGTTTGCCACAGGAAAGATAAGTATATCGCTATCTGAAGAGTGTTGGCAAAATCATCACCGGCAAAAAGCAGCGCCGCATCAATATGCTGCGCAAAAAAATGCCCGGCGCAGTGGCCGGGCAGCAGAAACGATCAGAATGGTGTTACAGGATGAAGCGGCTGAGATCTTCGTCTGCGACCAGTACATCCAGATGCTTGCCGACATACTCAGCGTCGATGGTAATGGACTCACCGTGGCGATCGCTGGCGTCATAGGAGATATCTTCCATCAGACGCTCCAGTACAGTATGCAGGCGGCGTGCACCGATATTTTCAGTGGTCTCATTAACCTGCCAGGCTGCTTCAGCAATCCGGCGGATACCATCCTCGGTGAAGTCCACATTAACGCCTTCCGTACCCATCAGCGCTTTGTACTGCACGGTGACGGAAGCGTTAGGCTCAGTAAGGATGCGCTCGAAGTCGTTCACGGTCAGCGCCTGCAGCTCAACGCGAATCGGCAGACGACCCTGCAGTTCCGGGATCAGATCGGACGGGCTGGCTACCTGGAATGCGCCGGAGGCGATAAACAGGATATGGTCGGTTTTAACCATGCCGTGCTTGGTCGAAACGGTACAGCCCTCAACCAGCGGCAGCAGATCGCGCTGCACGCCTTCGCGTGAAACGTCCGGACCAGAAGACTGGCCGCCGCGCTTACAGATTTTGTCGATCTCATCGATAAACACGATACCGTGCTGCTCTACCGCGTCGATAGCGTCCTGCTTCAGCTCTTCCGGGTTAACCAGTTTTGCCGCTTCTTCTTCAATCAGCAGCTTCATGGCATCTTTGATCTTGAGCTTGCGCGGCTTCTGTTTCTGACCGCCCAGGTTCTGAAACATGGACTGCAGCTGGCTGGTCATCTCTTCCATGCCCGGAGGCGCCATGATCTCTACGCCAGCCGGCGCGGCGGCAAGGTCGATCTCAATCTCTTTATCATCCAGCTGACCTTCGCGCAGTTTTTTGCGGAAAGACTGACGCGCAGCTGATGGCTCGGCGTTCTGCTCTGGCTGGCCCCAGTTGTTTTTAGCCGGTGGGATCAGCACGTCGAGAATGCGCTCCTCGGCCATCTCTTCAGCACGATATTTATTCTTTTCAATCGCCTGGCTGCGCACCATTTTGATGGCGGAGTCGGTCAGATCGCGGATAATCGAATCGACCTCTTTACCGACATAGCCAACTTCGGTGAATTTTGTCGCTTCAACTTTAATGAACGGGGCGTTGGCCAGCTTCGCCAGACGACGGGCAATTTCGGTTTTACCGACGCCGGTCGGGCCAATCATCAGGATATTTTTCGGGGTCACTTCGTGACGCAGCTCTTCGTCAAGCTGCATGCGGCGCCAGCGGTTACGCAGCGCAATGGCAACCGCTTTTTTAGCGCCGTCCTGGCCGATGATAAAGCGATTAAGCTCGCTGACAATCTCGCGTGGAGTCATCTCAGACATGATTCAGGTCCTTACGCCTTAGACGGTAATTCTTCGTAGTTAATATTATGGTTGGTGTAGATACAGATATCGCCGGCGATGTTCAGCGCTTTCTCAACAATATCGTGTGCACCAATGTCGGTATTTTCCAGTAGCGCGCGTGCCGCTGCCTGGGCGTAGGGGCCGCCGGAGCCGATCGCTATCAGGTCGTTTTCCGGCTGAATAACATCGCCGTTACCGCTGATGATCAGCGAAGAGTTCTCATCCGCTACCGCCAGCAGCGCTTCAAGACGGCGCAGCATGCGATCGGTCCGCCAGTCTTTTGCCAGCTCAACCGCGGCTTTAACCAGATGACCCTGATGCATTTCCAGCTTACGCTCAAACAGTTCAAACAGGGTAAAGGCGTCGGCAGTGCCGCCCGCAAAGCCCGCAATCACTTTATCGTTGTAAAGACGACGCACTTTTTTGACGTTGCCTTTCATTACGGTGTTGCCAAGCGTTGCCTGGCCATCACCACCAATAACGACCCGGCCGTTGCGTCGTACACTTACTATTGTTGTCACGGGCAGACCCCTTGTTGCAGTTGAAAAAAGACACCGCGCACCCGGCGCGGCGTATCATGCAAACAGATATGGGGTGGGTTAAGAAGGTTTCAACCCCTCAGGGCGATGGGGTTTGTCTTAATTCGGCTGCGCCTGCTCCCGGCGGTAGAGTGAGGCCGGGAGCAGGGCTCAGGCTATCAGGGCAGGGCGAGCGGAATACAGCTGCCGTGACCGGAACTGTGCAGCCGCTTCACGGTACTGTCAGCTTTACTCCGATCTTTAAACGGACCAATCACCACGCGATTCCAGCCGCCGCCGGTCGTGATACGGCTTTCAAAACCTTCAAAAGCGAGACCGGCGCGCACAGATTCCGCCTGATCGCTGCCTTTAAAGGAGCCACACTGCACCATCCAGCGCTGTGTGGAGGCTTTCTCTTCCGGCTTCACTTTGGTGGTTTCTGGTTTTGCCTGCTGTACCGGTGCCGGTCGTTCAGCCTGCTGCTGCTGCTGGCGCTGCTGAGCCTGCAACTGCTGCTGACGCTGCTGCTGTGCCTGTATCTGCTGCTGACGTTGCTGTTGCTGCTGTTGTCGTTGCTGAGTCTGCTGTTGCAGCAACTGCTGCTGCTGTGCCTGTATCTGCTGCTGACGTTGCTGCTGCTGTACCTGCTGACGCTGTAATGTCTGCTGACGCTGAGCCGGCGTCTGCTCGTTCCACGGCACTTCGTTCAGCTGCGTAGGCTGCTGGCGCATATCCGCCTGCATCTGCTCCAGCAGCTGGCGCTGTTCATCGGTCAGCTGCGTCTGCGACTGCACTTCGCCGCCGGCTGAAGGCTCAGTCGGTGAGGGAACCGTAATTTGCCGGTTTTCCAGCTCTTTGATGTATTTCCAGCGCTCTTCCGGCTTGGGCGGCAGGCCATTACCACTAACTTTATGATTCGGGATAACCGGCGTCTCTTCTTTTTTATGGTGCGCGATGAACCATAAACCACCGGCAAAAGTGACCAGTACTGCGGCAGCGAGCACTACCATCAGTTTCGATATACCCGATCCGCCTTTGCTTTTTTTGCTGCTGCTGCGACCGGCGGGTTTTTTGCGACGCGTCCCTGTTGAACGCCCGCGGCCTACATAATCTCTCTGTGCCACTTTCGTCCTGATACCTTCAAAATGCCTGCGGGCGTAGACCCTGAACAGTGTGAGTTGCAGCCAGCCTGGCTACAGCTTGAAAAATGACGGGTATAAATGAGGTGTAAACCGCCCGGCAATGAATGCGCCATGTTACTCAAGGGTGCGAACTTTGACCAGCAGAGTCTGCCTTCAGAATCTGCTGAAAATGTGCAGTGCGGCACGTGTGACCTAACGCTTTTTAGCCGGTGCTGTACTGCCGCGCACGCGCAGTTCTGCATCCAGCAGGCGCGAACCATTATTTACCCGCTTGCCCTGCAGCTCATCCAGCAGCAGCAGCATCGCTTCGCGGCCAATATCAAAGCGCGGCTGCGCCACGGTAGTCAGGGGCGGTTCGTAATAGCGCGCCAGCTCAATATCATCAAAGCCAACGATGGAGAGATCCTGCGGAATGCGCATCCCCAGTTTGCGCGCCTGATTCATGGCGCCCAGCGCCATCAGATCGCTGTGACAGAATAGCGCTTCCGGGGGCTGCGGCAGACTCATCAGCTGTTTCAGGGCGCGGGCACCGGCTTCAAACGAGAAATCACCGCGTACGATAAACATCGGTTCAACGGGGATGCTGCTGCGGCGCAGCGCCTGAATATAACCCTGCAGCCGATACTGGCTGAGCGGAACCGATTCAGGCCCGGTAATACAGGCGATACGACGATGCCCGAGCTGCAGCAAATGGTTAACGGCTTCAAACGCCGCGGTCAGGTTGTCAATGTGCACGGTGGGCAGCGCCATCTCCGGCGCGAATTCATTTCCCATAACCATGGGCGGCAGGCTGCGCAGCGCTTCAGGATCGGCGTCAAACGGCAGCTGTGAACCCAGCAGCACCATGCCGTCAATCTGTCGCGTCAGCATCAGATCAAGAAAGGTTTTTTCCTGATGATCCTGATGCGCGCAGTCGCCAATCAGCACCAGGTACCCCTGCTGCGCGGCGGTGACCTCAATGCCGCGGATAATTTCGCTAAAAAAGGGATCGCAGATATCGGGCACAATCACCAGGATAGTCCGGGTTTCATTGCGTCTGGCATTGCGCGACAGGCCATGCGATGCATAGCCTGTCGCAATGACCGCCTGCTCGACTTTTTGCCGGGTTGCGGCTGACACTTTCTCCGGATTCATCAGCGCCCGGGAAACGGTCGCCGTAGAGACGCCTGCGTGCTCAGCCACATCTTTCATCGTGGCAGCAGATGAAGTTTGCTTCGGGTCCAACGTGTTACTCCTGGCGTGATACAGCGTACAGTTTGTCTGCAAGGGCCGGTCCTGGCCGGGTGATCCTATTGATAACGCATTGGCGGGCAGGGCCGTTACTTAATTTGCATAAAAACTGTGACTTGTTCGACTTTTTTCGATCTGGCTCGCAGATGCGGATGCCATCAGCTCTCGCCGGGATCGATATCCAGCGTCCATTTTACTTTGCGTGCAGCGGGCAATGTGCTCAGCAGCGGCAGCGAACTGCTTAATAACTGCTGCAGGCGTTTGCGTGACGGATGCTGCAGCAGCAGCTGCCAGCGCCACCGACCGCTGCGTTTTGGCGCCAGCGCCGGCACCGGGCCCATCAGCCAGGTGGCTTCATCTTTCAGCGGGCTCGCCTCCAGCAGATTACGCAGCTGGACGAGAAAAGCGGCAGCCTGCTGATTATCCATATCTTCGGCACGAAATAGCGCGTGGCTGGTCCAGGGCGGCAGCTGCACCGACTGGCGTTCAAGCAGCGCCTGGTCAGCAAAGGCGAAGTAGCCGCGATGCAGCAGCGTCTGCAGCAACGGATGCTCCGGATGGTGCGTCTGCAGCAGCACTTCACCCTGTTTGCCGGCGCGTCCGGCGCGACCTGCAACCTGGGTATAGAGCTGCGCGAAACGTTCTGCGGCACGAAAATCAGCCGAGAAGAGCGCGCCGTCAACGTCCAGCAGCGACACCAGCGTAACATCAGGAAAATGATGGCCTTTTGCCAGCATCTGCGTGCCCACCAGAATACGCGCGCCGCCGCGATGCACATCCGCCAGATGCTGCTCCAGCGCACCTTTACGGCTGGTAGTATCACGATCGATGCGCGAAACTGGCACGTCCGGAAACAGCGTGCCCAGCTGCTGCTCCAGCTGTTCTGTGCCTACGCCAACCGGCATCAGATGGGTTGAACCGCAGCCGGGACACTGCAGCGGCAGCGGACGCTGGCTGTCGCAATGGTGGCAGCGCAGCTGGCGGTGATGCTGGTGCAGCGTGTAGTAGCTGTCGCAGCGCTGGCATTCCGCCAGCCAGCCGCAGTCGTGGCACATCAACGCCGGTGAAAAGCCGCGCCGGTTCAGAAACAGCAGCACCTGATTATCCGCCTGCAGGTGCTGGCGCATTTTACTGAGCAGCGCCGGCGCCAGACCACCCTTAAGCGGCTGTCCTTTCAGATCGATCAGCTGCTGCAAAGCGGGCTTTGCATTACCGGCGCGCTGGGTGAGATTAAGCTGCCGGTATTTGCCGACGCGCACGTTATGCAGCGTCTCCAGCGCGGGCGTGGCCGAACCCATGACAATCGGGATGTTCTCTTCATGTGCACGAAACACCGCCAGATCGCGGGCCTGATAACGCCAGCCCTCCTGCTGTTTATAGGAGCTGTCATGCTCTTCATCGATAATGATTACGCCAGGCCGCGCCAGCGGGGTGAACAGCGCAGAGCGCGTACCAATAATAATCGCGCTTTCGCCGCGCCGGGCGCGCAGCCAGACCGCCAGCCTTTCGCTGTCATTCAGCGCAGAGTGCAGCACATCAATCGGGGCATCAAAACGTTCCCGGAAGCGCGCAATGGTCTGCGGCGTGAGGCCAATCTCCGGCACCAGCACCAGTGCCTGCATGCCGCGTGACAGAATGTTTTCCAGGATAGTGAGATAGACCTCGGTTTTACCGGAGCCGGTGATCCCGGCCAGCAGCCACGGAACGTAGCGATCGTCTTCCGCCCGGATAGCCCCGACGGCCATGGCCTGATCGGTATTGAGCCGCAGACGCTCGCCTTTAATGGCAAAATGCGTCCGCCAGTCCGCGGCAGATGGCGCATGCTCGCGCAGCTCGCACAGCCCTTTGGCTCTGAGCGCCTGCAGAGCGGCGTCGTTAAAGCTCTGTTCGTTTACCTGATGACGATAGAGCGGTTGCTGACGCAGCGCGGCCAGCGCCTGCTGCTGCTTTGGTGCACGCTTCAGACTTTCCGGCGCCACTTCCCGTCCGGCCTCCGTGATCGCCCACTGCCACAGCGGCGCTTCCTGTGCCGGTTTCCCCTGGCGGAGCAGAACCGGTAACGCATGACTCAGCACTTCCCCGACGGGTGAATGATAGTAACCGGCCGCCCAGTTGAGGATGCGCCACAGCGCGGGCGAAAACAGACTGCTGTCATCCAGCACGGCTTCTATCGGTTTCAGCTGCTTCAGCGGCAGATCGCTGCTTTCGGTCACGCCGGTCACAATGCCAGTCAGCTTACGGTTGCCAAAAGGCACGCTGACGCGACTGCCGGTTGCCGGCTGCGCAGCGTCAGCAGGGAGCAGATAATCAAACAGGCGCGGTAGCGGGACGGGCAGGGCAACCTTTACGACGGACATTGCGATCTCTATCCAGTTCTGTAATCAGGGACGGTAGTGTACACGCTGGGGCCGCAGGCGTGTATGGCTGAGCAATGTTTGCCTCGGGCGGTTAAATTCTGTATACTATGCCGCCTCTGGTGAGATAGCTCGTCAGAGATACATATAATGTTCAACCGCGTGTGGTGCTGTGCAGGTTCGCCTGGCATGGAGAGCGACACGGCCTTTTATGAGGTTTTCCCATGAAACAAGGTATTCACCCGAAGTACGAAGCAGTGACCATCACTTGCTCTTGCGGTAACGTGATCAACACCCGTTCTACCATGAACCACGACCTGAATCTGGACGTGTGCGGCAAATGCCACCCGTTCTATACTGGTAAGCAACGTGTTGTTGACACCGGCGGCCGCGTTGATCGCTTCAACAAGCGTTTCAGCATTCCGGGCAGCAAAAAATAAGATTTATTTGCCGCCGGGTTATCCCGGATGCAAAAGAAAACCCAGCCTCGGCTGGGTTTTTTTATACCAGAATTTAATATTCCCAGCTATCCGGGTCGATGCCCATCTCGCGCATAATCTGCTTCGCTTCTTCCGGGATCTCATCGCTGCGCTCTTTGCGCAGGTCAACGTCGTCGGGCAGAGGCTGACCGGTAAACGCGTGCAAAAAAGCTTCACACAGTAGCTCACTGTTCGTGGCGTGACGCAGATTGTTCACCTGACGACGTGTACGCTCATCGGTTAAAATTTTAAGCACTTTCAGCGGGATAGAAACCGTTATTTTTTTAACCTGCTCGCTTTTTTTACCGTGCTCAGCGTACGGGCTGATATATTCGCCGTTCCATTCAGCCATGAGTTACCTTAATTAATAAAAGTGTTATAGGGGATGATCCGTGGATTATGCCCGATTTTTGCGTGCCTGACCGCCTGCGCCGTGGATTTTGTGCTTCAGCGCCGCGTTAATGAAGCGCATGCGCTGCTCAGCAGGCAATAACCTATAATTTTAGCGGTTATTCGCTCTGCGCTCAATCTATACGCAAAGACATTTAGATGTCCAGATGTATTGACGTCTGTTAGCGGAATGTTATCCTGTGGGCACTTTACCCCTCTTCAGGAACAGCAGAGCCCATGACGCGCAAACAGGCAACCATCGCAGTACGCAGCGGTTTGAATGATGACGAGCAGTATGGCTGCGTAGTCCCGCCGATTCATCTCTCCAGCACCTATAATTTTCTCGACTTTAATGAGCCGCGCGCCCACGACTATTCGCGCCGCGGCAATCCGACGCGCGATGTGGTGCAGCGCGCGCTGGCCGAGCTGGAGGGCGGGGCGGGTGCCGTACTGACAAATACCGGCATGTCTGCGATTCACCTGGTGACCACTGTATTCCTGAAGCCCGGCGATCTGCTGATCGCACCCCACGACTGCTATGGCGGCAGCTACCGCCTGTTTGACAGCCTCAGCAAGCGCGGTGCTTACCGTGTGAAGTTTGTCGACCAGGGTGACAGCGCAGCGCTGGCCGCAGCGCTGGCCGAAAAGCCAAAACTGGTGCTGGTGGAAAGCCCGAGCAATCCTCTGCTGCGCGTAGTGGATATTGCGGCAATCTGTCAGGCGGCGCGCGCGGCGGGTGCCGTCAGCGTGGTGGATAACACCTTCCTGAGCCCGGCGCTGCAAAATCCGCTCGCCCTCGGGGCCGACCTGGTGATCCACTCCTGTACAAAATATCTCAACGGCCACTCTGACGTGGTGGCCGGGACGGTGATTGCAAAAGATCCGGCCGTTGCCACCGAGCTTGCCTGGTGGGCCAATAACATCGGCGTGACCGGCGCGGCGTTTGACAGCTATCTGCTGCTGCGCGGTCTGCGGACGCTGGCACCCCGCATGGCAGCGGCCCAGCGCAACGCGCTGGCGATAGTGGACTATCTGAAGCAGCAGCCGCTGGTGAAGAAGCTGTATCATCCTTCTCTGCCGGAAAATGCCGGTCATGAATATGCGCGACGTCAGCAACGCGGCTTTGGCGCCATGTTAAGCTTTGAGCTGGATGCAGATGAAGCGCGGCTGCGTCGTTTTCTGAAAGCGCTGCAGCTGTTTACGCTGGCGGAGTCGCTGGGCGGAGTAGAGAGCCTGATTTCACATACGGCCACCATGACACATGCCGGCATGTCTGCGGAAGCACGCGCAGCCGCCGGCATCTCTGAAACACTGCTGCGGGTCTCCGTCGGCATTGAAGATCACGAAGATTTAATTGCCGATTTGGATAACGCCTTCCGAATCGCAGCCGGGGAGTAATCATGACCAGTACAGCAGGCGCGGGAACGCCGACGAAGCAGCTGCATAAATTTGGTGGCAGCAGCCTGGCGGATGCCAGCTGCTACCAGCGCGTAGCGGCCATTATGGCTGATTACAGTCAGCCAGGCGATCTCATGGTGGTCTCTGCCGCAGGCAGCACCACGAATCAGCTGATCGGCTGGCTGAAGCTGAGCCAGAGCGATCGCCTCTCGGCGCACCAGGTGCAGCAGACGCTTCGCCGCTACCACAGCGAGCTGATTGCTGCGCTGCTGCCAGCGGAGGCGGCCGACCGGCTGACTACCCTTTTTATCCGCGATCTGGAGCGCCTGGCGGCGCTACTGGATGGCGCGATAACTGAAGCGGTATATGCAGAAGTGGTCGGGCATGGCGAAATCTGGTCGGCGCGGCTGATGGCTGCGGTACTGAGTCAGCGCGATGTTGACGCCGCCTGGCTGGACGCACGTGATTTTCTGCGGGCGGAGCGCGCGGCTCAGCCGCAGGTGGATGAGGGAAAATCCTGGCCGCTGCTGCAGGCGCTGCTGGCGCAGCATCCGCATAAGCGTCTGGTCGTCACCGGTTTTATCAGTCGTAATGAGGCAGGTGAAACCGTGCTGCTGGGGCGCAACGGTTCTGACTATTCCGCTACCCAGATCGGGGCGCTCGCGGGTGCGGGGCGCGTGACCATCTGGAGCGATGTGGCTGGCGTCTATAGCGCCGATCCACGCAAAGTTTCCGATGCCTGCCTGCTGCCGCTGCTGCGGCTGGATGAAGCCAGCGAGCTGGCGCGACTGGCGGCGCCGGTACTCCATACCCGTACGCTGCAGCCGGTCTCCAGCAGCGATATCGATTTACAGCTGCGCTGCAGCTATCAGCCTGAGCAGGGTTCAACCCGTATTGAGCGCGTGCTGGCCTCCGGCACCGGCGCGCGTATTGTCACCAGTCACGACGATGTCTGTCTGGTGGAGATCCAGCTTGCTGAAGGTCACGATTTTGCTACGCAGCAAAAAGAGATTGATCAGCTGCTGAAGCGCGCCCAGCTGCGTCCGCTGGCAAGCGGCCTGCATCCCGATCGTCGCCTGCTGCAGCTCTGCTATACCGCAGAAGTGGTTAACAGTGCCTTTACGCTGCTGCAGGATGCGGCGCTGCCGGGCCATCTGCAGCTGCGCGATGGCATGGCGCTGGTGGCGCTGGTGGGAGCTGGCGTAACGCGCAATCCGCTGCACAGCCACCGTTTCTGGCAGCAGATTAAAGATCAGCCGGTTGAGTTTGTCTGGCAGTCAGAAGAGCATATCAGCCTGGTCGCGGTGCTGCGCACAGGACCGACCCGCCATCTGATTCAGGGACTGCATCAGTCGCTGTTTCGCGCAGAAAAACGTATCGGCCTGATGCTGTTCGGAAAGGGCAATATCGGCGCGCGCTGGCTGGAGCTGTTCGCCCGCGAGCAGGAAACGCTCTCCGCCCGTACCGGCTTTGAGTTTGTGCTGGCTGGCGTGGCTGACAGTCGTCGCAGCCTGCTGAGTTACGAAGGGCTGGATGCCAGCCGCACGCTGGCTTTTTTCGACGATGAAGCGCAGGCGCTGGATGAGGAGTCGCTGTTTCTGTGGATGCGCGCGCATCCGTTTGATGACCTGGTGGTGCTTGACGTAACCGCCAGCGCGCCGCTGGCGCAGCAGTATCTCGATTTTGCCAGTCACGGTTTTCACGTGATCAGCGCAAATAAAGTGGCTGGCGCATCAGACAGCCAGAGCTGGCGTCAGATCCGCGATGCCTTCGCCAAAACCGGGCGCCACTGGCTTTATAACGCGACGGTCGGTGCCGGTTTGCCGGTTAACCACACGGTACGCGACCTGCGCGAAAGTGGCGACTCAATACTCTCCATCAGCGGAATTTTCTCCGGCACGCTGTCGTGGCTGTTTTTGCAGTTTGACGGCAGCGTTCCCTTCAGCGAGCTGGTGGATCAGGCGTGGCAGCAGGGGCTGACTGAACCCGATCCGCGCGTCGATCTCTCCGGGCAGGATGTGAAGCGCAAGCTGGTGATCCTGGCGCGTGAGGCGGGCTACGATATCGAGCCGGATCAGGTGCGGGTAGAGTCGCTGGTACCAGTCGACTGTGAGGCGGAATCGGTTGATCACTTTTTTGAAAACGCAGACGAGCTGAATAACCAGATGCTGCAGCGCTACGAAGCGGCGCAGGAGCTGGGCCTGGTGCTGCGTTATGTGGCGCGCTTTGATGCCAGCGGTAAAGCCCGCGTCGGCGTGGAAGCGGTGCGGCCTGAACATCCACTGGCAGCGCTGCTGCCGTGCGATAACGTCTTTGCCATTGAGAGCCGCTGGTACCGCGATAATCCGCTGGTGATCCGCGGACCCGGTGCCGGACGTGATGTTACCGCGGGTGCGCTGCAGTCGGATCTGAACCGTCTCGCCCAGCTGCTTTAATCCGGACTGCTGCAGAGAGAATAAAAAAGGAGCCTGAGGCTCCTTTTTTTGTATCGGCTAACCGGTGTTGCGCATGCCGGCGGCCACGCCGGCGATGGTTACCATCAGCGCCTGCTCAACCCGCGCGTCCGGTTCGTCACCGCGTACTTCCTGCGCACGGGCGCGCAGCAGCAGCTCTGCCTGCAGCACGTTCAGGGGGTCGGTATACACGTTGCGCAGCGCAATGGATTCGGCAATCCACGGCTGATCCGCCATCAGATGCGCATCATTTGCAATGGTCAGCACCGCTTTAATATCCGCCTCCAGCTGGTCGCGCAGCTGTTTACCCAGCGGCCAGAGCGCTTTATCAACCAGGCGCTGATCGTAATACTCGGCCAGCCACAGGTCAGCTTTGGAGAAGACCATCTCCAGCATCCCGAGGCGGGTTGAGAAGAACGGCCAGTCGCGGCACATCGTTTCCAGCTGATCCTGATGGCCTTCATCCATCGCTTTCTGCAGCGCCGCGCCGGCGCCGAGCCAGGCTGGCAGCATCAGACGGTTTTGCGTCCAGGCAAAAATCCACGGAATGGCGCGCAGGGATTCAACGCCACCGGTCGGACGACGTTTAGCCGGACGTGAGCCCAGCGGCAGTTTGCCCAGCTCCTGCTCCGGTGTGGCAGAGCGGAAGTAGGGAACAAAGTCAGCATTTTCACGGACATAGCCGCGATACATGGCGCAGGAGTGCGCAGAAAGGCCGTTCATGATCTCCCGCCACTCCTGTTCAGGCTCCGGCGGCGGCATCAGGTTCGCTTCCAGAATGGCCCCGGTATAGAGCGAGAGGCTGGCGATGGTGACTTCCGGCAAGCCATATTTAAAGCGGATCATTTCGCCCTGTTCTGTCACGCGCAGGCCACCTTTAAGACTGCCCGGCGGCTGAGAGAGCAGTGCGGCGTGCGCAGGTGCGCCGCCACGGCCAATGGAGCCGCCGCGACCGTGGAACAGCGTCAGGGTAATGCCCGCTTTTTCACAGGTTTTAATCAGCGCGTCCTGCGCCTGATACTGTGCCCAGCTGGCCGCCATCACGCCGGCATCTTTTGCCGAGTCGGAATAGCCAATCATTACCATCTGTTTGCCGTTGATAAAGCCGCGATACCAGTCGATATTCAGCAGCTGCGTCATAACATCATTGGCGTTGTTCAGGTCATCCAGCGTTTCAAACAGTGGCGCGACTGGCATAGCGTACGGAATGCCCGCCTCTTTCAGCAGCAGATGAACCGCCAGCACGTCAGAAGGCGTTTTCGCCATAGAGATCACGTAGGCCGCGATGGAACCCTGCGGCGCTTCGGCGGCGACTTTACAGGTTTCCAGCACTTCGCGCGTGTTGTCGCCCGGCTCCCACTGACGCGGCAGCAGCGGACGTTTTGAATTGAGTTCGCGGATCAGAAACGCCTGTTTGTCCGCTTCTGACCAGCTTTCGTAGTCGCCGAGGCCGAGATAGCGCGTAACTTCCGCAATCGCTTCGGTATGACGGGTGCTCTCCTGGCGGATGTCGATGCGCACCAGCGGAACGCCAAAGCATTTTACCCGGCGCAGCGTGTCCAGCAGCTGGCCATTAGCGATAATGCTCATACCACACTGCTGCAGCGACTGATAAATAGCAAACAGCGGCTGCCAGAGCTGCTCATTGGAGACCAGCAGATCGGTCGGGCGCGGCAGGCGTTCGCCTTTCAGGCGCTGCTCCAGATATGCCTGCGTGTTCATCAGCTGGCTGCGCATGCGTTTCAGGATCATGCGGTAAGGTTCAATCGCGTCCGGATCGCCGCACATTACGCGCACTTCGTCGCTGCACTCCGACATCGACAGCTCAGAGATCAGCACCCCCACATCGCGCAGGAAGAGGTCGGCTGCTTTCCAGCGGCTCAGCTGCATAACGTGGCGGGTAATGGGCGCAGTCACGTTCGGGTTGCCGTCACGATCGCCGCCCATCCACGACGTGAATTTAATCGGCACAAAATCCACCGGCAGCTGAATGCCAAACGTCTCTTCAACCTGCTCATTCAGTTCACGCAGAAACGCGGGAACGCCCTCCCACAGGCTATTTTCCACGACAGCGAAGCCCCATTTCGCTTCATCGACCGGGGTAGGGCGATATTTACGGATCTCATCCGTATGCCACGCCTGCGCTACCAGCTGGCGCAGACGGCGCATCACCTGATTGCGCTCATAATCGGTGATATCAGCATGATCGAGCTGCTCAAGGCAGCTGTTCACTTCGCCGAGCTTGTGGATCAGGGTGCGGCGGGTAATTTCAGTCGGGTGTGCGGTCAGGACCAGCTCCAGCGACAGCTCTTCAATCGCCTGACGGATAGCCATTTCGCTGAGATCGTTATGCTGCTTCAGGCGCTCAAACGTCTTTTTCAGCAGCTCCGGATGGTTAGCGCCATCGCCGCTGCGTGAAATGGTCTGATACTGTTCAGCCACGTTAGTAAGGTTAAGAAACTGACTAAAGGCGCGGGCCACCGGCAGCAGCTCATCGTTAGAAAGGTTCTGCAGCGTTGACAGCAGCTCCCGGCGATGAGAGTCATTGCCTGCACGGGATGACTTAGAGAGTTTGCGGATGGTTTCCACCCGATCGAGAATGTTCTCTCCCAGTGCATCCTTTATCGTATCCCCGAGCAGTTTGCCGAGCATACTGACATTACTTCGCATTGCGGAATATTGTTCGTTCATTTGACCCTGACACCCTTATCGTCTTTTAACCCCTCTGGACCCAACCAGCGGGTATAACATCATCTTTTATCTAGCCACGATTTGTGAACTCCGTCAATTAGCCTGAACTGACGAAAACAGGCAGCTAACGTGCGGAAAGTGATAAGTTTTATCGGGGATAGAGAGAGATAAGTTATTCTTATCAGCAAACACCAGATAATGACGGGGCATTTTGCTGATTAAACAGTGAAATGCCCCGCAGATTATCTATCAGTGACAAAAATGCTGCACAACCTGCGTGATCAGGGCGTGAGTTGGCTTAATGAATGCGGTATCGATAAATTCATCCGGCTGATGCGCCTGCTCGATTGAACCTGGTCCCAGCACCAGCGTCGGGCAGATCTGCTGAATAAAAGGCGCTTCGGTACAGTAGTTGACCACTTCCGTCGGCACGCCCAGCAGCTTCTCCACCACCGTAACCAGTTCATGATCGGCCGGACACTCATAACCCGGAATAGGCGGATGCAGTTCGCCTACGGTCAGGCGGCCAGGCCAGCGGGCGCTCACCGGTGCCAGCGCTTCATTCAGCAAGCCATCCAGATCGTTCAGGCTCAGGCCCGGCAGCGGCCGGATATCCATATGCAGTTCGCAACAGGCGCAGATGCGGTTAGCCGCGTCACCACCATGAATATGACCAAAGTTCATAGTCGGATAAGGAATGGCAAAGCCATCATGGTGATAGCGCTCTTTCAGGGTATGGCGCAGCTTCATCAGTTCTGTAATAGAGGCGTGCATCAGCTCAATCGCATTCACGCCGCGCGCCGGATCGCTGGAGTGGCCTGACTGGCCCTCAATGCGGATAGCGTGTGAAAGGTGGCCTTTGTGGGCGCGCACCGGTTTGAGCGAAGTAGGCTCACCGATAATGGCGCAGTCGGGGCGCAGCCGGGCTGACTCAGAGAAATATTTGGCACCTGCCATCGTGGTCTCTTCGTCAGCGGTCGCCAGCACATAGAGCGGTTTTTTAAGCGTAGTGACGTCAACATCGCGCAGCGCATCGAGAATAAAGGCGAAGAAGCCTTTCATATCTGCCGTGCCCAGCCCGTAAAGTTTATTGTCATGTTCAGTCAGGACAAACGGATCGCGTGTCCAGCGTCCGTCATCAAAGGGTACGGTGTCAGTATGACCCGCCAGCAGCAGTCCGCCTGCGCCTTCACCGCTGCGCGCCAGCAGGTTGAACTTATGTCGCGTGCCCGGCACCGGCTGAACTTCAACGCTGAAGCCCAGATCGCGGAACCAGCCCGCCAGCAAATTGATTAAACTTTCGTTGCTCTGGTCAAGCGCGCTGTCGGTTGCGCTGATTGACGGTGAGGCGATCAACTGGCGGTAGAGTTCGATAAAAGGTGGAATTTTTGACTTCACTGTTGACGGTCCTTAGGTTAGGATGTATCAATATTCATGCACTAATAGTGAATAAAAATACATTAACGTCGTCTGCATGTGAACTGAAAAAGTGCAAACGGCATCGTGGGCAACGGGGCACGGCCGCGACCCGATACGTTGACTGTAAAAAGGTATACAGCCTGATGTTGAATACGCTGATCGTTGGTGCCAGTGGTTATGCTGGCGTAGAGCTTGCCACTTACCTGAATCGCCATCCGCATATGAACATAACCGCTTTAGCGGTTTCAGCGCAAAGCCCGGATGCCGGAAAATTGCTCTCCGATCTCCATCCGCAGCTGAAAGGTATCGTGGATCTGCCGCTGCAGCCGCTGAGCGATCCGGCGGCGTGGGCAGAGAAAGTAGATGTGGTGTTCCTCGCGACGGCGCATGAAGTCAGCCACGATCTGGCACCTGAATTTCTGAAAGCAGGCTGCGTGGTCTTCGATCTCTCAGGCGCCTTCCGGGTCAACGATGAGGCGTTCTACACCCGCTATTATGGCTTCAGTCATCAGCATCAGGCGTGGCTGGATAACGCGGTATATGGTCTGGCCGAATGGAATCACGAACGTATTAAAGAGGCCCAGCTGGTGGCCGTGCCTGGGTGCTATCCCACCGCAGCGCAGCTGGCGCTGAAGCCACTGCTCAAAGCGGATCTGCTGAATGACGCGCAGTGGCCGGTAATCAATGCCACCAGCGGCGTCAGCGGAGCCGGGCGTAAAGCCAGCGTCGCGACCAGCTTTTGCGAAGTGAGCCTGCAGCCCTACGGCCTGTTTAACCACCGTCATCATCCGGAAATAGTTGCCCATCTTGGCGCGCCGGTTATTTTTACCCCGCATCTGGGTAATTTTCCCCGCGGTATTCTCGCAACCATCACCTGCCGTCTGAAAGCGGGCATTACGCAGCAGGATGTGACCGATGCGTTTTATGCGGCCTATCACGACAAGCCGCTGGTGCGCCTCTATGACAACGGCGTACCGGCGCTGAAAGCGGTAGTGGGCCTGCCGTTCTGCGATATCGGTTTTGCCGTACAGGATGAGCATCTGATTGTGGTTGCGGCAGAAGATAACCTGCTGAAGGGTGCGTCATCACAGGCGATTCAGTGTCTGAATATTCGTTTCGGTTTCCCTGAAACGCTCTCTCTGATTTAACGGACGGATAACGTAACCATGAGCAATCCACTGATCATTAAACTGGGCGGCGTACTGCTGGATAGCGAAGAAGCACTGGCCCGGCTGTTTGATGCGCTGCTGGCGTATCGTAATGAACATCAGCGTCCGCTGGTGATTGTGCACGGCGGCGGCTGTCTGGTCGACGAACTGATGAAAAAGCTCGCGCTGCCGGTGAAAAAGAAAGATGGCCTGCGCGTTACACCCGCCGATCAAATCGACATTATTACCGGCGCGCTGGCGGGCACTGCGAATAAAACGCTGCTGGCGTGGGCAACCCGTTACGGCATTAATGCTGTCGGGCTGTGTCTGGGCGATGCCGGACTGGTCAGCGTCGCGCAGTTTGACGAAGAGCTGGGGCATGTCGGGCAGGCCACGCCGGGCAACCCTGCGCTGCTGAATACGCTGCTTAATGCAGGCTATATGCCGGTTATCAGCTCAATTGGCATCACTGCCGGCGGAGCGCTGATGAATGTGAATGCCGATCAGGCAGCGACGGCGCTGGCAGCCACTATCGGAGCCGATCTGGTGCTGCTCTCTGACGTCAGCGGCATTCTCGACGGCAAAGGCCAGCGCATCGCTGAAATGACCGCAGCGAAAGCGGAACAGCTGATTGCGCAGGGCATTATTACCGACGGTATGATTGTTAAAGTCAACGCTGCGCTGGATGCGGCACGCACGCTGGGCCGTCCGGTCGATATCGCCAGCTGGCGCCATGCTGAGCAGCTGCCCGACCTTTTCAACGGCGTGTCGATTGGCACCCGGATTCTCGCATAATCAAGGATTAAGACATGAGCACGCAAAACATTAAAAAAATCGTTCTGGCCTACTCAGGCGGCCTCGATACCTCAGCCATTATTCCATGGCTGAAAGAGAACTACGGCGGCTGCGAAGTTGTGGCGTTTGTCGCCAATATTGGTCAGGACCCGGCCGACCTGGAAGGCGTTGAGAAAAAAGCGCTGCAGTCGGGCGCATCTGAATGTCACGTAGTGGATCTGCGTGAAGAGTTCATCAGCGATTACGTCTATCCGGTGCTGCAGACCGGTGCCCTGTATGAAGGCACCTATCTGCTGGGCACGTCAATGGCGCGTCCTATCATTGCTAAAGCGCAGGTTGAACTGGCGCTGAAAGTGGGTGCTGACGCGCTGTGCCACGGCGCAACCGGTAAAGGCAACGACCAGGTGCGTTTCGAAACCACCTATACCGCGCTGGCACCACAGCTTAAAGTTGTTGCGCCATGGCGCGAGTGGGATCTGCGTTCGCGTGAGGCGCTGCTCGACTATCTGAAAGAGCGCAATATCCCGACGACCGCGTCGCTGGAGAAGATCTACAGCCGCGATGAGAACGCGTGGCACATCTCCACCGAAGGTGGCGTGCTGGAAAGCCCGTGGAATGCACCGAATAAAGATTGCTGGGTATGGACCGTGGATCCGCTTGAAGCGCCGGACCAGCCGGAAAATGTCACCGTGACCGTTGAAAAAGGCTGCGTGGTTGCCGTAAACGGCGAGCAGCTGAGCCCGTTCCAGTGCCTTGAAAAACTCAACGTACTGGGTGCTAAACATGGCGTTGGCCGGATCGATATCGTGGAAAACCGCCTGGTTGGCATCAAATCACGCGGCTGCTATGAAACCCCCGGCGGCACTATCATGGTAAACGCGCTGCGTGCGGTTGAGCAGCTGGTTCTGGATCGCGACAGCTTCAAATGGCGTGAGCAGCTGGGCCAGGAGATGTCTTACGTGGTATATGATGGCCGCTGGTTTGCACCGCTGCGCCAGTCT
The DNA here is from genome assembly GCF_002095385.1 of Pantoea eucrina. Classification (GTDB taxonomy): domain Bacteria; phylum Pseudomonadota; class Gammaproteobacteria; order Enterobacterales; family Enterobacteriaceae; genus Pantoea; species Pantoea eucrina. The sequence goes on along the minus strand of NZ_MIPP01000020.1, from coordinate 9,925 downwards.
ATTCAGGCGGCGGCGGCATCGCTGGCTGAAGAGGTCAACGGCGAAGTGGTTCTGCAGCTTTACAAAGGTCAGGCTACGGCGATTCAGAAGAAATCGGCTAACAGCCTCTACTCAGAAGAGTTCGCCACCTTTGGTGAAGATGAGGTGTATGACCATCGTCACGCGGGCGGCTTTATTCGCCTGTTCTCCCTCTCTTCGCGCATTCGTGCGCTAAACGAGCAGAAGAAGTAAGCACGCGGCAGCAGTTATATAAGGGCGGCTCAGGCCGCCTTTTTCAACACGATTTCAGGAGCAAGCAGATGGCACTTTGGGGCGGACGGTTCTCGCAGGCAGCAGACCAGCGGTTTAAACAGTTTAACGATTCACTGCGTTTTGATTACCGCCTGGCGGAGCAGGACATTACCGGCTCTGTGGCGTGGTCAAAAGCGCTGGTGACCGTGAACGTTTTAACCCCGACGGAACAGCAGCAGCTTGAAGCGGCGCTGAACGAGCTGCTGGCGGACGTACGCGCGAATCCGTCACAGATCCTGGAAAGCGATGCAGAAGATATTCACAGCTGGGTCGAGGGCAAGCTGATCGATAAGGTCGGGGCGCTGGGTAAAAAGCTGCATACCGGACGCAGCCGTAACGATCAGGTTGCCACCGATCTGAAGCTCTGGTGCAAAGAGCAGGTTGCCCTGCTGCTGGACGCGACGCGTCAGCTGCAGAGCGCGCTGGTGGCGACGGCAGAAGCGAATCAGGATGCCGTCATGCCGGGCTATACGCATCTGCAGCGCGCGCAGCCGGTTACATTCGCCCACTGGTGTCTGGCGTATACTGAAATGCTGGCGCGCGATGAGAGTCGTCTGCAGGATACGCTGAAGCGGCTGGATGTCAGCCCGCTGGGCTGTGGTGCGCTGGCCGGTACCGCTTATGAGATTGACCGCGAGCAGCTGGCAGGCTGGCTCGGTTTTGCTTCGGCAACGCGTAACAGCCTGGATACCGTATCCGATCGCGATCATGTGCTGGAGCTGCTCTCCGACGCGTCAATTGGCATGGTGCATCTGTCGCGCTTTGCAGAAGACCTGATTTTCTTTAACACGGGCGAGGCGGGCTTCGTCGAGCTGTCTGATAAAGTCACCTCAGGTTCATCGCTGATGCCGCAGAAGAAAAATCCGGATGCGCTGGAGCTGATTCGCGGTAAATGCGGCCGTGTCCAGGGCGCACTGACCGGCATGATGATGACGCTGAAAGGCCTGCCGCTGGCCTACAACAAAGATATGCAGGAAGATAAAGAAGGGCTGTTTGACGCGCTGGATACCTGGCTCGACTGTCTGCACATGTCAGTGCTGGTTCTGGATGGTATTCAGGTTAAACGTCCGCGTTGTCAGGAAGCGGCTGAACAGGGCTACGCTAATGCCACCGAGCTGGCAGACTATCTGGTCGCGAAAGGCGTGCCGTTCCGCGAGGCGCATCATATTGTGGGAGAAGCGGTCGTCGCGGCTATCCAGCAGGGTGTGGCGCTGGAAGCGCTGAGTCTGGCTCAGCTGAAGCAGTTCAGTGACGTCATCGAAGAGGATGTCTATCCGGTGCTTTCGCTGCAGTCCTGCCTCGACAAGCGTAACGCGCGCGGTGGTGTTGCGCCGCAGCAGGTAGCCCAGGCGATTCGCGAAGCACAGGCGCGTCTGCAATAGCCGCTCCCGGACGCTGGCCGGTTTGATATGCCATAAAAAAGCGGGCTTTATAAAAAGCCCGCCAACCTCTGGCTTCGGAATTGCATATTTTTATAGGCACATCATCAGCGTACCGGCACTCCCCGCCAGCACAGTGATTGGGTTCAGCAAAACAGATTTGCTGCGTAAAAAGCGTTTTTTGTAAAAGCGTTCAGCCCCGGCACATGTTCAGCAAATAAATAAATTTCTCTACAAATGCATGGGCTTAAATCAGTGAGCGCTATTATTCCCGTGCATAGCTTGATAGGGCCAATCGTTCGTTGCTATTCTATCTATCGCCACGGGCTATCGTGGTTTGGAGGATATTAATGAACATTCGCGATCTCGAGTATCTGGTTTCACTTGCGGAACACCGCCATTTCCGTCGCGCTGCTGATGCCTGTCATGTCAGTCAGCCGACTCTGAGCGGACAGATCCGCAAGCTGGAAGATGAACTGGGCGTCATGCTGCTGGAACGTACCAGCCGTAAAGTGCTGTTCACCCAGGCAGGATTACTGCTGGTTGATCAGGCGCGAACCGTACTGCGTGAGGTTAAGGTGCTGAAAGAGATGGCCAGCCAGCAGGGTGAAGCGATGTCCGGACCGCTGCATATCGGACTGATCCCCACGACCGGCCCCTATCTGCTGCCCAATATTATCCCTATGCTGCATCAGACTTTCCCGAAGCTGGAGATGTATCTGCATGAAGCACAGACTCAGCAGCTGCTGGCACAGCTCGACAGCGGGAAACTTGACTGCGCTATTCTGGCGCTGGTTAAAGAGAGTGAAGCCTTTATTGAAGTGCCGCTATTTGATGAGCCCATGAAGCTGGCGATCTACAAAGATCACCCGTGGCACGATCGCGATCGCGTGCCGATGTCCGATCTGGCGGGTGAAAAACTGCTGATGCTGGAAGATGGTCACTGCCTGCGCGACCAGGCGATGGGCTTCTGCTTTGAGGCGGGTGCGGACGAAGATACCCATTTTCGCGCCACCAGCCTGGAAACGCTGCGTAATATGGTGGCGGCCGGCAGTGGCATTACGCTACTGCCTTCACTGGCGGTGCCTAAAGAGCGCGTGCGCGATGGTGTCTGCTATCTGCCCTGTTATAAACCGGTACCGCAGCGCACTATCGCGCTGGTTTACCGGCCAGGTTCGCCTCTGCGCAGCCGCTATGAGCAGCTGGCAGAAGCAATCAAAACCCATATGCAGGGCCATTTTGACGCGGCGTTAAAACAGGCGGTTTAATCCGTTCAGCGCGGCCACGCGATAGGCTTCAGCCATGGTGGGGTAGTTAAAGGTGGTATTCACGAAATACTCAATCGTGTTACCGCCATTTTTCTGCTCCATAATGGCCTGACCGATGTGAATGATCTCCGCTGCGCGCTCACCAAAGCAGTGGATCCCCAGAATCTCTTTTGTCTCGCGGTGAAACAGGATTTTCAGGCTGCCGACGTGCATGCCAACAATCTGCGCGCGTGCCAGATGCTTAAACTGCGCACGACCCACTTCATAAGGCACTTTCATCGCGGTTAGCTGCTGCTCTGTTTTTCCTACCGAGCTGATTTCAGGAATGGTGTAGATACCGGTCGGAATATCTTCGATCAGATGCGCACTCGCTTCACCTTTGATGATCGCCTGAGCAGCAATACGCCCCTGATCGTAGGCGGCGGAAGCCAGGCTTGGATAGCCAATCACATCACCCACGGCATAAATATGTGGCTGCGCGGTCTGATACATACTGTTGACTTTGAGCAGGCCGCGTCCATCCGCTTCCAGACCCACGTTCTCCAGCGAAAGCGAGTCGGTGTTTCCGGTGCGGCCGTTCGCATACAGCAGACAATCCGCTTTGACTTTTTTGCCGGACTTCAGGTGCATGATCACGCCATCGCTGACGCCTTCAATCTTCTCAAACTCTTCGTTGTGACGGATCACCACACCGCTGTTCCAGAAGTGGTAAGAGAGAGAGTCGGACATCTCCTGATCGAGGAACGCCAGCAGACGATCGCGGGTGTTGATGAGATCGACCTTGACGTTAAGACCGCGGAAGATAGAGGCGTATTCGCAACCAATCACGCCGGCACCATAGATGATCACATGACCCGGTTCATGATGCAGGTTCAGGATAGAGTCGGAATCGTAGATGCGCGGGTGTGTAAAGTCGACGTCGGCCGGGTGATAGGGACGTGAGCCGCAGGCAATGACAAATTTTTCTGCCGTAAGCTGCTCGCGGGTGCCATCAGGCTGCTCCACCTCTATCGTGTTGGCATCAACAAAATGCGCGTCGCCCTGATAGAGTTCACAGCGGTTACGCTCATAAAAGCCCTGGCGCATGGCAGTCTGTTGACTGATAACATTTTCGGTGTGGTTAAGGATATCAGCGAACGAGGAGCGGAGAAGACGGGTATGATCGCTGTAGAGCGGGTTCTGATTGAATTCAATGATGCGGCTGACGGCATGACGCAGCGCTTTGGAAGGGATGGTTCCCCAGTGTGTACAACCGCCGCCAATGTTGTGGTAGCGTTCGATCACTGCGATGCGCGCTCCCTGCTTGACCAGCCCCATCGCCGCACCTTCGCCGCCCGGACCGGAGCCAATTACAATGGCATCGTAATCGTAAGACTTTTGCATACCAGTACGTCCTATTCTTCTATACATTTTTACAACGAGATTCTAACATCTCGCCGCGCACATCTGAATTCTAACAGTGAAAAATGCAGAAGTTTGACATTCAGTGAGGTTAACAGGCGGTGACAAAGTTTGCCCGGCTGTACGCTGAAAAGTTTGTTATAGTGAGCGCCTGATTACTCACAAGGCCGCAAAAATGGGCGTTCGGGCGCAACAAAAAGAACGTACAAGACGTTCGCTGATTGAAGCTGCATTCAGTCAGCTTAGTGCAGAAAGGAGTTTTGCCAGCCTGAGTTTACGCGAAGTGGCACGTGAAGCCGGCATTGCCCCAACCTCATTTTATCGTCACTTTCGCGATGTGGATGAGCTTGGACTGACCATGGTTGATGAGAGCGGGCTGATGCTGCGCCAGCTGATGCGCCAGGCGCGCCAGCGTATCGCGAAAGGCGGCAGCATCATTAAAACGTCGGTGGCAACCTTTATGGAGTTCATCGGCAACAACCCGAATGCGTTTCGGCTTCTGCTGCGCGAACGTTCCGGCACGTCAGCCGCCTTCCGCGCTGCTGTCGCCCGTGAGATCCAGCATTTTATCGCCGAACTGGCTGACTACCTTGAGCTGGAAAGCCGTATGCCGCGCAGCTTTACCGAAGCGCAGGCTGAGGCGATGGTGACCATTGTCTTTAGCGCCGGCGCTGAAGCGCTGGATGTCGACTCTGACCAGCGGCGTAAGCTGGAAGAGCGGCTGGTACTGCAGCTGCGTATGATCGCTAAAGGCGCCTACTACTGGTATCGCCGGGAACAAGAGCGGCTGGCCGTGACCCTGGAAATCCCTGACAAATAACGTGATAAGGATAATGAAATGATTGAGCAGCATCCTCGTGATAAAGGAACGTTATTACTCTCTTTTATCACTGGTTTAGCAATCAACGGCTCCTTTTCGGCGCTGTTCAGTAGCTTTGTGCCGTTTTCCATTTTTCCGCTGATAGCGCTTGGGCTGTCAGCATGGTGCCTGCATCAGCGTTATCTCAATCGCAATATGCCGGACGGCATGCCGTCACTGGCCGCGGCATTTTTTCTGCTGGGTATTCTGGTCTATAGCGCCATGGTGCGCGCAGAATATCCGGATATCGGCTCGAACTTCATTCCTGTCATTCTGATGACGGGACTGGTGTTCTGGATTGGCACGCGCTTCCGCCGCGCCAGAAGCCGGCAGTAAAAAAAACGGGAACCTGCGGGTTCCCGTTTTTTTATGCTTTGCGCGTCAGCAATACGCCGCATTCCATATGGTGGGTGTACGGGAACTGATCGAACAGCGCCAGCCGCTCAATCTGATGCGTGCCTGACAGCGCGGCCAGATTGTCGCACAGGGTCTGCGGGTTACAGGAGATATACAGAATACGCGGATACGCCTGCACCATTTTTACCGTTTCATCATCCAGCCCGCTGCGTGGCGGATCGACAAAAATTGTCTCGCACTGATAGCTGCTGAGATCGATGCCTTCCAGCCGGTTAAAGCTGCGCACGCCGTTCATGGCCTGGGTAAACTCTTCCGCTGCCATACGTATAATCTGCACGTTATCGATCTGATTCACGGCGATATTGTACTGAGCCGACGCCACCGAGGGCTTGGCTATCTCTGTGGCCAGTACGCGGCGGAAATTGCGCGCCAGCGCCAGCGAAAAGTTACCGTTACCGCAGTAAAGCTCCAGCAGGTCGCCACGCGACTGCTGCGTAACATCCAGCGCCCACTCCAGCATCTGAATATTCATGGCGGCATTAGGCTGGGTAAAGCTGTTTTCCACCTGGCGGTAAATCAGCTCTTTGCCCGCCACTGGCAGACGCTCATCCACGTAGTCGCGATCCAGACAGATTTTGGTTTTGGTCGCGCGTCCAATCAGCTGTACATCAAATCCTTCAGCGCGCAGCTGGTCACGCAGCGCGCTGGCGGCGGCATGCCACTCTTCTTCCAGTTTGCGATGATAAAGCAGGGAGATCACAATCTGGTTGCTCAGCGTGGAGAGATAATCGATCTGGAACAGCTTAAAGCGCAGCACCTGATTATCACGTACCGCTGCTATCAGCCTGGGCATCATCTGATTAATCAGCTCGCTGGCGGCCGGAAAGCTGTCCACGCGAATGCGCTGTTTGGTCGCCTGGTCGAAGATGATGTGATAGAGGTCGTCACCGTCGTGCCAGATGCGAAACTCTGCGCGCATACGGTAGTGACTGACCGGCGATCGGAACACCTCCACGTCAGGCGCGGTGAAAGGGGTCATCATCGTCTGTAAACGGCTGACTTTTTCAGCGAGTTGCGCGTCATACTGGTCAATCGGGAGCTGTTCGGGTGTCATCTTCAATCCTGGTAATAAGCCTGCTTGCCGGGCGATTGTAGGCATTCAACTGCTGATGTCCAGCCCAACCGAACGTCAGAAAGCGGGAGGGGTGGATCGGCGGCGGGCTTAACCGTAGACTGCGACCGCCGGCCTCATTGAGTTAAAAGGGAATCCAGTGCAAATCTGGAGCTGACGCGCAGCGGTAAAAGAATGTCGTGGTGATCGCCCAGGCAGACACTGTCCTGACGGATGGGAAGTCTTCACCATTTATGGTTCTCAGCCCGAAGACCTGCCGGTGTATCGTCGCAAACGCTGAGATCATCGCGTGCTATCGATCTCAGGCCTGCGGCATCCGGCTCGATCCTTTGGATGCTATAACAATGAAAATAACCTCTGCTTCGCTGTTCGCCCTGAGTGCAACAGCGCTGTCGCTCTGGGCGCCCTCTGGCTATGCCCGGCAAAATGATAATACGCAACTTGTCACCGCTAACCGTTTTCAGCAGCCGGTCAGCAGCGTGCTGGCACCGGGTGAGGTGATCACGCGGGAAGATATCGATCGCTGGCAGGCTAAATCGCTGACGGATGTCATGCGGCGCCTGCCGGGCGTGGATATTGCGCAAAACGGTGGTCCGGGCCAGACCAGTTACATCTATATTCGCGGTGCGGAAGCGCGTCATACGCTGGTGCTGATTGATGGGATCCCGCTGGCGAAGTCGGGGATCACCGGCATCGCTGACTTTAGCCAGATTCCGCTGGCGTTGATTCAGCGTATTGAGCTGATCCGCGGACCACGCTCCGCCGTTTACGGCGCCGATGCCATTGGCGGCGTGGTGAACATCATTACTGAGAACAGTGAGCCAGGCGGGCAGATAACGGCGGGCCTCGGGTCGAATCGCTATCAGGAGTATGATGCGGCGCTGCGACACAAGGTGGGCGAGGATACGCTGGTAACCGTAGCGGGGGCCTTTCAGTCGACGCGCGGCTATAACATCCAGCCGCAGTCGGCGTACGCAGTGGATGGCGATCGGGACGGCTTTCGCAGTAAAACATTCTGGGCCGGTGTGAATCACCGTTTCAGCGACAGTTTATCCGCCTTCTTTCGCGGCTACGGCTACGGCAATAATAGTGCGTATGATGCAGGCTATCAGGACGGCAGTGATAAACGGCAGATTTATAATCATACCTATGAAGGCGGTATGAAGTTCAGTGAAGAGCGCTACTCTTCGGAACTGAGCTACAGCTACCAGCGCTATAAAGATTACAACTATGCCAGTACGCTCGGCCTCTATCGTCCGGGCACGTCGCTGGATGATATGAGCCAGCGCAATCTGCAGTGGGGTAACAGTGTTGCCATGGCGCATGGCACACTCAGCGCCGGCATCGACTGGCAGCAGCAGAAACTGGCGTCCAGCGATCGGTTCAGCGCTGACAATTACACGCGTAACAGCACCGGTTACTATCTGACTACGCAGCAGCAGTTCAATACGCTTACGCTGGAAGGTGCGCTGCGCGGTGACGATAACAACCAGTTTGGCTGGAACGGCACGTGGCAGGCAGCGGCGGGATGGGCGTTTATGCCCGATTATCGCCTCATCCTTTCGTATGGCACCGCTTTCCAGGCACCTACACTGGGGCAGATGTATGGGCAGAGCCGTCTGTTTATTGCATCCAATCCCGATCTCCGGGCTGAGAGGTCACATCAGATTGAAACCGGTCTCGAAGGACTCAGCGGTCCGGTCGAATGGCACCTCTACCTTTACCAGAATAAAATCAATAACCTGATCGACTACAGAGCTGACGAAAACTTTACTGGCACCTACTACAACGTACAGTCAGCGACGATTAAAGGCGTGGAGTGGAGCGGCAGTGCAGATACCGGTATTTTTACCCACCGTATCACGCTGCAATATATCGATCCGCGCCGCGATGACGATAATGAGGTGCTGGCACACCGTTCCCGCCAGCAATATAAGTATCAGCTGGACTGGACCGCACTGGATATCGACTTTGATCTCGCCTGGCAATATTTTGGTAAAAGCTACAACAACAATACCAACCAGTACGCAGCAACACAGCGTCGCATGCCGGGTTATAGCCTGGTTGATTTCTCAGCTGCGTATCCGGTCACGTCTCATCTGACAGTTCGTGGTAAAATTGCCAATCTGTTGGATAAGGATTATGAGACGGTTTATGGCTATCGCACACCTGGACGAGAATACTACCTTAGCGCCAGCTACAGCTTCTGATCTCCGTCCCACCGTGCTGGTGTTTGATTCCGGCGTAGGTGGGCTTTCCGTCTATGATGAAGTCCGGCAGCTGCTGCCGGACCTGCACTATCTCTACGCTTTCGATAATGAAGGGTTTCCCTATGGCGAGAAAACGGAAACGTACATTGTTGAACGCGTAGTGGCAGTGGTCACGGCCATTACGCAGCGTTTTCCGCTCGCATTAGTCATCATTGCCTGTAACTCGGCCAGTACCGTCTCTTTACCTGCACTGCGCGAACGCTTTGCGTTTCCGGTCGTCGGCGTGGTGCCGGCAATTAAACCGGCGGCTCGCCTGACACGTAACGGGGTAGTCGGGCTGCTGGCAACGCGGGGAACGGTAAAGCGTCCTTATACCCATGAACTGGTGAAACAGTTTGCCCGGGAGTGCACCATTGAGATGCTGGGGTCTGCTGAGCTGGTGGAACTGGCAGAGGCGAAGCTGCATGGTGAACCGGTATCACTGAATGATGTTCGCCGGGCAGTGCAACCCTGGTTACGTATGAAAGAGCCGCCGGATACGGTCGTGCTGGGCTGCACGCACTTTCCACTGCTGCGCGATGAACTGCAGCAGGTTCTGCCGGATGGAACCCGGCTGGTTGATTCCGGTGCTGCTATAGCCAGGCGTACCGTCTGGCTGCTTGAGCACGAGGCGCCTGATGCGGCTTCTGCTGACAGCAACATCGCGTTTTGCACGTCTATGGATGAAGAAGCGGTACAGTTATCCGGCGTTTTACAGCGTTATGGCTTTCCGTTGCTCGAAAAACTGGCAGTTTGAGGCGGTTTCGCTGAAAAAAACAACACTCAGAAAATAATTCAAAATTAGCACTTGTCAGCCCGGAAGAACTCCCTATAATGCGCCTCCACTGACACGGCACAACGGCTTACGAAGCGTCGCGTTAAGCAGGTGGCTTTTACAGCAACCTTCAGAAAAGCAAAAATAAATGCTTGACTGAAAATGCGGAAAGCGTAATATACGCATCCCGCGCCGCTTGAGAAATCGCGGCACT
>NZ_MIPP01000019.1 GCF_002095385.1 Pantoea eucrina | reverse complement strand
CGCTGCCGATGCGCGCCGGGCACGCGGCGCGGCGCGATCACCACTTGATGGCGTGCCGGTCAGTATTAAAGATCTGTTCGACGTTGCAGGCTCCCCCACGCTCGCCGGATCGCGGCTGCCCGGCCTCCCGCACGCGACGGCTGACGCCACTATTGTGCAGCGCCTGCTGCAGGCGGGCGCTGTGATCGTGGGTAAAACCACTATGACGGAATTTGCCTTTTCCGGGCTGGGCATTAATCCGCATTACGGCACGCCTGCCAACCCGTGGCGGCGGCAGGAAAAACGCATTCCGGGCGGTTCATCATCCGGTGCGGCGGTCGCGGTTGCGGACGGTATGTCAGCCGGCTCCGCAGGCACGGATACCGGCGGCTCAGTACGTATTCCGGCCGCACTCTGCGGTCTGACCGGCTTTAAGCCCAGCGCCAGCCGTATTGACCAGCGGGGCACGCTGCCGCTGGCACCGTCGCTCGACAGTATCGGGACGATTGCTCATGACGTGCGGAGCTGCTGGCTGCTGGACAGCGTTATCGCCGATGCACCGCTGACGCTCGGGCCGCGCAGTCTGGCTGACGCACATTTTCTTATTCCTCAAACCCGCGTGCTCGACGGTCTGGATGAGGGCGTCAGCGCTGCCTGGCAGCGCGCGCTCAGGATACTGCGCGAGGCGGGTGTGACGCTGACAGAGCAGCCGATGCCTCTGCTAAACGAGCTCGATACCCTTAACGCGCGCGGCGGTATCACCGCGTATGAAGCCTGGCAGTGGCACCAGGCGTGGGTGGAGAGAGCCCCGGCAGAGTACGATCCGCAGGTGCTGCTGCGGATCCGGCGCGGCAGCGCGCTGACGGCGCAGGATGCGGAGCAGCTGTATCAGCTGCGCCGGACGTGGCAGCAGCAGGTCAGCGATTTCCTGTTGCCCTTTGACGCGCTGCTGATGCCCACCGTGCCGCTGATCGCACCCACCATTGCCGAACTGGATGATGAAGAGCGCTACCGCGAAGTCAACCTGCTGATGCTGCGCAACACCAGCGTCATCAACATGCTGGATGGCTGCGCCATTTCACTGCCCTGCCATACGCCCGGCGAGGCACCTGCCGGCCTGATGCTGGCGTCAGTTCACAACCAGGATGCAGCGCTGCTTAGCTGGGCCGCTGCTGCCGAATCTGCCCTGCAACGAGGTTTACATCATGAATAATCCCCACGGTATGCTGTTTGTCGCCACCAGTGTGGCACCCGAAGATGATGCTGATTTTAACCAATGGTATGACCATGAACATGTTGAAGAGCGCGTCGCCATCGAAGGCTTTCTCAGCGGTACGCGTTATCGTGCCGTAGCGGCAGCGCGCCGCTATCTGGGGCTTTATGAAACTGCATCGATGGAGACTTTTACCAGCGCCGCCTACCATGCCGCCTTTACGCGCCAGACGGAATGGTCAGTCACTAATCTCAACCGGATGATTAATCCGAAGCGACGGGTTTGCGCAGTGACACACCGGCATGGCCGGGGTCAGGGCGCGCATCTCGCTATTCTGACCCTGCCCGCAGACGCTGAAGGCACGGCGCTGCAGGCGTGGCAGCAGCAGCTGCCGCAGGTGCCGGGCTATATCTCCTCCTGCCTGCTGACGCCGGATGTGTCACTCAGCACGCCGTTGCCGCGCGAAACCGATGCCGATCGTCCGATGCACGCCATGCTGCTGCTGCACTGCGCTGATGAAACCGCCTCTGTCACGCTGGCTGATATGGCCGCGCACACTTTCAATGCTGATGCAGAGCGCTACGCGCTGAGCTGGCAGCTTACCCGGCAGGAGATCTCCTATGAGCAATAATGACTCTGCACTGTCACAGGTCTCGCAGCCTGACGTCGCACACGCTGCCGCTACGGGCGCCAGCAAAACCCGGCGGCTGGCAGCCGCCAGCTCTATCGGTACGGCGCTGGAGTGGTACGATTTTACCGTCTACAACATCATGGCGGCGCTGGTGTTTAACCATGTGTTTTTCCCCAGCTTCGATCCGCTGGTCGGCACCATTCTGGCGTTCTCCACGTATGCCGTTGGCTATGTCTCCCGTCCGGTAGGCGGCTTTATCTTTGGGCATCTTGGCGACGTGGCCGGGCGCAAAGCGGTGCTGGTCACCACGCTGGTGATCATGGGCGTCACGACCGCGCTGATGGGTATGCTGCCCGGCTACGCCAGCTGGGGGATCTGGAGTCCGGTGCTGCTGGTTGCGCTACGGTTTATTCAGGGCATAGCGCTGGGCGGGGAATGGGCCGGTGCGGTGCTGCTCTCGATGGAGCATGGTGACGCCAGCAAGCGCGGGCGTAACGCCTCGTTTGCGCAGGTAGGGCCGTCGTGCGGTACGCTGATCGGCACCGGCTTTATTACGCTTGTGACCCTGTCACTGAGCGGCGAGGCGTTTCAGGCATGGGGCTGGCGTATACCCTTTCTGCTCAGCCTGCTGCTGGTGATGTTTGGGCTGTGGCTGCGCCGCGGCGTGGATGAGACACCCACCTTTAAGGCGATGAAACAGGCAGATAAAACCACGCAGGCTCCGCTTAAAGAGGTGTTTACCCATCATCCGCGCGCGCTGCTGATTGCCGGTGGCTCACGCATCGGATCTGACGTGCTGTATGCGCTGGTGGTGGTCTTTACGCTGACCTACGTCACCACGGTGCTGGAGCTGCCGCGTCCGGTAGCGCTGCTGGCGACTATGCTCGGCGCCATCGGCAATGCGATTACGGTGCCGATGTTTGGTGCTTTATCCGATCGGCTGGGGCGTCGCCCGGTCTATATCGCTGGCGCACTGCTGGGCGTGATCTGGAGCTTTGTCTTTTTTGTTCTGCTCGACAGCTCGCAGCCGGTACTGATTGTGCTGGCGGTAATCGTCGGGTTACTGATCCATGCGATTATGTATGGTCCGCAGGCGGCTTTCGTGACCGAACAGTTTCCCGGCCACGTCCGCTACGCCGGCTCTTCGCTCGCCTATACGCTGGCCGGTATCATCGGCGGCGGCTTCGCGCCGCTGATCATTACCTCGCTTTACCGTGAGTCGGGCAGCACGCTCTGGGTATCACTTTACGTGTCGCTGGCGCTGCTGATCACGCTGCTTGCCCTGTGGAAAGCGAAAGAGACGGCGCATAAACCGCTATAAATGTCGCTGGCGAGGGACCGCCGCATTTTTCCGCATCGGACTATCTTCCGGCAGCACCATCGCAATCTGCGCCAGCGGACCCGGACGTCCGATATAGTAACCCTGTACCGCGTCGCAGGAGAGCGCCTGCAGCTGCGCCATATGTCCGGGAGTTTCCACCCCTTCAGCCGTAACCGACAGTGAATAGGCTTTACCCAGCCCAATCATATTTTCTACTACCTGACGCGCCTGCGGGGATTCACCCAGCGGGAAAATAAACGATTTATCGATCTTGAGGCCATCAAACGGAAACGCGCGCAGATAGCAGAGCGAGGCGTAACCGGTGCCGAAATCGTCAATCAGGAATTTTACGCCGAGCGCTTTAACCGCCTGCATTGTCGCCAGCGTTTTCTCCGGATCGCTCAGCAGCGCGTTTTCCGTCACTTCTATCTCCAGCCGGTGATTGGGCAGGCCGCTGAGCTGCAGCACCTGGGCAATACGTGACGGCAGCGCATCATTCTGGAGTTCCGTCGCTGAGATATTAACTGACACAGAGAGCGTCGGCTCAAACTTAACAATATCGCTGCAGGCGCGCAGCAGCACCCAGTCGCTCAGCGCGCCAATCAGGCCGGTCTCTTCCGCCAGTGGGATGAACTGATCGGGCATCAGCAGACCCAGCCGCGGATGCTGCCAGCGTACCAGCGCCTCAACTGCCGTAACCTGTCCGGCTGCCAGCTCATAGCGCGCCTGGTAAACCAGCGCCAGCTGCTCGCTGTTAATCGCATCGCGCAGCTCATGCTCCAGCTCGCGGCGCTGCACAATCTTCTCTTCCATATCGCGATCGAAAAAGACCCACTGATTGCGTCCGCTGTTTTTCGCCTTATACAGCGCGATATCGGCATAACGCAGCAGATCGCTGGCGTTATCGGCGTCCTGCGGCGCCAGCGCAATGCCGAGACTGGCGCCAATGTGCAGCGTGTTGTCACACACCTCAAACGCATCGTTGATACGTGCTATCAGCTGCTGACACAGCGCGATAATACGATCGCGGCTGTTCATTTCAGGCAGGATCGCCACAAACTCATCGCCCCCCAGGCGTGCCGCCAGTCCGTGACTGCCGAGACAGGCGCGGATTCGGTCCGATACCTCATGCAGAACTTTGTCGCCTGCGGTGTGACCGTAGATATCGTTGACCGGCTTAAATTTATCCAGATCGATCATGATAATCGCCAGGCGATGTTGCGGATCGGACGGCAGGCTGAGTTTGCCCGTCAGAAACTCCTGCATCTGCACCCGGTTAGCCAGCCCGGTCAGCTCATCAAAATGGGAGAGGTAGTGCGCCCGCGCCTGCGCCTCATACTCGAGCGTGATATCCGTAGCGCTGCCGCGGAAACCGCTGACGCCCTGGGTCAGCATCACCTCTTTCAGCGTCAGGTTACAGTAGCGCACGTGCCCCTGCGCGGAGCGGTAGCGGCAACCGGTCAGCGTCAACTGACCACCGGATTGCTGAAACAGCGTCAGACGGCTGCGATATTTCGCGTAATCCAGCAGAAAATCCGCCAGCGTACGCTGTATCCACTCCTGACTGCTGAAACCGGTGACGACCGGAAACCGCCCTGAAATCCAGACAAAGCGCAGCTGGCTGTCCATTTCCCAGATCCAGTCCGTAGTGGTTTCGGCGATGTCACGGAAGCGTCGTTCGCTGGCGCTCAGGGCGAGCTGGCTCTGTCCCAGTAGCCAGGCGCTCTCATCATTAAGCTGCGCTTTACGCAGCGCGCTGCGCATCAGCATCAGCGCGGTAAACAGTGAGAGCAGCATAATCAGCACCAGCAGAGGCAGCAATCCGGTCAGCAGCGCGCCGCCAGGATTTGCGCTGCGCCAGACCAGCGCAACGCGCTTGTCACCCACGGAGAGCAGCAGAGCGGGAGAGGCTGGCTGGCCGGCAGGCGAGGTATCCAGATGGAGGTTCTGAATACCATACTCATGACCCAGCTTAAGCAGCTTCTGTGGCGTCAGGCGATCGGTGAAAATCATCAGCGAAGGCGGACCAGGCAGCGCCGTTACGCTGCGGTCGCCTCCTGGGGTGATCCACGCCGCGCTGTAGAGTGTGAGCTGCCCCTTTGCCAGCACGTAGTCGCTGATCGCTTTACCCGCGCTCGCCTGCAGCTGCGTTTTAATCCGGGGCAGGGGATCGGCGCCCAGCCAGAGAGAGAGCGTTCTCTCTTCCGGCTGCCCACGGATTACGCTGTAGCGCGTTTCATCCTGCGGTGAGATAACAAATACCCCCTCATAGGCAAAGGTATCAAACAGCGAGGCGCCAAGATTCTGATTATCCCATGCCCAGCTGCGATTCAGCGTACGATGCAGATTCTGGTACGCCTCGCCCCACTCGGCGTTATCAGAGAGGTGAAATTGCATGACCGCCTGCCGCGTCTGCAGTGCTTTGTCCAGCAGCAAAGATTGCTGGCGATCGGATTGGCGGTTTAAATCGCTGGCGATAAATATCAGGCTGATAAACGCCCCGGCAAATGCCAGCAGGATCAGCAGTACCATCATCATCATAGGCTGACGGATCAGACCACGCATTTGCCCGCGTGTGGGAGAATCGACAAGAGAGGTCTTCGCTATCATAGGCTTAATACGCCAGTTAAAATGACATTACAAAAGTATGTTCAGGTTATCGGCACAGGCTGGCAAAACCTGATGCGTGAACGTGATGTTGCGCTGTGACAGCCCTGCCGGAGAGCTGGTGCATAAAAGATGCAGGCAGTAAAACTGAATCTGTCGGGTGATATGTAATAAACGGACCTGAATAAATGGGCGTTTCAGTGCTCAGGTTCAAGTATAGCCAGCTCTGCAGGCATAGCAGAGGTATCAAATACCCGGAATGGGTAGCCAGAAATTTTTATAACATTTTGCTGTTTACTTAATATAAATTTAATCTTAATAGGAATAAGCCTTATTGAATGTAAATCTGCGTCAATGTTAATTTGACTTATGTCTATTTATTATTGTCACTGAGAACATCATGCAGGCTCGTATCACTCACCTCGACGGTATGCGCGGTTTGGCTATTCTGATGGTTATCGCCTATCACGCCTGGGCGCGCTGGCCAGAACTGCTGCCTTATGTCGCCACCACTCAGCATCTGCCGCTCTTTTCTTTTGGCTGGGCTGGAGTACAGCTCTTTTTTATGATCTCGGGCTTTGTTATTTTTATGACGCTTGACCGATCGGAGAGCTATTCGGGCTTTCTGCAGAAGCGCTGGCTGCGGCTCTTCCCGGCGATGCTTATTGCCAGCCTGCTGCTTTTTCTGGCCGGCGGATTTTTTCCGGAGTGGTCTCTTATGACCCCCTATGTGAAAAATCTGCTGCCGGGTCTGCTGTTTATTAATCCGGAAACGCTGACGCAGCTGACCGGCATTTCGTTTCACTCTATGGCGGGTTCTTTCTGGTCGCTTTATGTTGAAGCCCTGTTTTATCTGATTATCGGCGCTGTCTATTTCACTGCGGGACGTAAATATTGCCTGCCGGCGCTGATTTTACCGATGCTGTTACTTTCCGGTGCGTCAGTCATTAAGTCACTCGGCTATCCGCTGCTGGTGGATATCATCTCCAAACTGGGATTTATTCATTACGCCTGGTTTATGGTGGGCTGTCTGGTCTACGAGCGTCTGCACGGGCGTGACAGGCGCTACCACTATCTGCTGGTAGCCGTTGCGCTGCTGATCAACTTTAGCTATTACGTGAAAAACAGCGGGGCACTCGCGCTGGTGCCGCTGGTAGCGATGCTGCTGTTTTTCATCGCCAGCTTCAGGCTGCAGCGGATCCAGCACTTTCTTTCGCTGCGACTCTTTACCGCTATGGGCTTTGTCAGTTATGCGCTCTATCTGATTCATGAAAACCTGATGATTGCGATGCTGATTAAGCTTAACCGCTATGTCAAAAGTGACACCGTCATGATGATCATGCCGCCGGTAATGGTTATCGTGCTGGCCGGTGTTGCGTATGTCATTACCCGCTACGCGGAGCCGGCGCTGCGCCGGGCGCTGCAGAAAAAACGGCAGCCGGTCGCACCGGCCGCAGGCAGCGGCATAGAGTAGCGGGCGGGAGGCGAAAGCCTCCCGCTGGTTTTAGACATCCAGGCGGTGGATAACGTTAACAAATTCGTGAACGCCGCTGTTAATTTCCCGCAGGCTGCGCGACAGCATGCCGATTTTTTCCTGCTCAGCTACGACAAACTCACGCACCTCATCCAGCTGCTGATACATCTCTTTTATCAGCAGGCTGTTTTGCTGCACCACTTCGGTAATTTGCCGGGTCGCGGCAGCGGTGGAAGCAGCCAGACGACGTACTTCAGCGGCAACCACGCTGAAGCCGCGGCCTGCGTCACCGGCACGCGCAGACTCAATGGCGGCGTTCAGCGCCAGAATATTTGTTTGTGACGCGATGAGATTAATCGTGTTAACCACCTCGCCAATATTTCTGGCAGACGCATTAAGCTGAACGCCAATTTCCGTCGCAGCATTAACCCGCTGGGCCACCAGACCTGAATTGCGTACGGTTTCGTCCAGAACGTCGTTGGCGTTGTCGGTGATTTGCGACGTTTCACCTGACGTGGTGAGGGCTATATCTGCCACACGCTTTGCGGCCTCCACGCGCGCGGTGATATCAGAGGCAATTTTAATAACTTTATAGACCCGCCCATCCGCATCCACTACCGGGTTATAGCTCGCCTCCAGCCAGATGCGCTCACCGCTGGCGGTTTTACGCTCAAAACGACCGACAAAATGTTGCCCGCGCGCCATTTTTTGCCAGAAATCGGGCTGAGCGTGATAAAAATCGTCATAGCAGAACAGTCGGTGATGCTGACCAACAATCTCTTCACT
Source organism: Pantoea eucrina (assembly GCF_002095385.1). Classification (GTDB taxonomy): domain Bacteria; phylum Pseudomonadota; class Gammaproteobacteria; order Enterobacterales; family Enterobacteriaceae; genus Pantoea; species Pantoea eucrina. The sequence continues at coordinate 65,701 of NZ_MIPP01000019.1, read as the reverse complement.
GCTATACCCCATATGCTGCAGAAAATTGGCGTTGGCGCTGAGGATCTCGCCCTCAGGTGTAAATTCAATCACCGCCATGGAGCGATCCAGCGCGGTGATAACCGCCTCTTTATGCTCCAGCTCCTGATGGCGCGCGGTGATATCGCTGGCGACTTTGATCACCTTATACACCCGGCCTTTATCATCGCTGACCGGAAAGTAGGTCGCGCTCAGGTAGAAACGCTGCTGCTGACGATCGAAGCGCTCAAAAATGCCGGTGATTGACTCACCCCGCGCCAGCGTTTGCCAGAAACGGCGATAGCCCGCTGTCTGACTGTAAAGCGGTGAACAGAAGAGGCGATGGTGCTGGCCCTGGATCTCCTGCAGCTGATACCCCGTCAGCGTCAGAAACAGCGCGTTAGCATCAACAATTTCACCCTCCGGCGTAAATTCAATCCAGGCAACATGCTGTCTGATAGCATTGATATCACGATGAACGCTGGCGCTGTGGCTGAACGGCAGCGCCAGGCGTGAAGTTTTCACCCCAAACATAGATGACCTCTGTCAGATAGTGTGCAGTTAAGTAGCGCGATCGCCTTACAAAGGGTCGCGTAATTTCATTCAGCGCAGAGCCTGTGCCGCGCCGGATGTTTCCCCCCGATTTCCATGTTGTCCTGAGCGCCGGCAGCCGTTAAGCGTAAACGGGCATCAGTCAGGGGGATTTTTTTGAAGTTCAGATTCCCGGTGCTGGCAATAAATGTGGTGCTGAATATATGTTATCGACGGCGGAAAACAAAAACTGAGTAAATTTTCTAATTAAAACGCAGCGGGGGGATTTTACCGTCAGCGGTCTGAAATCAGCCGGGTGCTGCGCTGTCAGGCAATATGTCGCTGCAGCAGAGTGGATCAGGCTGCTTGTTAAAGATGCAAATAAAATATAGGTTATCTCTGCTACAGAGAGCGGATAAGCAGAATGGCAGCTACTGACGGAGAGCTTTGCGATGACGACATCCCTGTGTAAAGAATTAAATCTGCGCTATCCGATTATCCAGGCCCCGATGGCAGGCGTTTCAACTCCGGAACTGGCTGCTGCAGTCAGCAATGCCGGTGCGCTTGGCTCGCTGGGACTGGGCGCCTCCTCTGCGGAAGAGGCTGCACGCCTTATACGGCAGACTCAGGCGCTTACCCGGCAGCCTTTTAACGTCAATCTGTTTTGCCATCCGCCCGCCCTGCGCAACGACGTAGTCGAAAAGGCGTGGATAGCACGTTTCGCCGATCGTTTTGCTGCTCTCGGCGCTCAGGTTCCCGTGAATCTGGAGGAGATCTATCCCACTTTTTGCGGTCATGAAGCGGTGCTGCAGGTCATTGAGGAAACGCGTCCGGCGGTCGTGAGTTTTCATTTTGGTTTGCCACCGGCGGATACTCTGCGACGGCTGAAAGCCTGCCGGATAGTGACCCTGGCAACAGCCACCAGCGTGGCGGAAGCGGAAGCGATCGCGCAGCAGGGAGTGGATATGATTGTGGCGCAGGGCTATGAAGCAGGTGGCCATCGCGGCAGTTTTGCCGTCGATGAGGAGGATCATCAGCTCTCCACGCTGACGCTGGTACAGGCCATCTGTGCGCGGGTTACGCTGCCGGTGATTGCCGCAGGCGGGATCATGAACGGTGCAGCAATCGCAGCAATGCAGGCTCTGGGTGCCAGCGGCGTACAGGCCGGTACCGCTTTTCTTCTCTGCCCTGAATCCGCTACTGCACCCGCCTGGCGTCAGGCGCTCCGGCATGCCGCTGTAACGGGTACTACCATGACTGCGGCAATTTCCGGTCGTGAAGCGCGCGCGCTGCGCAACGCATTCTGCACTATTACACGCGATATCCCCCGCACCGAGATCCCTGCTTATCCGCTGGCTTATTCACTGGGTAAGGCGCTGGCTAAGGCTGCGCTGGCGCAGGGCGAGGCGGGGTTTGGGGCATACTGGGCGGGAGAGGGAGCGGCACTGGTACGCGAACTGCCGGCGGCGGAACTCATCCGGCAGCTGGTCACAGAGTGGCATGCTGCCTCTGGTCAGGGTAGCCCGGCTAATGCGACAGAACGGTCGTCTTTATAACGTGGCAGGAATGCATTATAAACGCGATTGCGTTTCGGACATCTGCTGATTAAATAAAAAAACGGGTGGGACAGCAAATAAGCGCAGCGATAATTTTACCGCTGCGCTTATTTAGCGCAGGTAAGATATCCGGAGATAAACTATTAACTCATCTGGACTGATATAAATTGAATGGCTTCACCATAAATTTTCTTAACGCCATCAATAGCCTGCGCTTCAGACTCTTGTAACTCCGCCAGAATGGCATATTTTTCAACGGGCACCCCCGCTGCAATAAGGGTAGTCACGGCGCGTCCTATCGCCTGATTAATGTCGTTAATAGGTTGTACATCAACCGGTTTCACCAGGTTTTCTCCACAGATAAAATATGCCAGTCAGCACAAAGCCGCAGGCAGTAATACGTTACAGCAATGATTGCTGGTATATATAATGCCATAGAGAAAATAAATTTTAAATATAGATCTGAGCCATGTTTTATTGCCCGCTAAGGCGTCTTTTTAACTTGGCGGTTCGTTAAAAAAACGTGCTGCTTGCTATCAACGTACAATCGGGCTAGCCTGCTGATCGTTGAAATAATCACGCTAAGTACAGGCATACATTAATGGCAGTTATTCCGAAAAACTACTCGCGGCTGGAGAGCGGCTACCGTGAGAAAGCACTTAAAATTTATCCGTGGGTGTGCGGGCGCTGTGCGCGGGAGTTCGTTTACTCAAACCTGCGCGAGCTGACGGTACACCATATCGATCACGATCATACCAACAATCCGGAAGATGGCAGCAACTGGGAGCTGCTTTGTCTCTACTGCCACGATCATGAACATTCAAAATATACCGAAGCTGATCAGTACGGTACGCGAGTGGTGGCGGGAGAGGATGCGCAGGATGAAGTGGGTGCCGCGACATATAACCCGTTTGCCGATCTGAAATCGCTTATCAGCAAGAAGAAGTAGCAGCGCTGCCACACACATTTACAGGTCAGTAAAATGAGACGGCGGGAAACCTGTGTTATAGTGCGTTTGCGTACTTTTCTAAGTCGCGAATTTCACTGGCGCTTGTGCCAACCCGATACGCCCTGCCGGGTGTCGGGCTCTTTTTAGCCCGGTTACGCGCGCACAAAAAAACCCGCACAAGGCGGGTTTTTTTATCAGCAGCATTTAACTGCTCAGACTACTGTCTTCATCGCTATCGTAAGCGCTGCCGATCGTCAGCGCAGCTTACAGTGCGGTAACGTTAGCAGCAGCTGGACCTTTAGCACCATTCTCGATGGTGAAAGAGACCTTCTGGCCTTCGTCCAGGGTTTTGAAGCTGTCACTCTGGATTGCAGAGAAGTGTACGAACACGTCTTTGCTGCCATCTTCAGGAGTGATAAAGCCGAAACCTTTATCTGCGTTGAACCATTTTACTAAACCAGTCATTTTGTTAGACATAGATACTTCCTTAATTGATGAGCCATAAACTATGGCGATGGTGGCCTGTATCAGAGCGTTACTTATTGGGCACTTAGGAGGAGGCTCATGAAGAAGGGGTATCTGTGGATAACACTTGAACTGAGGACTGCTTTACTAAAACTGCTTCATAAGGTCTGTATTCCAAACCGATGACGCTATTAAGCCACACCTGTTCCGGTTTAGCAACACTTATATTACATCCTCTTTAATGCCTCCGCCAGATAAGCCCTGCACCACGTTTTACCTCCCGGTCATCATCCGGGAGGCGGAAAACCACATAGTGAAAGAGGTATTTTTATACGCCTCAAACGGAATTGTGACAAAGATCACAAATTCATCCTTCAGAAACGCTGATGTAAAATTTACTGAAATTACCCTATTGAATGATAATAATTATCATTTATAATCTCATTCAAATTTTAAGGCCGACTTATACAGGTCTGCCCACGTATGCCAAATGATGGCTTATGTTAATGATATTTATAAATTATTATTTTTTAGATTTTTGCAGAAGCAACAGAGCCTATGACACCTGTTGTCTTATTTGTCAGCAGGATTTAAAGATTTTTAGTAACAGGAAAGGATTATGTTTACACGTTCATCTGCGCAATCATTACCAATCGTAACCTCTGAGCCGCAGTCAGGCGCGCCGGAGAGCTGGCTTTTTAACGATCGTCAGCTTGATGCCTGGGCCGGACAGACGCAGGAGGTGCTTAAGCTACTGACCCAGACGGTGCAGGGCGTAGAAAAGCCGTTTAGCGGTATTCTGCCGCACGAGCTGGCAAACGAGTTCCGCAGTGTGGATCTTAATTCTCCACTGGGCAATAACGAAGCTGCACTGGCCGAGCTGTCTCAGCTCTATCTGCGCGATGCGGTCTGGTTTCACCATCCTAAATATGTTGCGCATCTGAATTGCCCGGTCGTCCTGCCGTCGCTAATGGCAGAGCAGGTGATGGCCGCCGTCAACAGTTCTGTCGATACCTGGGATCAGAGTGCCGGCGGTACGCTAATTGAGCAAAAAGTTATCGACTGGACGCTGGAGCGTATCGGCCTGCCCGCCGCTGCGGACGGTATTTTCACCAGTGGTGGTACGCAGTCAAACCTGATGGCAATGCTGCTGGCTCGCGACAGCTGGTGCGAGGCGCATCATCCGGGGCATCTGATCAAATATCGCGGCCTGCCTGAAACCGCCGGTAAGTGGCGCGTATTCACGTCTAAATTGAGTCATTTCAGTATCCAGAAATCGATGGCGATCCTCGGCCTGGGCTACGATGCCGTTGTGCCGGTTGACCATGATGCCGATTACCGTATGGATGCGGGTATGCTGGAGCACGAAATCCAGCGCTGCCGCGAAGAGGGGCTGATCCCGATTGCGGTGGTAGCAACCAGCGGCACCACCGATTTTGGCAGCATCGATCCGCTGGAAAAGATCGCCGCGCTGTGTCAGCGCAATGGATTATGGATGCACGTTGATGCCGCCTATGGCTGTGGTCTGCTGGTTTCAGAACAGCACCGCCAGCGTCTGCGCGGTATTGAACAGGCAGACTCAGTCACCGTTGATTACCACAAATCGTTCTTCCAGACGGTAAGCTGCGGGGCGTTCTTTGTACGTAACAAAGACCATCTGAAACATGTTACGCACCATGCTGACTACCTCAATCCACTGAGCGCGCAGCAGGAAGGGACGCCAAACCTGGTCAACAAAAGTATTCAGACCACGCGTCGCTTTGATGCACTGAAGATGTGGCTGACGCTGCGCGTCATGGGCCCGGCCGCGCTGGGTGAAGCGTTTGACTCGCTGATTGACCTTGCACAGCGTGCGCATCAGCTGCTGCGCGCGCATCCGGCAATCGAGGTGCTGCACGCACCAGAACTCACCACGCAAATCTTCCGCTTTGTGCCGCGCCAGTCGCTCAGCGGCCCGCAGCTCGACGATATCAACGCTGCGATCCGCAAGGCGCTGTTCCGTTCCGGCAATGCAATTGTGGCAGGCACGAAAGTCGACGGCCGGCAGTATCTGAAATTCACCCTGTTAAATCCTGCCACCACCGCGGCAGATCTGGAAGAGGTGATTAACCTGGTTGCGCATTACGGGCGCGAACAGCTGCGCACGACCGCGCTCCACGCGGCAAATCAGTGAGAACTCTGTTATGAATAACACCGTTTACGATTTTATAGGCATCGGTATCGGCCCGTTCAACCTTGGACTGGCCTGTCTCAGCGAACCGGTAGAGAGACTCAACGGCGTATTTCTCGATCAGAATGCGGGTTTTGACTGGCACACCGGCATGATGCTGGAAAGCGCACACCTGCAGACGCCATTTATGGCCGACCTGGTGACGCTGGCTGACCCCACCAGCCCTTACAGCCTGCTGAATTACATGAAAGAGAAAGGAAAACTCTACTCATTCTACATCCGGGAAGATTTTTTCCTGATGCGTAAAGAGTATAACCAGTATTGCCAGTGGGCCTGCGAGCGCCTCAGTAACCTGCGCTGGAACCGTCACGTGGAGTACGTAAGTTATGATGCGGAGCGGGCGGTTTATCGCGTTCAGGCGGTGAATAGTCAGAGCGGCGCGACCGAAGAGTGGCTGACGCGTCATCTGATCCTCGGCACCGGTCCGGTGGCCTGGCTCCCGGAGTGCAGTCAGCCGCATCGTCAGCGTATTACGCACTCCAGCGACTATCTGAAAAACAAAGCAGAGCTGCAGCAGAAGCGGTCTGTCACCGTGCTGGGCAGCGGTCAGAGCGCGGCTGAAATTTACTATGACCTGCTCAGCGATATCGACCGGTTTGATTATCAGCTGAACTGGATCACCCGTGCGCCGCGCTTCTATCCGCTGGAGTACACCAAGCTGACGCTGGAGATGACCTCACCGGAGTGGGTGGACTATTTTCATGCGCTGCCGCCGGCGAAGCGCGACCGGCTGAATGCAGACCACAAGAATCTCTATAAAGGTATCAACAGCAGCCTGATCAACGATATTTATGATCTGATGTACGTCAAACAGCTCGACGGCCCGCTCGACGTCAATCTCTTCACACACTCAGCGCTGACCGATCTGCGCTGGCTGCCGGCAGGGGAGTTTGAACTCTCGCTCTGGCAGCAGGAGCAGGAGTGCGCCTTTACCCGTCGTACCGAAGGGCTGGTGATGGCAACCGGCTATCACTACCGTCCGCCGATGTTTATCGAAGGCATCAGTCAGCGGCTGCGCTGGGACGAGCAGGGGCGCTACGATGTGCAGCGTAATTACAGCATCGATCATCACAATCAAATCTTTGTGCAAAACGCAGAGCTGCATACGCACGGTTTTGTGACGCCGGATCTCGGCATGGCCTGCTATCGCAACTCCGTTATTTTACGCGAAATTACCGGACGCGAAGTTTATCCGGTAGAGCGGCAGATCGCGTTTCAGACTTTCCCGGCACAGACGGAGCGCTGACATGAGCACAGAGATGATTTACCGCGTTCAGCGACCGGCAGGCACCTTTAGCCTGCGCCCGATGCAGGCCGCCGATGCCGCACTGATCCACAGCTGGGTAACGCGCGACTACGCCCGCTTCTGGGGCATGCAGAACGACACCCTGGAGCAGGTCGCCGCTTTTTATCACGGGCTGACCGCAAATAATCCCCACGCCGCCCTGATTGGCTGCTGTGAAGGGCAGCCGGTGTTTCTGATGGAGTGCTACCGCGCCAGCGAGGATGAAATCGGACGGTTCTATCCGGCCGCGCCCGATGATTACGGGATGCATATTCTGATTGCGCCCGCCAGCACACCCATTCCGCAGTTCAGCTGGCAGGTCTTTACCGTTGCCATGGGATACCTGTTCAGTCTGCCGCAGGTCGGACGCGTGGTGGTGGAGCCTGACGTACGCAATGAGAAAATTCACCGGCTGAATAAACGGGCCGGCTTTCGCTATCAGCACACGCTCGATCTCGGGCATAAAACCGCCTGGCTGGCGTTTTGCCAGCGGGAAGATTATCAACAGGCTCTGGAGCAGGATATTTTGACCATGAACACCCCCTCTGCGCTGCTGACAGGATCCCACCTTACGGGCGATAACTGGGCACAGGCAAACCGGATGCTGATCCGCAAAGCGATAAGCGAGTTTGCCCACGAAAAGCTGGTTACGCCCGTTGAAAACGGCGCAGGCTGCTATACGCTGGCCGTACCGGGCGGCGAAGCACATTATCAGTTCCGCGCAGAACGTCTGGCGCTGGACCACTGGAATATTGACGCCGCGTCACTGCTGAAGCAGGAAAATGGCCGGCCGCTGACGCTGGATGCGCTGCAGTTTATCGTGGAGTTTAATCAGCAAATCGGCATTCCGCAGGCGCTGCTGGCAACCTATATGGAAGAGATCAGCAGCACGCTCAGCAGCAGCGTCTATAAGCTGCAGAAGCAGAATCCAGATGCGCAGGCTCTGGTGCACGCTGATTTCCAGACCATTGAGGCGGCAATGACCGAGGGGCACCCCTGTTTTGTCGCCAATAATGGCCGCATTGGTTTTGACGCCCGCGATTATCTCGCTTTTGCGCCAGAGGCCGCCGCACCGGTCCAGCTTATCTGGGTTGCGGTACATCAGCGCAACGCCCATTTTTCCAGTCTGAGTACGCTGAGTTATGAGCAGCTGATGCGTGATGAGCTGGGCGCGGAGACTCTGGCGCGGTTTACAGAGCAGCTGAGCGCGCGCGGGCTGAATGCGGATGAGTATATCCTGATGCCGGTGCATCCGTGGCAGTGGCAAAACAAACTGCTGACAGTATTCGCGGCCGATATTGCTCAGCAGGATATCGTCTGGCTCGGCGAGGGCGACGATCGCTATCAGGCGCAGCAATCGATCCGCACCTTCTTTAACCGCAGTCAGCCCGCGAAGCGCTACGTCAAAACCGCGCTGTCGGTGCTTAACATGGGCTTTATGCGCGGTCTCTCACCCTATTATATGGCGACCACGCCCGCGATTAACGAGTGGCTGGAACAGCTGGTCAGCAGGGATGCGTGGCTGCAGCGCTGTGATTTCCGTATTTTGCGGGAGGTTGCGGCGGTGGGCTATCACAACCGTTACTACGAGCAGGCCATCAGCGGCGATTCCGCCTATAAAAAGATGTTTGCTGCGCTGTGGCGGGATAATCCGGCAGCCCGCCTGCAGCCGGGTCAGCGTCTGATGACGATGGCCGCACTCCTGCATGTTGATCACCACCAGCAGGCGCTGTTACCAGCGCTGATCGCTGACTCAGGCCTGCCGGCAAAAGAGTGGGTGGCGCGCTATCTGAACTGCTATCTCAGCCCGCTGCTGCACTGCTTCTACCAGCACGATTTAGTGTTTATGCCCCACGGCGAAAACCTGATCGTGCTGCTGGAGAATAATGTGCCGGTCAGCGCCTACATGAAAGATATTGGTGAAGAGATTGCCGTCATGGATCCGGACGCGCAGCTGCCGGAAAAAGTGAGCCGACTGGCAGTGGATGTGCCGGACGATCTCAAGTTACTGTCGATTTTTACCGACGTATTCGACTGCATTTTCCGCTTTATCAGCGCCATTCTGCACGACGCCGGTACGCTGTCGCAGGATCAGTTCTGGCAGGCGGTAGCGCAGTGCGTGAAAGAGTATCAGCAGGCGCATCCGCAGCTGGCAGCTAAATTTGCACGCTTTGATATGTTTACCCCGGCGTTTACCCGCTCCTGCCTTAACCGGCTGCAGCTGGCGAATAATCAGCAGATGATTAACCTCACCGACCCGGCGGAAAATCTCAAGTTTGCCGGTACGCTGGATAACCCGATTGCCCGCTGGCGCTGATAAGGCGTTCGCTGGCTGACATCTGTGACGCGGTTGCTCCGGCAACCGCGTTTTTTATCATTCTGCAACGGGTAAGGATCGGTAATGGCCCTGTATGAACCGGTGTCGCAGCTCACGCGCCGCCGCATAATTTTTCCGCTCTCGCTGGTACTGTTTGAATTCGCCACCTATATCGCGCATGACATGATCCAGCCCGGCATGCTGCTGGTCACTGAGGAGTTTGGTGCCGGACCTGAGTGGGTTTCCGCTTCGCTAACCGCCTATCTGATCGGCGGTATGATGCTGCAGTGGCTGCTGGGGCCGCTTTCCGATCGCATCGGGCGGCGTCCGGTGCTGCTTAGCGGCGTCGCTTTTTTTATGCTGACCTGCATTGCCACTCACTGGGTGCAGAGCATTGAGCAGTTCGTACTGCTGCGCTTTCTGCAGGGAGTCAGCCTGTGCTTTATCGGCTCTGTAGGCTACGCCGCTATTCAGGAGGCGTTCAGTGAAGCGCTGAGCGTGAAGATCATGGCGCTGATGGCAAACGTCGCGCTGCTGGCTCCGCTGGCCGGGCCGCTGGCCGGGGCCGCTTTTCTGACTATCAGCGACTGGCGCACCCTGTTCTGGCTCTTCGGCGGCGTGACGGCGCTGGCCCTGCTGGGCCTGTGGTGCACTATGCCGGAAACCGCAGGGGATCGTACGCGCTCGATCTCACCCGGCGCGCTGGGCAGGGGTTACTGGCAGCTGCTGCGCGATCGCCAGGTTATGCGCGGCTCGCTGGCAATCGGCCTGGTGACCATTCCCTGCCTCGCCTGGGTAGCGCTGTCGCCGGTTATTCTGATGCACGATGCCGGCCTGAGCCGTATGGAGTATGCGCTGCTGCAGCTGCCGGTGTTTCTGGCGATGATCGCCGGTAACCTGACGCTGGGGCGCCTCAGCAGCCGGCTGCCGATCCAGCGACCGCTGCAGCTGGGAGCCTGGCCGGTGGTAGCGGGTCTTGCGCTGGCGGCAGTCGCGACCATAGCCGATCGGCACAGCTATCTGTGGCTGACCGCCGGCCTCAGCCTTTACGGTTTTGGCACCGGACTGGTTAATGCCGGACTCTATCGTATGACGCTTTTTTCCAGCCAGGCGGGCAAGGGCAGCGTGGCAGCGATGGTGGGTATGGTAACAATTCTGATTTTTGCACTCGGCATTGAAGCGGCAAAATACGCCTATTTCAGCTTTTACAGTACCGGCTTTAGCCTGATTAATCTGGCCTGCGGATTGCTCTGGCTGGGGCTGATCCGCGCATTTCTGCGTGAAAACCGGCGGCGGCAGCCCGCGCTGCAGCAGGCCTGACGCATTTATCTAAAGCGAGCTGCGGCTCGCTTTTCAGCCATTCCCCCACTTTTTAACCGGTTTCCGGCAGAAAATTTAACTGCAGACACATCTTGAAATGCCACTATCAAAAAGATAATAATTCTCATTAATATTAGCATTACCATTGCCTCTGGCATCCATCGGCTCTCCGGCTGCACCGGAGAGAACTGCGTGTTTTTAAGGGAATTAACCATGCGAGTGCCTTTTACTCTGAAGCGTTCTGTTCTGTTCTGCTCCGTCGCATTATCTGCATCACCGCTGCTGTATGCAGCTGAGACTCTGGTTGTCACCGCGCAGCCGGCTGAAACGGCTACGACTCCCACCACCGGCTATACGGCGAAAACCAGCCAGGGCGCGACTAAAACCGATCGCCCGCTGATCACTACCGGTCAGGCCGTTTCAGTGGTGACGCGTCAGCAGATGGAAGATCAGGGCGCGATGAGCGTAAATCAGGCGCTGAATTATACCGCAGGCGCCTTTACAAACTTCGCCGGTGCGGCGTCGCGTTACGATACGGTATCACTGCGCGGCTTCCACGGTGGCGATGTCGACAATGTCTTCCTGGATGGCCTGCGACTCATGAGCGATCCCGGCAGCTATAACGTGCTGCAGGTTGATCCCTGGTTCCTGGAGCGTATCGATGTGATTAAAGGTCCTTCATCTGCGCTTTATGGTCAGACGGTGCCGGGCGGGCTGGTGATGGAGACGTCAAAACGTCCGCAGTTCCGGCAGGAAGGGCATTTCCGTCTCTCGGCGGGTAACAACAACATCAGCTCAGCCGCCTTTGACTACACCGATGCGCTGAACGATCAGCTGGCGTTCCGCCTGACCGGTATTACGCGCAACAGCGATACCCAGTACGAACACACGCGGGAGGAGAAATATGCGATTTCACCCTCGCTGCTCTGGCAGCCGTCGGAAGATACCTCGCTGCTGCTGCGCGCCTATCTGCAGAAAGATCCGTCAGGCGGCTACCACAGCGCGGTGCCGGGTGAGGGCAGCATCACCGAACACAACGGCTATAAGCTGAGCAATGGCTTCTACGACGGCCAGAGCTCACTCGACCAGTTCAAACGCCGCGAGCAGATCTACAGCGCCGAATTTGCCCACCGCTTTAATGACACCTGGGCGTTCCGCTCTAATGCCAGCTACTCTCACTCAAACGTCGATCTCGATCAGGTGTATCAAATCGGCTGGACAGGGAACAGTTCAGATCTGCTGAACCGCTACTACTCCGGCTCGCGCTCATCGCTGAAAGCGTACGCGATCGATAATCAGCTGGAAGCAGATTTCGCCACCGGCGCACTAGACCATAAAGTGGTGCTGGGCGCGGAATATCACCAGTATAAAAATGACCTGCATGACGCAAGCGGCTACGCCAGCCAGCTGAATGCGCGGACCGGGGCTTCAGTGGGCGCCAACGACGTGTTCAATTTCACCCGCTCGCAGCGCTACTACTATCAGACCGGCGTCTACCTGCAGGATGAGATGGTCTGGGATAAGTGGCATCTTGATCTGTCGGGCCGCTATGATCGTATTGTGTCGCAGACCGAAAATTACGATCGGGCAACCAAAAACCGGCGTCAGGATGACCACGTGGGCGGGCGTGCCGCGCTGCTTTATGCGTTTGACAACGGTGTCTCACCTTATGTGAGTTACAGCCAGGCTATTACGCCGCAGTCGCTCTCGGGCCAGAACGGCAACCTGCTGAAACCCACTACCGCAGAGCAGTATGAAGCGGGCGTGAAATATCAGCCGCCGGGGACCTCCGATCTCTACACCGCAGCGGTGTACGATCTTACGCAGAAAGATGTCGGCAACCGTATTGTGCAGGGTTCTTATTTTGTGCCTGCCGGTAAAGTGCATTCACAGGGGCTGGAGCTGGAGGCGCATACCCAGCTGACGCCGCGTCTCAGCACCATCGCTAACTACACCCTCAGTCACGTACGGTATAAAGATTCGGTGGATGGCAACGATGGCCACACGCCATATGTCACCCCCAACTCTATGGCTTCGCTCTGGAGTAAATATCAGTTTGACTATGGTCTGAGCGTGGGTGCCGGCGTGCGTTACATCGGCAAACAGTGGGCTGATAATGAAAATACCCGGCGCCTGCCTTCTGCCACTCTGTTTGACGCGTCGGTCCGCGCCGATCTCGGTGCCTGGAACAGCCAGCTGAAAGGGGCTTATGTACAGGTTAATGCCAATAACCTCACCGACCGGGAATATGTCGCCGCCTGCTACGGCACGGGCTACTGCTACTGGGGCGCTGAGCGCTCAATTGTCGCGACCGTGGGTTACGATTTCTGATCGGATAATACGCTGCCGGCGTACAGCCTGACGCCGGCAAACATACAGCCCGTAAGCTGGTTTATCCGCTTACGGGCTTTTTTCTGGTCAGCGCGGGTTAAAAGCTTTCCCAGCTGGCGTCCGCTGTGGCCACAGGCCGGGGTTTAGCCGGCGACGGCGTCAGCACTGGCCTGGCAGCAACCCGGGCGGCATTTTCCTGTTCCGCTGAAAGACGGAAGATGGCCACGGTTTTCTCCAGTTCAATCGCCTGCGACTCCAGCGAGCTTGCTGCGGCTGAAGACTCCTCAACGAGAGCCGCATTCTGCTGGGTGGTGGTATCCATCTCCGACATCGCCTGCGCAATCTGCGAAATGCCCCGGTTCTGTTCATCAGAGGCGGCGGCAATCTCACCCATAATGTCGCGCACCTGCGTCACCGACTGCACAATATCATTCATTGTCGTACCGGCACGATCCACCAGCGCCGAGCCGTCGCTGACGCGATCCAGTGACTCACGGATCAGCGTCTCAATCTCTTTTGCCGCCACGGAGCTGCGCTGCGCCAGGTTTCTGACTTCGCCCGCTACCACGGCAAAACCGCGTCCCTGTTCTCCGGCCCGCGCCGCTTCAACCGCTGCGTTCAGCGCCAGGATATTGGTCTGGAACGAGATACTGTTGATGACATTGATGATTTCACCAATTTTACCGGAGCTCTGACTGATACCGCTCATGGTAGCGATCACGTCGCGAACAATCTCGCCGCCGCGGCCAGCATTGCCGGAGGCGTCGGCCGCCAGCTGGCTGGCGTGATGCGCATTCTCAGCGTTCTGCTTCACCGTAGAGGTCAGCTGTTCCATACTCGCGGCGGTCTGCACCACGGCAGCACTCTGCTGCTCGGTGCGGGAAGAGAGATCGGTATTGCCGGCGGCAATCTCTGCGGAGGCGCGCGCCACGCTGCTGACGCCGCTGCGCACGTTAGCGATAATCGTCTGCAGGCTATGGTTCATGCTGTCAACCGCCTGCATCAGCTCTCCCAGCTCATCGCCACGGGTGGTTTTCAGCGACGTGCTCAGATCGCCTGCGGCAATGCGCTGCGCCGCGCTGAGCGTTTCACGCAGCGGGTGCGTAATGCTGCGCGTAATGCGCCAGGCAATCAGCAGGCTCAGCACCACGCAGATCGCGGCAGCGATAGCGATGCGCCACTCAGCGCCTTTGATAAACGAGGCAGAAAGCTGCGACTGATAGCTGAACATATCTGCCACGCCCGCATTCAGCCGCTCCGCCGCGCCCGTCAGGATGATGGATTCACTTTTCTCGCTGTTAAAAGCGTTCAGGTAGGGCGCCAGGGCGGGGCGCTGCTGATTGACCGCGGCCAGCACGGCCTGCGTTGCGGTAGTGATATCCCCCTGATTAAAACTGTCGAGCAGTTCGGTCAGGGTGGTGATGGTGATAAATTTATCCGCTATGGCGTCTCTGCTGGTTTCGCCGGGATTTTTCAGGAAGTTCTCTTCAATATTAGCGGTATCGTAGAGGGTCGCCGTAAGCTGCATAACCGGCGGCGCGGTCTCTGGCGTCAGGCCGCGATTCAGCGACTCCAGCTGATGTGCCAGCTTAATCAGCGCGGCAGGCGTAATTGCACTGAAGGCCGCGGTGGTTTCTTTAGCGGCGGCAATAAATTTTTCGCGCTGATCCTGATAGCTGTGCATCAGTTCACCCAGCTGGTTCACTTTCTGCAGCCCCTCTGCGTTCCAGCTAAAGCTTTCCAGACGCTGATAAAGCGCGGTAAATTCTTTCAGCGCCTTAACGTTCCGCACGGCAAACTGCTCATCTTTCGTGTACTGATACAGAGTGCGATTCAGCCGTGCTTTACTGAGCGTATTCACCATCTCAACCGTCACGGTGCGCCGGGCTGAGTTATCTTTAATGCTGCGAAAACAATCAAATGCGATAACAGTGATTGCCAGTGAGGCGGCTATCACGATAATAAAACCGGCTCCCAGTTTCTTTCCGATTTTAATATTTGAGAGGGAGTGAGCAAGGCCCATAAAATTCACCTTTAGTGAGATAATGAAATGCAGGTCAGAGGGAGGCGGAACGCGTGCTCTGCCGTCAATTTACTATCGTCACGGCTCACAGAAGCTTGATATCTATTTTTAACGTTCGTCTTTTTATAAATAAATAAATGATGATCCAGAACAATATGGCGTCGGGGAAAACAGGATCGCGCTAAATAAGCGGATCCCCGCCACCGGATACGGCAGCGCCTGGTATCAGGCGGCGCTGCCTGAAAAGCGTCGGGTCAGAACGGCCCCCAGTTGATAGCGACCCCTGTCAGCAGCATCACCACACAGATCACAAACCAGATTGCGATGACCGGGGCAACAAAGCGCAGCCACTGACCGAATGAAACGCCTGCCGTGGCGAGCACCGCCATCAGCACGCCGGACGTCGGGCTCATACAGTTGACGATCCCTTCACCCAGCAGTACCGACTGCACCATCACCTGGCGCGTCAGGCCAAGGTTATCGCCCAGCGGTGAGAAAATAGGGATCAGAAGCGCCGATTCTCCCGAGCCGGATGAGATACCAAAGTGGATCAGTGCGGCGCTGATAAACATGCCAATCGTTGCCAGCCAGGCGGGCACCGGCTCCAGCAGATCGGAAAGAAATCCGACGATCGGGTCGAGGACATTGCCCTGCTGCAGCACCAGTGAAATGGCAGCGGCCATCCCCACGATAAACGCCCCTTTGACCAGCGTGGCGCAGCCTGCCAGGAAGGTGTTGGCAATGTCCGATCCTGAGAGACGGCCCATCAGTCCGACGATAATAGTCAGCAGAATAAACATCGCTGACATCTCACGGGTGCCCCAGTGATAGCGCACCGTACCGGCAATAAAGAGCAGCAGCGCCAGCGCCGTGGTCGCCAGAATCAGCTTATGTCGTCCGGTTACCGGAGCAATACTCTCCGCAGCGGCAGACATAGCGGGCCGGCACTCACCGTTTTTACGCGCACGGCGCACGGCGTGGATCAGATAAAGCGCGGCGCTGACCACAAACAGCAGGCAGGTCAGGGCGCGCAGCAGCATGCCGGAGAACAGCGGCAGCTGCGCCAGATGCTGCGTCAGCCCGGTGGTGGCCGGATTCAGGATCGCGACATTATATCCGGCGGCGCAGGTCAGATAGACCAGCGAGGCCCCAAGCATAGGGGAGAGTCCGAGTGAGCGCCCCACCAGCAGTCCGATCGGCACAAAGGCGACCACCGCATTGACGACCACGCCGGTGGTGCCGAGCAGCGAGAAAATCACGGCGAAAATAATGATGATGCGCGTATCACTCAGCGTGCTGCTGCGCGACAGCGCCTGCAGAGCCGTCGCTATCGCCCCGGTTTTCTCGATTACCGCCAGTACGCCTCCGGTAAACAGGATCAGAAAGATAATGGGGGCCTGTTTAACCATGCCCGCAGCGATCGCCATAAAGATCTCCAGCGGCAGCACACCGCTCTGCGGCACCGCATGCAGACTCTCTTTGACGGCAAACTTAATGCCGTCGCGCGTCTCATAATCGTAGACGCCCGCCGGTATAATCCAGGTCGCCACGGCGGCCAGCGCCAGAATAATAAACAGCAGCAGGTAGGGGCTGAGGCCCTCCCGCGGGCGCACAGCCCTGTCCGGTTTTTCCAGCGATATCTGTGTCATGGCGTCTCTCCGCTCAGCAGGCCAGCCAGCAGCGCCGTACGCTGCACCACCTCCGCAACAATAATATGCTCATGCCGCGCGTGAATACCGGCACCGGTGGCGCCCAGCCCATCCAGCGTGGGCAGCCCGAGTGCGGCGGTAAAGTTGCCGTCGCTGCCGCCGCCCACGGAGGCGCCTTCCAGCGTCAGGCCCAGCTGACGACCGATGTGCGCCGCGCGGGCAAACAGTGCGCGTGATGCCGCGCTCTGGCGCATGGGCGGGCGCCCCTGTTCACCGCTGATATGCAGGGTCACGCGCGGGTCATGCGGCTGGAGCTGCATAATTGCCGCGTGCAGGCGGGCCGCCTCCTCTTCAGAGGTGACGCGCGTATCCACTTCCAGACGCGCGCGATCCGCCACCACGTTCGCCCGGCTGCCGCCGCTGGCAACGCCGACGTTGACCGTAGTGCCACGTTCGGGCGCGTTGAGCGCGTGCAGCGCCAGAATCTGCTGCGCCATCTCCAGCACCGCGCTGGCACCTTCTTCCGGATTGTTGCCGGCGTGCGCCGCCAGGCCGGTCAGCGTAAGGTCATAGCGGCCGGTGCCTTTGCGGGCGACCTTCAGCGCGCCGCTGCCCGCTACCGCTGGCTCGACAACCAAGACCTGGGCGGAGCCCCGGGCGTGGGTTTCAATCCACTGCTGCGAACCGGGGCTGCCCAGCTCCTCATCACTGTTGCAGAGAAACACCACATTTTGCCAGCCTGGCAGATCAAGCTGCTGCAGTGCGCGTACTGCCCAGATCGCCTGCACCAGGCCCGCTTTCATATCGAGAATGCCGGGGCCGTACAGGCGTCCCTCTTCTTCACGCAGCGTAAGCTCGCCTTTATTCCAGACGGTATCGAAATGGCCAATAATGGTGCTCTGCGGCGTTTGTCCGCCCAGCGAAAATTTCAGGTTATTACCATAGTGCTGCTGCGGTGTTATTTCCGCCCGCACGTTAAGACGCTGCTGAAATAGCTGCTGCAGCACTTCACCGCAGGCGTCAACGGCAGATTTGTCATCAGAGGGAGATTCAGCCGCCACCAGCGTTTTTATGTCCGCCAGAATATCTGCGGCATGCTGTTCCAGATAAAGAGTAATCGCTTTCATTTTATAGTTTTCCTGTCTGTCGGGTTTGCACAGGCAGTATGCGCAGAAAAAATGCTACAGAAAAATAAGCCCTTCCGGCTATTATTGTTGCTTTCAGGTCAACAGATAAGCGGAAAGTATGACATTATCCAGCTATCCCGAAAAATCGATAAGCTACCTGTATGAGGTCGGAATGCACGGCGGGATCCGCCGCGCTGCAGATGCGCTGGGCGTCAATGCTTCCGCCATCAGCCGCCAGCTGGCGCAGCTGGAGCGCGCGCTGCAGCTGCCGCTGCTGGAACGACGCGGCAGAAATGTGGTCCTGACCGATGCGGGTAAACTGCTGGCAGAGGATTATGCGCTGACCAGTCAGCGCCGCCGTCAGCTGGAGCGGCAGCTGCAGGATATGCGCCATATGCGCGGCGGCAGCGTTACGCTGCGCGTGGGCCAGGGGATGGCAGACGAAGTGATCCGTCACGTTATTGCCGAGTTCTCTCAGGCTTACCCGGCGGTTTTTGTGAATATTCAGTCGGGAGATATGCAGACCACGCTGACGCTGCTGGCAAAAGGTGAGGTGGATATGGCGGTGAGTTTTGGCCCCTCCGGCCCGCCCGGACTCCGCTGTAACAGCTTCAGGCGCGGTCCGATCTGTGCGGTCGTGCCCCCCTCACATCCGCTGGCCGCGCTGGATAAAGTTACGCTGTCACAGCTGGCTGAGCACCGGCTCATCGGCATGGATGAGCAGTTTGGTCTCCAGCGCTATCTGAATGCCATGTTCAGGAGTGAAGGACTCATCTTTACGCCCGCCTGTAGCTGTAACCTGTTTACCAGCGCCGTTTCTCTGGCGCTGGCCGGGCAGGGCGTGGCGTTTATGACGCCGCAGACGCTGAGAAGCATTCACGATTGCGATCGGCTGGTCGCGATACCGCTCGATCACCGCATTGCGCGCGAGAGTCAGTGTCAACTGCTGCACAGCGCCGATCACCGCATGACGCCCGCTGCGCACTATCTCTGGCGTCTGCTCAACAGCTATTTTGCGCGCTCCGCTAACGGATTACCGGCATAAAAAAAGCCGGACAGTGTCCGGCTCGGGATTCAGGGCTGGTCGCGATTAGAGCGCCACATCCTGTTTAGCAGATTCTTCGCGCGGCTTAGCCTGCATCGGCGCGGCCTGCTGCTCGCTCATATTGATGACAGGTGGTTTGGTCAGCTGGAGTACAGACGCGGTGTTATCCCACACCTGCTGCGTCAGCGCGGTATTGCCATTCAGTTTCTGGCCAAAGCTCGGCACGATAGTACGGATTTTTTCCTGCCACTCCGGTGAAGCAAACTGCTGCGGAAACAGCGATTTCATTACGTTCAGAGTGATAGGCGCAGCAGTTGAAGCACCCGGTGACGCGCCCAGCAGGGCCGCCACGGTTTTCTGCTGATCGGTGACAATTTCTGTACCGAGTTTCAGCACGCCGCCTTTGTCCGCATCTTTCTTGATGATCTGTACGCGCTGACCCGCCTGGATCAGTTTCCAGTCCTCTTTACGCGCGTTCGGATAGTACTCTTTCAGCGCGGCAAAGCGGTCGTCATCGTTCAGCATCACCTGACCAATCAGATATTTCACCAGGTCAAAGTTATCGATACCCACGTGGGTCATCGGCATAACGTTGCTGGTGGTGGTCGCGCTCAGCAGATCGAACAGCGAACCATTTTTCAGGTATTTGGTTGAGAAGGTGGCGAACGGCCCGAACAGCACCACTTTTTTACCGTCGAGGTTACGCGCATCGATATGCGGAACCGACATCGGCGGTGCACCTACGGAAGCCTGACCATACACTTTCTGCAGGTGACGGCTGGTGATCTCCGGGTTTTCGGTCATCAGGAATGAGCCGCCTACCGGGAAACCGCCGTAATTATCCGCTTCCGGAATGCCGGTTTTCTGCAACAGCTTGATGGCCGCGCCGCCGGCACCGATAAAGACATACTTCGCATCAACGCTGCGATCTTTACCGCTCTTCACATCTTTAATCGTGACGTGCCAGGAGTTATCACCGTTACGTTTGAAATCGGTCACTTCAGACGACGTTTCCAGCGTGAAGTTCTGATCTTTTTTCAGGCTGCCGATCAGCTGACGGGTAATTTCACCGTAGTTGACGTCAGTACCGACCGGTGTCCAGGTCGCAGCAACTTTCTGTGCCGGATCGCGGCCTTCCATCACCAGCGGTGCCCACTGCTCAATCTGCTTGTGGTCGGTTGAGAACTTCATGCCCTGGAACAGGGTGGTTTTCTGCAGCGCGGCGTAACGTTTAGTCAGATACTCAACGTTCTTATCACCCCAGACAAAGCTCATGTGCGGCGTAGAGTTGATGAACGAACGCGGATCGTGCAGCACACCGCGCTCAACCTGGCTGGTCAGGAACTGGCGGGTGATCATGAATGATTCGTTGATCTCCAGCGCTTTGCTAACGTCGATTGAACCGTCTGCACGCTCTGGCGTGTAGTTCAGCTCCATGTTAGCAGAGTGACCGGTACCGGCATTGTTCCAGCCATTGGACGACTCCATCGCCACGCCGTCGAGACGCTCAACCATCAGCTGTTTCCAGCCCGGTTGCAGCTCCTGCAGCCAGGTGCCCAGAGAGGCACTCATGATCCCGCCGCCAATCAGCAGCACGTCGGTTTTTTCTGGTGCGTTCTCAGCGTGAACCGCTGAAGAAACAAGCAGTGCGGTCAGCGAAAGCGCGGACACAATTTTTTTGGTCTGATTCATGCCAGTCCTGTTCTTTATTCAATGCAGATGAACGTTAAAAATTCGGATGGCAAATTAAAATATTGTTACGGAAAGATTAACCTGTTTTTAGTTATTTAACTATTTACGCGGATTAATTAAGTTACATAATTATATTCAGGTTAAATAAGCAGCAAATAAGGCGGGAGAGGCGATGTCAATATCAGCAGGATAACCGCTTCTGTTGCGCGGTTATTCTTTATAACCACAGGCTGAACTTAAAGCAAATAAAAGTGCGGATAATTGCGCCCGCCGGTTATTCAGCAGGCGCAGAGCGTTAGCCGTTTAGCGCAATCTCATCACCGGTGTGATAGAGCGTCGCTTTCGCCGCCAGCACCGGGTGCCCGTCATGCGCCGGCTCATGCGACTCCACATCACTGATATGATATCCCGCCGCCCCGGCGGCCAGCGTCTTTTTAACCACCGCATCGGTCAGATCTTCCATTGAGGTTGCCCAGCTCACGCTGGTTACGCTGGTGGGGCGCAGCGAAGCGATCTGCTGTGGCGTCAGATCGGCACGCACCAGCACCGGCTGAATATCCTGCGGGGTAAAAATAGAGATAACATCATTGATTAACGCTTTCATAGGCCTGCTCCTGAGAGAATTGCACGATATGGGTTCGTTATGCATTTTTCTGCCCGGCTTAAAAAGCGCGGGCGACAGAGTGACTAAACACTCTGCCGCGCCGTCTGGTTTAGCTTTAATTGCTAATAAGTTGTTAAGAAAAATTCTGCCACAACTTTGTCACTCTTACAGCAACCTGGTTGCATCTGCTTACAGGTTTATGCTGTGTTTTGGTGCACTTACCCGATCAAAACTCGCGCTGACCACCCAGTTCAATGACGCGGTTGGGCGGGATATGAAACTGTTCATGAGCGCGCAGCGCATTGCGCTGGCAAAAGTGAAAAATGCCGCCGCGCAGGCGCGCCAGACCACGACGCTGTTTCATCACCAGCGTGTCGTGGGAAGTAAAGAAAGACGCTTCATTGACCGAGCAGCCAAAGCCCTCCAGCCCGCACAGGTGCAGGATCTCAGCCATCGACGGCGTTTCACGCCAGCCATAGGCGGCAGTGACCTGCCAGAAGGAGGCGGAAAGCGGCGTCAGCGTTATACGCTGCTGGTTATGCACGCGCGGCGTGTCGACGGTGCGGATATGCAGCAGCACGACGCGACGGTGCAGCACGCGGTTATGTTTAAGGTTGTGCAGCAGCGCCTGCGGGATCTCAAACTCTTTACGCGCCAGAAACACGGCGGTGCCCTCCACGCGGCTGGGCGGGCTTTTTTCCAGCGAGCTGACCAGCGCCAGCAGGCTGGCCTGACTGCTGTCGAGACGCCGGATCAGCCGGTTGCGCTCGCTGCTCCAGATAAGCATCAGCGCCATCATGGTCAGCGCCAGCAGCACCGGGATCCAGCCGCCTGACAGCAGCTTCATCAGGTTTGCGATAAACAGCGGCACGTCGATGCACAGCATCATCAGCAGGAACAGCCCCGCCAGCGGCAGCGGCCAGCGCCAGTTGCGTTGCGCCACCACGCCTGCCAGCCCGGCGGTGATCACCATTGTACCGGTCACGACAATGCCGTAAGCAGAGGAGAGCGCCGACGACTCACGAAAGGCCACTACCACCAGCATCACGGCGGTAAACAGCAGCCAGTTCACGACCGGAATGTAGATCTGACCTGACTCGGTATGCGAGGTAAAGATAATGCGCATCGGCGGCAGAAAGCCCTGCCGTATCGCCTGATGCGTCAGCGTATAGACGCCCGAAATCACTGCCTGCGCGGCGATAACCGTTGCCAGCGTCGAGAGCACAATCAGCGGGATCTGCCCCCACGACGGCGCCAGCAGGTAAAAGGGATTACTGATCGCGGCGCTGTTCGCCATCACCAGTGCGCCCTGACCAAAATAGTTAAGCACCAGCGCCGGCATAGCGATAACCAGCCAGGCGAGGCGGATAGGGGTTTTACCCAGATGCCCCATGTCAGCATAGAGCGCCTCGGCACCGGTGACGGCCAGCACCACCATGCCGAGCGCCGCCAGCGACAGCGCAGAGTGGCTCAGCAAAAAGTCGAGCGCATAGTGCGGACTCAGCGCCTGAAGCACCTGCGGGTTAAGCAAAATGCCGCGTACGCCGAGCAGCGCAATGGCGGCAAACCAGACAAACATTACCGGCCCGAATATGCGGCTGACCTTTTCAGTGCCCTGGCGCTGAATGACAAACAGCAGCGTCAGAATAACCAGCGCCAGCGGGACCACAAACCGCTCCAGCGCCGGTGAAACCACTTCAATGCCTTCAATGGCGGAGAGCACCGAAATCGCCGGGGTGATCACCCCGTCACCATAAAAGAACGCGCCGCCGATGAGACCGGCCAGCATCACAGCGTGCCCCGCTTTGCTGCTGACGCCGCGTCGCGCCAGCGCCATCAGCGTCAGGATGCCTCCCTCTCCGTCATCATCCGCGCGCATGACGAAACAGACATACTTCAGGGTAACAATCAGCGTCAGCGCCCAGAAGATGAGCGATAAAAAGCCCATGACGGCAGCCGGTGTGACGCTGCCGTCGGGCAGAATCGACAGGCACTCTTTCAGGGTATAAAGCGGGCTGGTCCCGATATCACCAAAGACGATACCGGCAGCAGCCAGCATGCCGGCAGGCAGCGAGGCTTTGTGCGGGTGTTTCATGAATTTCCTGCTCAGGTTAACAGAGAGGCGCGGTCTCTTCAGCGCCGGAGTTATAGCGGCGAAGATAGCGGTTTTCGGCGCAGGCAGGGAGAGGGTGGCGAATATTTACACACCATTTTTACGCCGGGAGCGCAAATTTTTACGCGTTTTTTATATCGCTGCGCGTTTAACAGCCATAAAAAAGCCGCCCGTCAGGGCGGCATGCGGTTCAGGCTTACCAGCCTTTGATAATATCGCCTTTATAAATCTCGTTGGCTTTATCCAGTACCGGCTGCGAGCGGAAGGCCTCTTTCAGTTTCTGCACGTTCGCACTCTCTTTATTATCTTCACGCGCCACAATGGCATTGACGTATGGCGATGCTTTACCTTCCATAAACATACCGTCGCGTGAGGCGGAGAGATTTACCAGTGCCGCAAAGTTGTTATTGATGATGGAAAGATAGACCTGCGGATCGTCCAGCGTGCGTGCCAGCTGCGGCGTATCAACTTCAACAAACTTCAGCTTTTTAGGATTAGCAGTGATATCCAGCGTGGTAGGCAGCAGACCCGCTTCAGGTTTCACTTTAATCAGGCCCTGCGCCTGCAGCAGCAGCAGGCTGCGACCCAGCGTGGTGGCTTCATTTGACAGCGTGATCGTCGCGCCATCCGGCAGTTCGTTCAGGCTTTTAATTTTGCGGGAGTAGCCGGCAATCGGGAATACAAAGGTATTGGTGATTACCGCAAATTTATAACCGCGCTCTTTTGACTGCATCTCAAGATAGGGCAGACTCTGGAAGGCGTTTGCATCCACGTCTTTATTGTAGAGCGCCTCGTTGGGCTGCACATAATCGTTAAACGCAATCACCTCAACATCCAGCTTATATTTGTCATGGGCGACCTGCTTCACTGTCTGCCAGAGCTGTTCATCCGGGCCGCTGTTGATCGCAACTTTGATTTTTTCGTCGTTATTATTGTCGCAGGCGCTAAGCAGCGTAACAGAAGCGGCCAGCAGCGCGGTCAGTAAATGTTTTTTCATGTTTGCAGCATCCTTATTCTTGTCAGTCCCGGACTATAATATGCGTCCAGACGTCTGTACATCCATAATTAACAGGTGGCTTATGCTTTTACTGCATAAGTTATGCGCTACTTCAGGCAGTTGAGATAGCGCTGCGCGGAACGTGCGACGGCGCTATCGGCATCCTGCAGGATCTCACGGCCGTCAAATGCGCCGTAAAGCTGGGCAAAATGCCGGTTCTGCAACCGCTGCATCATGTCGCGCACCACCCGGGCAGAGAGCGGCAGCATGTTGGGATAGCTCCACATAAACGACACGGCATCCGCGCCCGGCGTCACCTGCAAAATATCGCCACTCAGCATCACGCCCGAATCGCGCTGCCAGTGCAGCACCGTGCCGCCGGCAAAGTGCCCGCCAAGACGCAGCAGCGTAACGCCTGGCAGCAGGTCATGCTCCTCCTCCTGCCATAACCGGATCCACGGGCTGTCGCGCATGATCCACTCTCTGTCGCTGGCGTGCAGCCAGACGGGGGCGCTGAAAGCGGCGGCCCAGTCCTGCATCGTGGTGTAGTAGTGGGGATGGGAGATAGCGATCGCCTGCACGCCTCCCAGCGCATGGATCAGCGTTTCGGTGGCGTCATCCAGATGAGCGATGCAGTCCCAGAGAATATTGCCGTGCGGGGTGCAGAGCAGAAAAGCGCGCTGGTTAATACCAAATGCCGGCACGCTCTGCAGCGAAAGCAGTCCGGGCAGGTGCTGCTGCCATCGGTTGGTATGTGCGGCGCGTAAATCCGCCTGGGCTATCCAGCGCTGTCCGCCTGGCGGAATAAACTGGCGCTCATCTTCACAGACGGGACAGCGCCGGGGAGCCGGTTCGGCGTAAGAGGTGCCGCAGGCAGTACAGAGCGTAATCATAATCTCTCCTTATCAGCTGATCCGATAAGGATAGTTACTCTGTCGCGGGCTGCAGCTCGTAAACCCAGGCGCTAATCTGCTCACCCCGATGGGTGGTCACGGTTACGGGCACGCGATCGTATCCCTCTTCAAACGCGTCGAGCATCGGCCAGTGCGCGTCGAGATGCGGCGAGAAAAACAGATAGCCCGGTACGCGCGCGCCCTCCGGTGAGAGCACCACGCCGGGAAAGTCCGCGGCAGCGCCCCAGCCCCGCGCATAATAGGTGCCGCTGACGCTGCCGGCCAGCCACTCGCCGCCTATCTGCTCCAGAAGCCAGGCGTTATCGTGCCCGGGCTGCAGCGTACCGTAGACAAACAGAGGTTTCATACCACTCCTGTAAAGGGTTGCGTTATACGAACCGGCTATTGTGACGCAGCGGGCGGGGCCGGTAAACGTCACGGGCGGGAAAAATTCCGCGCCGATTAGACGAAACGCCAAATGTGACATTTACTCATAGGAAGATTCAGGTCCCTGCAGGTAAAAAAGGGGGACATTACGACGGAGCAATTCATGTATCACCTTGATGTGCAGGTTCTTGAAACCGCGCAGCACTGGGCAGAAGCACATCCGGTATGGCTTTGTACCGTACTGAGCACCTTTGGCTCCTCGCCGCGTCCGCCGGGCGCCATGATGGCGATCCGCGCCGATGGACACTTCTGCGGCTCGCTCTCCGGCGGCTGTGTGGAGGAGGATTTTCGCCAGCGCATAGCAGCAGATGCTTTCAGCGAGGCGAGCGCTGTTGTGCGCTATGGCGATGGCGGGCTGACGCCTGACCGGGCACTGCCATGCGGCGGCGTGCTGGATATTCTGGTGGAAAAGCTGCCGCAGGGAGCGGCATCCATTCACTATCTGCGTCAGATGCACGATGCGCTGGTTCGGGCCGAAGCCATCAGTAAAACGCTGCTGCTGCCGCACCCCTGCGCCGGCATAGAGACGCACCCCTATACGCAGCAGACCGCAGCGCACATTACTGGCAACCAGGTTACGCTGACGCTCTCTGCGCCGCCGCGCCTGATTATCGCCGGTCTCTCCAGCGTAGGCATTTACTGCGCCAACTTTGCGCAGGCGCTGGGGTTTGAGACGCTGGTCTGCGAGCATCGCGATGAGGTGCTGGAGAATATGGGTGCGGAGTTACAGGCTGGCGTGCGGATTATACGCTGTTTTCCGGCCCGTTATCTGGAGCGTGAGGGGTGTCACAGCGCAACGGCGATTCTGTCACTGACCCACGATCCGCGAATCGATGACCTGACGATGATGGAAGCGGTGATGCTGCCGGCATTTTACCTCGGCGCGATGGGCTCGAAGCGCAACAGCAGCCGGCGGCTGTCGCGTCTGGCGGAGATCGCCGGACTGACCCCTGAGCAGCTGACGCGCATTCACGCGCCGGTGGGGCTGGATATTGGCAGCAAAACGCCGGCAGAAATCGCACTATCGATTATGGCGGACATTGTGCGCCATAAAAATGGCCTTGCAGCACGCCAGTAAGCCCGTTCCGGCAGCCATAGCCCTTTGCGCTATGGCATTTTTGCGCTAATCCCTCACAAAGTTTGTCCTTTTTTCTGACAACGCCTTCCGAAATGCGCTCAGCGTCTAGACTTAGCGGGTGCGCACGCTATTAAGAGATCCTAAACGCGCATCCCGATCGATTCTTTCACTATTGGAAATGAGCCATGTCAGAAAACATACAACTGCACCTCGAAGTCAATGGGCAGCCCATTGAACTTAGCGTCGACCCGCGCGTGACGCTGCTGGACGCGCTGCGTGAACACCTGACGCTGACCGGTACAAAAAAGGGCTGCGATCAGGGCCAGTGCGGCGCCTGTACCGTGCATATCAATGGCAAGCGGGTGCTGAGCTGCCTGACGCTGGCTGTACAGGCCAACGGGCAGCAGGTCACCACTATTGAAGGTCTGGCGCGACCTGATGGCACGCTGCATCCGGTTCAGGCGCGTTTTCTGGAGCATGACGCGTTTCAGTGCGGCTACTGCACGCCGGGGCAGATCATGTCTGCCGCCGCCTGCATTGCCGAAGGACATGCCGGATCTGCCGATGAGATCCGGGAATATATGAGCGGTAATCTTTGCCGCTGCGGTGCTTATCCTAATATCGTCGACGCTATTCAGCAGGCCGCCGCCGATCTCAGTTCGGAGGCGCGATGAATCCGTTTGACTACCTTGCGGCGAGCAGCCCTGAACAGGCGCTGCAGCAGAAGCAGCGTGCCAGCAGCCGGTTTCTGGCAGGGGGCACCACGCAGATTGACTTAATGAAATGTGACGTGGAACAGCCTGCAGCGCTGGTGGATATCAGCGGCCTGCAGGAGATGCGGGAAATTGCGTTCAGCTCTGACAGCCTGCGCATTGGCGCGCTGACGCGCATGAGTGAACTGGAGCATCACGCAGAGTGTCAGCGTGAAGCGCCGGCGATTTATCACAGCCTGTGGCAGGCGGCGTCGCCGCAGCTGCGTAACATGGCCACCATCGGCGGCAACCTGCTGCAGCGTACCCGCTGCGTTTACTTCCGCGATCCGCATACGTTCAGCGCCTGTAATAAGCGCAATCCGGGCTCGGGCTGCGCCGCGCTGGAGGGCATTAACGGCAACCACGCCATTCTGGGTACCAGTGACAGCTGTATTGCGGTTTATCCGGGCGATCTGGCTGTCGCACTGACCGCCTTTGATGCCGTGGTTATCGTGCGCAATGCCACACAGCGGGAGCGCCGTATCCCGATCGATCAGTTCTATCTGCTGCCCGGCGATACGCCGCATCTCGAGCACGATCTCGCCAGCGATGAGATGATTATCGCGGTGGAACTGCCGCGCACCGCCGCGCTGAAACATTCACACTACCTGAAGGTGCGCGATCGCAGCTCGTATGAGTTTGCTGCCGCCAGCGCTG
The DNA here is from genome assembly GCF_002095385.1 of Pantoea eucrina. Classification (GTDB taxonomy): domain Bacteria; phylum Pseudomonadota; class Gammaproteobacteria; order Enterobacterales; family Enterobacteriaceae; genus Pantoea; species Pantoea eucrina. Next base: position 37,643 of record NZ_MIPP01000019.1, on the reverse strand, counting down.
CCGTCGGTATTGAGCTGGATGGCGACCGGATCCGCGACGTGCGTATCGCCGTCGGCGGCGTGGCGACAAAACCCTGGCGGGCGCAGCAGGTGGAAGGGGCGCTGCGCGGCCAGCCGTTTGATGAACAGACGCTGCGTCGTGCCGCAGAGCGTATCGTGCAGGATGCGAAAACCCTGCCGCAGAATCAGCACAAAAAAGTGCTGACACCGCGCGTGATTGCACGTGCACTACTTCAGGCTGGCGGCAAGGCGTAACGGGGAAATTGTATGGACAAGCAGGAACAGAACTATCAGGCACTCGGTGCCGGACGCAGTCGGGGCGACGGTGTGGTGAAAGTCACCGGCGCCGCGCGCTATGCGGCGGAGTATCAGCCTGAGAATATGCTGTATGGCGTGGTGGTGCAGTCCACTATCGCCAGCGGCCGGATGATGGATATTGACACCGCAGAGGCGGAACAGCAGCCTGGCGTAGTGGCGATTTATACCCATCTCAATCCGCTGAAGATCAACAAGCCCACCGCCATTGCTGACGGCGGCGCGGCGCAGTCTACCTACACACCGCTGCAGGATGACAAAATCATTCATAACGGTCAGAACATCGGGCTGGTGGTGGCAGAAACGTTTGAGCAGGCGACCTGGGCTGCCAGCCTCGTGAAAGTGCGCTATGAGGAAGCGAAGCCGCTGGTCTGGATGGACGATCCGGCAGCAGAGCGCCAGGAGAGCGCTACCGTTGAAATGGGTAATGCGCAGCAGGCGATGGCGCAGGCAGAAGTGAAAATCAAAAGCTGCTACGCCACACCGCGTGAATATAACATGCCGATGGAACCGCACGCCTGCATCGCCTCATGGCAGGATAATGCGCTCACGGTATGGGAGCCAAGCCAGTGGGTGATGGGAGCACAGACTGAAATAGCTGAATGGCTCGGCATTGAGCAGCAGCAGGTTCGGGTGATTTCTCCCTATGTGGGCGGCGGTTTTGGATCAAAACCCGTGCCCTATACCCATGTGGCGCTGGCCTGCGTGGCATCGCGCGCGCTGACGCGTCCGGTGAAAGTGGCGCTGTCGCGCCCGCAGACCTTTACCGGACTGGGCGGTCGTCCGGCGACGCAGCAGACTATTGAGATGGGTGCCGCACAGGATGGAAAACTGCTGGCGATCCTGCATGAAGGACTGAGCGATACCTCGCTCATTGACACGTTCGTGGAAGGGACGAACAAAGTCACCGGACGTATCTACGATGTGCCAAACGTCTATTCGCGTCATTATGTGGCTGCTATCAACACCGTTACGCCAGGCTGGATGCGTGCGCCCGGTGAGAACCCGAGCGCGTTCGGACTTGAGGTGGCGATGGATGAGATGGCCTATGCGCTGGGTATCGATCCGCTGGAGCTGCGTCTGCGCAACTATGCAGAACAGGATCCGCAGGAAAATCTGCCGTGGAGTACGCGCCGTCTGAAAGAGGCTTACAGCGCAGCGGCTGAAGCGTTCGGCTGGAAAGATCGCACTATGGCACCGCGCTCAATGCGCGAAGGCCGCGAGCTGATAGGCTGGGGCATGGCAACGGCAACCTATCCGGTAAACAAAGCCCCGGCTGAGGCGCGCCTGATCCTCAACAGTCAGGGTGAGCTGGTGGTGCAGAGTGCAGGTGCTGATATCGGCACCGGAACCTACACCATTCTGGCGCAGACAGCGGCAGAAGTGCTCTGTCTTGACTCTACCCGCATTAAAGTTGAACTGGGTGATACCCGGCTGCCGCGTGCCGGCGTGGCGGGCGGTTCGCAGCTGGCCGGCAACCTGACCGGTGCCGTGCATAAGACGGCGGTGGCGCTGCGTGACCGGCTCTACGCGCTGGCAGGCGCTTCTTCCGATGCGCCGTTCCCGCAGACCGACGCTGAGCAGCTGACGCTCTGCGCAGGAGGCGTGTGCCTGAAAGGTCAGCCGGAGCGGGCGGTATCGCTGGGCGATCTGGTGCGGCTGAGCGGTGAAGAGACGCTGGCGGTAACGGACGGTACCTTTAAGCCGGACGAAAGTGCAGAGGAGCGTGATAAAGCGGTGCACTCGATGTCGAGAATGACCACGCCGGAAGAATTTTCTTCACACAGCTGGGGTGCCCAGTTTGTTGAAGTGCGCGTTGACGAGGATTTCGGTACGGTGCGCGTCAGACGTATGGTCTCTGCCTTTGACAGCGGAAGGCTCTACAACCCCAAACTTGCACGCAGCCAGTGGATTGGCGGAATGGTGATGGGGCTCGGGCAGGCGCTGCTGGAGGGTGGAGCGGTCGATCCGCGTAACGCCCGCATCGTGAACAATAATCTCGCTGACTATCTGATTGCGGTCAACGCTGACGTGCCGGAGATTATCACTATCGACGTGGGTGAACCGGATCATCACGCCACGCTGATGGGCGGCAAAGCGGTGGGCGAACTGGGTATTGTCGGCATGGCTGCGGCTATCAGTAACGCTGTCTATCACGCAACCGGCAAGCGCATTCGCGATCTGCCGCTTTCCCTGGAGAAGTTGATCGATTAATGCAGGCTGGCGGCGTCAGGAGGATGCCGCCGCTTCATCCCGTGGGCGCTCACATGACTATTCCCTATCTCAGGCCTGGTGAACAGGTAGTGCTTTACGACGGCGTGTGCAAACTCTGCAATGGCTGGGTGGCATTTTTGCTGCGACACCGGCTGGATCGGCGGGTACGGTTTGCCACCGTGCAGAGTGAGGAGGGCAAAACGTTGCTGCGTCATGTCAGCATGCCCGTTGACGATATCCGCACCATCGTGCTGATTGGTGAAAACGGACACTGGCTGCGCGCCCAGGCAATCTGTCGCGTAATGAAAAACCTTCACAGTCGCTGGCGTATTTTTGCGCTGCTGCGTTATTTCCCCGATGCGGTAAGCAACGCGATATATAACCTTATTGCCCGCAACCGCTATCGCCTTTTTGGCCGCTATGACGACGTTAAGCACCTCTCTCCCGACTTCCCCGAAAGGTTTATTGCACGCTAAAGCAGCGTTATTGCTTTGATAGCAGAAAATGAAAATCAGAGATGCAGGTAAATAAATTTCCTGCATCAATCCCTTTTGTGCACTACATCAGGCTGGTGCAGCAGCATCTATTTATGTTTTTGATTTTAAAGTAAATTAATTAACTTTCTGTTTCATTAAACCGCAAGTGTCTATTTTGTATACTCTTCTTTACATAAAAAATTACATTTTATGCCTGATTAAAAACAAATAATGTCCCGCGGAGGACGATACTTTTTGCCAGTTCTTTATCCTGAAGACCATCATGGCTTTGAATAATGGCACAATACAAATAGCGCCATATACTTTAAGCGTATTCTCTCCCGGAATATAACATTACCTTTTAATTTTCTATGGCAGCGCAGCGGGCGTGATAATGACGCCGCTGTACAGGAGCAATCAACATGGATCAGACTGCATTTCTCATTGGATTTTCAGTGATGGCGCTTGCATCACTGGCGATTTACGCCACCGGCAGTAAAACGTTTCCCTCCCGTCACCACACCCTGATGCATGCATCAGTGCCTTTTATTGCCGCTACGGCGTATCTGGCAATGGCGTTTGGCTATGGCAACCTCACCCTGGACAGCGGCACGACGGTCTATATGGCGCGTTATGCTGACTGGTCTGTGACCACGCCGATTCTGCTGGCGGGGCTGGTTATGCTGGCCTTTCATGAGCATGGCAAGCCAGGCGAGATGGGCGGCTTTCTGACCGCTATTATCGTGCTGGATGTGATGATGATTGTGACCGGCCTTGTCTCCTCGCTGGCGGAAACCGCAGCAGGAAAATGGGTCTGGTATCTCTGGTCCTGCGCTGCATTCCTCGGCGTGATCTATCTGCTGTGGGGACCGCTGCGTACGATGGCGGCGGAGCGGGGCAGCGCACTGGCAGGCACCTACAACAAAAACGTGGCACTGCTGACGGTAGTCTGGTTTATCTATCCGGTGGTATTTCTGATCGGGCCGGAAGGGCTGAAGATCATTTCTGATCCTGCTTCAATCTGGGCATTTCTGATTCTCGATATTATCGCCAAAGTTTTCTACGCCTTTTACGCGGCGGCGAATCTGGAAAAAGCGTTGCGCTACGCAAAACGCGATGGTGCCGTGCGGGTATGATCCTGCGGCAGCATACCGGCTGGCTGACGCTCTGGGGGGCAGCTCTGGCTGCCTCTTTCAGCCCGCTGCCGGTTCAGCTGCTGTTTGCCGTCGTGGCCATTGGCATTATCGGCATGGCGCACGGTGCAAGCGATCTTGAGATTGTCAGGCGCGAACAGCAGTGCGCTTTTCTGGCAGGTTACGGCGTAGTGATTGTGCTGTGCCTGTTCTGGTGGCACTGGCGTCCGGCAATCGCGCTACCGGGCTTTCTGCTCGCCTCTGCCATCCATTTTGCGCTGGAAGATGCGCCGCACGGCTCTCTGGCTGAACGACTGGCGCGCGGCATCAGTCTGATTGCAACGCCTGCCGCGCTGCATCTGACAGCGTACAGAACGATTTTACATCAGGCCGGGCTGGCATCTGCCATGCCGGATAGCGTGACTGCGGGTCTGGCTATAGCGGGCGGCTTTACCGCCGCAGCGCTGTTGCTGACAGGCATTGTACGGCGCGACAGGCGTCTGCTGGCCGGGACGCTGGCATTGCTGCTTCTGCCGCCTTTTGTCGGTTTTTCTGTAGGCTTTCTGATCCTGCATGCGCTACCGCAGACCCGCCAACGGCGCGATTTGCTGGGGTTCAGACATTACGCTGGCTACCTGCGTGCCGTCTGGCCGGTGCTGACGGCAGCTATTTTGCTGGCGGTACTGATCATGTTTATGATGCATCCTACCGATACCGCCGGCGTGCGTTCACTGTTTGCCGCGCTGGCCGCGCTCGCTATCCCGCATTTACTGATCACGCCGTGGTTTGAGAAACCGCCGCACCGTAAATAATGCGTGCGATTGATTACGCTATCTTCTATTCAAATATAAGCAGGAAAATGGCAGATGAGATAATAATAATTCCCTGCCCGAATAACTGTTTTAATTAATAGCGTATCACTGTGCGACATTGTACTGTCAGTTTGCGACATAACACGGGTATTTCAAAATTAATATATTTATCTACATGTATTTAATGGGTTTTCCTGTGTATCCACTTGTTGCATTCATGAAGCCAGTCACAACTCCGGCACGCGTAATCCATTCTCTGTTTAATTACGCACTATTGCGTATTAGATTTAACGCGTCATCACTCTTTATTATCTTACGGTTTCGTAAGTGTCCGGCAGTTAATGTGCATATCAACATATAATGGAGATTTTATGGGCGCAAATTCCAACCGCGGTGTGGTGTATCAGGGGCCAGGCAAAGTCGAGGTGCAGGATATTGCCGATCCGGTCTTTGCTAATCCGGCCGGCAAGAAGATTGGGCACGCCGTGATCCTGAAAGTGCTCTCCACCAATATCTGTGGCTCAGATCAGCATATGGTGCGCGGACGTACCACCGCGCCTGCGGGTATGGTGCTCGGCCATGAAATTACCGGTGAAATTATCGAAAAGGGCGCTGACGTTGAGATGCTTAACGTCGGTGATATTGTCTCTGTGCCGTTTAACGTTGCCTGCGGGCGCTGCCGGTGCTGCCGTGAACTCGATACCGGCGTCTGCCTGACAGTCAATCCGGCACGCGCGGGCGGCGCGTTTGGCTATGTTGATATGGGCGGCTGGGTAGGCGGGCAGGCGAAATATGTGATGGTGCCCTATGCGGACTTTAATCTGCTGAAATTCCCTGACCGTGACCAGGCACTGGCGAAGATTCTGGATCTGACCATGCTGTCTGACATTTTACCGACCGGGTTTCACGGCGCGATCAACGCGGGTGTGGGCGTCGGCTCAACCACCTATGTTGCAGGCGCCGGTCCGGTTGGCCTGGCCGCGGCGGCCTCAGCACAGATCCTCGGTGCGGCGGTGGTTATGGTAGGTGACTTCAACAAAGAGCGTCTGGAGCACGCCAGGAAAATGGGCTTTGTGCCGATCGACCTGAGTCAGCATGACCGCCTGGGAGAGATGGTTGCGCAGGTCACTGGTACGCCGGAAGTCGATTCAGCTATCGACGCCGTCGGATTTGAAGCGCGCGGCCATTCTGGCAAGGAGCAGCCGGCGGTGGTGCTGAATCAGATGATGGAGATCACCCGCGTGGCCGGTAATATCGGCATTCCGGGTCTGTATGTGACGGAAGATCCGGGCGCGCACGATAAATCAGCACAGGAAGGCTCCCTGAGCCTGAAGTTCGGCCTCGGCTGGTCTAAAGCGCAGTCATTCCATACCGGGCAAACCCCGGTGGTGCGTTACAACCGGCAGCTGATGAACGCCATCCTGCACGATCGTTTGCCGATTGCGAAAATCGTTAATGCCAAAGTGATCCCGCTTGAAGAAGCGGCGCAGGGATATGCCCAGTTCGACGCTGGCGTAGCCGCCAAGTATGTGCTGGATCCGCACGGCATGCTGACGGCGAAATAGTCTGGTGCAGATAAACTTATCCGGCAAGGTGTAAGGCACGCGCGAATATGCGCTGTGCCTTACACGCTTTTAAGTGCGCATAATCATGATTATGTTAAATAGAACATACAGGTAATACTTGTACTGCCGATCATCAATCAGCCGTGAGCCCGGCATGCAGACTCACAGTGTCCCCTACCGCCACATCAGCGTAAGGAATGGCGGACGATTACTCTTTTCGTTGTAACGTAATACGCGTAAGTTCAGAGTAGCGCCCTAACCTTATCGCCATACCCGGCCAGAGCGCGGTTCCGTTATTCACATAAAGCTGCATGCCGTCCACATCATAAAGCCCTGAAACAAAACGCGCGTTGGGTTTCGAAAACAGCCGATCAAAGCCAGCAATCAGCCCGCCGTGAGTATGACCCGAGAGCTGTAAATCAACGTGATGAGCCGCATTTTGACGGGCATTGCGCGGTTGATGGTCAAGCAATACTACCGGAGCCTTATCAGGTGCACCTTTCAGCGCTTTTTCAATATCAGGGGCCATTGCATCTCTGCGTGATGCTGAGATATCAGGCAGGCCTGCGATCACGAGCGCTGAGTCATCGCGCGTGATGACCATATGGCTGTTCAGCAGAGGTTGCAGTCCCAGCGTCGCTAAATGATCGGTCCATCGTTGCTGCTCAAAAAAATACTCATGGTTGCCGGTAACGGCATAAACGCCGTCTGGCGCCTGCAGGCCTCTCAGCGGCTCAACGTCGTCCCTGCGATTTGCCAGCGTGCCATCAATGACATCCCCCGTCACAAGGATCAGGTCAGCATCCAGCGCCATCGCCCGCTTAACCATGGCGGAGGTCCATGCAGCGTTGAATAATTTGCTGATGTGTAAGTCAGTGAGCTGCAGGAGCTGATAGCCCTCAAATGCGGGTGGAAGATCCTGAATGCGGATGGTCACCTCTTTCACTGGCGGAACGCGTATGGCCTGATAGACGCCGATGGTTGCCAGTACCATAGCAAAAAGCGCGGCCAGATAACGTACTCCCGATGGAATCTCCAGCGGATGCCGTAACAGCAGTGAACTGACTGCCACAACATCAATCAGGATTTGGGTAAACGCCAAAAACAGAACCGTGCCGAAAGCCCAGTTGAACAGGATAATCACCGCACGGGGCATTTCAGGTGAGAAGATGCCGCCCGACGTAAAACGGCTAATCAACAGATACTGGGACGCGAGGAGCACTACAACAGATAAAACAATTTTCAGAAGTAACGGCATAGCGAGCGGAAAAATGAAGCGTGCGATAACATACCAAGCCGGTATGCTGAAAATCAGATGAAACATCACTCTCTGTTCCCTCTCTTATAACCGCTGAAAAGGCGCGAAGTTAACTCAATACTCTGAGTAGTTAATGCCTGCTGTGCACAGCGCAGTGATAGCATAGGACATTTACATGGCAATACCAGTTACAGTCATATTCCGGGAAAAGGATAGTCAGGCGGGTTTTAAAGCGGCATTTTTGCATGCGCTACCGAAGGTTTACGTTGATTGAAGAAGAGAGTGGCGCGGAGTAGATAAAAGGAAAGCTTAGCAATGGGAACAGGCCAGACAGCCTGCTCCCACAGGTATCTTAACGCTGCGTTGGCATTTTGCCTTCACCAAGGCGTGAAACACCCTTGATAATTTTAATGAGTGACCAGACAAACCAGGCGAGTGCGATGACCATACCGATCAGCATGACCCATGTTATCAGCGCAACAATCATTGTGACAAAACTGATCCAGAAAATTTTAATCAAATAATCAAAGTGCGCACGCTCAAAGTCAGTTGACCCGCCGCGGTTCATATAGGCCATAACGACCGCAATAAGTGATGTCAGGCCGCCAGTGAAATATCCCACCACAAACAGAATATAGAGGATTTTAATAGTAGAAACTTGTGAGTGCAGGCGAATATCGACGGGTTGCGTCTGTTCAGACATTATATACTCCAGAGTCGTGTTAAAATTATTGGTTTATTAAAGTAGTGAATGCGGGTTCTCTTACTGAACCAGGCGCCACTCGCCGTTATCATCGATAACATTTAGTTCGACAATGTTTTTACGATTTCCAACAAACGGCGCAGTGATGTCTAATTCGACTTTGCATTTATATTGCGAATTACTCCCGTTTGGATCACAGGCAATTTTACGCAATGAGTTAAGCTTAGTAAGCATGTTCTCACTATTAATACTGCTGCCGGACATCACTTTACGCGCCTGCGCATTGGTATCATCAATATTTTTTTGTGCAGCCTGCTGAATATCACTTTCTGAAGGTTCACTGTTGCATCCCGAAAGTGATAAGGCAAAAATAGCGACAGCAGCAATTTTAAACATTTTCATCCCATATTCCTTTAATAACAGGCAGTACGAAGATTGATTTTTCGCAGCAGCCTGAAAGATTAAGTGTCAAAATTTAATTATCAGTTTAAATGCCTAAAAATCACTGCAAAGTCCAGGTTAAAACCGGGGCTTTGTCATTGAGTACATCCACTGAACGACTGAAGATATCAACGTCAGAGCGAATCAGGACAGTATTGATATCTACCTTATCGGCATCATAATCCGTGATCAGCAGATATGCAGTGCTGTCTGCGCTGAACGCAGCCGGCGGAATGTCTGACAGAATGCCAGAGATACGGCGGGCTTCATCTTCATTCGCTGGCGAATAACTGCAGGCTGCGGCGTTTTTAATCAGGTTTACTTTAACATTTTGCCGCGTGTTATAAAGAAGTTCAGGGCCATATTTGAGCGAATCATTGCAACCGGACATGTTCATCGGGAAACTCTTTGTGTCAAAATCATAATCGTCCGGTTTACGCATGTTCATAAAAGCTGAGGTGACTATGCTTTTTTCCGCTGTCGCTTTTTTACCATTCATGCGGTAATTAAGACGACTGATTTTAATCAATTTAATGCCTTTAAATGCGGCAAGCTGGTTTTCAGCAGATTCCAGCTCCGACTGCTTCATGTCGTTTTTCTTAAAAGGATCGCGCTCAGCATTCCATCGGCCACTCAGAAGGCTTAACTTCTCTTCATCACTGACTTGTCTGCCGGAGTTCGCCAGGAACAACAGCATAAGTTGGTCACTATTTACCGCTTTAAACGCATCATTGCTGCTTTGCTTAGCTGAGTTAATCTCTTTTAACAATTCTGCTTGTTTTGCTGCTTCTTTCGCTTTTATCGCTTCTTCTGCACGTGCTTTATCGGCTGCAATCTTTTCCTGTTGCTCGCGCCATTCTTTTTGCTCAACGGTTTCATCGATTTTAACAGGTTTGAAGTTTTTCCGATCAATGCCATCCCAGATGGAAGCATCGTTGATTGACGGATCACGATCGCCATTTTTCAACAGCTGATAATTAGCTGTTCCGACTATTGCAGTGCTGGATGCGCGCGCGTCAGTAAAAGTAACCTTGACGGAACATTGCGCCATGTTTTCTGTAGAGTGCTCCTCATCCTTATGATAATCAGCGAGGGTGACTTTAACATGCTTCAGCAGGTCATTAAGACTTTCATTGCTACCAGCTTTTTCAGCAAAAACGGTGAGAAGGCGTTTGCTCAGGCTGTCCTGCAGCGAGCTGGTATCACAATCGATATCGTTTTTATCACAGCCGGAAAGGCCCGCAATTGCTGCAATCAGCAGAGCTGATCGTAATTTGAATTTCATTTTATTCATCCTTGAAGCGAAAAATAGCCAATTAACGTCTTTTTATTATCAATTGGGCTTTAACCTTAATATCGGCAGCACCAGCCAATTCTTTAGAGAATTTTTACAAAAAAAGACGGGAGGGTTTCCAGCAAACATTATCTCATCAATACATTATTTCCAACAAAAAATAATTTCATTATACGTTAGCATATTTTAATAAAAACCGATTGACAAATCTGATGCGGTAAAAATGCTTTTATCAGAACCGGAAAACGCATGGCCATAAATGATATGTGCAATTTCGCCAGCATTACCGGAGAGTATGCAAATGCCAGTTAACTCTTCGCCGCTGTTAAACGGGATGATAAAAGACGACCTACGGCGTAAGCAGATGCATGAGTAACCAGGTGCGCATGAATGCGCACCTTACGTGATTTCCGCATTTGTGTTACAGGGTTGCCATGTATGTATAGCGACCGGAAGCGCTTTACCAGCCAGCACACACGCTTCATGCCCCATCCCTCTGCCTTATCGCGTTATGCGTGCCTGAAGTCACCAACTTCATATAATTGGACTTATATGAACTTATAAAGAGGGCATTGACGGGAGTTGTGATGATGGGTGTGGCGCTTCAGCTCAAAAAATCGGCGTCGCTACGTGAATTCTGCAGGTATTGCAGCACTGGTACCCTGCAGAATTCACCCAGCGTTGCCGGTTTTATCAGCAAAAAACAGCACCGGAGTGCTGTATAGTTTGTCGGGTTACCAGAAACGTACGCCGGTAAGATGCAGCGTACGGGCAATGCCGCCTGCTGCAATCAGCGAAAGCGCGATTCCCAGCATAGCCATTGCGTTAAAGCCAAAGTGCCGGAACAGCAGATAGCCCGCCACGCAGCCGGTAAGAAAAGAGAAGATGGTTACAAGGTGGGTATAAAGAAGCTTGCGATGCAGATGGCGCTCCCCCGCTTCGCTGCTGCTGAACGTTGCCCGCAGAAACGAGCCCAGCGCAATACCGGCATCGGTCAGCGTACCGGTTACGTGCGTTGAGCGTACGCGACCAGACGAGAGCTGTGTCGAGGTGGAATTATGGATCCCCATCAGCAGTCCGAGCGTGACCAGGATTTCACCGTTGTTACGTTCTGAGTACCACAGGATCTCCACCACTGACGTCAGTAGCAGAAGCAGTCCCTCAATGAAAAGCACCTGACAAAAAATGGTCCTGATATTGCGTTTAAGACCCCAGGCAACCGTCAGGCGCGCGATCATTGAGCCGGTGACAAATGCCAGAATTAAGCCGGCCAGAAACAGCAGATCCTGCAGATCGGAGCCTGAAACTTCAGCGGAGATTTGGGAGGTGTTACCGGTCATGTGGGAGGGGAAAAAACCAAAAGCACCGAATGCCATGGCGTTAAGTATACCTGCAGTGGTCGCCAGCGTGAGCGCCAGCAGGCGATCTTCGCTGTGCGAACGTAACTTCTTTTTTCTCAGCAGCATCCTTCTCTTACCTCGCAGCGTAAAGGCACATAATGTTAGCGTAGCGCACTATTGAGCATAGCGAAGTCTGGCCAGGACGCCTGTAACCAACTGCTTTTAATAGTTAATAATGCCAGGAAATGAAAACTTATATTGATAACCGGAATCTCCCACTTTAAGTGACGCTGTCACTTAAAGTGGGAGATTCCGGTTATAGCGTTATTTATTTTCAAAGTAATTTGCCGGCATCTGTCCCGGTGCCATGTTGATCACGTCGTCATTGTCCGGCCCCTCATTTTTCATATAAGTGACCTGAGCAAATTCCGGGATAATAATATAGGGATAGGCCGGTCCCTCGTCACGAAAACGCTGCATATCTTCAATGAATTCATTCTGATAACAGATCGTTTTTTCCGGATGCTGCCCCTCCCCGGCGATCCACTGCGGGAAAAAAATCGTACCGTGAATAAGTTTACGTTCGAGGTCGAACAGCAGGCTTACGCAGGTGCCGGTGGGTTCATGCCAGTCAACCTTATAGATACCGGGTGCAAACTGCACCGCATGCATCTTCTGATGGGTAACCCAGCGTCCCCCTACCAGTCCCTGATGAATACGGTAGTCGCAGGTGGTGGCGTTACGGGCATACCACTCATATTTCCAGCCGTTGTCATAGGTATAAACAAAATGGGTTCCGATAAATGCAGACAGATCGCTGGCCTGTTCTGTCGCTGATGCGATTGAACTCATGCTTCACCTCACCGATGGGTAAAAAAAAGCGTACTGGTAAGGTATAGCGCGTAATGCGGGATTGCGTATCGCTTAATGGCGTTTACACATACCCCATTAGCCTTAGCATCGACCGCGCCTCATGCATGGCTTCATTGCGATGGGTCACTCCCAGCTTCTGATAGAGGTTGCGGATATGGGTTTTAATGGTGGTGGCGGCGACATCAAGCTCGCCGGCAATCTGCTCATTGCTGTAACCGGAATAGATCAGACCCAGCACCTGCCATTCGCGCTGCGTCAGTGGGCTGGTGCGGACCAGCTCCGGAACATCGGGGTGGTTGAGTAAACGGCTGACAAAGCCCTCATCAAAATGGGCAAATTTATGCCGGTGATACTTATTAATTTCGTGCAGGATGCGGCGGGCGCGATGTTCATCTATCTCTTCCAGCACCGAAAGCTGCAACAGCTGCCGCAGCTGCTGCGCCATGATCTCGCCCTCAATCACAAACTGACTCATAAACCCTGTACTGCGCGCCAGCTTCAGGGCGGCAATCAGCACCCGCTGTGCATCGGGTTTACGATTAGTCTGCCAGTAAAGCTGATTAAGCAGCAGCAGGTTGCTGTTAAAATCGCTGGTGAGCTGAAGCGTCCGGGCATTCTCATTCAGCTCATCCAGAATCACTTCCGCCTGAATCAGATCGCCCGCCAGAAGCTGTGCCCGCGCCACGTTACGCCACTGCTCCTGTAAGAAGTGATTATTGGCGCTGGCCGGCCGGGAGGTAACGCGCAGCCACTGACTGGCGCTGGCGCTATCCCCGGTCAGCTGCCAGTAAAGGATACGCGCTTTATCCGCGTTGGCGATCCAGTCGATATGCAGCGTGCCATTATTGAGCAGATTCTCCAGCCGGGTAATGTGCGACCGGGCATTATCCAGATTACCCCGCGCCAGCGAGCACTGGATCAGCAGTCCCAGACACTGGATCTGCTGCTGCGGAGGAAAGCCGCGCAGTACCTGCATACCACTGCGAGCCGCCTGTTCAGCTTCATCAAGCCGACCCCAGGCCCAGAATAGCTGCGCGCGAATGCGTAACAGAAACTCATGCAGCGGAAATTGTGCGAGATGCTGTTCGTGAACCAGACGAAACGCCTTTTCCTGCATCTCCCATGCCGATTGTAAAAATCCCTGCGCAAACAGAATCTCGCTCTGCTGGATCAGGCTCCAGAGAACGTAGTGCCAGGTCTCTTCCTGCCGCGCCATCTGCTCTGTCTGACGCATCAGCGCCAGTGAATCAGCCAGCTCTCCTTTACAGTGCATGACCTCACCGTGGACAGAGGTCGCGACAATGCGGCTGTAGCTTTTCGACGCCGGCAGCAGCTGCAGAGCAAGACGCGCCAGCTGCGCGGCCTCTTCCGCATTGCCATCGTTAATGGCCACCTGAGCGCGTATTGCGTGCAGCTCGCCCTGCAGGGAGGCATCCATCTCACAGCAGCGCTGCTGTTCAAACTGCGCCAGCAGGCTGTTAACTTCGGAAAAACGATGCTGGCTCTGCATCAGCCACGCCTGCAGCAGCACCAGCTCCGGGTTTTCCAGCAACAGTGGCCATGGCAGAACCCGCAGGGAAGACTCCAGCAGCGCCAGTTCGCTTTGATTAAACAGGGTCCAGGCGTGCTCCAGCAGCACGTCGCGCAGCATATCGGTATCACCCGAGGCCAGGGCATGGTGGATCGCCTCGCCCGGGAAACCCTGCCTCATCCAGCCTCGCGCCGCCGCACGATGCAGGGCCGGCAGCTCCGCGCTAAGCTCCCACTGACAGCGCTGGCGCAGAAAACTGCCAAACAGTGGATGGTAGCTGAACCACTCGCCCGCATTATCCATGCGCTGCAAAAACAGCCCCTGCCGCTCAATCTCCTCCAGCCGCATGCGGCCATTATTTTCACCCGTGACTGACGTCACGAGGGCATCATTCATCGAGCGCAGCAGCGCACTCTTCAGCAGGAACTGGCGGGTATCGGCATCGACAGTATCCAAAACCTCCTCAACCAGATAATCGGTGAGATGGCTGGCGTTGATGCCTGATAAACGGCGCGCGGAGTCCTGCGCTGAGCCTGCGCCCTGCCGGGCTGAGATAGCAATCAGCTGCAGTGCGGTCGCCCAGCCAGCCACATCATCACACAGCTGGTCGCTCTCTTCACCGGGCAGCGGCGCCTGCAGCCGGTTATCAAAAAATTGTTTAGCTTCATCGTGCGTAAAGGCGAGCTGCTGGCTGCTCAGCTCCAGCAGCTGTTCACGCACGCGCAAATTGGCGATGCCCAGCTGTGGCAGACCGCGCGACAGCACCACCAGGGTCAGATTTTCCGGCTGATGCTTCAGAAAAAAGCGCATCGCCTCATGAATAACCGGATTGGTAATATGATGGTAATCGTCAATAACCAGCCAGGCCGGACGCTGATAGTCAGCCAGCTCAATAAACAGCTGCGAGAAAAGCGCATTGAGATTAACGTAGTGCCGCTTTTGCGCCAGTGATTCACTGCGGCTGCAGCTGCCCTGAGTGGCCTGCTGCAGCGCAGCAATCAGATAGTCAGCAAACCGTTCCGGCTGATTATCCCCCTCATCCAGCGAATACCAGCCCAGGTCGCGCTTTTCTGCCGCCCACTGCGAAATCAGCGTGGTTTTACCGTACCCTGCGGGACTGGTAATCAGCACTAACCGGTAAACGG
Organism: Pantoea eucrina; assembly: GCF_002095385.1. Taxonomy (GTDB): domain Bacteria; phylum Pseudomonadota; class Gammaproteobacteria; order Enterobacterales; family Enterobacteriaceae; genus Pantoea; species Pantoea eucrina. The sequence continues at coordinate 22,544 of NZ_MIPP01000019.1, read as the reverse complement.
CGGCGGCATTCAGTTTCTGCAGCAGACGGCTACGGACCACCATGGCGTCATGGCGCACAGGACGACTCAGTTTTGACGGGATCAACATCGACGCACGCTCCTCCGTTAACGTCTGCGCAGTATTATTTTACGCTTCGTAATTATTCGACATACACGTTATCCATACGCCATCTTAATGCAAGCGAACTCAGCAGCGCGGCTTAACAAAAGCGAGGGGTATCACACTCCTGTCACGCTTTCGGAGTTTCCTTACCCTCTCCTCCCTCTCTATCCTCCTGCCTGAATAGTGCCGGGGAGGAGGAGATACACAACCGGCGCAGGCAAAATGCACGCTGACCTCTTCCTCTGACGGATGCTTAAGCCATGACCCAGTTACCTTTTGATTCCGACCGTTTTACTGCTGCCCTGACGCGACAGTGGCAGCGCTTTGGCCTGCCCGACGCGCAGGCGATGAGCCGGCAGCAGTGGTGGCATGCCCTGAGCGGTGCGCTTGCCGAACTGCTGGCTGAACTGCCCGCGCAGCCGGCAGCGGGACCGCAGCGCCACGTTAACTATATTTCGATGGAGTTTCTCACCGGCCGTCTGACCGGCAATAACCTGCTTAACCTCGGCTGGTACCCGGCGCTGAACGATTTGCTGCAGCAACAGGGGCAGTCGCTGAGCGATGTGCTGGAACAGGAGATCGATCCGGCGCTGGGAAACGGCGGTCTGGGCCGCCTGGCCGCCTGTTTTCTCGATGCGATGGCAACCACGGGTCAGCCCGCTATCGGTTATGGCCTCAATTATCAGTATGGACTGTTCCGGCAGCATTTCAGCGACGGCGCGCAGCAGGAGCGGCCGGATGACTGGGGGCGAAATCGCTACCCCTGGTTTCGCCATAATGCGGCGCTGACGGTAACGGTTAATCTGGGCGGCAAGGTGAAAACTGAGCAGGGAAAAAACCGCTGGATCCCGGCGTTTCAGCTGCAGGGTGAGGCCTGGGATCTGCCGGTTGTGGGTTACCAGAACGGGGTGGTTCAGCCGCTGCGCCTGTGGCAGGCGAGCCACGCGCAGCCATTTGACCTGCAGCGGTTCAATAACGGCGATTTTTTGCGGGCGGAAAAGCAGGGCATTGATGCAGAGAAGCTGACTAAAGTACTCTACCCTAACGATAACCATCAGGCGGGTAAGAAACTGCGCCTGATGCAGCAATATTTTCAGTGCGCCTGTTCGCTGGCGGATATTCTGCGCCGCCATCAGCAGGCGGGTCACGCTATTGACACGCTGGCCGATCGCGAAGTCATTCAGCTCAACGATACGCATCCCACTCTGGCGATTCCGGAACTGATGCGCCTGCTGCTGGATGAGTATGATTTCAGCTGGGAAAGCGCCTGGCAGCTGACGCAGCGCACCTTCGCCTATACCAACCACACGCTGATGCCGGAGGCGCTGGAGTGCTGGGATCTGACGCTATTCCGTACCCTGCTGCCGCGCCACATAATGATTGTGAATGCCATCAATGCGGCACTTAAGCAGCAGGTTGAGGCGCAGTGGCCCGGTAATGCTGCCATCTGGGCCAGACTGGCGGTGGTGCATAATCATCAGGTGCGTATGGCTAACCTCTGCGTGGTGACCTGTTTTGCCGTTAACGGCGTTGCTGCCCTGCACTCAAAACTGGTGACAGAGGATCTTTTTCCGGAATATCACGCGCTCTGGCCGGCGAAATTCCACAATGTGACAAACGGCGTGACGCCGCGCCGCTGGATCAACCAGTGCAACCCGGCACTGGCTGCACTGATCGACCGCTCGCTGAATAAACCCTGGCTGACCGATCTCGACGCGCTGCGCGCGCTGGAGCCGCTGGCAGAGGATGCCTCATTCCGCGCAGAATATCGCGCCATCAAACAGCAGAACAAACGCGATCTGGCACAGTGGGTGGAACAGAAAACCGGCATTGTGATCAATCCGGACGCGCTGTTTGATGTACAAATAAAACGGCTGCATGAGTACAAGCGTCAGCATCTGATGCTACTGCATATTATTGCGCTGTGGCAGACGCTGGTCAGCGATCCGCAGGCCAACCTGGCGCCGCGCGTGATGCTGTTTGGCGCAAAAGCTGCACCTGGTTATGCGCTGGCCAAAAATATTATCTATGCCATTAACAAAGTTGCCATGACGATAAATGCTGACCCGCGCGTGGGCGATCGGCTGAAAGTGGTGTTTATCCCGGACTATAACGTCTCGGTCGCAGAAAGGCTGATCCCGGCAGCCGATCTCTCGGAACAGATCTCCACGGCCGGCAAAGAGGCGTCAGGCACCGGCAATATGAAACTGGCGCTGAACGGCGCCCTGACTATCGGTACGCTGGATGGCGCTAACGTGGAGATTGCCCGCGAGGTTGGCGACGAGAACATCTTTATCTTTGGCCATACCGTGGAGCAGGTCAGCGCGCTGAAGAGCGCGGGCTACGCCCCGGCAGTCTGGCGCAAAAAAGATAAACAGCTGCATCAGGTGCTGACGGCGCTGGAGGATGGCACGTTTAGCGACGGCGATTGCACGGCATTTGATGCGCTGGTGAAAAGTCTCGGGGCGGAGGGTGGCGATCCTTATCTGGTACTGGCCGATTTCCGTCACTATCTCAATGCGCAGCAGGATGCAGAAAAACGCTGGGCCGATAGTGAAGCCTGGACCCGCGCGGCGATCCTGAATACCGCACGCTGCGGCATGTTCAGCGCCGATCGCGCTATTCGTGACTATCAGCAACGAATCTGGCAGGCGGTGCGCTGAAGATGACAATGACAACGCTTACTCCGGCAGCGCTGATCGCGCCGGAATATATTGATGCTCACGGCAGACCGCGCCGCATTCCGGCCGCCACCGAGCAGTGGCTGCACACGATCATACAGCCGCCTCTCGCTACACCGTCAGCGCTGCCCCCGGTAGCGATTTTTCGTGGCGGAGAAGCCGTGGTAGTAGAGCCAGCGCTGAGCGGGGCGGCAGCATGGGAGCTGACCAGTGAAGCGGGCGAGCGCTGGTCAGGTGAGTGCCAGCCTGGTGAAACGCTGCGGTTGCCGGCACTGCCGGAAGGCTATCATCAGCTGACCCTGACGCAGCCGGCGCTGCTGTCGCGCTGCAGCCTGATTGTTGCGCCACCGCGCTGCTATGAGCCACCGGCATTGCTGGCCGGCGACAAGCTCTGGGGCTGCTGCGTGCAGCTCTATACGCTACGATCGCAGCACAACTGGGGCATCGGCGACTTTGGCGATCTGCGCCAGATGGCGGCAGAGATCGCGCAGCGCGGCGGCGCATTTATCGGGCTTAATCCGCTGCACGCCCTCTTTCCGGCTAATCCTGAGGGTGCCAGCCCTTACAGCCCCTCCTCGCGCCGCTGGCTGAATGTGCTCTATATCGACGTCAATAGCGTGGAGGATTTCAGACTCAGTGAGGCGGCGCAGGCGTGGTGGCAGCAGCCTGATACCCAACAGCGGCTTGCGGCCGCGCGTGACAGCGAATACGTGGATTACGCCGCCGTTACCGCGCTAAAGCTGGAGGCTTACGCCTTGCCTGGAGACAGTTCAGGCGACGTTCGCCGGATGAACCGGTAATGCAGGAATTTGATGCGTTTGTTAAAGCGGGCGGACAGAGCCTGCTGAGTCAGGCGTTGTTTGATGCGCTGCAGGCGCACCAGCGCGCCAAAAATCCTGCGCTGTACGGCTGGAAAAGCTGGCCGGAAGCGTATCAGCATCCCGACAGCGCCGCCGTGCTGGCGTTTCGTATTGAACATAGCGACGAAGTACGCTTTTACCTCTGGCTGCAGTGGCTGGCTGCCTCTCAGTTCGCGGCCTGCTGGTCCGTGTGCTGCGCGCAGCAGATGCCGGTTGGCCTCTACCGCGATCTGGCGGTAGGCGTCGCACAGGATGGCGCAGAGACCTGGCGCGAACGCGATCTCTATTGTCTGCAGGCCAGCGTGGGTGCGCCGCCCGATATTCTGGGGCCGCTGGGGCAAAACTGGGGGCTGCCACCGATGGATCCGCAGATCCTGACAATGCGTGCGTTTACCCCGTGGATCGATCTGCTGCGGGCCAATATGCGCGACTGCGGCGCGCTGCGCATTGATCACGTAATGGCACTGCTGCGCCTCTGGTGGATCCCGCAACATGAGAAGGCCGCTGAGGGCGCCTACGTTCACTATCCGGTTGATGCCCTGCTGGCCATTCTTGCGCTGGAGAGCCAGCGCCATCGCTGTATGGTGATAGGTGAGGATCTGGGCACCGTACCGGAAGCGATTGTCGCTAAGCTGCGCGACAGCGGCGTCTACTCCTACAAAGTGCTCTACTTTGAGCAGACGGCAACGCGCGCGTTTCGCGCGCCGGAAGCCTGGCCACGGCAGGCGATGGCGGTTGTCACCACGCATGATATGCCTACCCTGCGCGGCTGGTGGCAGAGTGATGACTTAACGCTGGGCAGCAGGCTGGGACTCTATCCGGATAAAGCGATCCTGGCGGGTCTGTACCGCGAGCGCGCGGCGGCAAAAAAGGCGCTGCTGCATACGCTGCAGCAGCAGGGAGCGCTGGCGCACCGCTATCCGCTTCAGCGCGGCCGTGCGCCCATGCGCCGCGCGATAAACCGTGCGGTTCACCGCCTGGTGGCGGCCAGTAACAGCGCCCTGCTTGGCCTGCAGCCGGAGGAGTGGCTCGATATGGATCGGCCGGTAAACGTGCCCGGTACGGTGGACAGTTACCCTAACTGGCGCCGCAAGCTCACGCTGTCGCTGGAGGCGATGTTTACGGATGAAGGGATTACGCACCTGCTGCAGGAGGTCAGTCACGTGCGTCAGCGGCACCCCTGATCAGACGCCCCGGACCGGGGCGGTTTCTGCAATAAAAAAGGTGCGCCGGAGCGCACCAGGTGCTGCAACTCAGCACTGTCGGGGCAGGTTCACCCCTTGCCTTTTACACTGCTGATAAACGTTTGCCGCGCTGAGGTTGACCCCAGTCGCTCGGCCTCATTCAGAAGCTTCAGCGCTTTATCAATGTTGCCCTGGCTGACCGCCTGACGGATATTCTGATTGAAGTAACTTTCGGTGTCGTTTTCCAGCGGCACCGGCTTCACGGCAGAGGCGGGACGCACGGCAGCGGGCGCAGGCGCCTGAGTATTGCCGATCACAACCGGAGCCGATGCCGATGAACCGAACAGCGGGCCGACCAGAATAGAGGACGCGGAACTGGTGGAGACTTTCAGCTTCAGCCTGCCGCTCTGGCTGTGTGTGGCAACCGGATCGGGAATATCAGGAACCGCATGGCCGGTGCCTTTCGCGTAAGCTTTGGCCGGATCGACCAGCGTGGTGGTCTGGGTCAGATCCCGGTCGGTGGTAAAGACCAGCAGATAAATTTTCTGCTGTCCCGGCACCGGCGTCAGTTTCATTACGCCTTCAAGACGATCGGCGCTCATGACGCCCGGCTGCTGGTAAGCAAAGAACTGCGACGGGAACCACGCTGCCGGACGCAGGTTTTCATCGAGCACCAGTACATTAGGCGCGAACACGCGGTTGTCAGCAACCTCACTGCTCAGCGTAACGGTCAGCTCACCCTGACTGGCTGGCAGACTATACGCCGCAACCGGACCACGGATCCCCGGCAGAGCATCTCCGGTGCCGCTGTCGCGCAGCTGAGTGGTTACCGCACGCGACGTGTCAGCAGGTTGCCAGTTCAGGCGCTGCAGAGTTTCAGGTGAAACGGCGGGCGCGGTGGAGAGATCCTGCGGCACCAGATTAATATCAGCGACAGCGGGCAGCGTAACGCCGGTCAGCAGCGCAGCGCTCAGGCAGAGCGCGGTAAGCGTTTTTTTCATCGTTTTATCTCTGATAGCTGGAGGAAGCGCCGGCACCAGGCAATGGCCAGCGCTGCCTAATCGGTGAACCGCACCGACGGGTGCGGCCATTCTGTTACAGGGTAACGCTGAGGTTTACCACCAGATTTCCATCTGTGCGCCAAAGCTCCACTCGTCATTGTCGCCCCGGCTGTTGGTGAACAGGCCGTTACCGGTGCTGTCAGCTGCGGCCAGCGTGGTCAGGTTGCCATCCGCATTTTTGCTATAGCCCCACTTCTCATCCCATTTGGCATAGGTTGCAAACAGGCGCAGCGCCGGACGGGACCAGATGCTGTCGCCCGCCTGCCACTGCTGGGCCAGGGTAATTTTGTACTGCCCGTTGCGATCGCCGACCTGCTGCGACTTCACGTTGTCGTAGCCCAGCTCAAGCAGCGTGCTCATGATAGGCGTCCATTTGTACATCGGGCGCACGCCCACGGTGTACCACTCGTTGCCGCGATTATTATCGAGGTCGGTGTTCTGATACATCGCGACGTACATCAGGTCCCAGCGCTCGGCCAGCGAGATGGCACCGTGATCCAGCACGCGGTACATCTTGCCGTCGTTATTGATATTCGTGCCCTGCGGCAGCCCTTTGCCCTGCGAAGTCAGCGCGTCTGTTGCGTACTGAAGTACAAACTTGTTGTAGCCTTTCAGCATGCTCTGCGTATGTTCGGCGGTGAAGAGCCAGCCATCTTTGGACGCGCCATCCTCCAGACGATACCCGTCGCGCGCATTAGCACGGCCATAGTCGACGCCAAGTTCCAGCACGCCATCCGGGTTGGTCTCCAGACCCGCCAGGCGCACATCAAACACGTCGTTCGCGGTGCTGGTTGCGTAGTCGCGGATGCGATCGCTGGAGAAGGTGTAGGAGCCGCCCGCTTCTGATGAGCGCGTGGCGGCGAAAGAGAGTTTGCCGAAGCCGAGGTCAACATCTTCCAGGCCTGCGCCGGGACCGGAGATATCCCAGTAGTAGAAGTCGATCATATGCACGTCGTGACGCTGATAAAAGCGCTTACCGGCCCAGATAGTAGAGCCTGGCAAAGCATCAATCAGGTTTTTGCCTTTAACGTTGGCTTCGCGGAAGGCAGGTGAAGTTGCCTCCCAGTCATTCTGCTGCGATACGGAGTAGGCAACGTTGGTGTCAAAATAGAAACTCTTATCGCCCTCCTTCCAGACTTCCTGTCCCAGCTTAAGCTCGGCGTAGGTTTCACATTCGTTACCCAGACGGTACTTACTTTGTGCGCCGGTCGCCTGGAAGCACTGTTGTTCACCGCCGCTGCCGGTCCAGCCAATGCCGGAACGGGCGTAACCGGTGAAGTCCACCGCCATAGAGGAGGCGGACAGGGTACCCGCAGCGATAGCGATCGCCACGGGGAGTTTGCGCAGAGTTATCATTTATTTATCTCCTGAGATCATTGCTTTTATTGTTTTGCAGGGTACACACCAGGCTCCTGATGCAGCCTGCGACAGGCGCTGCCATCTTCACGAAACAGATGACAGCGTTCCGGCGGCAGGCCGATGCCCATCAGGGCGCCCTCTTCTGCCAGCACCACGTCCTCCTGGCGATAAACCAGGTTTTGACGGATGGCGGGGATTTGAATGTGGATTTGCGTTTCATTGCCGAGCTGCTCAACGACCTGCACCTCTCCCTCCAGCGTGACATCGGCGATGTCGCTGGAGAGCAGATGCTCAGGCCGGATACCCAGCGACATGTTGCTGCCGATCTGCATGCCGGTGCTCTCGACCGGCAGCCAGACCAGCTGATTGTTGGGCAGACGCACCTGAACCTGATCGATTGCGGTGGCGGTTACTTTTACCGGAAGGAAATTCATCCGCGGGGAACCGATAAATCCGGCGACAAAGCGATTGGCGGGGTAGTGATAAAGTTCCAGCGGTTTGCCAATCTGCGCGATGCGCCCTGCTTCGAGCACCACAATTTTGTCGGCGAGCGTCATCGCTTCTACCTGATCGTGGGTAACGTAGATCATGGTGCGCTTCAGCCGTTTATGCAGTCGCGAAATTTCAATGCGCATCTGGACGCGCAGCGCGGCATCAAGGTTGGATAACGGCTCGTCGAGCAGAAAAACGCGCGGTTCAGCCACCAGTGTCCGGCCAATCGCCACCCGCTGCCGCTGACCGCCAGAGAGCGCTTTGGGCCGCCTGTCCAGCAGATGCGCCAGCTGCAGCACCTCGGCTACCTGGTTTACACGCTGCTGGATCTCGGCGCGCCTGACGCCGGCCAGCTTCAGGCCAAAGGACATATTTTCCGCAACGTCCAGATGCGGATAAAGCGCATAGGACTGAAACACCATGCCGATCCCGCGCTCTGCTGGCGGTACCTCATTCATGCGCTTGCCGCCTATCAGCAGGTCGCCTTTAGTGATGGTTTCAAGCCCGGCAATCATCCGCAGCAGGGTCGACTTACCGCAGCCGGAGGGTCCGACAAACACCACAAATTCACCTTCGGCAATCTCAAGATTGATATCTTTCGAGACTTCGGTTTCACCCCATGTTTTGGAGACATGACGTAACGCAACGCTCGCCATAATACTTTTCCTCTCAACGTGCCCTGTTGGCTGATATGACTGCTGGCCGATTCTGTGGCTCATCATGAAAGCCCCGGCAGCCGCTGACATCCTCCACCACAACGTGAATGCACGGGGGATGAGCCGGGAGGAGGAGAAAGGATGCGTGCCGGCTGCCAGCTGCCGGATGAAGAAATTTTTGTGATGTCAGACGCAGAAAAAAGCGGGAGAAAGTGTGCGCCAGCCCATAAAAACAGGGATTTTTGCAAGCAGGATCACGCGTTTACGCCTGCAGGCGTAGAGAGCAGGAGGATGAAACCGTGCTGCAGAACCTGACAATAAACGGGACGCTTACTTCCCGCTTTCGTTTACAGGATGGACTTATGACAATGAAAACCGTCTCGCGCTTATTCGCCCTCTCCGCGCTCTCCGCCGTGCTGTTCTCTGCTTCGGCTCTCGCAAAGATCGAAGAGGGAAAACTGGTTATCTGGATCAACGGTGACAAGGGCTACAACGGACTGGCCGAGGTTGGCAAAAAATTTGAGCAGGAGACCGGCATCAAAGTCACCGTGGAACATCCGGATAAGATGGAGGAGAAGTATCCGCAGGTGGCCGCCACCGGTGATGGCCCCGATATCATTTTCTGGGCTCACGACCGTTTTGGCGGCTATGCGCAGTCAGGTCTGCTGGCGGAGATCTCACCTGACAAAAATGTGCAGGACAAGCTGTTTCCCTTTACCTGGGATGCGGTGCGCTACAACGGCAAGCTGATTGGTTATCCGGTATCGGTCGAGTCCCTCTCGCTGATTTATAACAAAGATCTGGTCGCCGAACCGCCAAAAAGCTGGGAAGCCATCGCCGATCTGGACAAGCAGCTGCGCGCCAAAGGCAAGAGCGCCATCATGTTTAACCTGCAGGAGCCTTACTTCACCTGGCCACTGCTGGCGGCAGGCGGTGCCTATGCTTTCAAACCCACTCAAAGTGGATTTGATATCAAAGACACCGGCGTGGATAACGCCGGGGCGAAAGCGGGCATGCAGTTCCTTGTGGATCAGGTCAAAGCCAAAGTGCTGAATGCGGATACCGACTACTCCATCGCTGAAGCGGCATTCAATAAAGGGCAGACGGCGATGACGGTTAATGGTCCGTGGGCGTGGAGCAACATCGACAAGAGCGGCATCAAATACGGGGTGACCACCCTGCCAACGCTCAATGGCAAACCCTCTAAAACCTTTGTCGGTGTACTGAGCGCCGGTATCAACGCCGCCAGCCCCAACAAAGAGCTGGCAAAAGAGTTTCTGGAGAACTATCTGCTGACCGACAGCGGGCTTGAGGCGGTCAATAAAGACAAGCCGCTGGGCGCCGTGGCGCTGAAATCGTATCAGGCAATTCTGGAGAAAGATCCGCGTATCGCCGCCACCATGAGCAACGCACAGAACGGCGATATCATGCCAAACATCCCGCAGATGTCCGCCTTCTGGTACGCCATGCGCACTGCCACCCTTAACGCGCTGAAAGGACGCCAGAGCGTGGACGCCGCGCTGAAAGATGCGCAGACCCGTCTGAACAAGTAAACCCTGTCTGAAGCCGGCGCTGTCCGGCTTTTTATCAGCTGTTGAGGAATTTCGGATCATGTCAGGAAAAACGGAACGGTACAGCCAGATGCTGAAAGGCGTACTGGTTGGCGGCTGCTGTCTGTTAGTCGGCTATCTGCTGGTGCTGATGTATGTGCAGGGAGAGTACCTGTTTGCGCTCATGACGCTGATTGTCAGCGCAACCGGCATCTGGATTTATGCTAATCGCCGCGCTTATGCCTGGCGCTATGTCTATCCGGGCCTGGCCGGCATGGCTATTTTTGTGCTGTTTCCGCTGGCCTGCACTATCGCTATCGCGTTCACCAATTACAGCAGTACCAATCAGCTGTCGCAGGAACGGGCGCAGCAGGTGCTGCTTGGCAGGCAGTATCAGGATGGCGCCGGGCTGAATTTTGCGCTCTACCCGGCCGATCGGCGCTGGCAGTTGGTGCTCAGCGACAGCAGCAGCGATGAACGCTACGTCTCCACGCCGTTCGACTTCGGCGGCGCGCAGACCCTGACGCTGCAGCAGGCGCCGCTGCCCGCTACTCAGCGCGCCACGCTGAAAGTCATCACCACGCATCGCCAGGCGCTAAGCCAGATCCGTGCCCGGTTGCCGGATGGACGTGAGCTGGTGATGAGCTCCTTACGCCAGTTCTCGGGTACCCGTCCGCTCTATGTTGCCGGGCACCAGGGCGTGCTGAAAAATCAGCAAACTGGCGTACGCTATCAGGCTAATCAGAACACGGGGTTTTACCAGCAGATTGCGGCTGACGGCAGCTGGGGCAGTGAACAACTGAGCCCTGGATTTACCGTTAACGCGGGCTGGAAAAACTTTGTTCGCGTCTTTACTGACGAAGGGATCCAGAAACCGTTTCTCGCCATTTTTGGCTGGACGCTGATCTTCTCGCTGGTGACGGTGATCCTGACCGTTGCAGTGGGCATGGTGCTGGCCTGTCTGGTGCAGTGGGAAGCGCTGCGCGGTAAGGCTATCTACCGCGTGATGCTGATTTTGCCCTACGCCGTACCGGCTTTTATCTCCATCCTTATCTTCAAGGGGCTGTTTAACCAGAGTTTTGGTGAAGTTAACGTCATGCTCAAGGCGCTGTTTGGCGTCCAGCCTGCCTGGTTCAGCGATCCCGCGCTGGCGCGTACCATGCTGGTCATCGTGAATACCTGGCTCGGCTATCCCTACATGATGATTCTGTGCATGGGGCTGTTAAAAGCTATCCCGGACGATCTGTATGAGGCTTCCGCGATGGATGGCGCGGGTCCGCTGCAGAATTTTTTCCGCATCACGCTGCCGCTGCTGCTTAAGCCCCTTATGCCGCTGATGATTGCCAGCTTTGCCTTTAATTTTAATAACTTTGTTCTGGTGCAGCTGCTTACCAACGGCGGACCGGATCGGATCGGGACTACCACGCCCGCCGGCTATACGGATCTGCTGGTCAATTACACCTGGCGTATTGCGTTTGAGGGCGGCGGCGGGCAGGACTTTGGCCTCGCGGCGGCGATTGCAACGCTGATTTTCATGCTGGTCGGGGCACTGGCGGTCATCAACCTGAAAGCCGTGCGCATGAAGTTTGACTGAGGAAAAATTATGGCAATGGTACAACCCAAATCACAAAAGCTTCGTTTGCTGCTGACGCATCTGCTGCTGCTGGTTTTTATTGCCGCCATCCTGTTTCCGCTGCTGATGGTGGTCGCTATTTCACTGCGTTCCGGCAATTTTGCGACCGGCTCGCTGATCCCGGAGCAGATCTCCTGGGAGCACTGGAAGCTGGCGCTGGGATTCAGCGTGACTCAGCCGGATGGCAGCGTCACACCGCCACCCTTCCCGGTACTGCTCTGGCTGTGGAACTCGGTGAAGATCGCAGCGATAAGCGCGCTGGGTATCGTGACGCTATCCACGACCTGTGCCTACGCCTTTGCCCGCATGCGTTTTGCCGGCCGCGCAACCCTGCTGAAAGGTATGCTGATCTTCCAGATGTTTCCGGCGGTGCTGTCGCTGGTCGCGCTCTATGCATTGTTTGACCGGCTGGGTCAGTATGTGCCCTTTCTCGGACTCAATACGCACGGCGGCGTAATCTTTGCCTATCTTGGCGGCATTGCGCTGCACGTCTGGACCATTAAAGGCTACTTCGAAACCATCGATGGCTCGCTGGAAGAAGCGGCCGCGCTGGATGGCGCAACGCCCTGGCAGGCGTTTCGTCTGGTGCTGCTGCCGCTGTCGGTGCCGATTCTGGCAGTGGTCTTTATTCTGGCCTTTATCGCCGCGGTCACCGAAGTGCCGGTCGCTTCGCTGCTGCTGCGTGACGTTAACAGCTATACGCTGGCCGTTGGTATGCAGCAATATTTAAATCCGCAGAACTATCTCTGGGGCGACTTTGCCGCCGCTGCGGTGTTGTCTGCCATTCCCATTACGCTGGTATTCCTGCTGGCACAGCGCTGGCTGGTCAGCGGTCTGACAGCGGGCGGTGTTAAAGGCTAACCTCTTCATCATTGTGTGACCTCGCTGCCCCGGTGTTTAACCACCGCTGGGGCGTTTGACGGCCCCCGGGCCGTCTTTTTTTTGGCGAGGGAAATAATCAACATTTTTTCTTACTGAACCCGACCTCCCCTGGAATAAGAAATGATTGATTTATGCAACTCCATCAGGAAATTCTTTAGAAAAAAAGAGGCATAGCCGCGCAGATAAAAATTCTGATATTACCTTTAAAATCAATCACCCGGAAAATGAACGATAAAGCGGCAAGGAATTATTTTTTAAATGGTAATATTTCCGGGAAAATAATATGAAAAATTAAAGATAAAACCGCCAAAATTTTCAGTAAACATAAATTGATCTGGCGCACATTTCTATTATTCAGGATTTGAATTAAGAATGGACATTAATTAAATATATCCCCTCCGCAATCAGCAGCTTGCTAATAAAGGAGTCTAATCATGGGATATTTGAACTCAGGCATCAGCAACAGCAATAGCGAGAATGCAAACAAAGCCGTACTCACTATTGAAGAAGAGGAAGTGTTAGCGTCCGCCTCGCAGGCGGATGAAGAGAGTCAGTCTGAAGACTAACATTTCAGCGGCACATTATTGTGCCGCTTTAATATGGACATTTATCATGACTATCCTGCCTGAAAGATCTGTCACCCTTACCCGGTCAAGAAAAGCAATAGAGCGTTATTTTTCCCGCCAGAATATACAGATAAAAAATGACAACTTTGGCAATACGCTTTCAGCTACGGTTACGCTGTTAAACAGGGAAAGTGGCACCAAACCGATTTCTGGCTGCGGTAAAGGCTATGCAGAGGAAGCCAGCGTTGGTGCACTCTATGAAGCTTATGAACATTACAGAAGCTTTCCGGCACTCAGAGAGAAAAGCAGGTTATATCCCTTCGGGTCAGTCATTCAGCAGGCAGAACTTCGCGGGATGTTGCCATTGACTATTCTTGCGAAATCATCACCCGCCAAAATTGCAGCAGTAGAATTTACAGATAAAAAGGGTTGTGCGTCACTGCTCTGGCCTCTTTTTTTAACGGATTGCGAATATTTCAGCCATATCATTCAGGGAGACACTACAGACTATAGCGCAGCGCGACGCTATACCAGTAATGCAGGTATCGCTGCGGGTTATGGTTTTACTGAAGCAGCGATTCACGCCATCGGGGAAATAATAGAGCGGCACTGCACAGGTATCCTGCTGGCAAAAACATTTTTCTATGGTGTACAAAAAGAGATCCGACTTGTTAATACGGACTCACTGCCCCCTGCAGCTGAAAAACTTTTCAATGATGCTCAGTCTGCCTTAGAGGATGAAATCAATATTATTGATGCCTCAGAACCGTTACTGCCTGCTGTTTATCTTGCTTACTGTAAGAGTAAGCCGCGCCTGGGGATAAACATTTACGGCGCTGGCTGTTCAATCTATGCTGACCATGCGGTTGCCCGGGCTATCAAAGAACTGGTTCAGCTGCATAAACTGGCCGATAATTTTACCTGCTTTACTGAGGAACTGGAAAAACACCAGCATAACCTGAGAGAGCATGAAAAATTATATCGCAGCCTTGTTGCCGATTTTGGCAGCCTCGCTTCTGTCAGCGTTGAGCTGCCAGAGAAACGCGCTGAACTGACTCTGCAAGAGCACCTTCACCGCCTGACAACCCTGTGCGAAATGGCCGGATTATCTGTATGGCTTAAAGAAATAGACAGCGATCCTGCCGGCGTATCACTGGCCTGTGCCGTCATGCCCGGTATGGAGCGATTTGCCCTGGTCAGTTTGGGTAACGTCGTTATTCCCTGCCGAAGCTATCAGGATCAGATATGAGTAGAATAATTTACATCCGGGTCCCGAATCGGGAACGGCATGATATTTTTATCATGACAACCTTTGAATCGATTTTTGCCGGCATACGAAAGCCGTTAAGCCACGTGGCTTACAGCATCATTCTTCCCGATATGATAAAAGGCCCGCTCATTTCGCTGGATGAAACCAAAGATGAAATAACCCTCGGCATCAGAGTGCCGGACGATCCGGCGTGGCGTGAAAAATTACTTCCCCCCTGCCCGGATTACAATATCCACTTTCCATGGCCGCCGCTGGATGATGAAGGGAATGAGGCTATATGCCCGGAATCATTCTGGGACCAGATGGCCGGTACACCGGAGAAGCTGGACATACAGGAAGCGCACTTCCGCCGGCATACCGTAAATTTGCTGCGTGAGATTGCTTTTCCCGACTGCCGCGTATTTGACCCGGCCTGCTCTACCGGAACCTTCATTGCCTCAGTAAAACAAAAGCTTCCCCTGCTAAACTATTTCGCTGCCGATCGCGCGGAAAAAATGGTCCTGAAGGCCAGGCAGCAGCTGCCGCAGGTTGTACAGAGCGACTTTATGCAATCCGGTGACCGTGACAGGTATGATATTATTTTTTGCCGCTTCGCCAATCATGAAGTGATAAGGCACGATCAGGCAACACCTGTTATCGATAAACTGATTACGCTGCTTAATAAGAAAGGGTATTTAATTATTTTTGGTCATACCCCTGTAAATTGTGATGTTGAAAATCATGTGCGGGGCAAAAACATTGCTCTTAAAATGACAAGCGGCTATAGCGAACGTTCAGCAGGTTTTTTCCAGTATTATCTGTTACAGACACTTTGAAAGACTGCGCTGAGGCCACAGGCACGTGCGACATACCGCTTAACATTAAGCATAAAATGCTGCAGTGGCGCTGCTGCTCTTTAAGCTGAATAACAGATTTTGCTTTAAGCAGTGATTACTAAATTTTCGATCAAAACTAATTCCAATCATTAGATACCCTGAATACATTAGCGATACTAAAATCTATTGTCAGGGATAATTGTGGATTCGCTAAGGAAATCAGTGACTGTCAGCGCAGTATCCGATGGCGTTCTGAGTAAAAGAACGCTCAAACTATGCAGATTGCTTAATGATAGCGATAAGCTGATCGATATTGCGCCGGCGACCGCTTTTCTCGATTTTTTGAAAGGCATGGAAGTCACGCATAGCGCCTACCAGCGTAGCGGTATTATCAAGAGCAAGCGTGCGCTGTTCCTTTATAACGAAGGCCTGCTTCATCCTGACAGCACCCTGTTTCTGGCGCGTAAAAAACAGGAGATCCTCGGCACAATCAGCGTGATTGCTCAGCGAAACCAGCAGCTGCCCTGCTCCCTGCTGTTTGGTGCAGAGATAGCCGCCCTCGGGCTGGAAAACCGGAAAGTCGTAGAGCTGGGTACGCTGTCGGTCAAGCAGACGCAGCAGCAGGACAATCTGGTGTTTATGCTCTATCTCAGGATTATGATTTATACGATTTTTGTGGAGCAGGTAGACGATCTGCTTATTCAGGTTAAAGAGAACGTAGCGCCTTTTTATATGCGCAATTTCATGTTTACCCGGATAGGTAAAACCAAAAAACATCCTGAGTACAGCGATCTGAATGCTGTGTTATTGCGTCTCGACGTTAAGAAGATGCGGGAAAAAATCTATGAACAACAGTGCTACGGAGCCAATGGCTGGCTGCGTATTTTATGCGAACTTGGACTGAACCGGCACTATCGTACCATCTGTGCTCAGTGTCGTAATAGCCAGCGCTTCAGGCCGGATCCGCAGGATGCCGCTGTTTATCGTTATCTCTGCTCGCTTCAGAGGTAAATTAAAGGCCACCGTAAGCCCTGCCAGGCGATATCATTGCCGCGGCTGAAGAGGGTGTATTTATAGTAAAATGGTATGTTGTAACTAGAAAGCCAAATCTTTCCGGTTAACGCTTAGAAACAGAATCCCTGTGCCGGGCCGCCTCCGTTCGCCGATGACCATCTACACTTATTTCACCTGAGATCCCCTGAAAACATGAGGTTAAGATGAGTCTGTTATTTAGCGCCACGAAACTGGGACAGCTCTCGCTGGAGAATCGCATTATTATTGCGCCCATGTGTCAGTACTCCGCTGAGGCGGGTAAAGCCACCGCCTGGCACCGTATCCATCTGGGGCAGCTCGCCCTGTCCGGTGCGGGCTTACTGATTATCGAAGCAACAGCCGTTGAGGATATCGGCCGCATATCGCCGGGCGATCTGGGATTGTGGGACGATGAGACTGAGGCGGCACTGGCCAGCGTGCTGGAGGATATCCGTCCATGGGCAACCCTGCCAATAGGTATCCAGCTGGGTCACGCAGGTCGCAAAGCCTCCTGTGCCGTGCCGTGGGAAGGCGGCGAGCAGCTTTCGGCTCAACAGGGCGGCTGGCAGACGGTGGCTCCCTCCGCAGAGGCTTACCAGTCGGGCGAACAGGCGCCACACGCGCTGAGTAAAGAGGAGCTGATGCGCCTGAAACAGGCCTTTGTTGACAGCGCGCAGCGCGCGGTCCGCATCGGTATCGAGCTGGTTGAACTGCATGCTGCCCATGGCTATCTGCTGCATCAGTTTCTCTCTCCGCTCAGTAACAAGCGCGATGATGAATATGGCGGATCGCTGGAAAACCGCATGCGCTATCCGCTGGAAGTGTTTCAGGCGATACGCGATGCTCTGCCAGATTCAGTACCGGTGGGCGTGCGTATTTCAGCAACTGACTGGGTCGCAGGCGGCTGGGATAATGAGCAGTCTATTGCGTTCAGCCAGCAGCTGGCCGCCGCAGGCTGTGCTTATATTCACGTCTCCAGCGGCGGACTGTCGCCCGATCAGGAGATCGATATCGGCCCAGGCTATCAGCTCTCTTTTGCGCGCGATATTCGCAAAGTGGTGGATATCCCGGTAATCGGTGTCGGACTGATAACCGATCCGCAGCAGGCGGAACAGGCTCTGCACACCGGTGATACGGACCTGATTGCGCTGGCGCGCGGGATGCTCTGGGATCCGCACTGGCCGTGGCACGCTGCCGCTGAGCTGGGCGCCACCGTTAAGGCTCCGCCGCAGTATCTGCGTTCAGAGCCGCACGGTCTGAAAGGCACTCTGGTACAGAACAACAAGTGATCCATTGCGGCAGGCGCTCCGCCTGCCGCACCCCTCTGGGAAATTTCACAGATTGCGGCCAGCGTGAGGCGCTCCGGCCCTTAGCCTCTATGCTTCATTTCACGCATTCACATTAAAGGACGATGAAATGAAACCTCAACACCTTCTGCTTTCTGCTGTTTTACTTTGCACCGCTGGCGTCGCCGCGGCCGATACCATGAAAAACCCGGTGAGCGTGCACGTGCTCAACCTGCAGACCGGCATCCCCACCGCCGGCGTAAAAGTAGAACTGGATCAGAAAGCAGGCGATAACTGGACAAAACTGGCAGAAGCCACCACGGATGCGCAGGGGCGGATCCCGGCACTCTATCCGAAAGATAAAATGGCGCAGTCAGGTATTTATCGCGTGGTGTTCAAAACCGGGGAGTATTATAAATCAGTTAATCAGCAGACTTTCTTTCCGGAAATTCCGGTAATTTTTAATCTTGAGAAAACCGATCAGCATTACCATATACCGCTGCTGCTAAGCCAGTATGGCTATTCAACCTATCGCGGTAACTGATTTTTAAAACGCGCTGGCGTCAGGCCAGCGCGTTCTCCTGTCAGCCTGCGCCAAATAGCGGCAACCACTCCAGCCAGCTCAGCAGCCACGCCACAATGTTCAGTCCCCCAAATAGCAGTACCAGGATGATCGCCAGCGAGGATTTTTTATGCGTGGCGAAGCGCTTTTCTGCCCGCAATGCCAGTAAGGCCGGGATGATCACCGCCCACAGGGTGGCAAACAACCCGGCATAGCCGATGGCCGCCACAAACCCGTGTGGCCAGACAATCGACGCCAGCAGCGGCGGCAAAAAGGTCAGCAGCGCCGTTTTCACCCGTGCCCGGCGCGTATCGCCCTGCCCCATACGGTCGGCGATATAGTCGAACAATCCTGCGGTGACGCCAAGAAACGAAGCGATAACGGCAAAATGGGAAAAGAGCGACAGCATCAGGGTTAATGCCGGTACCTGCAGATGCGAGCCCAGCGCCGCCATCAGGGCGGCGATATCCCCGCCCTGCGCGACAATACCCGGAAACGCGCTGCGCGGCAGGTTTCCCATCGTGCTGACGATCCAGAACAGGTAGAGCGCAAGCGACATCAGGGTCCCGAGCAGCAGCGCACGCGCGATCCTGCGCCGGTCGCGATGGTAGTAGCTCACCAGCCCGGTGATATTGCCGTGATACCCAAAAGAGGCCAGGCAGAAAGGCAGCACGCCGAGCGCATAGGGCCAGTAAGCGCTGCCTTCTGGCGCTGGCTGCAGCAGTGAGGCGCTGTCAACCTGCATCAGGAGTCCGCCGAACAGCATAATAAGCAGCGCAATTTTTGCCACTACGCAGAAGGTCATAAGCCGGCTCACGCCACGCGTGCCGAGCAGCACCACCCCTGCAACCAGCAGCGTCAGTGCAATTTTCGCACCGGCCGCTGTCAGCGGCAGACCCAGCTGATTAAGGGAGTGCTGATAGACCGGGCCGCTGGCTGAAATATAGGCGTAGGTCAGAATACCCAGTACAAACAGGATGCTTAATCCGTTGAGCCTTGCCCAGCCGCGTCCCAGCAGATCGCGCACCAGCGTGTCATAGCCGGCGCCGGCAGTATAGTGCAGGCTGACGCGCATAAACAGCAGGCCGGAGAGCAGCATCGCGCCCCAGCTGATAAACAGCAGCAGCACGCCCCAGCCAAACCAGCTTCCTGCCATAACCACAGGCAGCGTAAACATACCGGCACCCACAACGGTGCCACAGATGATCATAGCGCCCCACCAGACTGAGGGCTGGCGCGGCGTGAGTTGAGGTACTGACATTAAGACGACTCAGAAAATTAGCAAAGGCGGGATGATACACATCATGTACTAGTATGTAGAGTACAAAACGCAAAAACAGACTGGCAGGGTTGTAAGCAGATAATGACAGCAGCGCGCCTGCAGAGCAGGCGCGCGGTTCAGGCGGGATTACTGATAAAAAGCCGGACGGGGCGGCATCGTAATCTGAACAATATCGCCACTCTTCTGAGCGGCAACACAGGCGTCTGCTGCCACCGCCGCCGCATAACCATCCCAAGCCGAAGGTCCGGTCAGCTCGTCGGCAAGCACATTGTTGATAAACGCCTGCAGCTCCACATCGTATGCATCGATAAAGCGCTTTTTCCAGTCGGTCAGGATGGCCACAGAGAGCGCTGCGTTACTGCGCGTCTGCACCGCCACAGGTTCCGGCAGCCGGGCAATGCCGCTTTCTCCGACAACTTCACACTGAATGTCATAGCCATACTGGCAGTTAACAAAAATTTCGACGTCAATGCGCGTACCCTGCGCCGTTTCCAGCAGAACAATCTGCGGATCTTTCAGGTGTGAACTGGCGTGGCGCGTTTTGCGTGGCCAGATCACCTGCGCGCTGACGTAATCATCATTCAGCAACCAGCGCAGCACATCCAGCTCATGGATCAGCGTATCGGTAATCGCCATATCCGTGGTGTAACTGTCACCCACCTCCGGATTGCGATGCGCGCAGTGCAGCATCAGCGGCGCGCCAATCTCACCGCTCTCCAGCACCTGCTTCAGCGCGCGATAGCCGCTGTCATAAGGTCGCATAAAGCCGACCTGTACGCGTTTTTTACCGCCGGCCATCTCCGCTTCAACGATGTTCATACAGCCCTGCGCCGTCACTGCCAGCGGCTTTTCACAAAACACCGCCTTGCCCGCTTTGATCGCCGCCAGCACAAACTCTTCATGAGTGGGACCCCAGGAGGTCACCAGCACGGCCTGTACGTCAGGCGCATTAATCAGATTGTGCGCGCTGTCGTAGATCTCCGCCTGCAGCTGTAGCGCAGCTGCGACCTCTTCACACTGACGGCGGTCGATATCATTCAGCGCCACTACGCGCGCGTTCTGCAGCACCTGACTGCAGCGCCGGATATGTTCACGACCGATTGCACCGGTGCCAATTACGCCAATATTGAGTGTCATAGTCTGTTTCCTGAGCCGGTTGCGGTTAGCGGTTGAGATAGTCGATACTGCTGCGGATCTGCTGCTCAATTTCAGCAGCGCTCCAGCTCTCCATCACCGATGAGAAAGGCTCAAACGCATAGATCCCGCGATACCCCATCTCTTCAAGGCGGGCCACCTGCTGTTTTGTCTGCAGTCTGTCATCGGCGCTGAGCATAATACGCTCTTCATCCGTCAGCTCTGCCGCCAGCCGCGTATCGGTCACGCCGGATAGGTGAACCAGGCCAATCTCATGCACGTTGACGTGCCCGGCAAAGTCCGCTTCGGCACCTTCATAAAGATGATGATGGAAGGTATCCAGCACAATTTTGAACGGCACCCCGGCCTGTTTAATCAGCTGCTGCGCCTGCGCGGCAGAGCGCAGCGAACTCTGCGGAAATCCCAGCGGCTCAACCAGTCCCTGAATGCCGTATTCTGCAAACAGCGGCGCCAGCGTTTGCAGCGCATCGATAGTCTGTGCGTCGCTGACCGGCGCACCATCGTTGAGCGGACAGAGCACCAGCGCTCTGGCACCGCTTTCAGCTGCGTCTTTCAGCAGGCCGCGGGTCTTTGCCAGAACCTCATCATTGAGCTGGTTAAATGGATAAACCGCATTGATTGTTTCGATAGTCAGATCGTGCTCGCGCGCCAGCGCGCTGACCTGCGCGCCACCGAGATTGTCGGTCACGCTGCCGCTTTTCATGTCGTTGCGGATTTCAACCTTGTGCAGCCCCAGCTTTGCCACCAGCGCAAAAAATTCACTGATGCTCAGAGCGGGAGCAATTTTTCGATTAATACAGAGGCGGTCGCTGCTTAGTTTACCGGTCATATTCAGTCCTGATGCGTACGGGTTGGAAGGCAACTGAAGGGATACTAAAACATCAGGCTGAGCGGCTCCGCTGCTTCTTTGAGTGATTTACATCAGCCCCGTATCGTGCTGACTAAGCGCATATCAGTAGTCCTGTTTTTTACCGCGCGGCAGCGATACCGCCAGCAGGCCCGCCACAATCAGTACTACGCCCGCCAGGCTACTCCAGCGAAAAGGCTCATGAAACCACGGCAGAACGACAGCAGCCAGCCAGACCAGTACGTAGCTCAGACTGAGTAGCGGATAGAGCTGACTGAGCGGCTGATAGCGCAGCGCGGCAAGCCAGCAGAGCATCGATAACCCGTAGGCTGCAAGGCCGGCGCAGAGCATCAGCACAGGGCGTGCGCCGCCCTGCAGCAGCGCACTGAACGCGGGAAACTCCATCATCGCGCTGCGCAGCATCAGCTGCGCCAGCGTCACCAGCGCGACGCTTACGAGCGCCAGCCCTGTACCTTTCATAGCTGACTCCCCATCAGCGCCACCCCCGCGACAATCAGCAGCGTGCCCAGCCACTGCTGCAGCGTACAGGCTTCGCGCCAGATCAGGCGTGCGGCTGCCGCCACCAGCACAAAGTTAAGGCTGAGCATCGGATAGGCCTGGCTGACCGGCACACTGCGCAATACCAGCAGCCAGAGCAGCATCGCCGCCCCCAGCAGCAGCAGGCTGAGCGCGACCCAGAGCGCCATGCGCCTGCCGCCTGACGCCATCAGCGCGGCCTGCTTCTGACAGAGCTGGGCTGCACAGCTGAGCAGGCTGACCAGAACAATCAGCAGCAGATTCATGGCGCGCGACGGTAGCTGTAATAAACCAGCCGTCCCTGCTGCCAGACATCATCCGGCACCGGCAGCATCGCATCCGGCGTTTTCTGCCCGGCATCCAGCATCAGTACCAGCGCGACACCACCCTCTCTGCGATGGACGCGCAGCCAGTCGGCAAACTCCGCTCCGGCAACGTAGCGCTTTCGGGCATCGGCATAGCTGAGACCATACTCCAGCTCGCCTTTGCTGCTGTAAAAAAAGATATCGCTGCGTTTGAGCTGCCAGGCGATCGCCGAGGCGACGCCGGGATTATCCGCCAGGATAAAGCGGCTCTGCGCAAGCCGCTCCTCTATGTGGCGAACAAAGTTCTGCGGCTGTTTGGCGTCCCGTATCCGGTCGGGAATAGCAAATCCCACCAGCAGCGCCAGCGCCAGCGGGCAGAGCGCCGCCAGCTGCCAGCGCCCGGTGCGCAGGCTGACACCTGCCGCC
>NZ_MIPP01000018.1 GCF_002095385.1 Pantoea eucrina | reverse complement strand
CCTGAGACAACATCTGGCAAGGCTGGGACGGAAGTCACTGTCGTTCTCAAAATCGGTGGAGCTGCATGACAAGGTCATCGGGCATTATCTGAACATAAAACACTATCAGTAAGTTGGGAGCATTACCAGGCTACGCTTCTAAATATTGCAGTGAGGGCAAAGACTACACTTTTAGCCGGAATACATCAGCATTTAAGCTGACGACTTTAAAAAAATATTATGAAAGCAGCAACCTGCATCTGTCGCTATGAAACCAGCACTTTCACATTGAGCAGTGAAGCCTGTTAGGTTCGCAGAATATGCCGCGTAAGGGCGGACACCAGTTTTATGATTCAGCAGGTTGCTGGTTTCATGGCGTGTTGCAGTGAGCTAACAAAAAAGCCGCGTGATCCTTTACGCGGCCAATCGGTATTTTCATTTTATTTTTTATTATCGGACATACACTCACATACCTGGGTCAGCACAAATACTCCTGCATCATTCAGGTATAGCTTATGTTGTATCAAACAGCCATATGCCTGACCGGGCGAACGCAGCTTTTGAATTCCACGACCGGCTTATTTTCTTTTGAAATTTTAGCTGCGATATTGACTGCACGCCTTACCTTTGTAGCAGGCTTTGCTTTAACTTCGGGCTTTGCCACGCAGTGCGGGCAGGGCTTTACCCCTTTAAAATTGGCTGCTGCCACTGTTCTGGCCTGATTCAGCGAGTAGCAGCTTCCGATAAAGACACGGGCCGCCTGATCGGGCAGGTGTGCGCAGTCAGCACGGTGAAGCAGTAGGCCTTCAGGATTGTTATCGCTTACGTAATATTTTAAAGCCGTATACATGGTAAATCCTTTGCTGTTTATCATCTGATGTTAAATGATATTGATTATTATTAATTTCACCTGATGGGATTTCATGTGTCACAAAAGTGCCGGTGACAAAAACAGTTATGGAATATTCTTATAAGCGGATTAACACAAATAACGCGATCCTTATCAACTACTTTTTTTAGGACAAATTTAATTTTTGGCCTGCAATTAACTTATTGAAGTTAATTTTCTAGATTAAAAAAACTTCAAGCATATGATTTATATGGACTCTTCGCTTTTAATAATTTTATGGGTAGTTCAGACCATATGATCAAAAAAGTATTTCAGTACCATGGCACTCATTTAAAAATTTTGATAAATCACAGTAAGAAATTAACGTGTTCAAATAAAATGAATTAAAGTTATCTGGTACTTCAGTTTTTTGGAAAAAAATTAACAGATGTTTTAGGCCGCATACCGCACACGGTAGGAACAGAAACTCAGTCCGGACTATTGGGCAGCTTTTTCGATACATCTGCTATCAGCGTGTCAGACAGAGCCCGGGCTTTTATGCTGCCCCCAGTCAGGTTGAGCCACTTCCGATTGGAATCACCACTTTCCTGCACCATCAGCCTGAGACCGTTTAGGCGAATACAGGACGCACGGAAGCTATTGGGATAGATATCGTCTGATCGCTCATAAATTATGTGCAGGATCGTTCGCTGCGGCACCGTCTGGCGCCGATTAAGGGAAAACTGATACAGAATGAGCAAAGTCTGTTTCTGAACAACTGACAAGCGCATACTTGCCTCAGCGCGGCGCGTGCTGCCGGTAATGCACCTGCACGGCATAAAGATGTACAAATTGCCCTCACGTGGCGGGCGTAAAGCAGACTTGTATGATTAAGCGATAAGGACAGGTATTTTCACTATGAGCGTGCCCTTCTCAATCATTTCCTGCAGCAGCGTATCGCGCCAGACTTTCCAATCCAGAGAACGGTGGCAAACGTTTAATCCTGCAGATTAAGATGAACTGTCTGGCCGGTTGCTTCAACACGGGTTTTGATAAAGTACAGGACGGCGCTCTGATCACACGTAAGATTGTCCTTATGGGCGCTGGCAGGCATATGGCCAACATAATCGGTAGTCGCCTGCTTTTATTGCACCTTTGATTCGCTGACGCAGTTTGCGTATCTTGAGACTGCATTTGCCTTTGCCAGCTTCACGTGGGAACTCCCGATCTTCTTCAGAAATAAACGCAGAAATCGGTTTGCCCTTACTGACTGCACTTCAGCCATACAATTAAGCTAGGTCTACTTCGTTTTCGTGGCTTCGATAAGGCATCGTACAGGTATGTTTTGAACGCCAATTCATTCTAAAAGTAAATAAATTGCTGTTTAAGCACATTCACAATATTTTTAGATTTGGGGTCTCATCACATAGCTAGTCTTTGTAATTCTGCTGCAATCATCGCCCTATCAGCTTCTCCCGTAGCTGCGCTGACGGTCAACTCTTCCAGAGCATTACCTTCCGGGTTCAAATCTATACCGTTACGGCGCAGGAAAAGCATCATTGCGAAAAATGCGGTTCGCTTATTATAGTCAGCGAACACATGGCCACGCGCTACGGCTTCAAGATGCGCTGCTGCAATGTGCCATACGTCAGGCAGTTCGCCATATAGGTAGAGTGTGGTAACACGGTCTATCACTGCTTTAGCTTTACTGCGGTCTGCTATACCAGGTAATCCCGGCGCAGTGCTTTCCAGCCTGGCATGAAGCATGATCAGTTCGTCTGCTGTGACAGAACGGTATTCTAATTCCAGCTTCATCGGTCGGCTAAAGCCTTAAACGTATTGGCATGGCGATCCAGAATGTAGTCCATATCCTTTTCAAGCTGGATGCGCTTTAACGACTCAAACTCGCTCTTAGATAGCATTACAACGCTTTCTTTGCCACCATTGCGGGTAACTTCGATTGGCTCAACCAGTGCCGCATCGAGCGTAGCAGCCCAAGTATCGCGTGCTGCCCTGCTGTTAACTGTATTCATGATGACCTCTTAAATATGGTACTCATTTGTGTACGCAAATTATGGTACGCATTTGCGTACGCACTCGCAAATGTTATCAGCAAAATATTGCTGGTTTCATGGTAACGTTAGTCTATTCATGGTAGCCCACTAAGTTAGCAGGCAAATGTTCGTCTATTCATGGTAAACAGGCTCAATCTGTACATATTGCGAACACATTTGGTGGCTGCGCCTTCCTCCACCATGAAATGTAGTGGTCAACTAAAACTGGCCACCGATTTAGAGTTTTTCCAGTATCGCTTTTCCGATTCGTTTGAGGGCAACCCACCGTTTTAATCATGCGGCCTTAGCGAGCTGTAATACCCGACGATATAGTCTGTGATCGCATGAGCAGCTTCGCTAAAGTTTATATAACCTGTCACTGGCACCCACTCGTTTTTCAGACTCCGGAAGAAGCGTTCCATCGGGCTGTTGTCCCAACAGTTTCCACGTCGGCTCATACTTTGCCTGATCCGGCAACGCCACAGTAGTTGCCGGAACTGCCTGCTTGTATAGTAGCTACCCTGGTCACTGTGGAACATCACTCCGGCTGGTTTACCGCGAGCTTCCCACGCCATTTCCAGCGCTTTGATGGTCAGTTTGCTGTCCGGTGAGAATGACATTGCCCAACCTACCGGTTTCCTTGCGAACAGATCGAGAACAACAGCAAGGTAAGCCCAACGCTTGCCTGTCCAGATATACGTCACATCGCCGCACCACACCTGATTCGGTTCTGTCACTGCGAACTGTCGCTCAAGGCGATTCGGGATAACGATGTGTTCAGGACCACCACGTTTATATCGGTGGGTAGGCTGCTGACAACTCACCAGACCCAGTTCTTTCATGAGCCTTCCGGCAAGCCAGCGTCCCATTTTGAAGCCTCTCAGGGTTGCCATAATCGCGATACTTCTTGCGCCAGCAGAACCATGGCTGATGTTATGCAGCTCCAGAACCTGACTGCGTAACACAGCTCGCCTGCCGTCTGGCTTTTCGGGGCTTTTTTCCCAGTATTTGTAGCTGCTGCGATGAACCCCGAACACGTGGCAAAGTGTGACCACAGGATACTGCGCTCTGAGTTTCCCGATTAACGAGAACTGTTCAGGGAGTCTGACATCAAGAGCGCGGTAGCCTTTTTTAATATGTCGTTTTCCATTTCAATGCGTTGTAGCTTTTTCTTCAGCTCACGTATTTCAATCTGTTCCGGGGTTACAGGGGAAACTTTAGGTATTTTGCCCTGTCGTTCATCCCGCAACTGCTTTACCCATCGCGTCATGGTAGAAAGACCCACATCCATAGCACTGGCCGCAGCTGCAACGGTGTAGTTCTGATCAAGGACCAGTTGAGCGGATTCGCGTTTAAACTCTGCGCTGAAATTTCTTTTTTTCATTGAGGCACCTGTAATGTTCTGAGGTGAGCATATCACCTCTGTTCAGGTGGCCAAATTCAGTAAACCACTACAAGAATTAATATTGGTTAAGTTCAGGCAGCGATGGATATAGGGGGCGGTGATATTCTGCTGCTGGCTCTGCGATAATAAAGACGCGTTACGGATAACGATATGATGAACAGGGAAGCACGGACCGGATATGCCTGACTCCCCGGCTGGGGCGGCCAGAGGCGACACCGCGTTCCACAGCGCATCGCGCTGATGCTGATCCTGCTGTAAACGTTGCTGCTGCTGATTCTGGATATAATCACGGTCGCCCGGATTCAACGGTGCCGCTGCTGCTGAAGCAGTTAATAAGCTGACGCTCAGCGCCAGTACCATCCCTGTATGTGCCATTATAAAGACTTAAGTTAAAGTGATTGTCTGTTTCCTGTCAGTTTGCCTGCACAGAATATCACCTTAACAATCAGAAAGTTCCTGATGGCGCTATAAAACGAGAATGCAATCGTAATATTACCTAAAGCATCGTTCCGGGCTGCCCTAACTCAAATATAAAGAGAGATATTTGCGAGTGCTGATGCAATCGGGAGTATTTTCCAGATATATCGTCTTTTTCTCATTAGCGTTTGCACTGTGATTAAACGTAAACCCGCTCTGATTGGTTAATAAAACCGTATCAGGAGCCCGCTTAAAGAGAGCAGATATAGCTTATTTTTCCCGGTGCAAGGTGGAATGCGTAATTACCATTGCAAATCTAATGCTATCGCATTCTCTCACTGGCAGGATGATACACATCGCTGCGTTCGCGCTTTCCGACTGCGATGATCAGCTGATCGTCGATCACCTGATAAACCAGCCGGAACCCCGACGTTTGCAGTTTGATTTTATCCCGCGCAGTCTGGCAGATGCGATATGGGGGTTATCGCAACACTTCTTCAGCTTTTTCGCAAACTGTTGCCTCTGCTCCGATCACAAGCGCCGCTATGCGTGACGCAGCCGGAGTGTGGCCGGCAGCACTCTGCGGTTACTGGCAGGCTCATCGCCAGCAATCAGCGCGCTCAGCAACGCAAAGCACTCCTGCGCCAGTCGCGGTACATCCTGTTCGACGGTATCAATCGCTACCGACAGTGAATCATAGAGATAGTGGTCATCAAAACTGGCGATGCGGATGTTGCTGTTGAGCAGATGATGCTGGCTCATGTAACGCAGCACCCCTTCCATCAAGCCGCAGGCGGCGGTGAAGATCGCCTGTGGCGGACGACCGAGTCGGGCGCAGAGCGCGGCAAACATCTCATAACCGCTGCTGGGGTGATAGTTACCATGAATAATCCACTCCGGTCGGGGCGTGACGCCCGCCAGCTCCAGCCCCTGCAGAAAGCCGGCAAGGCGATCGCGCGTCGGAGAGAGGCGTGCCTGACCGCCAAGGAAATAGATCTCTTCCGGATTAGCGCGCGCCAGTTGCGCCACTAATTCGGCAGTAGGCGTAACCGCATCCGTGATCACCAGCGGCAGCTGCGTATCATTCATATAGCGGTCAAACAGTACGACCGGCAGCTGTTCGCTGAGTTTTACATAGTCGCTGTCGCCGGACATGCTGGAGGCGACAATCAGCCCGTCCACCTGGCGGGCGACCAGGTTATCCACGACAACCCGCTCCTGGCCGGCATTTTCATCCGTACAGGAGATCAGCAGCTGTAGTCCCGCTTCGCGGCAAAGGTTTTCCAGTGCGTCTGAGAATACGGCAAAACCGTGATTGGTGATCTCCGGCACCACCAGACCCAGCGTATGGCTGCGATTATCGCGCAACAGACGCGCATGAATACTGGCTTGATAATGATGCTCACGGGCCAGGGAGAGCACGCGCTCGCGCGTCTCTTTGGCGACGCGCAGCTCTTTACCCCGGCCGTTCAGCACCAGGCTGGCGGTCGCTTTCGAGACGCCAGCCAGCGCGGCGATATCGGTAATGGTTACGCGTTTGGTTTTTCTCACGTCATGGCATCAGTCAGGGAAACAATAACTTATTGTACCACGCAGCGTCGCAGCGGCCAGTAGCGCGCGGTAACTTCTGTGTCCCCGATCAGCCTGAGTTGCGCCTCCGCTGCCGGAAAATAGCGGCTGCTCATCACGCCCTCGCCTTCGTTGATAAAAATCTCTACGCTGGAGTGGTCGCATAAAATCTGCAGCTGCGTCACTGCTCCCTGCCAGTAGCGATAGTGCCACTCCCCGTTCGACAGGCTGCGACGCGCAAGACGCAGTCCGCTGCTATGCCACTCCAGCAGCAGCGTGTTGGCAAAATCAAGCGTGATACCGCCCGTACCGGTCAGCTCCAGCTCAAGCCGTCGCGCGGCAATAAAGGGGGCATCTGCAGCCAGACCCTGAAAAGCGTGCTCCTCACCGCGCAGCGCCTGCAGCTCAGCTACCGGCCGCTGGTAGAGTTTGCCGTCACGCGTTCCCAGCTCGCGGATACAGGTCATCTGGTGGATCCAGCCGCGGGCGATAGTAGGCTGATATCTCTCTTCACCGTCCGGCACCCCCATCCATGCTACCAGCAGGCGACGGCCATCGGCGGTCAGTGTGGTCTGCGGTGCGTAGAACTCAAAGCCGGCATCCAGCTCATGAAAGTCGCCGTGCGTAAAGCGGGCGGTGTCATAGTCCAGATCGCCTGCCAGCCATGCACTGGGATGCGCATTGAGAAAACGCTGTTCTTCAGGCGTGATCCCCTGCGGACAGCAGATAAGAAACGTACTGTCGCCCAGCGTGAAGAGATCGGGGCACTCCCACATATATCCTGCCGCACCCAGCCCGTTAAGGCCGCTGCCGGCAATCTCCCCGAGCCTGTGCCACGTGTGCATATCGTCAGAGCGCAGCAGCAGAACTTTGCCCTGCAGCGCATTGTCCTGTGCCCCCAGCACCATGTACCAGCTCTCACCATGCCGCCACACTTTTGGATCGCGGACGTGTCCGGTATACCCTTCAGGCAGCGCAATAACGGGTCCCAGCTTATCGAAACCTCCTGCTTCATTCTGTACCGCCAGGCACTGCCACGCGGTACGGCTGCCATCGTCAAACTTCACATTACCGGTGTAAACCAGCGTGAGCGCACCGTGATTGTCCACGGCGCTGCCGGAGTAGCAGCCGCTGCGGTCATACTCTTCATCCGGCATCAGCGCGATCGGCTCATGCTGCCACTGCAGCAGGTCCGCTGAACTCCAGTGCCCCCAGCATTTATGCTGATGCTGGCAGCTCAGCGGGTTCCATTGGTAGAAGAGGTGATAGCGTCCGTTAATGTGGATAAAGCCGTTAGGGTCGTTCAGCAAACCCGTTACAGGCGCAAGATGCCAGCCGGGATAGTGCGCATCGTTTAGCGCGCGCGGCTGACCGCGCATGACCGCCTGCAGGATAGCGGGGAACAGGTTTAATGAGGCCATTATTCTGCGTCCGTTTTGTATTTAAGCAGGTAAGAGATAACAAAGGCTGCGCTGAAAGCGATCACCATACCAATGGCGTAATTGAGCAGCGAGCTGGCCTGCACAATCGCCATGCCCGGAATACCGGTCAGGCCTACAGCCGTCATATAAACATGCACCGAGACAACCCATGCACCTCCCAGCGCACCGCCAATCAGCCCCGCTACGAAAGGTTTCATAAAGCGCAGGTTGATACCAAAAATGGCTGCTTCGGTAATCCCCAGCAGCGCCGAGAAGCCGGAGGGAAGCGCGATAGCTTTAATCTTAATATCTTTTGATTTTAACCATACCGCCAGGCACGCCCCGCCCTGTGCGACGTTAGCCATCGCCCAGATCGGCAGCAGGAAATTCACGCCGATAGACGGGTTGCCCAGCAGCCCCGCTTCAATAGCGTGAAAGCTGTGGTGTACGCCGGTGATCACAATGACAGAGTAGAGACCACCAAACAGTAATCCCGCCAGCCAGCCGGCGTGGGCGATCAGCGTGCTCAGGACAAAGGAGATCCCGTCACCCAGCGCGCGCCCGGCCGGACCGATAATCAGCAGCGCTACAAAACCGGAGATAATCACCGTCAGGAATGGCGTCAGGATCAGATCCAGCGCGTCGGGGATCACCCGGCGTAGCTGTTTCTCCAGTACGCTCATGAACCATACCGCCAGCAGTACCGGGAACACCGTGCCCTGATAGCCAATCATCGCGACTTCGATACCAAAGAAGTTCATGGTATGGAAACCAGCCGCCACGCCCCAGGCGTTGGTCAGCGCCGGATGCGTCAGGATCCCGCCCAGCGTCGCCCCGAGAAACGGATTGCCGCCAAACTCACGTGCGGCAGTGAATCCGATCAGGATTGGCAGAATGATGAATGCCGCTGAGCTGCACATATCCAGCATGATATAGAGTGCATTTTCCGGATTAACCCAGCCGTAGGTTTTCACCATGCCGAGCAGCCCCATCAGCAGACCTGAGGCGACAATGGCCGGAATAATCGGAACAAAAATATTCGACAGCAGACGCGCAATACGCTGAAAAGGATTGAGTTTACGTGCAGCGATATCTGCTGCTTCTGACTTACTGGTTTCGCTGATGCCGGCTTCGCGGATAAAGGCAGCATACACCTTATTCACCACGCCGGTGCCAAAAATGACCTGCAGCTGTCCGGCATTGCGGAAGCACCCTTTTACGCCATCGAGTTTACCGATCGCGGCGGTATCTGCTTTGGCATCATCCACCAGTACCAGACGCAGACGGGTAGCGCAGTGCGCCGCGCTGGCAATATTTTCCCGGCCTCCCAGCAGCGGCAGCAGCGCGCGGGAGATCTGTACAACATCCATAGTAACCTCTGTTTTTCGTTGTTATGCCTGCCAGAATGTGGCCCCCGCAGGGGCCGGAGAATCAGAACCAGGTTTCCATCTGCACGCCAAAGTTCCACTCGCCGCCAGATTTAAAGCCGCTGCTGCCAAAGGCGTCATCGCCCGCATAGTTATCCAGACGGTGATCCCAGTCCATCCAGCTGGCAAACAGACGGATTTCAGGGCGCTTGAGGAAGTCGCCGACGTCGCTGGCTTTCAGCGTCGGCGCTACGGTGAGCTTGTAAAAATTGCCACTCACGGCATTGCGGCTGTTGTAGCCTTCAGGCCGCAGATCCATGTACTGATATGAGCCTTCATACTGCATCTCAAAGTTCTGCGTGAATTCCTGAATCAGGCGCAGGTTCGCGGTCGCCCATTCATAGCTGTCGCCTTTGACGTAGCGATCTTTGCTGCTCTGTGCCAGCAGTGCTGGCGCAATATGCCAGCCGCCGCCCAGCGGCGTAATGCCGTAGCTTGCGAGGCGCCAGGTATCGGCTTCCGGCAGCAGCGCACCGTCAGATCCCAGCGTTTTCACTTCCGCGCCCAGACCGTGGCCGTAGAGCAGGGCCGTTTTAGCCGAGCCTTCGCGCAGGCCGTAGAAAGTATCGTTATGGATGCCCGCTAATACGTGCACGCCGGTGTTAGCCGCGTCGCTTTTCACGCGATTTCCTTCGATATCGGTGCGCTGGTCATTATCTTTAGCGCGCATGCCGCTGAGCATCAGCTGCAGCGGTCCGGTGAAGTTATTCAGTGAAAGAATGTAGTTCTGCGCGGTGTTTTCATTATTTTCGATATCACCAAAGGTACGTCCGTAAAGTGACAGGTTACTGCGTGTGGTTTCGCCCCACTTCATGTCGTAGATCCCGGCACCGGTACCCGCAAGAAACACGACGTCGGAGTCGATCCAGTGAATATCAAAGTTGTCGCGATCGAAGCGTTTACCCGCCCAGACGGTAGAGTCTTTGAAAGCGCCGGAGAAAGTGGGCAGCTGCCCCAGCTCAACAAATGCCTGACGCAGGTTGAGATCGCTGCTGGCCGCTGTCCAGTCATTGTAAGTACGCTGCCCGTCCGCCAGCATCGCTTTAAAGCGGGTGGTGGCCCCGTTTGCCAGCGTCTCTTTGTGCTCCAGATTCAGTTCAACATAGGTGTCAGGCTCGTTGCCCAGCCGGCCCACATGTCCTCCGGTCTCGCCAGCCGGCGTAACGGTCGGACCACCCTGCGTTTTGGCCGCTGAACTGTTCATCAGCAGGCCGGAGCGGGCATAACCATGAAACTCAAATCCGCTATCCTCGCTGCCTGTCGTCGCGGGTGCGGCTTTTGCCGTACGCTGTTCAACCCGGGCAATCGCCGTCTGATTTTTCTGCTGGGCGGTGGCCAGCATTTGTGCCTGTTTTTCTGCTGCTTTTGCGCGGGTTTCTGCAAGGTCAGCACGCTGTTCTGCCGCCGCGAGACGTTTTTCCATTGCTGCAAGACGCGCTTCAATACTGCTCATATCGGTGGCGGACCACGCTGTTCCTGAACTTAATAAGGCGCTGAGGGTAAGGGCGAGGATGCTTTTTTTCATGGTATGGCGTCCCTGAGAGGTAGCTATTATCAGATATTGTTTTTTGCTAAACCGATTTAGTAGCTGAATCCTGATGAACTTTGTTACTGTGCGCAACTGATTTTGCTAAACCGTTTTAAGTGATGTGAAGTACATCGCAAAATAGTGCAGGAAAACGCAAAGGGACGTCTCAGGTGGGTAATACATGGGGGAGAGAGAAGCAGGAGAAAGAGGGAAAAAAGAGCAGAGCCAGGCTCTGCTCCATGCGGTTACTCTTTAGCAATCGGCGCCTGATCTACGGTGACTTTTTCATCGCCCTGAATCTGCCCGATACGCTGTTCCGTTTTGCTGACGGCGTCAGCATCTTTCAGCAGCGTGTAAGTCAGCTCAAACGTGGTGCTCTGGCCCGGCTGTAGCTGCTTAACCCTGCCCTGCTCTTTTTCAATGGTGACCGGATAGGCATAGCTGGTACCGGGTTCAATACCGGTAACGTAGCCCTGTTTAAGCGTGTCGGTGTTTTTCCACATGGTCAGCACCGGCAGCTGGCGGGTATCAAACTCGATTGATGCCCCTTTATTGCCTTTGCTGTTAACCACCGCCGCCAGCGTTTTTCCGTTGCTGTCCGCTTTCGGCACCAGGTTAAATACCATCTCATCAAAATCTCTGGCAGGCGCATCATAGACGTTCCAGCTATTCAGCCCTTTCTGCGCGTAATCGTTAAAAGGCGAGACAGATTTCAGCGGTGCGATAAAGCGGGCATCTTTCTCCAGAATCGGCGTGCCGAAATTGCTGTGATAGATGATCTGATAATCCTGCGGATAATCGCCGTGGTTGGTTAACACATCATGCAGTGTGAAGGCATCTGTACCCGGCACGTAACGGAGCTCTGTCCAGGTGGCGAGGTTCGATTTTTTGAACGTATGCTCTTTCAGCAGGCCGCGAATGCGGATTTCATGCGGGGCTTTATCATCCACGGTGACTTCAACCTGCGAAGCGGGTGTGTTGCCCGCTTTACCGTGCAGCGTATAGATGCGGCCATCTTTAGTGACCGGATGCCCGGTCCACTCATAGCCGCAGCGCACCATCATTTCATTAAAGCCATCAAGCCAGCCGAGACCGTTGCGGCTCTCCAGATTGATATAGGCCGGGTTGACCACTTCATCTACCGGCGAATCCCAGCCCAGACGCACGCCGTGTCCCCTGACGTACAGTAAATCCATCCCGCGCGTCGGGCTGAGCGCGATGGTCAGGCCCTCCGGACTGGTAATCGTAATGACTTTCGAACCTTCCTGTTTGCCGCCATGCAGCACTTTTTGTTCGATGCTGAACGGCTGGCCGCCCAGCTTCAGCGTTTTGCTGTCGATGTGCCAGTTTCCCTTCTCTGTACTTGCTTCAGCATCCGTCAGCACCCATGTCTGTGCTGCTGCCTGAACGCTGATCCCCGCCATGACCACACCGGCCAATAATGCTAATTTCATAATGATGCATCCTTTGCTGAATTGATTTAGCTAATGTCAGCTAAGCGTACAAACATGAGGAAAATGAAACCGTGAGGTGCTTCACTTCGGTCGGTTATACCGTCAGTAATCTCTGTAAATTTGGGTTAGATCACATTTTGAGAGGTTAAGACGGCGTTTTTAGACGCACAGAGAGAGAAATCAAGCTGAAATGGTGGTGTTTGGTTTAATCGTTTCAGCTTTAAAGGGGTAGGATAAATAAACGCGTGCTGCCTGATGCTCAGTTGCGAAAACAGCCGGGTTGCGGAATGGTGTCGTTTAAGAGGGTTTGAAGTCTGATGGAACGAAATAGTTTTAGCAACAACTCCGTCAGCATCCTGTCAGGCCGGTTATCACATCCGGTAAGCAGCGTTGCAACCACCACGACAACCACGTCTTTACTGAGGAATTTTAACTTCTTTCTCAGCAACGAAATTAAAGCGGGCCAGGGCATGCTCCCCGCCCGGCAGTTTCCGGGTTTCCATCAGCGAAATGCCCAGCATATCCTGCAGAGCGAGGAACACCGAAGAGGCAAGCGGATGGTACTCCAGCCTAACGTTCAGCCCGGTAACCGGGCTGTTGTTCTCATCCACGAACTGAAGCTCAAGCCAGTGCTTCCGCTGTTCGCCGCGACACTGAACGGTTTTGTATGTGCCTCTGAGACTTGTGACCAGAGTATTGTCACCGATGATTTCCACGCCAATTCCTTTTGAGCAGTAAGGTTAACCAGCGCGCATCATACCCTGGATAGTTTCCCTGCTAAATTATTAAGCTGAAAAACGGACCTGAAAATCGCGGATTCAGGGCGGGTATGCTTACCCATGAACTGTTAGCTATGAAAATATGAAGGCGGGTATTTATGGAGCTAATGCGACGGGTGTAAACTCACCTAAATCACCTTTTAGCGGCTTCACTGACTGGCGCGGATCTACCGAAGCAGCAATGCGTATGTTCATAAAATCCACTATCCGTCGCGCATTTTGCTTATCCATTTTACGCAACACTTTCAGTGCACGGTCAGAGTAATTAATCGTCCAGACCAAGTGACTTCCTCACGTCTTCGGACGAATGCATGGATTCCTCTCCACGCCTGATGCGCTCAACTGTTTCCGCTGCTAAGTAATAATCCTCAAGATCTTCAAGATGCGTAAGGATAGCTTCGCGTGCATAGAACGTCTTTGTTCTACCGGTTTTTTTCGCCAGCGAGTCCAGACGGGACTCAATATCATCAGATAAACGGATAGCAAGCATAACGGCCCCTGAATTTAAGTGCTGTACATGGATAGCAAAAATCATAACCCTGTCAGGATGAAAAAAAACCAATCACTGGTTGAAACAACAGCATTAAACATGACATGTCCCTGCTATGCTTTTCCTCGCTGTAATCTTACATCCTGCTTACCGGCCGGCCTGCTGCTCCCGGCACGGTGCTAATGGCCTTCAAGCCCCCTTTAATCAGGCAAGCTGCTGCTGCAGCTGATCAAGATAAGGCAGCGCGGTCATTGCGCCTTTCGCCGTGGTTGCCAGCCCGCCGCAGATCTGCGCGCGCTCCAGACACTCTCTGAGCTGCACGTCATCCTGCGGCAAACCCTGTCCGGCTAAATGCCACAGCAGCCCGGCAACAAAAGCGTCTCCGGCGCCGGTCGTATCCACACTGACAACCGGGCGCGTCGGATAGTGCTGCAGCGTGCCACGGGACCATGCCTGCACGCCCTGGCGGCCCTGGGTAACCAGAATAAGCCTGATAGCATATTGCTCAGCCAGCTGCTGCATACCTGCCGCGATATCGCTGGTGTTACAGATAAAGGTCAGCTCTTCTTCTGAAAGCTTTACTACGTCAGCAAGAGCCAGCGCACGGGCAAGCGCGTCGCGCAGCTCCGCTTCATCTGCCCATAAATCGTGCCGGATGTTGGGGTCAAAACTCACAAAGCCGCCCGATTCATGCAGTTGCTGCATCGCCGTCAGCGTGGTGTTTCGTGAGGGATCTCTGAGCAGTGCAATCGAACAGCAGTGCAGCCATTCGCCCGCCCGGAAAGCTGGCAGCTCGTGCGTTTCGATAAACAGATCTGCTGAAGGACGCACCATAAAAGTAAAGTTGCGCTCACCGTCTGCGTCCAGCGCCACCACGACAACCGAGGTGCGCTGCGTGTTATCTGGCTGCATAAACTCGGTGTTTACCTGCTCGGCATTAAGCGTATCAATCAGGAACGTGCCAAAGGGATCGCCGCCTACTTTACCAATAAAGCCGCTGTTGCCCTGAAGCCTGGCGATACCCACCGCCACATTGGCGGGCGCACCGCCGGGACACTGAATCAATCTGTTATCACACTCCGGCAGCAGATCCACAACTGCATCGCCCAGACACCATACCCGTTTGACCATTTCACTTCTCCTGATCGCAAGCTAAATCGGTTTAGCAATAACATATTATTATGCACAAACGGAGGGGGTTAGAAAGGTTCAGGCCACTTTTTTGCGAAAGTGTGCGGGTGATACCAGATTTTATGGGTGCAGAAGTTGATGGGCAGAGTGTTCAGAGGGTGGCTGAAGGCTAGCCGACAGGTACAATCCGGCAGCCAGCCGGGCTGTAAAACTTTATCAGGCTGCAGTCAGCAATGTGCGATCGGGGCCGCTTAGCATCACCGGTTTATCGTTGCGCAGTTTTTCACGATAGTTCCACTGCATCAGCTGCGAGATCCCTGCTCCACACCACATCATATGGTGATCGTGCCGATAAATTGAGGTGGCCGGCAACCCGGTCACATTCTCGGAAATCTCGACCCGGCAGCCCTGCCCGGTCAGGCGAATAGCTTCCAGCCAGATTTCGGTTGCGTCTGTCACGCTGATAGCTTCCAGAAAAACAGGGACAGTTTTACGACGCTCCGATGCACGCATGATACAGCGTGCGTGAAAAACCACGGCATCATGAAAGCGTGATTGCTTTATAACCGAATCTGCGCTGTTATCACTGCGCAGCAGCAGGTTCAGCGGCTTCAGATAAGCGTTAACAAAATCATCACCGCTGTAGTCGCTGCCCATCTGTCGCATGCGCGCCTGCAGCGCTAAATCCGAGCTGTCGCGCAGCTGGTCCGTCATCTCTTCCTGCCGGCATTGCCAGCGATTTTGCGGCAGCGGTGACCTGCCCTGCAGAAAGGCGTAAATTTCAGGCAGCGTGCTGCCGGTAGCCGTCAGGTCCAGCACGCTATAGATATGCGTTAGCTGTCCGCTGGTGTATTCACCATTATGCTGTGGCTGGGTAATCAGGCCTGCGCGCTTCCAGTTGCGTAAGGTGGCGGGTAAAAGGCCGGTAAGGTCGCAGATGGCCTCGACAGAATATAAACTCATTACAGGTCCCCCGATATCGGGTGTGGGTCAGCAGCTCAGAACGCTGCCGACGAACCCCTATTGTGCGCTTAGTTATCCGCAATTGATACCGTATTGACATTGATTTGCATAAAACTTGCAGCGTTCTGACTGTAAACCGCAGCGGCAGGAAAAACGCTCTGCCGTACCTTATCGCAGAATACGTTTTTGCTTTGCTGCATCCAGCCAGTCACGAAACTCCACCAGCAGCCAGTCGTAAAGCTGCTCATCGCTGATATTTCCGACATCATCAACCGGAAAAAAATGTGTATTGTCGATCAGGCGATCGGTAAAGGTATCCAGACGCTCCAGCACGCCATAATTATTGCCGCCCAGGCCTAAGAATTTATAAAAAACTGGCAGTGTGGCGGACTCTCTGAGTTTCTCTTTGATAAGGCGTGTTTTATTGATGCCGCCATCGGTAATAAAGACCACATACACCGGTAGTGTGGCGTCGCGATAGGTATTGTTAATCGCTTCCAGTACCGGTGGCTCATTGTTCGTGCCGCCCAGACCCGGCAGGATTTCCCACATCGTCCGCCTGCCGTCGTTGCGAATACGATCGATGTAACCCTCAAGGTTATCCAGTGACACATCCTCGTACTGACGAAATTTTTCGCCAAACGCCCAGACCGGCATGCTGCCGTCATCATCAAACTGCACGGCCAGCGCCGCTACCCGCTCCAGCACCTTCTGCACATTACCGCGCTTAAACTGTGCCGTCATGGAGCCTGACGCATCCAGCACAAAGGCGACCTGCGCTTTAACTTCTGAGAGCCGGTGTTTCTCCAGACTGACGCGGATTGGTTTTGCCAGGCTGACCAGTTGCGGCAGTTTTTCAAGCTTCTTCTCCAGGCTAACCGCGGGTACTGATGCGATCACAGGTTCTGCTACATCCACGCCAAAATGCAGCGCCAGCGGATGAAGGCCTCCATCAAATCCCTGCCCGACCGCTCGCAGTTTCCACTGTTCGTTATGACGATAGAGATGGCAGACAATCAGGGCTTTCTCGCGTCGATCGCCGGGTGCGATATCGTAGCGATGTTCACCACACTGCAGAGTAAGCTGCTGTAAACCCCCTACTGTATCGCTGCCATCGATAACCAGCGTAACAGCAATACGCATGACGGCAGCGGGTAGCGCGTGAAGCTGAATCTGAAAACGCGCCTCTCCGGCATGGCTGTGCATGACAATACTGCGGTTTTCGTTATGCGGCTGGTTGAAAAAAATCATCGACGAATCACCGAGGACTTTTTCATTTGCGCCGAGCAAAAACGCTGAAGCATCAATGTCGCTGCTGAATCCAGGCCTGGTTTTCCAGGTCAGGCAGAGTTCAGGACACGTGCTATTAAGAGCAATATTCTGTCCGGTGGTCAGTTCCATATTTCACTCCCTGTGGGTGGTTAACAGACAAAAAAAAGCCCCTTCACGGGGAAGAGGCTCTTTTGCAGCAGTCCGTTACACGGATACGCCGTGCTGAGCTGCCAGCGCTTTCAGGCCGCCGGCAAAGCCCTGGCCCACCGCTTTAAATTTCCACTCACCGTTGTGACGATAGAGCTCGCCGAAGACCATGGCCGTTTCGGTGCTGGCATCTTCTGACAGATCGTAACGGGCGATTTCGCTGTTGTTGTCTTCGTTAACAATACGGATGTAGGCATTAGAGACCATACCGAAGTTCTGCTTACGCGCTTCCGCATCGTAGATGGTTACCGCAAAAACGGCTTTCTGCACGTCGGCGGGCACGGTAGCCAGCGAAATTTTTACCTGCTCATCGTCACCCTCGCCTTCACCGGTGCGGTTGTCGCCCTGATGCGCGACAGAGCCGTCCGGGCTGGTGGCGTTGTTGAAGAACACGAAGTGCTGATCGGATAACACTTTGCCATCTGCGCCGACCAGAAAGACCGATGCATCCAGGTCAAACGCCTGACCATCGGTGACGCGTGAGTCCCAGCCCAGACCAGCAATCGCTTTGGTCATGGTTGGGGCTTCTTTGGACAGGTTTACGTTACCGCCTTTTGTCAGATTAACTGCCATGGTGAAATCCTCTTTGCTTGTGACTGATGCCCGGCCAGACCGGGCAGATAATGGGTATGTGACTGCGGATCAGGACGCGTTGATACCATACTGCGCGCAGACTGAGGCCAGGCCGCCTGCATAGCCCTGACCAACGGCGCGGAATTTCCACTCGCCCGCGTGGCGATAGAGCTCGCCAAACAGCATTGCGGTTTCCGTGCTGGCATCTTCAGACAGATCGTAACGCGCGGCTTCCACGTTGCTGTCGTTGTTGACCAGACGGATAAAGGCGTTTGCCACCTGCCCGAATGACTGGCGGCGGGTTGCGGCATCATGAATGGTGACCACAAAAACAATTTTGGTCACGTCCTGCGGTACGCGGTCCAGTTCAACGATCAGCGATTCGTCATCCCCGTCACCTTCACCGGTACGGTTGTCACCGGTATGGGTCACGGAACCATCAGCCGATTTCAGATTGTTGTAAAAAATGAAGTCGTGATCGCCACGCACCTTGCCTGCATCGGTGAGCAGAAAAGCGGAGGCGTCAAGGTCAAAATCCTGACCGTCAGTGGAGCGGGTATCCCAGCCCAGACCAATTTTCACATTTTTCAGTGAAGGGTCGACTTTTGCCAGGGAGACGTTGCCGCCTTTAGAGAGAGTCACTGCCATGTTATTTTCCTCACGTCGTGCATACGCTGTATGCGGTATTCAATAGCGCGGCCGGGCCGCGCCCTGACTTACTCTGCCTGCTCTTCTTTTTTACCCGGGAACAGCAGGCTCGCGATAATCCCCAGTGCCAGCACGCCCAGTACGACATAGAGGCTGGTGGTTGCGCCGATAGCGTAACCGTGATGGAAGAAGTGCTCGGTCGCGTTCAGGCCCAGCTTGAAGGCGATAAAGAACAGCAGCACGATCACCGCTTTTTCCAGATGCACCAGATACTGCTTCAGTCCTTCCAGCACGAAATAGAGTGTACGCAGACCAAGGATAGCGAACATCATGGCGCTGTACACAATCAGCGGCTCGCGGCTGACCGCGATCACGGCCGGCACCGAGTCGAACGCAAACATCACATCTGAAAGTTCAACCACAGCTAAACAGAGCAGCATCGGCGTAGCGTAGCGGGCCGCTTTGCTCACGCGACCTACCTGCACATCCGCGTTCTCCGGCTTAGCGAGTTCAGCATCGACCTCTTTCTGGCTCAGCACAAAGGCGCTGCCTTTGAGTTTTGGCCAGATTGGATAGAAACGTTTGACCATGCGGTAAGCAAAGTGCTGTGAGTAATCTTCGATCTCATCATCGTCATCGCCGCTTTTCAGCATCATCACAGCCGTCCAGCCTACGATAACGGCAAATACCACTTCCACCCACGGACCGAGCGCCAGCAGGCCTGTACCGATGGCAACAAAAACGCCGCGGAACACGATGGCACCGATAATGCCCCAGTAGAGCACGCGGTGACGGTAGTTATTAGGAATGGCAAACCAGGAGAAGATCGCCATCATGACAAACAGGTTGTCTACCGACAGGACTTTTTCCAGCGCATAGCCGGTCACAAACAGGCTGGCCACTTCCGCGCCGTGATGGACATACAGGAAGCCTGCAAAGGCCAGCGCCATCAGGATCCAGAATACTGACCAGCCCGCCGCGCTTTTCAGCGAAATAGGTTTGTCATGCCGGTGCATGAACAGGTCGATAAAAATAGCTCCGACAGAGAGCAGTAAAAACACCGCTACCGTTTCAATCGGAAACCCGATATGGGTCGATTCCATCTATTAGCTCCAGAAAAGTCAGTAACGGTTACAGGCCAAATTCAGCGGGCTGAAAGCCCAGCGCCTGAATAATTTCGCGGGCGTTAGCCTGCTCAGTGGCGTCAAAGTCACCGTCGCTTTTGGCCACGGCAATACCCACCCGGACCGCAAGCTGCGCCTGTTCCGGTTTATTTTTTAAGGCGAGGATATATTTCATTGTTTCACCCTTGCCCACTTCCATATCGAAAGAGAATGAGGTCACCAGCTTTTCAAAAAACTGGATCACCTCATTGGTGTCGAAAATACTCAGCTCCGGCGACGCCCGCAGGAACCCCATCATTTTCTGCTTCTCTTCGCTGCTGACGCCGTCGCTGGCAACAGCAATACGGGCACAGACGGCCACGGTGCCTTCGAGAAAGGCGCGGTTTTTGTAGCGGCTTACCTGTTTTGTCAGCTCGTCGCGGCCGGCGTTAAATTTGTCT
Organism: Pantoea eucrina; assembly: GCF_002095385.1. Taxonomy (GTDB): domain Bacteria; phylum Pseudomonadota; class Gammaproteobacteria; order Enterobacterales; family Enterobacteriaceae; genus Pantoea; species Pantoea eucrina. The sequence goes on along the minus strand of NZ_MIPP01000018.1, from coordinate 54,545 downwards.
TTAAGAGAGTTAAAAAAGCTCATAATTACTCCTGATTACTTGGAACCGGCGCGCCAGTTAAAGCCCCAGCCAAACGCCTGATCGAGTTCCTGATGGCCGCTGAAATAGCGGTTGATACGCTCTACGCGGATTGCGCCGTTGTCGTTAATCAGACGGGCAATCGCACACATGTTTTGCCGGTTGTTGCCTTCAGTAAGCGCGGTTTCCACCGGCGGCTGTCCCGGAACCTGAATGGTCACCATGCCGTCAGTGTTTTCCCAGCTCGGCACACCTTCATAGATAAAGGTAAAGATCAGGACTTCTTTGATCTGCTTCCATTCGCTGCCGTTGATATGGATCCACTCACCGTCGCTGACGGCGCCGGTACGGTCATCGCCCTTCAGCTCAACGAAGGGTTCGCTGCGGAAGCTGCCAAATTTGTTGCCCAGCGCCTGTACGATAGTGCGATAGCCATCTTTCAGCTCCACAAACGCAGCCAGATCAAGGTCAACACCTTTGTTATTGTTAAAGATGCCCTTCAGGAAACCGCCGCCGCTGTTGCCGGCAGCGCGCTGGTTCCAGTTCAGGTTGACGCGGATCTGACCATAGTCATCCTTTTTCGTCAGGCTGATGGAGGGCTTCTCTTTTGTCAGACTGACTTTGCTCAGATTTACGACGGGCTGTGGTGCTGGTGCCGGAGCCGGTGCGGGCGCAGCGCTGCTCTCATCCACTTCTATACCAAAGTGTTCAGCCAGCGGCTGCAGGCCGCCGTTAAAGCCCTGAGAGACAAAGCGGAACTTCCATTCGCCGTTACGACGATAAAGCTCGCCCAGGATCAGCGCAGCCTCACTGCGTCCGGTGGTATCAACATCACACTGCACCAGCACGCTTCCGCCGGCTTCGACCTGAATGGCGAGACGCGCCAGTGACGCAACGGTTTTGCCGGCATCACAGGTGGCGGTAAAGGCTATTTTCTGCACATCGCTTTTCAGCGTTGCCAGATTAACGGTAAACATGGTTTCGTTGCCGGACGCGGAAAGACGCACTGTACTGTCATCATTTTCGCGCTGGCCATAAAACACCATGTCCGAATCGCCGCGCACTTTGCCGTTGTCATAGAGACGAAACGCTGAGATATCGACCGGTACGCCAGAGGAGACACGCACCACCAGCGATTGATTAGGTACGGGGGCATTGCCCCCTGGCGTCAGGTTCATCAGTAGAGTACCGCCTGAATATCGGGGATCATGTCCTGAATGGTGCGGGCACGCGAAGCGTTGCCGTGCGCAGTAAAGTTCCACTCGCCGCCGCTGCGGCGCAGTGAAGCTATTACGACCGCCGTATGCGAGCCCTGCTCGGTCAGGGTAAATTTCGCCAGCTCTTTGCCCTGCTGATCAACAACGCGACAGAAGGCATTCGCTACATCGTTGAAGGTTTGCCCGGTAAAGCTGTTTACCGTCAGCACCAGGCTTTCAATGCTGGCTGGCAGACGCGACAGATCGGCTTTGATCACCTCATCATCGCCGTCGCCTTCGCCAGTACGGTTATCGCCGCTGTGGACTATTGAACCATCATTTGAACGAAGCTGGCGGAACCAGACGGTGTCCACCACGCCACCGTGCGCGTCAAGCAGCACGCAGCTGGCATCAAGATCAATGCTATCGCCCCCGCCGAGAAGTTTGCCAAAGAGTCCTTTCTTTTTGGCAGGATCCCAGCCGAGTCCGAACTGAATTTGAGAAATCGCACTGCTGGATTTCGCCAGCGAAATTGTCTGATTCTTACTTAAAGATACCATCACTTCTCCTTAATGAGTGGTTAGCTGCTGCAGTAAAAACGCCGATCAATTTAACAGCTCAGCAATCATAACATGAGTTTTATCCTGCGCAAGAAAACAATCATCATATGATTACTTTCAGTTGTGAATGTAATGTTTTATAAAGAATTATCTATTTTTATTGGTAAGGCGGTAACTGTCATTAATCTGTAAATGAAGCGAGGTGCTTTATTAGTTTATTCAATCATAATATGATTGCCTGAATGTTCTGGCGTTCACCTGACGGCGCCAGCAGGCCCTGCGCTGCAAAAATAAGGAATACAACACGATGAGTCAGCCGGATGCTATCTGGTTTATGGAAGGGGTTTCTTCCCAAAAAGATATTCTTGCGCTGGTGGCGCAGGCGCGACGTGCGGGCCGGCATGATTTCGTGCTGATTGCCTCTCACCGCTCCTCCCGCCCGGAAATTCTGGCGGAAGCAGATGTTGCTTATCTGGAACCTGAGGATGACGGTGCCCTATTCGCTTTTATCCGGCATGTCTGTCAGCAGCACCGGGTACGTGCCATCCACGCCGGCAAACGCGGAGCGTTGCTGGAGCAGCAGCGAACGGCTATTGAAGCGCTGGATGTCAGGCTGGTAACAGGCGCTCGCGAGCGCGCCACCTTTACGCTCGCTGATAACAAAACCCGTTTTAGCGCGGAGATGAGCGCGCACGGTCTGCCTGCCGTACCTTCAATTGAAGTGCGCACGCCGGATGAGGTAGCGGCTGCGATAGCGCAGGTTGAGGCGCAGGGCCATCGACCCTGTATCAAACCGGTGCACGGCATCTATGGCATGGGGTTCTGGGTGCTGCGACGCGATGCGCATACCCTGAGCTTTTTTAACAACCCGGACAGCCGCCAGATCCATCCTGACGTGCTTATTGAGAGCCTGCGTCGTGCACAGCAGGCCGGTGAGTCGCTGCCGCTGCAGATTGTCATGCCCTGGCTTGCAGGTCCGGAACGCTCGGTAGATATGCTGGTGGAGAATGGCCGGGTCATTGCAGCCGTCGCCCGGCGCAAAGAGGGCTCAGTACAGGTTTTTGAACAGGAGACGCCCGCCTGGCGCCTGGCAGTTGCCTGTGCAGAGACGCTGCATGTGGATGGCCTGATTAATGTCCAGACCCGCAACGATGCTGAAGGGCATCCGGTGCTGCTGGAGGCTAACCTGCGTCCTTCTGGCGGTATCGGTTATACCGCGTTCAGCGGGATTAACCTGCCCGGCCTGTTTGCACTGCGTCAGCTGGAACTGATTTCCGCAGCGGACGCCATTGCGCAGCGTGCCGCGTTTAATCCGGTGCAGGTCATCCCGACCAATGCCGTTCAGCCTCTGCACAGTGTGACCCTGTCACATGGTCTGCCAGCCCGGATGAGGAGTGCCGCTGATGACCGCTGCCTTACAGATCTATCAGCGCGAGCTGCCTGGCGGCACGCTGCGTGTAGAAACGACGAGCGAGACGCCACTGGAGACGCTGTTTGATATTGCCGCACGCCGCAATCCCAAACGGGCATTCCTTTTTGTCAGCAAAATACTGGGACGTCATATCCCGGTCAGTCCGGCCATCATGCGCGCCAGTTATGAGACGCTGGCAGCAAAACTGCCGCATGACCTTCCGGGGCCGGTGCTGTTTATCGGTATGGCCGAAACCGCCGTGGGTCTCGCCGCTGGCGTATTCCGCGCGGCCAGAGAGCAGATCGCTGAGCCGGTGTTCCTCACCAGCACCCGTCATCCGGTAGAAGGTGATTTGCTGTGTGAATTTAAAGAGGATCACAGTCACGCCACCGATCACCTTATCTATCTTCCGGCTGACGCTACGCTGCGCCGCCGTGCGCTGCAGGCGCGTACGCTGGTACTGATTGATGATGAAGCGACCACGGGCAATACGTTTCTGAATCTGCTGCAGGCGCTGCGCGAAGCGGGTCTGCAGGCGGTGACGCGTGTGGTCACCGTCACGCTCACCGACTGGAGCGGTGATGCCGTGCGTCATCACTGTCCGCTGCCGGTGGAGCCGGTTTCACTGGTTGCGGGCCGGTGGCACTGGACCCCACGCGCAGGGGCACCGGTACCGGTAATGCCTGCGGTAAACGTGACGGCGCAGGGCGCAGTGGCCCTCTCCGCCCGTCAGGACTGGGGACGGCTGGGGATGGCGGACGCTCACTGCCGCTTTGCAGACGATATGCACTCTGAGCCGGGCGAACGTATTCTGGTACTGGGATCGGGAGAATTTATCTGGCCACCTTTTCTGCTGGCAGAGCGTCTGGAGCAGCAGGGTGCCTGCGTGCGCTTTGGTTCACTGACGCGCTCGCCGATCTCAGAAGGTCTGGCGATTAGCTCCATACTCGCTTTCAGCGATAACTACGGTCTTGGCATGCCAAATTTTGTCTATAACGTGGCGCATCAGCAGTTTGATCGGGTGATTATCTGTGTTGAAACGCCCGCGGAGGCTGTCTGTCCCACCCTGCTGGCAGGATTACAGCAGACGGCCCCCCGCATTGAGGTGATCGCTTATGAATAAGCCGGTTGTGCTGTGCGATCTGGATGACACGCTGTTCCAGACGAAAAGAAAAATGCTGACCGAAACCCTGCAGACCCCGGTTGAAGTGGGCGCCTACGATCGCGAGCTGCAGCCGCGCAGCTTTATGTCACAGGAGCAGTCGATGCTGGTCTCCTGGCTGCTGCAGAGCGCAGAGCTGATCCCGGTGACCGCGCGCGGTACGGAAGAGACGGCGCGCGTGGCGCTGCCTTTTACATCCTGGAAAGTCATGACGCACGGCGCGGTTATTGCGTCACCTGACGGCAGCCTTAACCGCGCCTGGCAGGATCGTATTACCAGCGAGCTGTCAGCCATGCGGGCACAGCTGGTTAGCTATCGCCAGCAGCTGAGCGATGCGCTGGATCGCGCTGGCCTTAATGCCTGGTGCCGCATGAACTACGAGTATGATGGTGTCCCGATCTATTTTGTGATGAAACATCGCGACAGCACGCAGATTGCCGAACTCTATGCGTTCAATGCGCAGATGCAGCAGCAGCTCGATACGCGGGGCTTTTATATCCATGCCAATGGCAACAATATCGCCTGGATCCCTGACTGCATTCAGAAGGGGCATGCGGTGGCGTGGCTGTTGCAGCAGCTGCGCGACACGCGTGGCCCATTCCCGGTAATGGGGCTGGGCGATAGCCTCAGCGATTTCAGCTTTATGCAGCACTGTGACTGGTTTGGCATGCCCGCCCGCAGCCAGTTTACTGACGCCATCCGCCGCCATATTTTTGACAAGGCCGACGCCCATGAAAAACCCTGAATTACAGCAGCTGCATGGCACCTATCTGCCCTCGGACGTGCAGTTTTTGCTGAATCCGGTTCAGCTTGAGATGACGCCGGTCGATGAGAAAGAGCGCCTGATCCAGTCCGGCCAGAAGCACTATTCCGAGATGCTGAGCCAGGAGCCGGCGCCGTCTGCGGCGCATCTGGAGATATTTAACTGCGCGCTGGAGATGGGCAGCGCCCGGCTTGCACGTGACGTTGTGACGCTGGCTAAAGGGCTGATAGCTCAGGCCGCCGGGCAACCTGTGATTCTGGTTAGCCTGGTACGGGCCGGCGTGCCACCTGGCGTGATGCTGCAGCGCGCGCTGCGCGATATGGGCGTGGTATCGTATCACTACGGTATCAGCATTATCCGCGATCGCGGCATTGATGAAACTGCGCTGAGCCTGATTGAGGCGAAGCACGGCACAGAGGGCATCGTATTTGTGGATGGCTGGACCGGTAAGGGTGCCATCACCGGCCAGCTGATTGAGAGCCTGCGCGACCGGCCCGGCTACCCGCCGTTGCCGCGACTGGCGGTGCTGGCCGATCCGGCGGGCTGCGCCTGGCTTGCCGCCTCCGATGACGACTGGCTGATCCCGTTTGGCATTATGGGCGCGCCGGTTTCCGGCATGGTGTCACGTTCCCTGTGGAGCGCCTCTGGCCTGCACGGCTGCGTGCTGTGCGATCATCTGCTGGCGTATGACTGCAGTTTGCGCATGGTGGACACTGTAGACCGGTTCCGGCAGCAGCTGGATACGGCACAGATTGCTGCAGCGGTGCCTTACGCCACCCACCTTCGCAACCAGCAGGCGATTGCTCAGGCAGTGATTAACCAGCTGGCGGCGCAGTATCATATTCTTAACCGCAACCGTATCAAACCCGGCATTGCCGAAGCCACGCGCGCGGTGCTGCGCCGCGTGCCCGATCACGTCCTAGTCCGCAGTAAAACCGATCCGGATGTCGCCCTGCTGATGCATCTGGCCGCGCAAAAAGATATTCAGGTAAAAGAGATGGGCGATACGTTGGGGCAGTATCGTGCCGTAACCATTATCAGGAAGGTGTCGTGATATGAGCCTGCCACTCTCCCCCTGGATGCTGGGTGCCACGCTCTATATGCCTGCCACCCGCGGCGATCTGGCTGACGTGATCCTGCATGGAAAGATCCCCCAGCTGCGTTCGCTGGTGATCTGCCTGGAGGACGCCGTCAGCGAGCGGGATGTGACTCTGGCGCGGGATAACCTGCAGACTTTACTGCGCCAGCTTCAGCAGCAAACCCCCACGCATACCCCGCCGCTGGTGTTTATCCGGCCGCGCGATGAAGCCATGGCTGCCGCATTGCTGCACGATAGCGAATTGTCTGGTATCGACGGGTTTGTTTTACCGAAGTTTAATCAGGCTAACGTACTCTCCTGGTGGCGTCTGCTGGCGCCAACGTCGCTGCTGCTGATGCCGACGCTGGAAACGCGCGATGTTTTTGACAGTACCGCGATGCAACAGCTGGCAAGCCTGCTGGAACAGCACCCGTGCCGCGAGCGTATCTTGGCTCTGCGCATTGGCGGCAACGACCTGATGTCGGCTCTGGGACTGCGGCGCTCGCGCCACCTTACGCTCTATGAGGGGCCGCTGGGTTACGTGGTGAAAATGCTGGTGGCGACCTTTGCGTCGCGCGGGTTTGCGCTAACGGCCCCGGTGTGTGAACGCATCGAAGATGTGGCGCTGCTGGAGCGTGAGCTGGCGCTGGATGTGGCGCACGGGCTGGTCGGGAAAACGGCTATCCATCCGGCGCAGCTGGAGATCATTCAGCGCGGTCTGATGGCGGAGCAGAGCGACTACGAAGATGCGCTGCGCATCATGAATTCAGAACAGGCAGTATTTAAATCGCAGGGCGCAATGTGCGAACCTGCCACGCATCGCAACTGGGCTGCTGCTATGCTGGAGCGGTCTGCACACTGCGGTATTGTCAGCGCGTATACCGGCGCGGTTTACGCCCAGCGTCAGTGATCGCTATCTTTACTCTTTTAACGGTGTGCTATGCCTCTGAGCGCAAAACAGTACAGACAGTATCAGCTGGTCGCCTTGCTGAGCACGGGTAAACCCGTAGAAAAGGCGCTTTTACTGCAGCAAATGGCGTGCTCTGAACCGACGTTTGTGCGCGATTTACGTGAAATCCGCACCAGCTATCAGGCAGAGATCAGGTTTAATAAATCCGCCGGTAACTATCAGATGACCGGCGCCGGATCGCTGACGCCTAAAATCGTTAAAATGATGCGTGAAAGTCTCGCGTTACATGACAGCGCGGGTGCAGGACAGAATCTCTCTGCGTCAGTGATACTCGACAAAGAGGCCAAAAAGTCGGTTTCTCTCTCCCTGCGCCTGTCGGTATTACGTAAAATTCAGCTTTACGCTAACCGCCATAATCTCAATCGCAGTCAGGTGATTGAGTGGCTGGTTGAACAGAATCTGGGTAAGGGAGGCAAGAAGTCTTAACGCACGGGAATCAGGCCATTTGCTGAACAGTCCGGCGTTTATCAGCCGGCCTGAATCAGCCTGAAAACAGGAAAAAGCGAACAGCAAGTTACCCGCCAGATTGATAACCACTTCTGAACAGATTGTGGCTGATGTATGATGCCTGCCTGATTTCTGCCGCCTGCTCAGAACCCGACTCTATGCGAAAAAACTCACTTAACGCTTCAGGCTCTTCACTGCTAAAAACTTCGCTGGGAAAAAGCATGATGCTGTTTCTGGTATTGATTAGCCTGTTTGTGGTGGCAATCAACGCCTGGTCGCTGTGGAACTCCTGGCAGCAGATCATAAGTGAGAAGAAAGATGATGCGCGCAATCTCTCTGTATCGCTGGCCAAACATGCTGAAGATTCGTTTCTGCAGGTTGAGATCACCTTAGCCGATGCGGTCAGGCAGTTGCGTCAGCGCGGCAATGAGTACGCGGCGACGCCGGCGTTTTTGCACCAGCTCAAAGAGCAGCAGAGTAAACTGCCGCAGCTACATGGCCTGTTTGTCTATGATACTGACGGACACTGGATCGCCTCATCCGGTAACTTTGTGCCGACCAATGCCAGCAATGCTGATCGCGCCTACTTTTTATGGCACCGCAATCACAATGACACCAATCTGCTTATCAGCCGCGTTATCCGCAGCCGCTCTACCGGCGATCTGGTTATCCCGGTTTCAGTACGCCTGAACGACAGTCAGGGGAACTTTGCCGGTGTGGCGCTCGCCACGGTGCGCGTGGACTATTTCCGCCAGTATTACAGCTACTATGCGCTGGGCAATAAAGATACGCTGGGCCTCATTCTTGCTGACGCATCGGCCCTCTATATTCGCCCTTTCCCGGACGCCTATATTGGCAGAATGCTCTCCGCCAGCCCGCTGTTTAAAACTGAACTCAAATCTGCGTCCAGCGGCAACGCGACCTGGCGCTCCTCTCTTGATGGCATCGTGCGCGTTTACGGCTATGCGCGTCTGGAGCGCTATCCGCTGATTGTTACCGCCGGGTATGACCTTGCCGCAATACGCAAAGCGTGGCTTATCGGTAATCTGATTAATCTGCTGCTCAACCTGACGCTTCTGTTTGCCATTGCCGGCATGGGGCTTCTGGTGCTTCGCCAGGTAGGAACTAACGTCAGAAATCAGATTGAGCTGACCTTTGTGCGGGATGAACTTACCAGCATTAACCATACGCTGCAGTCGCTGGCACTGGTGGATGGTCTGACCGGGCTGGCCAACCGGCGACAGTTTGACGCCCTGCTCGACCAGGTGCTGCTGAAGTCATATAAAAGCGGCGATCCGGTGGCGCTGATCATGATCGATGTCGACTGTTTCAAGCATTATAACGATACTTACGGTCACGTTGCCGGCGATGAATGCCTGCAGGATGTGGCGCAGGCCCTGAAGAGCTGCGTGCATTATCATGGCGACGTTGTGGCGCGCTACGGTGGCGAAGAGTTCGCCATCATTCTGCCGAACACCGACTTTTCAGAAGCGCAAATTGTCGCCGGACAGGCGGTTAAGGCCGTAAGAGAGCTGGGGATTGCCCATGAGAGCAGCCTGGTCGCCGCAGGCGTGGTAACCGTGAGCGCAGGCTACTATTCACTGGTCTCTGCCGGGGAAGCGTCAGAAGCGGAACAGCTCAGACGCGAAGCGGACCAGGCGCTTTACCAGGCGAAACGCAGCGGCCGCGATCGGGCGTGCGGGCTGGTCTGACAGCGCTGAGCCAGGTAAAGAACCGTCAGATTCTGGCAAGTGGTTAATGCTCTGTCCAGACTTAGCCTGTTATTGCCAAAAAGGGGCCGGCTTATGCCTTCTGCATCGCGATTACGCTTCACCCTCAACGTTGTGCTGTTTACCCTGGCGCTGAACGGTGCGGCGCAGGCTGCCCGCCAGCCAGAACCGCTGTTTCAGACGCTGCAGCCAGCGCAGAATTCGCTGGAGAATTATCGCTGGCATAAGCGGCTGCTTGTGATCTTCGCCCCTTCTGACCGCGATACGGATTTCATACGGCAAATGGCGCTGTTGCAACAGCAGCAGGATGCGCTCAGGGAGCGTGATATCGTGGTGCTGAGCGATGTCCGCCCGGCGGACGGCGGCGCGCTGCGTGCGCAGCTTAATCCTGCCGGATTTGAAATTGTGCTGGTGGGTAAAGATGGTGGCATGAAACTGCGCGAGACCCGGCCGGTAAGCGCGGAGGCCCTGCTCTTACTGATTGACCGTATGCCGATGCGTCAGGCAGGCCAGAATTAGCGTAATAAAAAAGCGGGGCACTCAGGCCCCGCTCTGTTTACCGCTGCATATGCAGGATCACTCTTCCGGAAGGGCGTAAACCACAACCTGATCGCCGACCTGATCTTTCAGAATCGTATTACCACCCGCCACAAAGGCGACATACTGACGCCCTTTATACTCATAGACAGACGGGTTAGCAACGGCAGGTGCTTCTACCTGATCGGCCCACAGCTCTTCACCTGTGTCCACGGAGTAGGCGCGGACTTTGGCATCCATTGAGGCACCGATAAAGATCACGCCGCCTGCGGTGACTGCCGGACCACCAATCGTCGGTGAGCCCCAGCTTTCTGGCATAAAGAAGCCGTACTGCTGCGAAGCACCGACCGGACGACGCCACTTCACGTCACCGGTATGCATATCGATCGCCACGATTTCGCCAAACGGCGGCTGCCAGCACGGCATGCCCAGCCAGTTGTTTGCGACCATCAGACGCAGACCATACGGGGCACCTTCCTGAGGTGCAAAACCGCTTTCATTGCCCGAGCCGTTATCCGCTTTCTCATAATCTTCACGGCTGTAGAGCTTGATATACTGCACAATGTGCGAGGTGTTGACGATAGCGATCTGCTTCTGCGGATCGAACGCCACGCCACCCCACTGTACGCCGCCAGCGCTGTCAGGATAGGTCAGCACACCTTCGCCTTTGGTTGTAGGCGGCGAATACATGCCATCGTAGCTCAGCTTGTCCCACAGGCGGGAACACTGACCTGCTCCTACGATGTCAGCCAGCTTCCAGATAGCCGGCTTTTTCGACTGATCCAGCAGCGGAGCGGGTTTGGTCGGGAAAGGCTGCGTAGGGGCCAGTTTTTCACCCTGTACTGAACCATCGCCCTGCGGCACCGGGCGCTCTTCAATTGGCCAGACATCTTCACCGGTCAGGCGATTTACCACAAACAGGAAGCCCTGCTTGGTGGCCTGAACCAGCGCCGGGATCTGCTTACCATTTACGGTAATGTCCATCAGCGTCGGCGCAGAGTTGATATCGTAATCCCACACATCGTGATGCACCCACTGGCGCGACCAGACAACTTTACCGGTTTTGATATCCAGCGCGGTCGTTGAGGTACCCAGCGGAATAGACTCCGTGCGGTTGCCGCCCCAGTAGTTAGGCGATGGGGATGAAACAGGCAGATAGACCAGACCGTTGGCCTCATCTGCTGACATGTGAGTCCAGACGTTGGCGGTACCGGTGCGGGCGCGAACGTTTTCCGGAATCGCTTCAAAGGTCCATTCCAGCTTGCCGGTCTGGGCGTTTACGGTAAAGACCGTGCCTGGAGGGGCTTCTGCATATGCCCAGTCTTTACCTGCCCAGCCAATCATTAAATGATCGCCCACAACCGTAGGCGGCTGCAGAATAGAGAGCGGATACTTCGCGTTAACGGTATTCCACTGATCGATGTCTAACACGCCTTTATTGGCAAAGTTTTCGCACGGTTTGCCGGAGTCGGCATCCAGCGCCCAGAGCTTAGCGTCAACGGTGCCCATATAAACAATCTTCTGACATGCTTCGCCTGCTACCGGATTTTTAGCCTGCCAGTATGACACGCCGCGGTTTTTCAGGACCGGTTGCGTCAGTGCTTTACGCGGTGATTTGGTATCGTAATGCCACTTCTCTTTACCGGTACCCGGATCGAGCGCAATTAACCGATCGAACGGCGTGCCGACGTAAATAGTCTCATTGGCAAAAATTGGCGTAGCGGACCAGACCGTGGCAGGCGTATCCCCTTTTCCGTCTGAGACATCACCGGTATGAAACTCCCAGATCTTCTTCAGTTTGCTGACGTTTTCCGTCGTGATCTGCTTCAGCGGGCTATATTTCTGTGCGTTCAGCTGACCGTGAAAGCTGTCCCAGGTTGCGCCTGCCGGCACCAGTGGTGTAGCCGGGTTAGCAGCGGATTCCACTTTCTGTCCATCAAGCTTGCCGGTGGATGCATCATCGGTGGTTTTTGTGGTTCCCGCATCCTGCTGATCGGCAGCATCCACATCCAGTTTTTGACGCGCGCCCATCGACGCTTCGGTGGCTTTATCTTCTGCGTGCAGTGAAAATGAACTCACCAGCAGCGCAAGTGCCGTCATACTGACTTTCATCAGCGGCGAATAGTTAGTGTTTTGCACAGGTGACTCCTCAGACTCTGACGCGTTGGGCATGGCGCCCTGTTTGTTTACTCAGCGCGATAAGCCCAATCAGGCCGACCACCATGGCTGCAGTAATGATGTACTGGTGCAGCAGCGCAGCGGAGAAGCCGATACCAAACAGCACCGCCAGCGTCACAACGATCCAGAAAACGCGCGCGCCGCCGGTGCTGCCGCGCAACAGCAGAGTCAGCAGCGCCAGTACCACGCTGGCAATAGCCACACCGAGTGCACCGATGGTGCCGGTTACGCCGGTCAGCGGCGTGAGCCAGGCCCAGAGCGCTACGCCAAAGCCAATAACGGCTGCGATGAGCAGCAATATGCTGCCCAGCCGTGAAGATTGAGAATGCAACATAGCAGGAGATCCCCCTGTTGAAAGACGTCATGTAAACCCACAGGCCGTGCGCAACGCTGAGCACAATAGCCTGCAAAAAAAGATAGCGCCGCTGCCGGATCGGGAGCCAGCAGCTGGTTTATCTAACGCATTGAGTATAGATGAAGGAAAATAAAGTGCTCAGGTAAACAGGAGATAAATTAGCGCTGAGGCTTAGCTTAATTAATGCAAGATACACCATGCAGGATATTTTAATTTTTTTCTTACAAGCTGCGCGCCCTTAATTGCCCTGATTTGATTCAGGAGTAAATAAAGATAACCGGCCTGAAATTATGGCATGATAGCAGTCATTGTTTTTTATTAAATGGCTAACAGCATTGCTGTCGTGCATATCATATGCTGTTGCTTATGGGGCAGCGTCAGGCACGCAATGACAGGTGCTATTTCCGAAGAAAAGGCTCTAAATTAGCGGCGTTAAATGATTGCAGGAGTATTTGGTGGCGGCTAAGGAAAAAGACAGATCGTCGATGTTTAAATAATTCGATTATATAAAACGCCTAAAATCAATGACATAAATTTAACTTCATTTGAATGTTACTTGTTATTATTTGTCATGTAATGAGTTCACAACAATTTCATATCTTTACGCTTTCTTTAATAACACATCACATAATATATGCACGGTTTCACTTGTTAAATATATTTATTTTAAATATCAGGGCTGGTGATAGCTATGCCTGCAGATGAAAACATATTATTTATAAATTAATTATAATGTAAAGCATGAGCATAAAAATCTTTATCAGAGATTTTATATGCTCATATCGTATGGCATTATTTTGGAAATTTATAGCCTGCCGGACGAGTTGTATCCGCTCTGGAGCGGTTCAGAAAAGCCCTGATTCTGCATTTATCCGCCGCTTCCGGTTTCACTTTCACAGGCACAGTACAGACGTGAAGCCTGTCGCGGCTATCTATCCTGACTTCAAACAGCATGCGATCGTTGTCGGGCACAGGCAAATAGATCACCCGTTCCTGCATTAACTTTGCCTTCAGTTCAGGGGTTAAATAGCCTGAATGCATCAGGGAATTGGCAAAAGACTCAAGTAACTCACCGCCATTAAATGCCGGTTCAGCCATAACAGACTCCTTCTTATCGCATCGGTGATTGTTTTTTCACTACGCCCTGAAGCACGTCGACAGGATAATTGTCAACGCAAAACAGAAGTGTCACCTTCGGTGCGAAACAGAGATTTCATGCTTTGATTCAGAGAATGCGTTTGACCGCCTCGCTATATACTTCCGAGCGTTCTCTTTTCCCAACAGAAATCACGAAGACAACAACTTTCTCGTCTATAACCTGGTATACAAGGCGATAGCCTGAAGACCGGAGCTTAATCTTGTAACAGTCAGGCATACCACGGAGCTTGTTCGCTTCAATCCGGGGTGACTCAAGTACTTCAGCCAACTTCTTTTTCAACTGTTCACGTACCGTCGAGCCCAGCTTTCGCCATTCCTTTAGTGCCCGCTCGTCAAAATCCAGTAAATACGCCATCAGAGCTCATCCAGCGTCACGCGTACTGGCTTAGGATTGCGAAGACGCTCTTTCACTATCTCCACGAGTTCAGCGTCTTCATCACTAAGGAGTGTCTGTTTGAACGGCAAACGTTCATTTTCAGCGATATATTCAAGCATGAGGCGAAGCGCTTCAGAGGGAGTAATACCCATTTTTTCAAGCGCGGCGTAAGAACGCGCTTTAAGTTCATCGTCAATACGCAGGTTTATGCTACCCATGTCTTACACCTCTTGTAATTACAAATGTCATTACAATTATTGCACTACAACATGCTTAGGGCAAGTCACGATGGACGTCAGAAAAATAGCTGTAAGAACGCTGATCACAATCCGCTTTGTGCCAGAAGCGGACATTGTCAGTTCAACTGGTGCGAAGAGAGGGCTCTTCGAATATCTAAAATAACCTTAGTAAAAACAGTAACTGTCTCTTTGATCATGAGAAATTCCCCAGAAAATCGCCAGGGAACATTACAGCTTAGCGTTAACATCGACAGGATAAATATAGCGTATAACCGTCACGCTTTTTGATTGGGTTTCCTGATGCATGATCCCGGACAAATTAAATCTGCATATCGGCGCAACAGAGATGTTTTTATAAATTCATATAATACCCATTATATGAGGTTATCTTCTTTGTGCCGTTCACGTTAAGATAAGCGTCAAAAGATACATTCGATTGGGTTCTGTGAATTCGTCCCGATCGGTCAAAATTCAGGCGTCGCTACGTCGATTCTGCAGGTTATCGGGAGGTAATCCCCTGCAAAAATCGCGTAGCGTTGCCGTTAATCTGAGCAGAAAGAGTGATTATGAGTGAAATCATCCCGGCTGCAGGCTTCATTACTGCGGCCGATGACGACATAACGCAGCGGCTGAAAGAGTTTGTCAGCGATAAAGATGCTTTTTCTGACAACACGTGGCGTCAGCTGCTGAGCGTGATGCGCAGCTGCAGCCGCTGGGCCAGTGAGCATGGCCGCTCATTTTTACCCATGTCTCCTGCCTGCCTCCGGGATTATCTGCTCTGGCTGCAGAGCAGCGGCAGAGCCTCTTCCACTATCGCAACGCACGCGGCGCTGATCTCAATGTTACACCGTAACGCGGGTCTGATGCCGCCTAACAGCGCCCCGCAGGTGTTTCGTGCCATTAAAAAGATCAACCGTACTGCGGTGATTCAGGGGGAGCGCGCGGGTCAGGCGGTACCGTTTCGCATAACAGATTTGCTGACGCTGGACAGACTCTGGTCAGGTTCAGAGCGTCTTCAGCAGGTGCGCGATCTCGCTTTTTTGCACGTTGCTTACGCCACGCTGCTGCGTATCAGTGAAGTGGGCCGGTTACGCGTCAGAGATATTACGCGCGCGGCTGACGGACGCATTATCCTTGATGTGGGCTGGACCAAAACTATTGTGATGACCGGCGGCCTGATTAAAGCACTGGGGGAGCTCTCTTCAGAACGGCTTACGACGTGGCTGCAACTCTCCGGCTTAATTAATGAGCCAGATGCTTATCTTTTCGGCCCGGTTCATCGTACTAACCGCGCCGCAGTCGCGAGTGCAAAGCCGCTGTCAACGCGCGCGCTGGAGGATATATTTGTTCGCGCCTGGCAGCAGGCGGGGCCGGGCAACGACGCCGCCCCCAATAAAAATCGCTATCGCGGCTGGAGTGGTCACAGTACCCGCGTCGGGGCCGCTATCGATATGGCGGCGAAAAAATACAGTACGGCGCAGATCATGCAGGAAGGAACGTGGAAAAAGCCGGAAACGGTCATGCGCTATATTCGTCACATCGATGCACATGACGGCGCGATGGTTAATTTTATGGATAACCACTTTTCACAATAAGACTTTCAGCGCTATGGCTGACTACACTTGCAGAGCCACTATCAGGACACTATAAAACGGAGAGAACGTGATGAAAAAGTTCATACTTGGTGCGCTGTTGATGCTGCCTGCCGCTGGCATAATGGCAGCAGAGTGCGACAAGGCTGAAACACAGATGGAAATGAATGAGTGTGCGGCAAATGCGTACAATGTCGCTGATAAAGCACTGAACAGCAGCTATCGCCAGGTACTGAAGCGGATGAGCGGCGATCAGAAAACGCTGCTTCAGACTGCGCAGCGGCGCTGGATCGCCTGGCGCGATGCCGACTGCGATTTTATGACCTCCTCCACGCACGGCGGCTCAATTCATCCGATGCTGATATCGCAATGTCTGCAGAACAAAACGGAGCAGCGAATCAAAGAGTTGCAGTCGCTGCTTAACTGCGAAGAGGGCGATCTCAGCTGCCCGCGTTAAGAAATAGTTACTTACGGTTGAAAACAGATTCCGCCTGAAGTTCTGGTCTGTTATGCCGATAATGTAGCAACAGGCATATGACGCTATACATCTCCTGTTTGCTGCTATCGGCAGCGTACTGACAAAAAAATTGCCTGACTGAGTTAATTAGCTCAGTCAGCTATGCAGGACCTTTCTTCCGGCGACAGGCTATCTGTCTGACTGAACGTGTCCCCACTCTGCTGTGTCAAGCCGGCCACAGCATTCACAACAGGGGATCGCCGTTGCAACCCACACCTGACGCCGAAGCGGCACGCCTTGAGGCGCTGGCACAGTATCAGCTGATGAATACGCCACCTTCTGACGCGCTGGACCGCCTTACCATGCTGGCAGCGCGGCTGTTTCGCGTACCGGTGGCGTTTATTTCGCTGATTGACAGTGACCGGCAGTTTTTTAAATCGCGTCACGGACTCTCAATCTGCGAAACCTCACGCAGCGTCGCGTTTTGTCATTTTACCCTTGAACAGGACGATGTACTCTGCGTGCCGGACACCCGTCTGGATGCGCGTTTCAGCCAGAATCCGCTGGTGCTGGGGTATCCCCATATTCGCTTCTATGCCGGTATTCCGCTCACTACCCCTGATGACCACCGCATTGGCACCGTCTGCCTGATCGATACGCAGCCGCGCGCCGCGCTGAATGCTACCGATCGCCGGCATCTGGCCGCTATCGCCTCGCTGGTTATGGACCAGCTGGAGGTGCATCGTCTGGAGCTGCTGCGGCACAGCAGTCAGCAGCGGCTGGAGGCGATCTCTTCAACCTCCTCTGATGCCATTATCTGCACCGATATCCGGCAGGGTGTCATATTCTGGAACCCTGCCGCGACCCGGCTGTTTGGCTACAGTGCGCAGGAGATGCTGGGTGAATATGTCGCGGATCTGGTGTCAGAACGCTCGCAGACCGCCTATCGTCAGGAGCTGGCGCGCATGATGGCCGATCGGTCAGCTATCTCACAGCCGCGCCGGGTGCAAATATGGGCAAGGCGACGCAGCGGGCAGGCGTTTCCGGCAGAGGTCTCGTTCTCTGGCTGGCAGGAAGATCAGGAGCGCCTGGTTGGCATGATCATCCGCGATGTCACCGAACGTCATGAAAGTGAAGCGCGGCTGTGTGAACTCGCGTCACTCGATATGCTCACGCGGCTGGCCAGCCGCAGTGCATTTATGGATCAGCTGGAGCAGCTGACGCGGGCGGACGTTCCGTTCACGCTGCTGATGGTCGACCTCGATGGCTTTAAAGAGGTCAACGATATGCTGGGGCATGCGGCGGGCGATGCGCTGCTGTGTCACGTCGCCGGACAAATCCGCACGGTCTGCGCTCAGGCAATCATGGCTGCCCGGCTTGGCGGGGATGAGTTCGTGATTCTGCTGCCTGGAGATAGCCAGGCCGCGCAGCAGATCGCACAACAGCTGGTAGAGGCGGTGCAGAGTCCCTTCAGTTATCAGGAGACGCCGGTCGTGGTGGGTGCCAGTCTGGGTATCGCTTCCTGGCCGCAGCATGGTCGCGATGCCTCAGCGATGATGTCTGCTGCCGATCTCGCACTCTATCAGGCAAAAGCAGCCGGTAAAGGCTGCAGCGTAGAGTTCGTCCCCGCGTTTCTGGAGGCGGAGCAGCAGCGACGTCGCTTTGAGCGCGAGCTGGAAGTCGCCGTGCGGCAGCACCAGTTTGTGCTCTATTATCAGCCACAGTTTGATGCAACAAGCCATGTGCTTACGGGCTGTGAAGCACTGCTGCGCTGGCAGCATCCGACGCGCGGCCTGCTGCTGCCTGAGGCATTTATTGGCATGCTGATGAAAAGTTCGCTCTCAATAACGCTGGGTGAATGGGTGCTGCGCAGCGCGCTGCAGCAGGTCATCCTGTGGCGGCAGCGGCATCCGGCGCTGCGCGTCAGCATTAACCTGTTTCCCCGCCAGCTGGATGATATCCGGCTGGACAAACTGCTGCGGGAACTCACCGGCAGCGACGCCGGTTTTGTCGATCTGGAAGTGGATGAGTCAATGCTGACAGCGCTGGTACAGGAAGTGCCGGCGCGCCTGAACGCAATCAGACAAACCGGCGCCAGTTTTATTATCGATCACTATGGCCGCGCGCTGGGTGCCATCAGTTTGCTGCAGCATGAATTTGTCAACGGCCTGAAGCTGGATAAGTCACTGACGGCGCAGCTGACTGAAAACAGCCGTATCCGCATGATGTTCGGGGCGCTGGCGGCGCTGGGGAAGAGTCTGCAGCTCAGGGTGCTGGCTGAAGGAGTAGAAAACAGCGCGCAGCGAATGCTGGTGAACCAGGCTGAATGCAATACGATTCAGGGGCATGCCCTGGGCGAACCGCTGAGTCCGGACGCCTTTCAGCAGCTGCTGCCCGGCAGCGCGGAGGCTCTGTGCTAATTGATTCTGCGGATGATGAGAGTCTGCACCGTCGTGCCCTGCAGGCGCTGCGCGAACCGGATGAGTGTCGTGACGAAGTACTGGGTAAATTTGCCCGGCTGGCCAGCCAGGTGCTGGGGATCCCGGGATGTTTTGTTTCAGTACTGGATGAGCGTGACCAGTATATCCGTGCGGCGCGCAATTTTACGCTGAAGCAGACCACCCGCGAAGAGTCGCTCTGCCGCTATGTGGTTGATGATGACAGCCCGATGGTCATCCCGGATACCTGGCTTGACGCCCGCTTTGTCACGCATCGTTTTGTCACCGGCTCGCCCTGGATCCGCTTTTACGCGGGCGTGCCGCTGAAAAACCGCGAAGGGGTTATCTTTGGTACCCTCTGCGTCACCGATGTTGAGCCGCACCCCTTCGGTACGGAGCAGCTGGAGACGCTGCGGCTGCTGGCAAATCTGGTGATCTCCTTCCTGGAAGCGTGGCACGCAGCGGGCTTTACCGACCCGGTTACCGGCCTGCCAAACCGGCAGCGGCTGATCCGCGATCTGCAGCATCTTGCCACGTCTGGCGATATCACGCCCCGGCGTCTGGTGCTGATTGAGTGTGTCGATATGCCGCGCGCCTGGGAGCTGGCGCGCTCAATGGGCGTCGGCCCGGTGGAAAGCCTGCTGAAAGATGTTGCCACGCTGCTGCCGCTGCGCCTGCGCCCGTCGCTGGGCGAACTGCTTTATACGGTTGCAACCGGGCGTTTCGCGCTGCTCACCCGCACCAGCAGCCGCCTGAGCGCGGAGTGGATTGCCGGGCGGATGGAAGGAATAAGCGCTGATTTAGGCGAAGGGCTTTCCGTTGCGCTGACCACCCATACCGGTCAGGCAGATTTTACCGCTGGCTGCTTTAGCGGCAGTGAAATTCTGCGCCGTGCGGTCAGCGCGCTGCATGAAGCTATCGGACGTAACCTGCCTTCCGTAGCCTACAGCGCATCGGCAGAGGTGCAGCACAGCCGTGATTATACCCTGATGCATGAGTTCGCCGCCGCGCTGCGCAGCGAAGGCGGACTTTATCTGGTTTATCAGCCAAAAATATGTCTGCAAACCGGCGCGCCGATTGGTCTGGAGGCGCTAATCCGCTGGCGTCATCCGGTTCATGGCGAGCTCTCTCCGGTGGCATTCGTCCCGCTGGCGGAGCAGACCGAGCTGCTGCAGGCGATGACCACGTGGGTCATTGATCAGACAATTGCGCGCATGGCGCGACTGCGCAATCACTGTACGCAGCTGCCCGTCACGGTTAATGTCAGCCTCAACGATTTTGCGCGTGAAGAGTTTGCCGCCATGCTGGAGGAGCAAATGCAGCGCCACCGCCTGCCGACTTCTCTGCTGGGTATTGAGTGTCTGGAAACCGAACGCATTATTGAGAGCCCGATGGCAATGGCCGGGCTGATGCGGCTGAAACAGCGCGGCTTTGGTATTTCGCTGGATGATTTTGGCACCGGCTACAGCAATATCAGTTATCTGCGGCGTATGCCGCTGGATGTCATCAAGCTCGATCGCTCTCTGATCAGCGATCTCTCTTCAGATATGGCATCGCGTATCATCGCCCGCAGCATTATCAGCATGCTGAAAGAGCTGGACTATGTGGTACTGGCAGAAGGTGTCGAGAATGCGGAAACCGTCGATACCCTGACGGAGTATGGCTGCGATCAGGCGCAGGGATACTTTTACGCCAGGCCCATGGCCGATCGGGAACTGGATGCGTGGCTGCTGTGGAAGCTGCGTGAACAGTGTCGCTGAGTGAGCCGCGCATAGAAGGGAGCGCCGCGCCGTCAGTGCCGCACGGCGCGACGCCTCTCAGGTCTTAACTGAACACCATACCGCCATCAATCAGCAGCGACTGCCCGGTCATATAATCGGAGTCGGGGCCAGCCAGGAACGCCACGCAGGCGGCAACATCTTCCGGTTCTGACAGGCGCCCCAGCGTGATGCGTTTAGCAAATTCCTGTGTGCCATATCCCTCCGGCTGGCCTGCCGCTGCGGAAATTTGCCGATCGATAGCTTCCCACATCGGCGTTTTCACAATTCCCGGACAGAATGCGTTTACCGTAATGCCTGCCGGTGCGAGGTCGCGCGCGGCGGTTTGAGTCAGGCCCCGCACGGCAAATTTACTGGAGCTGTAGACCGCCAGCTCCGGATTACCGGTGTGTCCCGCCTGCGAGCAGGCGTTGATAATTTTGCCGCCGTGCCCCTCTGCCGCAAAGGCTGGACCGCCGCCTGAATGCCCCAGATCACCCCTTTCACATTGATGTCATAAACCTTATCCACCACCTCTTCGGTGATCTCCGCAATCGGCGTGGAGGGAGCGACCCCGGCGTTGTTCACAATGACATCAAATCCGCCAAGCGCCTGACGTGCCTCCTCTGTTGCGCGAAAGACCTGGTCGCGCTTTGCCACGTCAGCCTGCAGCGCGATAGCCCTGCCGCCAGCGCTGACAATCTGGTCAGCCACCTGCTGCGCGGTTTGCGCATTGTAATCGCTGACCGCTACGGCAAACCCGTCCTGTGCCAGCCGCCGCGCAATCGCCGCGCCAATGCCCTGACCGGCCCCGGTCACAAATGCCACTCTGGTTTTCATCGTATTCTCCTTTTCAGGTTATTAAAGCAGCTGGCTGAGGTGCAGCTGACCCATCAGCAGCGGGTTATCGCTGTAGTCAACCGGAATGGCGACCACGGCCGGACCGTTCACGTCCATGGCCCGGCGCAGCACTGGCTCCAGCTCTGCTGCGCTGTTAACGGAGAAGCCGGCAGCGCCAAACGCCTCAGCGTAGGCTTTGAAATCTACCGGGCCGAAGTTCACCCCGGAAACGCGCTGATATTTTTTCTCCTCCTGAATGGCCACCATGTTGTAGGCGTTATCCACCCAGATAATGTGCAGAATATTGGCGTTAAGCCGCACCGCCGTCTCAAGCTCCATGCTGGATTGCAGGAAGCCGCCATCGCCGGAGACCGACACCACTTTACGGGCAGGATCAACCAGCCAGGCCCCAATCGCCCACGGCAGCGCAACGCCCATAGTCTGCTGGCCGTTAGAAATCATGATTTGCCGTGCGCGGAAACTGTAAAGATAGCGGGCGATCCAGATATGAAAGCTGCCCATATCCACTGTCAGACTGACATCGCTGTTAATGATGTCCTGCATTGCACGCACGATACGCAGCGGATGCAGCGCAAACTGGTCAAGGCTTGCGCCCTGCAGTGCCAGCAGCTGCCGCTGATGCTGCCGGTCATCAAGAATGGCTGCTGCAGCGGTGCTGAGCTGTAGCGGCGAGTCAATACGTGCCGCAATGTTGCGTACGGTTTGTGCAATGTCCCCTACCAGCTCCGCATCGGGCAGGTAGCGGTTATCGGTCTCGGCGGGCAGCACATCGATATGCACCAGGAGCGCGTTGCCGCGGTTCCACATCGCCGGCTCATACTCTACCGGGCTGTAGCCGATGGTGATGATCAGGTCAGCCTGCTGCAGCAGACGATCGCCCGCCTGATTATTAAACAGGCCGATTCGCCCGGCAAAGCGCGAGAAATGTTCCTGCCGTACCGCGCCCGCCGCCTGATAGGTACTGGTCACCGGAATATGGCTTCTGCTCAGCAGCTCATGGATGGCCGCGCTGTTCTCCGGCTGACTCGCCATTAGTCCCAGCAGGATCACCGGATTTTTTGCGCGGGCAATTTCGCGGCTTACCGCATCCACCAGCGAGTCTGGCGCGGCGCCCAGCGTAACGCGTGCCTTATGCTGCAGCAGGCTGCCGGTCACCGGCTGATCGACGATATCCTGCGGCAGGCTAAGGAACGCCCCGCCACCGCGCCCGTTTTCCGCGTGACGAAACGCGTTAGACACGCATTCTGCCAGGGCAGACGCGTCGGTGACTTCGACGGCAAATCGGGTGACCGGGCGAAATATCGGTACCGTATCCATGCTCTGGTGAACCTGTTTTGCGCTGTCCGACCGTTTTACCGCGCCGCCAATCGCCACCACCGGATCGCCCTCGCTGGTGGCGGTTGCCATACCGGTTACCAGGTTGGAACAGCCAGGCCCGGAGGTGACCAGCGCGACGCCTGCGTTGCCGGTGAGCCGCCCGACCGCTGCAGCCATGAAAGCGGCATTTGCCTCATGACGCACCGGGATCAGTTCAATGCGCGAATCCACCAGCGAATCGAATACCTTGTCGATTTTCGCACCGGGAATGCCAAACACATGCTTTACGCCCTGGGTTTCCAGCTGCGCAACGACCAGATCTGCCCCGCTGCGCCAGCTCGTTTGGGTTTTAATTTCTTTCATCATTACCTCGGTTATTAACTTTCAACGGAGCGGATAGCTTCATCCAGGTTGTCAGGGGTCAGATTGGCCTGCAGAAAGTCGCGATCCTGCGGTAAGTCGATCACCAGTTTGCTGATTGCGCCAAAGGTCAGCGTGCCCTGCGCCAGCACATAGTCGAGAATGTGGCCACCGCCCTGCCGGTCATCGGTAATAAAATGCTCGTGATAACCCGCGACATTGATGCCCTGCATATATTGCGGCGTGCGAAAACCGATCAGTTCGCCGGTGCGCTGACGAAAATCAAACGTGGGCTGGTTGCCCAGTACGTCAGGCATTGAACGATAGGGGCGGCACTGGCAGGGCACGGTGCGCGTCTGCACCGAGACAAAGTCGCCGCTGATACGCAGCGCGCAAAAATGATTATCCGAGGTAATCACGCTATCGATGACGCGGTGTACCTCTTCACGACTGCATTTTTCGCTGAAATGGTGCTGGTGTTCCGGGGTGAAAAAGGTCATGACCGCAAACGGGGATTGCTGATCCGGATGGGCCGGACGGGCGCTGCCGTCAGCACGTAGCTGCCAGACCTGGCGATCAAAGGCGATCAGTTCGCCATCAAGCTGATTAAAGGTGCCGAGACCAAAATCGCCCTTCTCCAGCAGCCGGGCAACGGTTGTCGTACCGTCATAGACGCCGTGCAGCAGTGCGCTCATCAGCGAGGTCTGATAGATAACCTTTTCTGCTGATTGACTGGCCAGCTGATCAGCGGTTTTCCTGAGCTGTTCTTCACATGAACAAGCAGATACAAAATCATACATTTACTGCCTCGCAAACTGATAGTTAAGCCGTGTTAATATCAGAATGAGCCAGCCTGCTCACAGAATCCAATAGCGAAAGCTGCCAGCTTTGAGACGTTTTTGATATGGAACTGCGCCATCTGCGTTATTTTGTTGCCGTTGCCGAAACGCTGCACTTTACCCGTGCAGCTGAGATGCTCGGTATTTCTCAGCCACCGCTAAGTCAGCAGATCCAGCGTCTGGAGCATGAGATAGGGACGCCGCTGCTGAAACGCCTCACGCGCGGCGTTGAGCTGACGGAAGCGGGACGCGCATTTTTGCCTGATGCGCTGCAGATTGTGCAGCTGGCAGACCACGCGCTGGAGAAAGCGCGCGGCGTGGCGCGGGGAATGAGCGGTCAGATGTCGCTGGGTTTTGCCAGCTCCGTTGCGTTTGGTTCGCCGGTGTTTGAACTTATCGGGCGCTTCAGGGCGCGCTATCCGGCGATGGAGCTTATCACCCGCGAAGAGAATATGGCGCTGCTGATGCAGGATCTGCGTGACGGCCTGCTGGATGCTGCGTTTATCCGTCTGCCGTGCGAAAGCAGCAAAGCTTTCAATCTGCGGGTTATCGCGACTGAACGTATGATGATTGCGCTGCCGGCCGGGCATGCGCTGAGCCAGCAGGCAAGCCTGGCACTGACGCAGCTGGCGGAAGAGACGCTGATTATGTTTCCACGCGAGGTGGCGCCCAGCCTCTATGAGCTGATTGTCAGTACCTGCCTGCGCGCCGGCTTTTGCGCCAGTCGCTTTCAGCAGGCCCCGCAGATCGCCTCTTCGCTGGGCATGGTCGCGGCCGGCAGCGGCATTGCGCTGGTGCCCGCTTCACTCTGCTGTATCAGCAATCCGCAGCTGCGGTTTTGCGAGATTGAGAACAATACGCTGTTTACGGATATCGCGTTTGCCTGGCGGCGTAATCACCCCAGCAAAAGCGTGCTGCATCTGCTGAGCCTGGTCAGCGAAGGGTGACGCATCAGACCTGACCGCTGTTTACCCGGCGTCCGATATCCTTCAGCTGAGAATATTTTTCCAGCAGCTGAGGGGCGTCATCAAGGCTCATGGCAAACATCCACATATAGGTCATGACAGAGTAGACGTGCCCCGCCTCCACGCCACCTCTCAGGCTCATCACCAGGATGGTGCTGCCAAACAGCAGCGCGGCTACGCTGCCAATGGCCAGATAGCCGAACGCTTCGCGATCGGAGAGGCAGATCCGCAGCCGGGCCAGGACGCGATAGTGCCGTACCAGCGGTGAGGCGGGCGCGTGACTCACCAGATCGACCTCTTTTTCCAGCCGGTTATTCAGGCGCAGAAACAGCTGCTCATTCTTACGTGTGAATCCTTTCAGAAACAGCGCAAAAAACAGCAGAATGCCGAGGCACGCCACGCCTGACCAGAACTCAATCAGCAGCAGCATACCCGCCGCACCAGCGATGGAGGCTACTGAGGTGATCAGCACCGGCAGATGCTTTTCAAAAAAGTCGACAAACTCACGTGACAGCGTCACCCGGGCGGCCACCATGGAAGCGCGATTGTTTTCACGACGCTGAGCGAGGATCACCGGTACGGCCATTTCTGCATAAATGCGGGCAAAGGTACGGGTATCAATGCTGCGTCGTGCGGCACCAATCAGCCACATAACCAGCACCATCACGGCATAAAGCACCGCATGCAGCGCGTTACCCGCCAGTATGGCGTTGACGGCAAACCCCGCCAGTAACGGGTAAAGCAGATAGAGTGCGTTTTCGGCAACTACCAGCCCGAGTGTAATAATCAGTTTTTTACTGTGGCGCATTCCCAGCATTTTAAGCATGGCGGCCGCGCCTGTCGGAGCCTGCTGAGGATGTTTTGCACTGAGGATTTTCATAGATTCATCTGAGGTTATTAAATATTTGAGCGGCTGCTCAAATTGAGATCGAGTCTATTTGAGCAGTTGCTCAAAGTCAATCTGTTGTCAGGCTGAAACCGGAAGAATCGGGCGCAGCCAGTCATGCGCCCGGGGAAGACAGATTAACGTTCGGCCGAAAGCTTTTGCAGCACGTTCAGTTCGTCAACGGCGGCCTGCATCGCATCCATACCGGCCGTCATCGTGCGCAGGCTTTGCAGATGTTGTGAAATGTCAGCCCGTTCACTGCGCGTCTGCTGGCTCATGGCTGCGATAGCAGACGCCGCGTGCAGGCTGCGATCAGCCAGCTTTTATCCAGCGGCGTAAAATTCTGGCTTTTGAACGGCGCAAATGATTTACCGGCCGCCATGCGGCAGAACACCACCGCTTTCCCCTGCAGCACCCGTCCACCCGCACCTATCCACGTACCATCAAACGTCACGCGCCCGCCTGCAGAGCCACCGATGGCCAGACAGGGAAAGCGGCCGCTGTTATACCAGGCCTGCATAAAAAAGCCTTCTGAGGCAGATAAGCCGTCGCAGTAGATCATGGCAAAGGTGCGATCGGCAGAGAGCGGCATACGCAGCTGAAGGGCGGCCAGGTCGCGCTGGATGGCGCTGATACGGTCGATAACGCTGTGCGTATCTTCCAGATGCAAATCGACGATATGTGTTTCATGTTCAGCGACCAGTGAATCAGGCAGCCAGAGCCAGCTGCCCTCCTGCCCGGCACAATCTTCAGCAATTGCTGTTATAGACCACACCAATGATTAAACGCGGCAATCTCTGGCATATCTGCTACCATGCGCCCTGTATTGTGGCCGGAATGCAAAAGCGCAGATGAAGAAAAATACCGACGAGTTAAAGCACCGTATTCTTGATACCGCTGTGGCGCTGTTTATTGAAAAAGGCATTGCCGGCGTCACGACCCGTGACGTCACTGAGCAACTTGGGCTGTCGCGCAGCCATATCTACCACTACTTCAGTAACTGGCAGGCGCTCTCGCTGGCGGCGCTTGAGCGCTTTATGGCGCAGGAGATCGCACAGTTCACGCGCGAAGCTGAAGAACTGGCGCCGGAGCAGCAGCTTCTCCGGCTGGCAGAGATCTACCTGCCCGATAGTGTGGATGCAACGTGGAAGCTCTACGATTCACTCTGGCAGATGGCGGCGAACAATGACGCCTGGGCCGCACTCGCTGAAAAGAATATCGCCAGCTGGAGCGCACTGATTGGCGGCATGATTCAGCAGGGAGTGGAGCAGCAGCGCTTTCACACCGCTGATGCAGCCCGGGTGACCCGCCAGCTCAGCGCTATGCTCAATGGTTACGCTGAGGTGCTGAGCATCACTCCCTCAGCAGAGAAGCATCGGCAGGCGATGAGGGATATCACCGCGTTCATCCGGCTGGCGCTGCAGCCGGCCTCAGGGGGCCAGCGCTAACGCCAGCGCCGCTTCGCAGTGGATCTGCGTGGTATCAAAGACGGGAACTGACACATTACGCGGATTAAGCAGCATCCCGACCTCGGTACAGCCGAGGATCATGCAATCCGCGCCCTGCGCGACCAGCCGTTCAGCCACCTGCTCAAACGCCTCGCGGCTGGCTGTAGTGGTGATATCTTTGCACAGCTCATCATAAATAATGTGGTGCACGCTGGCGCGATCGCCGCTATCCGGGATAAGCGGCTGCAGTCCGGCCGCTTCCAGCCGCTGACGGTAGAACTGCTGCTCCATGGTAAAGGCGGTGGCGATCAGGCCCGGCGCGCGCAGTCCCGACGCCACGATGCGCTCAGCGGTAGCATCGGCGATATGCAGTAGCGGAACAGCGACATCTTTCATCATGACGTCAGCCAGTTTGTGCATGGTATTAGTGGCCAGCACGATAAAATCTGCGCCGCCGCGTGCCAGCGCGTGCGCCTCTGCGTTGAGGATCTCCCCGGCCGCCGCCCACTGCCCGCTCGCCTGCAGCTGCTCAATGCGCGCAAAGTCGAGCGATCGAATCAGCAGCTCCGGCGAGTGCAGGCCACCCAGCTGCTGGCGCGTCAGCTCGCATAGCTGACGATAGTAGGTTTGCGTTGAGGCAGCAGACATTCCGCCCAGAATACCGATGGTTTTCATTGCTTGTGATTTTCCTTCTCTGGGCTGCCGGACAGTTATGCACGCTGCGTATATATCGACTATGGTGTTTTATCGCACACTCAAAGCGACGATGTCATCCGCGGGCTCACTTTTTCCAGGATCATCAGTGCTATCCGCCTGTGCTGCGGCAAGCCTCCTGATGCCGTCTGAGGTGCGCCTGACGATCGGTCTATAACCACAGAGAATACGATGTCCAAAACACAATGGTTACTGCGCCAGCTGACTAAACAGCTCTGGTTTCGCAGCTCGCTGTTTGCGGTACTGGCGGTGATAACCGCGCTGGTGGCTATCGCGGTGAAACCGTTTATTCCTGCCTCCGTATCGGGTCTGATTGGCAGTGAGGCCGTGGATGAGATTCTGGCTATCCTCGCTTCCAGTATGCTGGCAGTCACAACGTTTTCGCTGAATATCATGGTGACAGCCTATAACTCCGCGAGCAGCAGCGTGACGCCGCGTGCCACCAGTCTGCTGATGGAAGATCGCACCACGCAGAATGTGCTGGCGACGTTCATCGGCTCGTTTCTCTACAGCCTGGTGGGGATCATCGCGCTGGGTATGGGCGCATACGGCACACAGGGGCGGGTGGTGCTGTTCTTTGTGACGCTGCTGGTGATCGCCATGATTGTGATCACCCTGCTGCGCTGGATCCAGCATCTCGCTAACTTTGGCAGCCTGGGCGAAACCTCTCAGCGCGTTGAGCAGGCAACCCGCGCGGCGCTGACTGAACGATTACAGAACCCCAGCATGGGTGGCTCAGCCTGGCAGGGTGAGCTGCCCGCAGCGGCACTGCCCCATCCGCTTCTGCCGGAAGCTATTGGATACCTGCAGCATATCGATTTGCAACGGCTCAGCGACTGGGCTGAACAGCAGCAGGTGCGCCTCTATCTGGCGGCTCAGCCCGGCAGCTTTGTTCATCCGGGATCGCCCCTGCTGTGGTGCACCCAGCCGATATCTGCAGAAGATCAGGATCATCTGCAGAGTGCATTTACCTCTGGTGAGCAGCGCTCTTATGAGCAGGACCCGCGCTTTGGCCTCTGCGTGCTCGCAGAAATCGCCTCACGCGCACTTTCCCCAGCCGTTAACGATCCCGGCACTGCCATAGATATTATTGGCCGTGCTGTCAGGCTATTCGGCCATCCTGTTCCTCCGGCTTCTGATGAAGTCGCCTGGCCGCGCCTGTTTATCCGGCCCGCCCAAATCAGCGATATGTTTGATGATGTGTTCACCGCTGTCGGGCGCGATGGCGCAGGACTGGCTGAGGTACAAATTCGTCTGCAGAAATCGCTTCAGGCACTGGCGCTGATCGCGCCGCACCGTTACGCCGCTGATGCACAGCGCCATTCCAGGCTTGCACTGGCACGCGCAAATAGGGTCATGAGCTGTGAAGCAGATAAAATCGCCGTGGAGCGTGCAGCCATCTGGGCGAGTTCGGGAAAAACCTCATGCGGTCAGCCTGGTTTTTAAGCACCTGCTGGCGTATCGCTTTTACTCTTCCATACTGATTGTTACATTTGGTCTTCATTCACGTTATGCAGGATACTTATGCCAACATCAGAAACGGACATCCAAAAAAAGCGAAGCCACATCAACCCGCCGGTCTTTTTCACTTCAGCCGCCCTGATTTTTATCCTGGTCGCCTTTGCCGCGCTCTTTCCTGAACAGGCGGATACCCAGCTCACCGCCCTGCAGACGTCGCTGTTTGCTAATGCCAGCTGGTTTTATATTCTCGCCGTTGCGCTGATTTTGCTGACCGTGATCTACCTGGGGGTATCGCGCTATGGTGATATTAAACTCGGGCCCGATCACGCCGAACCTGACTTCAGTTATCACTCCTGGTTTGCCATGTTGTTTTCTGCCGGTATGGGAATAGGGCTGATGTTTTTCGGCGTAGCTGAGCCGGTGATGCACTATATGGCACCGCCGTCAGGCGAGCCGGAAACCGTCAATGCGGCGCGGGAAGCGTTGCGTATCACATTCTTCCACTGGGGCCTGCACGCCTGGTCGATATATGCGATTGTGGCGCTGATCCTGGCGTTCTTTAGCTATCGTCATGGATTACCGCTGACGCTGCGCTCAGCGCTCTATCCGATTATCGGTGACCGCATTTATGGCTGGATGGGGCATGCCGTAGATATTTTTGCGGTGATTGGTACGGTGCTGGGTGTGGCCACCTCACTGGGCTACGGCGTGCTGCAGGTTAACGCCGGCCTTAATCATCTGTTTGGTTTACCGGTCAGCGCTACCATGCAGGTGATTCTGATTGTGGTAATTACTGCACTGGCGACACTGTCCGTTGTCTCCGGGCTGGACAAAGGTATCCGTATTTTATCGGAAATAAACCTCGGTCTGGCGGTGCTGCTGCTGATCCTGGTCGGCACGCTGGGGCCAACGGTGCTGCTGCTGAAGTCGTTTGTGGAGAATACCGGCGGCTATCTTTCCGAACTGGTAACGAAAACGTTCAATCTGTATGCCTATGAGCCTAAATCGAGTAAGTGGCTGGGCGGCTGGACGCTGTTCTACTGGGGATGGTGGCTGGCCTGGTCACCCTTTGTCGGCATGTTCATTGCCCGCGTATCGCGCGGTCGTACCATCCGTGAATTTGTCACCGGCGTACTGTTTGTGCCGGCGGGCTTTACGCTGCTCTGGATGACCTTCTTTGGTAACAGCGCAATCTGGATGATTATGCAGCAGGGCGCCACCGATCTGGCACAGATAGTGATGAGCGATCAAACGCTCGCGCTATTTAATTTTCTGGAGCATTTTCCATTCAGTTTTGCCCTCTCCTGCATTGCCGTCGCCATGGTAGTGGTCTTTTTTGTCACGTCCGCTGACTCCGGGGCGATGGTTGTCGATACGCTTGCTTCAGGGGGCATCGATCAAACGCCAGTCTGGCAGCGTATTTTCTGGTCCGCGCTGATGGGCGTCGTGGCCATCACCTTACTGTTAGCTGGCGGCATGAAAGCGCTGCAGGTTGTGACCATCGCCAGCGCCCTGCCGTTTGCCATCATCCTGCTGATGTCGATGTATGGGTTGCTTAAAGCGCTTCGCATTGATGCCTGGAAGCGAGAGAGCAAACAGATTGCCACCATCGCGCCCACGGCTGCACGTAACCCGATCCCGTGGCAGCGTCGTTTACGTAATATCGCCTATTTCCCGAAACGCTCGCAGGTAAAGCGCTTTATGACTGAGGTGATCTACCCGGCGATGGAGATGGTCGAGCAGGAGCTGGCAAAGCAAAACACCCCGTCGCATACCCGGGCCGATGAAGACGATCGCGTGCGATTTGAGGTGGATCTGGGACAGGAGCTTAACTTCGTTTACGAAGTTCGCGCGCGCCC
The DNA here is from genome assembly GCF_002095385.1 of Pantoea eucrina. GTDB lineage: Bacteria > Pseudomonadota > Gammaproteobacteria > Enterobacterales > Enterobacteriaceae > Pantoea > Pantoea eucrina. The sequence continues at coordinate 23,413 of NZ_MIPP01000018.1, read as the reverse complement.
CTATCTGCAGCCCGCTTTTGCGCTGGCGGGTATGTCAGCCAGCGACAAGGCAGAAGAGCAGAAATATTACCGTGCGGTGGTCTATCTCAAAGAGGGCGGCCAGGATTATGACGTGATGGGCTGGAATCAGGAGCAGATCATTAACGATATCCTCGACCAGTATGAGAAGCACCTGTACTTCCTGCACATTGTGCGTTAATGTGACTGCATGACCAAAGAGGAGCCTGGCTCCTCTTTTTTGTTGTTCGGCCATTTTTTTTGCTGCTATGATGGGCCTCTGCCTTTTTCAGGATGAAACCATGAGCAGCACCCTGACCACCCTTCTCCGCTATAAATTATGGATAGATGCCGCCACCCTGCAGGCAATTTCTGACATTGATGCCGCACAGTTTGCGGAAAAACGTCATCTGGCATTGCGCCTGATGAACCACGTCTATGTCGTGGACGCTATTTTCAAAGCCAACCTCACCGGTGAGCAACACGGTTACACCGCACTGAATACCCCTGAAACGCCTGCCGTTGAAGAACTGATGCACGCTCTGTCGGAGACCACTCGCTGGTACCTGAAGCATGTCGCCACGCTTAATGAAGCCGATCTCGCTCAGGCGATCCGCTTTCGTTTTGTGGATGGTGGCGCCGGAGAAATGCAGGCTGAAGAGATGATCAACCATATGCTGTTTCACGGCACCTACCATCGCGGTGCTGTGGGCTGGCTCTTATCAGAATGCGGCGTTACGCCACCGAAGGATGTGCTGGCGGTCTTTTTGCGAGATCATAATGACTAAGATAACTGCACTTAAAGCGAAATACCCGCAGGCGCTGAGCTGGACGTTTGGTGATTCCCCTGCCCTGGCAGATACCCTGGCGAAACTGATTACAGAGGGCAGGAAAACCGCTACCTGCAGTTCGCTGGCTGCTTTTCAGGATGATGCTGAAGCACCATCTGTCGGCCGCTACAGCATCGTCCTCGACGGCCGCAATCAACCGGTTTGCGTAGTCCGCATCGTCAGTCTGCAGCTGATACGCTTCTGCGACGTCACCGAAGCGTTTGCCCGTAAAGAGGGTGAAGGCGATCTGAGCCTCCGCTACTGGCGTCAGGAGCACCAGCGCTTCTTTGAAAGCAGTGGCGTTTTTGATGAACGTATGGAGCTGGTGGCTGCAGAGTTTGAGCTGATTGAGGTAGTCGCCTGTCAGGCCAGCATTGAGCGTACCTGAATCTCTATTTTCTCTGCATAATTCATCTCCAGCATCAATCAGCAGGGATTATTCAACCTTTCCGGCCCCCTGCGTATCCAGTAGCGCGTAGCCCTGGTTCTGCAGCACGGTCATCGTGGTCAGCGCTGAGGGGGTAGTGATAACGGATGAAGCGACCCAGCGCGGATCGTAATGATGCCACGCCAGCGCCTGACTGCACAGCGTCACTTTTACGCCCGCATCGTTCAGCGCTTTTATCAGCTGCAGGTTAGGATTAGCCGCGCCGAACAGCTTCCGGTAGTGCTGCTCATCCAGCATAGCGGGCGTGGCGCCGCCGTTAACTGCCACCACGCGTCCAGCTGATTAGCCGGCACGCCGGAACGACCGTAAAGATTGATGACGCGCGCCACTTCATTCAGGCCGGGATTAATATCCGCGGCATTGCTGGCCGCCTCGCTCACTTTAAAAACCAGCTTGTAGTGCTGCGTCCTGTCGGGCTGAAAAGCCGCGTCAGGAGTGTCATAAAGCTTACCGTAGCCGGCAACGAGCGGCGTCCCGGGCGTATCCGCATGCACTCCCTGCGTTGCGTAAAGAGAGGCGAGAACAATAAGCGAACAGAAAGAGAAATATCGGGTCATGTGCGTTCCGCATTAGCAAATGGCGGGGTCAGCATAAATTAAAAAACGCCGCTGCAAAGCGGCTGGCCTGTTTTTAAGAGTAATGCACATCCCATGCCGGTCCTGCTGTTGCAACAGCAAAAAGTGCGGTGGCCGCTGAATATTCGCGCGCTTTTCCATTCCCGCTCCATAATTCTTTTGACTATAAACGGAGCCCGGCGATGAAAAATCCAACCCTGTTACAGGCATTTCACTGGTATTACCCCGAAGGCGGCCAGCTCTGGCCTGAGCTGGCCGAACGGGCAGCGCATATGAGCGAATCTGGTATCAATATGATCTGGCTGCCACCAGCCTACAAAGGTGCTTCAGGCGGCAGTTCAGTCGGCTATGACACTTACGATCTGTTTGACCTGGGTGAGTTTGATCAGAAAGGCACCGTTGCCACTAAATATGGAGACAAAGCGCAGCTCCATGCGGCGATTGATACGCTCCATCAGCATCAGATTGCGGTGCTGATGGATGTGGTGGTTAACCACAAAATGGGCGCCGATGAGAAAGAACGCATTCTGGTCAACCGGGTCGACGAGCAGGATCGCTCACAAATCCACGAAGAGGTGGTGGAGTGTGATGCCTGGACGCGCTACACCTTCCCGGTTCGTGCCGGAAAGTATTCAAAGTTTATCTGGGACTACAAGTGCTTCAGCGGCGTTGATCACATCGAAAATCCCGATGAAGATGGCGTGTTTAAGATTGTGAACGACTATACCGGCGAGGGCTGGAACGATCAGGTTGATAATGAACTGGGTAACTTTGATTATCTGATGGGGTCCAATATCGATTTCCGCAACCGCTCGGCGACGGAAGAGATCAAATACTGGGCGCGCTGGATGATGGAAACCACCCAGTGCGACGGATTCCGCCTGGATGCGGTTAAACATATTCCGGCCTGGTTCTACAAAGAGTGGATTGACCATGTACAGGAGGTCTCTGAAAAGCCGCTGTTTATCGTGGCGGAGTACTGGTCGTTTGAGCTGGATAAACTGCAGCAGTATATCAATCAGGTTGAGGGCAAAACGCTGCTCTTCGATGCGCCACTGCATATGAAGTTTCATGAAGCCTCTAAGCAGGGCAGCAGTTACGACATGAGCCAGATTTTCTCCGGTACGCTGGTAGAAGCCGATCCGTTCCACGCCGTTACTATCGTTGCTAACCACGATACACAGCCGCTGCAGGCGCTTGAAGCGCCGGTAGAGGCCTGGTTCAAGCCGCTCGCCTATGCGCTGATTTTGCTGCGTGAAAACGGTGTGCCGTGCGTGTTCTATCCGGATCTCTACGGCGCCAGCTACGAGGATACCGGCAGCGATGGCGAAACGCATCACGTTGAGATGCCGGTGATCGACAAGCTCGATCGGCTGATGATTGCGCGCCAGCGTTTTGCACACGGGGTGCAGACGCTGTGGTTTGATCACCCTAACTGCATCGCATTCAGCCGCAGCGGCACGGAAGATGAGCCAGGCTGCGTGGTCGTGATGTCCAACGGCGACAGCGGAGAGAAAACGCTGACGCTGGGAGAAAATTACGCCGGCAAAAACTGGCGCGATTTCCTTGGCAATCGCGACGAGACGATCACCACCAGTGAACAGGGTGAAGCGGTATTCACCTGCAACGGCGGCAGCGTCAGCGTCTGGGTTATTGAGTAATATCCGTGCGGGCTGCGCCTCTGGCAGCCCGCACGTTGTGCTCTGCAGCAATACGTTTTATGCAAAAAAGGTACGCAGACAATAATGAAAGAGAGCACCCTGCTGGTATTTGATGTCAATGAAACGCTGCTCGATCTGACGTCTCTGGATGATTTTTTTCTGGACACGTTTGGCGATACGCAGGTGATGCGTCAGTGGTTTGCAGAACAGATCCTCTACTCCCAGACGCTCACCTTAAGCGGTCGCTATGTGCCATTTGGTGAACTGGCGGTTGCCGTGTTGAAAATGGTAGCCACTATCCGCAATACAGCGCTCACTCCAGCACAGATAACGCGGTTTCAGGAGGAGATGGCGGCATTACCCGCTCATCCTGATGCGCTGCCCGCGCTGGAAAAACTTCGTACTGCAGGTTTTGAAATGGTGACGTTCACGAACTCATCGGCAGAAGCGGGCAAAAAAGTGCTGGCGCAATCCGGACTGGCACCATTTTTTTCACAGCAGTTCTCCGTTGAGCTGAGCGGCTGTTTCAAACCTGCCGCTGCCGCTTATCAGAGTGTCAGTCAGGCGCTGGATCAGCCTCCTGCTGCGCTCAGAATGATAGCCACGCACGCCTGGGATATTATTGGCGCTATGGCCTGTGGCTGGAAAGGTGCCCTGCTTACCCGCTCCGGTAACGCGCCGCTATTGCTGGGCAAACAGCCCGATATCTGCGGTGATGATTTACAGGCAATAGCAGAACAGATCATTGCAGTTGATAGACAAGCGTAAAACGGCGATGATGATTATCGAAACTTATCAAAAGCGTATCCAGAGTTTAAAGCTCGCCTGACTGAGAGGCAGAAAGGCCGTGGCTCTGATTAAGGATTAAAACCGGCGCTAAATATTTTATCCTTGCGCTGTCAGGCTGCCGTTTGTCCTATTTCACCCGTACTGCTGGAATTTTAGTTACAGCACTCTTTTACCTGTTCAACTCATTCCGGCCCTGCGGGCCGGGCGCGGCGGCGGGTCAGGAGGGGCAACCCTGTTTCAGATCTGCGCCTGAGGTTGAAAAGGTCAGAGAGGGGCAATATGCGTCAGACCAGCACCGGTTAGTGTTTCATGTTAAGGGATGCTGTAACTATTCAGGGCATATATTCAGAGTTATGCAGTTGTGATTTGCCGCCGGCCGGAAAGCACCAGCGGCACCCGTGATTACATGATGCCTGCCACGGATTTCGCCAGCTGCGCTTCCAGCACCGGCTTCGCTTCTTCAAACTTGAGATTGACCTTGTTGGCGTTGGACACCACGCGCGTCTGATACTTCATGCGGTTGCCCTCTTCGCTGCTGGTCTGCAACTTAATGCCCGATGTGCCCTGACGCAGTGCGGCAATGTTGTCAGTGGTCACGGCGTTTTTACTGCGTTCGGAGATCTGCAGATCGGTCACCATGGTGAAGTTAACATCTTCAATCAGCGCATCGGCTGCCATTCCTGCCAGGCCTGCGGCCAGACCGACGCCAAGCATCGCACCACCCGAGTTACCGTTATAGGCCGTAATGCCGGCACCCAGCGCTGCACCGGTAACCGCGCCTTCATAGCCGGTCGCCAGGAAGCCCTGCGACTGGCGCAGATCCATTTTTTCCGCTTTCAGCACGTTAGCCTGAATCCAGTAGAACGCGGTATCGGGCGAGGATGTGACAGTATACCCTTTAGCCTGCAGGTCCTGCGCCAGCAGCGACTGCAGATCGCTCATATCTTTGTCAGAGGTATTACGCACCTGCAGATAGACCGTTTTCTGACTGGAAGGCTCAAGCCATACCGTCTGGCTCATCTGCGTTTTAACTTCAAGATTGCGCTTTTTGATGGCGGTAGTCATGGCGCTGCAGCCGGAAAGAACGATGCAGGAGGCGACGACGGCCGCCACCAGGGGTTTACGATGGTTCATTTACTGCTCCCTGAGAAGAATTAACTGCGGCGCACTCTTGCCCGCAGCACACCTGTAAAACAGGCGCAAACGTACCGGTTTGCGCTAAGGTGGCAGGGAGGAATATCGGCAAAGCGTAAGATAAATTTACGCTTTGAAGAAAATAAATTTGTCAAAAAGGCACCACTATTTCTAATGCATTGAAATAGTAGCTTTTTATAGATGAATTTTCAGATGTGCTCTTTTAATCATTAATAGTGAAGCAGTGTTCACAAAAGGTTCTGTATTGTGGTCTGAGAGATTGCCAGCCCCTTAAAAAGAGCCGGCACGGGGCGCTTATGCCAGATGGAAAGTGGAAACTGAACGGGTCAGATACTGTACCTGCTCTTCAAGCGATGCTGACGCAGCCGCTGACTCCTGTACCAGTGCAGCGTTCTGCTGCGTGACAGAGTCCATTTCAGTCACCGCTTTCTCAATCTGACCGATGCCGCGACTCTGTTCACCTGACGCCACGGAAATATGCTCCATCAAAAGGTTAACGCGGCTTACCGACGCGATGATAGCGCTCATCGCCTCCCCGGTGCGGCTGACCTGCTCCGAGCCGGTGTGGATAATCGCTACCGACTCTGCAATCAGCGTCTCTATCTCTTTGGCTGCCAGCGCGCTGCGCTGTGCCAGATTGCGGACCTCTCCGGCAACCACTGCAAACCCCCTGCCCTGCTCACCCGCTCGCGCTGCTTCCACAGCGGCGTTCAGCGCAAGGATGTTGGTCTGAAACGCGATCCCGTTGATCACCGAGATGATCTCTTCGATTTTTTTCGAGCTGGCGTTGATCAGGTCCATCGACACAATCACCTCACGCGAGACTTTTTCACCTATTTCCGCATTTTGCACCGCCTCGCCTGTCAGGCGGCAGGCTTCAAAGACGTTGTCAGTGTTCTGCTTCACCGTAGCACCCAGCTGTTCCATGCTGGCCGCGGTTTCCGTCAGCGCCGCAGCCTGCTGCTCAGTGCGCGAGGCCAGGTCAACGTTTCCGGCTGCGATTTCGCCCGAGGCGGTGGAGACCGAATGCGCGGAGTCACGTACCTGCATAATGATTTGTGTCAGGGCGAGACGCATCGCTTCCAGCGAGCCCATCAGACTCTGAATTTCACTGCGCGACGCGCCCTTTGCCGGAACAGGGCGGTTAAGCTCGCCGGCGGCGATCAAATCGCAATGCTGTTTTGCCATGCTGAGCGGCAGCAGCACAAAGCGATGCATCAGCAGTGAAATCACAACAATGATGCCGACAAACAGCGCACCAAACAGCACCAGCAGCATCAGGCCGGAGTGAAAGTGACGTTGTGCGTCATCATTGAGCTGGCGTGCATAAGCTTCATGCTGCGCCAGTACCTTATCGAGGATAATTTCATACTGGCGATCGAGACGGACGACGGTCGGGATTTGCGCTTTAAAGCGTGCCTGATCGTGCGCTTCAGCGGCCGCCACCAGCGGCCGGATCCCTTCATCGCGATAGCTGAGATAAGCCTGCCGGTAAGCTTCTGCTTCTGCTGCCTCACCGGCCAGACGCGGGGCATCCATATAGGCCTGAAATGCCGCGTCTGCTTTGACAGCCACCGCTTTAACACTCTCAAGTGACGCTGCTGATGCGGTATCGTCCCCCTCGCTCGCTTTCATATATTCCATCACCCTGACGCGCAGCGTACGGCTGTGGTTGATAGGATCGATAACGGAGAGCACTACGCGGATCTCTTTGTTAACGGCGGTCAGCGAGGCGTTACTGCGCACCAGCAGCCAGCTGCTGATGGCCACGCTGGCCAGAAACAGTACCAGCATCGTGAGGAACACCAGCAGTGAGGATTTTTTCAGCGACATAATTAACTTCCGGTTGAAGGTGGAGAGTTAGTTATATCGGCCCGGCGACGCAACTCATTAGCCGTGAAAGTGTCGCAATCGACTGATTGCGACAGCGTAATTGGTAAGTGCTTAACCGTTATCGCGAAAGCCAGGATAGAGACTCATCCCGCCATCAATAAACAGCGTGGTGCCATGCACGTAGTCGGATAAATCGCTGGCCAGCCATATCACCGCATTACCCACATCTTCCGGATCGCCTACCCGGCCATAGGGAATGAGCTGCAGCAGCTTTTTCTCCGCGTCGCCCTCCGTGGCTTCGGTATTGATTGGGGTTCTGATGGCCCCCGGCGCAATCGAATTAATGCGAATGCGCTCCTCACCCACCTCCTGCGCCAGGCTACGCATCAGCAGATCGACACCCCCTTTAGAGGCGGCATAGTTGATATGGCCAGCCCAAGGGATGAGCTGATGAACCGAACTCATATGAATGATTTTTCCGGCAGCGCGGCTCACGTCCAGACGTTTCTCCTGCTGGCGAAACTGACGCAGCGCTGCCCGGGCACAGAGAAACTGACCGGTGAGATTAACCTGGATAACTTTGTTCCACTCCTCCAGCGTCATCTCGCTGGCTGGCGCATCGCGCTGCAGTCCGGAGTTCGCGACCAGGATATCCAGCCGCCCAAAATGGTTGATGGTTTCAGCAAACAGCGCCTCTACGGCTTTTTCATCAGAGACATCACCCCCTACCGCCACCGCCTTACCGCCGCGCTGCCGGATCGCTTCTGCCAGCGCCTCGGCAGGCTCCTGCTGGCTGTTATAGTTGACTACCACCGCTGCACCCGCCGCAGCCAGCGCTTCGGCGCAGGCGTAGCCAAGCCCTGAACTGGCGCCGGTAACCAGCGCAACCTGTTTCTCCAGTGATATCTGCATGCTGTTAATTCCCGTTATGAACAGAGAGGAGGCTGGCAGCGCGTGCCGCCAGCGGCTACAGGAAATCATAGTCGGCGCAGCAGAATTGGTCGCGTCACGGTTCGCCTAAATATTTCATTCTGTAAATTACTGGAAATCTGCGGATTAATAACCAGACTTAAGCAGTCCGGCAGCAGAACTGCTGCATTTACATTCACAGAACGGAGGCAATATGGTAAGCAAATCAGAAATCCTGGATCACGCACAGGTTGTTGACGTCAACGGTGAGCACGTGGGCATTGTCGATCACTTCGAAGGCGAAGATAAAATCAAACTGGCGAAAAGCGATCCGGAAGCGGGCGGTAAGCACCACATCATCCCATTCAGCTGGGTTAAAGAAGTTGATGATAATAAAGTCATTCTTTCCAAATCAAAGGATGACGTTGAAGCCGAGTGGCAGAGCGCATAATCTGTTGTCGGACCGCAGCAGCCCTGCTGCGGTCTGGTTTTTACACGTGTGAAGAGCCCAATACCGGCTGATTCAAAAAGCATTGCTTCTGATACGAAAAGAACTCACGATCCAATCGATAATATCCTTCGACTCTCCTGACAGAATCCTCTCCCGCTACTCCGGCCTCTGAAAAGTCCAATGGCAGAATCCGACTTTTCATTTAATAGATCTGCTGCTTTTACGCTTCACAACATCCTGCTGTGTGCATCACAACGTAACGCAGGCTTTGGTTTCCGCCACGCTTCTGGCTATGATGACATCCAGTCACGACGTAGGTAGAGCCGTAAAGCGTCAGAGCAACACAGGAGGCAGCGATGCTTAGCGACGAACGCCTGCAATATATAGCAGGTAACCCTGATAATAATTCCCCAGAAGCCGTTGAAATGGCGCGCGAAATATTGCGTTATCGCCGCGCACTGGCAGAGCCCTATGCCATTATCGAGCCTTTGGGTATGCAATATCTGGGGGATGGTAACGGCGCCATGGTATTTCCGCCCCGTTATCGTGAAAGAAACGATATCAATCTTTATCGTCTTGATGAAAATGAGATGGCTGACTGAGCCTGACAACGCCTCAATGCCCTGTGATAGACTCGCCGGGAAACCTGCAGCCGGACCGCGTAATGAAAAGTGACCTAGAAGAAAAACTGGCAGAAATAATTATCGGCGAAACAGTAACGGAGCTGCTTGATGCTGGCACTACTATATCCCTGCAAATGCTGCTGGATCGGCTGTATGACAAAGTCAGCAGCAACGCTGATGAAACCTATCTGCGCGCAGCATTACATGTTATTGACGGCATCAGACGCGAAATGCAGTTAACAACAGCTGTTGAGGCTGATAGCGCTGCATCTCACACGGCAGAAGATAACGTGCATTAAGGCAGCGGGCCTTAGCTGCAAAAACTCACATCGGAATTATCCTTTTGTCTCATCTGCTCCAGGCAGATCGCGTAATCCGTGCCAGGCTTATTTAACGTTAAAGCCGTTACTGATAGGGAGAGAATGATGATGAAGGTGTGGATTGCTATTACGTTGATCGCTGCAGCGAGCTGCTCAGTATGGGCTTCAAAGGGTGGTTTTGAGACCTCAGCAGCCATTCCTGCCGCACAGAGCGTGCAGCAGGAATAAAAATCTTAAATACCTTCGTCGTCCGGTGTGCGTCCGACCACTATCTCCAGCGCATTACGCAGTACATCAAGGTGTACAATGTCTGATGTGCTTTCCAGCTCGGCGATAAGATACAGGATAATGGTTTTGCTGGTGACGCGTTTGCCGTGCACAACAATATCGCGGATGACCGCATCCAGCACGGCTGTTTCAGCAGCCAGCTTCTCGCCAGCGTGACGAAAATGGTGAATGATGTCGGCTTCGGTCGTTTGGGTGTGCTGCATTTCTTGCTGCATAGTCTTTCCGTTTAATTCCGCACCAGCGGCTGAGTTACCAGGCTAACTGCCTGAAATAAAGACGGCCATCCGCAGATGGCCGCATCCTGCGGGCTTATTGCCACACTTCGCTTGCGCGAATATATCTCTTAATGCTTTTTACTGCCTGCCTGAACCGACTGTAGCGCCATCACCGGCATATCCTGAGTCTGCCGCGCGCGCGGAAACTCTTTTGCTACTTCATCCAGTGCACACTGCAGTGCCGCCAGCCGTTCAGGATGTGACTCCAGCGCTGCCATTCGCTTCAGAGTAGCAACCAGAGCGGTTGAATTGATACGGCCGGCATCACCGAGCAGTAATGTTACTGCTTCGCCGATAACGATATCAGTCAGTCTTTCCAGGTTACTTCGTTGCATACCCGCTTCTTATATTTGCGTGCCTGCTCCGGCAGTGATATCTGGCTGCCAGTCCGGACAGCCCTGAAAGTGCTGCAGGATAAACTGAACACGCGGTTGAAGGCGTCTCAGCGATCAAACAGCAGCCCGATAAGCGCCTGGTAGTGACGCTCTTCTTCCACACTCGCTGCGACCTCCAGACGACGTAAGAGCTTTGAACAGATCGCTTTGCGATTAAGATTTTTACCCGCACGCAGGATTTCTACCACAATCTGGCCCAACGTTTCCTGCTGTCCCGGTACGGAAACCTTGCTGAAGTAATGGGCAATATCATTTGCTGTAGTTGGATAGTTCGCAATGTCCTGGCGCATGGGGAACCTCTGTAATGGTTGAAATATACTCATCGCTCAATGAGCGTAAAGTTATACAACATTGATAAACTTGTACAGCGATTGTGTATATCCCCTGGCTTGATTTTTTTGCAAAAAATGCTAAGCACTATTTATCATGGGGTTATAAATGAAAATAAGGATAAGTAAGTTGTACAGCTATATCAGCAGCTTCGATAAAAAAGCAGTAACTGATGCAGAAAGCTTGTAGGCAATGCTTTGTCTTCAGAAAGAGGATGCTATCCCTGCATGAATTGTTAATCATCAGAAAAATAAATTGTATAGGTGACTGTAACTTATAGATATTTATTAGATCCAGACCAGTCTGCGGCCGCTCTTACAAATCAACGCTGTACACATCGCTACGCATCGTTTACTTTGCGCACGACCCCTCTATTAACTTTCAGGTATTTCAATGCGCCAGGACGGACTGCCTTCTGAAAATACAATCGGGCTGACTGGCTACTTCAGCAGGGTAACGCACCCCTGCCAGATTGAAATGCTGGGCAGGATCACTGTCGAAATCCTTCGTCAGGAGCGACGTCTTACCCGAACTGCAGTGTGCCTTAAATTGATCGGCTGGCTGGACAGCACCGAGGATGCCGTAGAGGCTGCGCATCTGCGCGAGCTGCTCGCTATGCTGTTTGGCCGTTAATAACATTAATCATGCTGCCAGCCCGCTTTTGCGGGCTGTTTTGTATTCACTTTTTTCCGCCTGCCCTTTGTTAACGGGATAAAAAAGTCATTCACTCCGCTGAATGCCTCCTGGGGTTGCCATACACTTGTGAGTAGGTAGACTAGTCTACCTACTCACAACGCCATTGGGGCTGACAATGACGCAACAGTCTGCTGATTCAGAAACGGCTTATGAAAAGCTGCTCAACGCCGCACGCATTCTTTTTTACAACCACGGAATAGGCGGCACAGGCATTGATGCGATTGTGAAACGGGCTGGCGTCGCAAAGAAAAGCCTGTACAACAACTTTGCCTCTAAAGATGAACTGGTAGCGGCTTATCTCAGGGTGCGGCATGAAGAGTGGCTGGCGCTGTATGAAAAGCGGCGTCAGATCGCTACGACGCCCCGGGAGCGGGTTCTGGCCGTCTTTAAAGCGTATGAAGATCACGCTGAGTATGCTTATGAACACGGCTTTCGCGGCTGCGGGCTGCTGAATGCCGCTGCAGAGTTGCCTGCCGGAGCACCGGGACGCCAGGCTGTACGTGAACACAAAGAGGAAGTTGAAGCGATTCTGGCTTCGCATCTGGCTGAGCTGATACACGGAGAGGAAAAAAATGCCGGCCTGGTGGCAAAGCATTTCGCCTTCCTGCTGGAAGGCAGCATCTCCCGGGCAGGCCTGGAAGGGAGCAGTCACTGTGTGGCACAGGCCCGCGCGATGGCTGAACAGATGATGGAGGCGTGCTGATGCTTTCATCGGGACAACGGCTGGGCGGCATAACGGGCGTGCTGGTGGCCGCCATCCTCTGGGGTACCACCGGCACGGCGGCTACCTTCGCCCCTGAGCTGAGTCCGCTGGCGATTGGGGCCGTAGCGATGGGCATCGGCGGTTTATTACAGGGGCTTATTGCGGCTGGCACACTTCTTCGTCAGCGCCGGCTTATTGCCGCACAGTGGCACTTTCTGGTCACCGGCGCGCTCGCGGTTGCCGTGTATCCCCTTGCCTTCTATGCCTCAATGCGTTATGCCGGCGTCACAACTGGCACGGTGATTTCGATTGGTTCGGCTCCGCTTCTTTCAGCTCTGATTGAGTATCGCTTCGACGGCGGGCGCCTGACAAAGCAGTGGCTGTGCGGCGCAGTGCCGGGGATCGCCGGAATGATACTGCTCTGCCTGGCGCAGAGCAGCGGAGAGGCTGAGGCTGCCGGCAACGAACACGCCCTGAGCGGTATCGCTCTGGGTCTGCTGGCAGGGTTTACCTACGCGTTCTATTCGTGGTCGGCGCGACGCCTGATGCAGGCGGGTGTGGCATCCGGCGCGGCCATGGGAGCAACGTTTGGTGCGGGCGGCATCCTGCTGATGCCCGTACTGTTTATGACGGGTGCTCCGCTACTGGCGAGCTGGAACACTGCGGCTGTCGGGATCTACATGGCCCTGATCCCGATGTTTGTCGGCTATCTCTGCTACGGCTATGGCCTGGCGCGTATCCCCGCCAGCATGGCCACCACCATCACCCTGCTCGAACCGGTGATTGCGGCGTTGCTGGCGGTTCTGCTGGTGGGTGAAAGGCTGCCCTTTGCCGGCTGGGCAGGTGTCAGTCTGATCGTCGTCTGCCTCGGCATTATTACCGCGCCGGCAAAGAAGCATTTGCTCAAAGATCCCCGTTTATTAAGTTAATAACAACTGGTACAGGTATCAAGGCGAGAATGAACTATCGCCTTGATAAATTCAATTTCGCTAACATAAAGGGGGAAATTTCATAATGGCAATGGCAGCACTTAAAACATTATAATTAGATATGATGCCGCCACCAATCATAAATAAATTCAAACCACCTTCAACTTAACACGTGAGTTAATAAAACATCCTTTTACCTACGCACTTCTATGATTGAATTCATAATTAATAACTCCATTTTAAAGGTAATTTCTGCCACCCCCTTAGCTTTACAGAATTTCAATAAGTTAAAATAAAAACCATAATAAACATAAAGCCAAATAAAATATATAACAACAAAACTAACCAAGCGCTTTATTGATCTTCATGTTTATTATTAACACCATTGAAATTAGTAAGAAATTAAAAAAAACCAAACCACTTTATAATAATGTATATAGGAACAAGGCTTGGATATTAGGATTCAGCACATTGAAAATAAATAAAAAATAAAAAAAACCTATAACTGATGGGACGAATAAAAAAATCAAAAAAATATCAAGAACAGCAAGATGTTGACAAAAAAACAAAAAACCCAACCCCCTAATAATTCAAACTTATCGGCGAGAAAAAAATTAAGCCATTTGATAACACCCTAATTGATTAGAGATCGAAAATATTAAAAACACCATTAAGCATCGGGAAATATTAATATATTGGCGCTACATCTTAGACTTACCAGCATAAAAAAATTAGCTCCTGCACAATACCGGTTTATTTTAGTAACCTAATTTTTAATAACGCTAGGAAATAACTTGTAAACAGCTTCAAATGAATAGGATCCACGGCAGCCATGGCAGCTCCTCAACAGGTTGTAATGGTTAGCTGGTTGTAGAGGGGTTCAGCCTGTGCAATCAGCGACTAAGTACTTCAGTTTGAGTTATGTCTTCGCTATTACTCTCCTCACGGTCGTGGTAAATCTTTAGGTAACGGACGGACTGCATCGTCCATCCTGCTCTGATATTCAGTATGACTTGCTTCCGCCCTGACGTCCTGACCGCTCAGATGACGCTCAGTTGCGCGCACGTTTGCCATGTGCTGCTGATCGCTGACGCTGAAAGAATGTTCGTCCCGTTTCGTGACGTTTCTCACCGCGCCGGCATAAAGCACGCGGTTAACGGCAGCCGGGTCCCCCTGTAAAACAGTATTCTCACCGCTGCGCCAGGCAATCAGTTCGGCAGCCAGATCGTTGTTATGACGGTCAGACGCTGCGTCAGCGGCTGCGTAAACCTCAACCCTGTTGCCAAAGTCGGTTACTGCAGGTTTACCGTCGCGCAGATAGGTCACCGTACCGTCTCGTAATAACGCTGTGTCATGCGCGCTGGATTTGAATGTCGGTACGTCTTCAGCCGGCCCGAAATGAATAACAGCGTTTGGCTCCGGCCAGGCAGATTGACGTTTCGACGCTGCACGCTTTTCACGATAGGCCCATCCGCGCATCTGACTGATTGCGGCGACGTCGCCGTTAAGCGCTTCCTGTTCAACCCACGACTTCCAGGTCAGGTGACGCGCCTGTCCGGTTTCTTTCAGCGTCTGCCGCTCTTCACGCAGCTGCAGTCTCAGCTTTGCTGCTGCCTTCATCTTCTCAAACTCAGCAACCCGATACATCAGCCTGCGCATCAGCGGATCCCGGACGGCCTGACGCACGTTCGCCTTCGTAGCCACGCAGTGAGCGGATATCTGCCGGAAGCGTTCGCCCGCGCGCAGGTCGGGTCTTTCCCAGCCGGCGCGATAAGCATCATAGCGCGTGCGCAGGATGTCGCGGGCAACGGCTCTCGCTTCGCGACGTTCACGGCGGGCCTCTCCGTCACGGACGTGCAGCTGCGGCAGATAAAACTTATCAACCATGAGCATGCCGGCCTCATGATTTTCCGGGTCGGATGCGGGCGGTGCGGGCAGGAAACTGCCGTGCTTTGCTTCCATCGCCTGCAGACCGATAGCCGGATGAATGTCTGATGCTTTCACGCTGATGCTGTCAGGATTGAGCAGATCGAAAACGGCGAGGCCGCCGTTCTGTTCCCGCACGCCAAGCCCGCGTGTATACATGACGTTGTGAAGCAGCGGCCAGCTGAGACTGCCCTCTTCGGACAGGTCGCTGATCATCTGACGCGTCTCGCGAACGGCGTAGCGTGAAGGCTTTCCTTATCGGAAAAGATTTCTCTTTTAGCTGCGCCGCGCGGCGCTGAAGGCAGCGCACGACGCGTGCGGTACAGGCTGCCGTCCCCGCTCATTTCCCAGCTGCCGTTGTCCACGTTGAAGCCTAAATCGCGCTCCAGCACGCGGCAGGCTTTCTGCAGCGTGTCTGCATCGTTCCACATATTCTGTGCGCGGAACGTGACCGGATGAACGCGGTTAGCGGACACGTGACAGTGAACGTTATCGGTATCTTTATGAATCGCGGCAACGTACTGATGATCTGCCATCCCCAGCTGCGCCATGCTGTAGCGCACTGAGGTAAAGACGGCGTCAGGAGAAGGATTTTCGTCGCTCTGCCACGAGAGAATAAAGTGATAAACCGCATCCTTACAGTGGCGGTTCTGCATCGCGGTCATGTTCATTTCTGACGCTGCGGCTTCAAGCGAAAAGCAGTTGGTTTCGCACAGCACTTCACCTGAAAGCACGCGCTGAATGCCCTCAGGTGAAATGCTGATAATTTCAGAAGCGGGTGATGCGTTCTTACGGCCCACGTAGTCAACCAGCTGGCCAAACCCGGGAGTCGCTGCAGGACCGGCATCCGAAGTATGCGCAGATTCAGGCTTCACCTGTTCGGCATTTTTGTTTTCTTCGCGCGTGCTGACGTATTCAACGAGCTTTCTGAAGCTGGTCTTTTTGTCGCGACGTTTTGGCGGGATGATGACGTTCATCAGTCCTTAATGTCCTCTGCAGGAACCGGCGCCATATCAAGCGCATTGATGGCGTGAGTGATGCTGGTCAGTACGCCGGAAAACTGCTGGCTGAGTTCGGTTGTCATGTTGTCCTTCATCTGGGTATAGAGGTGCTTTTGCAGACCTCCCAGGCGGAGAAGTTCGTTCATCATCCGGATATCCGTACGCACCGTAATGCGGCGGTTCAGAGCGGTGCGGCGCAGGTACTCAGACGTTGTAAGTCCCGCTGCTGCAGCCTTTTTCAGGATGGCTTCATACTCTGCTTCGTTGCAGCGGCATTTAACCAGTTTTTCCCTCTGACGCTTTTCGCTTTTCGACATAACCCAACCTCTGCGCATTATCCGGGTCTCGGGGCGGAAGCCCTGAGCAGGTCGTTTTGAGAATCACTGCCAGCATGCTGGCGGTGGTCACAAAACATTTCCTGTCCGATGTTTTAAACTGTAAAAGGTATTTTGCCACTTGCCTGTTCAGAAGTAAACCGGCGTCATACGGAATGATAGGCTGGAAATGGTAATAAAAATCCAGCAAAATCGGCCCTTTACCAATAAGAAGGAAACTGAAATGGCGGCACGTAATGTTTTCACGCAGCAGGAACTGGATGAGGCGCGCAGAAAGCTGGAAAATCTACCCGATTTAACGCCTCAGCGCATAACGAGAGAGGGCGCACTGGAAAATCTTAAAGACACCATTCTGGTACTGGCAAAAGAGAAAGGTTATACGGTAGCGGATATCAAGTCGGCACTGGATGCCATGAACTTTCGTTTCAGTGAGAAAGCAATTTCTGCTGTGGTAAACGAGGGAAGTGGCAAGAAAAAACGACTTCAGCGTAAGTCTGATCCGGCACAGCAAAAAACTACATCGCAGGATAACCAACCTCTCTCATGAAAATATCCGGCCGGTATTACGATTACCTGCCGGAATTTCTCAATATCAATGGCAGACGTTGAACCTTGCCAGAAGATCGGCTTACCCTTCGGGTTAACTGTTCATAGCTTCCGAAATATCCATGATGGTAATTTTCATTTTATTCAGTCCCACTGTGCGGTTTCATCGGATTCTGTAGCAAAGTGCATACGGGCGGTTTTCAGTGCGCTGTCAAAAGATATTTTATTTTCTTCCGGCCAGCAATGCGCACATAAGTGCATAAAGTCTGTCAGAAGATCGGTGACAGCAGTCTCTGCCGGTTCGGTACTGTTTCCGATCCCCGTTTGGTCTGCAAAATTCAGCAGTGCGGATGCAGCCAGGCTGATGCGCCGGGCTTTATCGTTTACCTTTTCAGAAGCTTCTGCCCGTTGTGAAAGTGCCTGTAAATCAAGGATTGTGAATATATTTTTAGAAGTTGAAGCGGTCAGTAAGTTGATGGATTCAGATTTCATTGTGAAGACCTCTGTAATGCTGTGATGTTCAGAATGCGACAGGAAAAACAACGTCATGGGGCCAGATTTACTCCGGCCCCTCTGCGCATCAGGCGCAGACTTTGCGGTTGTAAATCACCTTAAAATCAGTGTATTCAGGACCGTCCCGCAATGGCTCCAGCCGCACCACGTTCTCTGCAACGCCGTTCATGGTCAGCACTCGCTCTATGCCTGCGTGCCAGTCTTCTTCCGCGTTCAGCGGAAACCAGAGGTTACTGTTAATCCCGCTCAGCAGCGGATCTGAGCAGACGTGCATGCCGCGACCGTATCGGGTATTTTCGCTAACCGTGACGATCAGTTCTCCGCGTACATTACGCGGATAAGACGCACAAACCAGCTGCTTTACCACGTCGTCCCAGCCCCACTCCTTATCATCCGGGACAGGCAATTCGAGGGAACGAAGAGACTTACATCCCGCCCGCGCCATGCTTTTCGCCAGCCCTAATACGGAAGGCTCGCCGCAGCTCGCGTCTGCGCCGGTGATCCACTTTCCGTGGTGATAAAACGCTTCATCGCCGTTATCCAGGCGGATAAAGGTGTACTCACCCAGCACGCGGATGATCTCGTTCTGTGTTACAGTTTCCAGCGCTAAAGGCAGATTCAGGGGCGTTGTGATGCTCATGCTGCGCCTCCATCAGGGTGTTTACTGTGGTCATAAACTGCTGCCACAGGGCAAAAGGCATGGCGGGCACGTGCGCCAGCTGGCCGGTGCGTAAGGCATTTACAAAACGCAGCGCATGTGCGACGATTTGCGGGTCGAAAATCATATTACTATCCTATGTATCTGGTCTTTGATAAGGCAGCCAGCCCGAACTGGCCGCCGTGAATAAAGCAGGGGCTACCCTGCTTTTTTTACGCCTGTGCGTTGCCGCCCTGCTCCAGCTCAGTGGTCATCCACTGGCTCGCCCTGAGCCACGCCTTTTCACCATGAAGCCCGAAATATTTCAGCGAAATACGGCCCGCCTCCGCCCAGACTTCTGACAGCTCAGCCGGAAGCACTACTGAATTTTCCGGCACCTGATGCGCCACCGACTCAGCTAATTTACTGATGATATGCGTCATAAATTCACGGCGCTGTTTGAGCGTCATCGGAACGTCATTCAGATCAGTCAGCTTCGTCAGCTGATCATGCAAAGGCTGACGCATGCCCCGGCTGTTAATGTATTTGCGCAGCCAGTAACCGGCGTCATGCTCAAAGCTGAAAGCGCGCCAGATAAGGCTGCCTGACGGCTCGCGCACGACCAGACGAAGATGGCTGCCCTGATCGTCTTCAATGAAGACGTTGGTGAAGGCTGCCGCGATGTTTCTGGCCTGCTCGCGCGTAAATGCGCCGTCACCCAGCGCCGCTACGCAGCGCATTTCAGTGGTGGTGCCGTTCTGGGTTGAAGTCATGATGTGCTCCTGTCTGAAATTAATGATCCGGCTGACCGCCGCGCGGTGCCCGAAAAGCCCTTCTCTGACGCGGGTTTCTTCTTCCCGGTCTGGCCTTTCGCGGCAAAGGGCAAAGGAGCAACGACGAAGAGAGGGCATAAAGGGGCGACGACAGAAAGTTTTTGCGGCCCCTGGCGAAAAGTTTCTGGCGGCGTGCATTTCACCCCTTTCTGCCTGAACCGGCGGTGCTACGACCAGCCCTCCGCGCAAGGGCTGGCCGGAAAGCAGAGGAGCGTCAGAAGGGACGTTTCAGACCGCCCTGCGGGCTGGCCTTAAAGGCCCGGCGGGGTTCGCCGGGACGGTGAAAGCGACGGCGAAGCCGGCAGCTGCCGTTGACCTTTGCCATCAGACCCTAGCCGTCAGGCCCGGAACGCGGTCCTTTGCGGTCCGGCGGAGCTTGCCGGCTTTGCCGGTTAGCGGAGTGGGGCTCGACGACCCGGCTTGCCGGGGAGCCGAAGGGGGCCATGGCCCGTAACGTACGGGTGTGTATTATTTCAGGAGAGAAATGGCAGAAGCACAACAGCAGGAATAAAGAGAGCAGGACAGAGAGACGCCTGTCTCATATGAGTAAGCGCATGCGACGGAAGAAAGCCGGTGCGTCAGCTCAGGTTTTTACCGGCATAGCCGCGAATGTTATCCCTGCGCGCGCAATCTTATGCGGTACAGCGAAACCGCCACAATGGCCGCACCCATTATCATGGAAAAAAGCGGCAGCAGCAGCCCGTGGGATGCAGAGTACAGCATGATGTCAGCGTCTTCCTGTCCGCCCGCCGCCGGGTCAGCCAGCAGGTTCATACCGCCCCAGACGCACAGAAATACGCCCCCTGCAGGAACGATCATCGCAAGAAGTTTCATCACTAACCAGTCACCCGCTGGCTGCGGGTGCTTTGCGGCCAGCAAGCGCGCCACCACGAAGCACATCGCGTAGCCGCACCAGTATGTCAGGCTGCCTGTCTCGCCCGGCGCCAGGAACTGAAAAACCAGCGCATAACCCAGGCTTAGCAGGGGACCCAGCATTAAAAAACTCATCATCGTCTTCTCTCGCGCCGCGCGGTCAGGCAGCGCCAATATCGTCTTATGCAGATGCCGGGAATATCGTATGGATCCGCGTTACAGCTGCGCGAGCGTCCGCAGCGTGTCCGGGTTCTGCTGAACCATGCGGATCAGCAGGACGGCCTGAGCGTTAGGCTTGGCTCTGCCCTGCTCCCAGTTCTGATAGGTGGTCTCGCCCGTATGCAGATAGTGTGCGAAAACCGCCTGTGACAGGTTAAGTTTTTCGCGCACGTCGCGCAGCTCCTGCGGCTCGATAGTGACAGGTGCACGCTTGCTGACCTTGTAAGTCTTGAGCGTGATTTTCCCGTCCTGGTGATCTCTCAGCTCCTGCATGCCCGTCATCAGCTCACTGAAAATGTCACGTTCAGTCATGTCTCAGCCCCTTTTTAATCACGTTAAGCGCCTCCGCCAGGGCGTCGCGCTGCTGTTTGGTCAGATCGTCGCGTTGATCCTTATCGTAGATGGTAAACAGGATGAACTGGCCTTTTTCGTTCGTCCAGTAATAGATAACCCTGATCCCGCCTCGTGTGCCTTTGTTCCGGCGCTCGTCCCTGAACCGGACTTTACGCAGGCCACCCGTATCCGGGATCACGTCGCCCTTTTCGGGGTCAGCCAGCAACATATTCTGAAACAGCCTGAACTGATCGTCGTTCAGGTAGTCAGCCCGGTATTTCTGAAAGCTGGAAAGCTCAATAAATGTCGCGTGCATGGTTTTTCCCTGTCCCCAACTAAGGGATATTATATCCCTTAGTTGGGGACGATTCAACGATTATCCCTGATGAAACCCGGTACAGATATTGCCGCCAGCTTGTTAGGAATGAGCCAGCGGTTCATGTCTTTCTGCGCCCTGTCCATGTGCAGGGACCGCAGGTGAATTTCGCCCGCCACCTCACAGGCAACGTCTCCGGCGTACGGCTGCAGGGTTTCCAGACCGTTCAGCGACGGAAACCGGCGCGCCCACGCGGCGATCATGTTCTTCAGATCATTTTCCGGCACGCTGTCACACCAGGCGGCGAACCAGCCGCGCAGCGTGTCCGGCGTGCGGAAGGCCAGCTCTGTTTCAGCCTGCCGGATTCGGTTCTCCAGCTGGCGCTCCCGGTAGTCAGCCGCCTGCCGTTCGCGCCGGGTGACGTGGTTAACGCTCTTATCGGCAGCATGTTTCGCACGCTCTGCCCGGCGGAAAACCGCCTCCGGAAACAGAACGGTTGCCAGCTCGCCCGGCAATGGCAGCGGACACACTTCACCCGCCGAACAGAGAAACTCATCCAGGGCGCTTTCCCACTCCGGCAGCGGCGCGCGTTTTTCGCGCGGGCGCAGGTAAATGCCCCGGATGCGGTTCAGTGCGTGCACACTGACGCGGCTCCTGCCACTCAGTTGCTTCATAAACGCGGCGGCGTAAGGATGACGAGCAAGCCGGGTGCCGCGCTGTTGCGCGTGCTCGACCAGTGCAATGGCCTGAAGCGCGGCCTGACGCTCAGGCAGCAGGGTAACCAGTGCGTGTGATTTCGGGATCATGCGGCGTGCCCTCCCATCCGAAGCGCGGCGACCAGCTCACCGGCACCAGTGAAGCCCGCCCGCGTGTACTCTGTGATTTTTTTGAGCGTGGCGTGCATCACCGCAGGTTCAAACCGGTAGCTGACGCACAGCCGTACACTGGACCGGGTGCGGAGATCGTTAAGTACCACACTCCACAGCGGCGAAGTCGCCGACGGACTCACCAGCTCGACGGCAAGTCCAGCCGCATCGGCGCGGGTCAATCGCAGGTGAACCGGGTACGCCCCGCCCCACTCGCCGCGCATCTCGCAGTCAGTGCGCCAGCAGTCCGGCAGCTGTAGCACGTAAAGAACGGCCCCGGTCAGGCGCTGACGGAAGGTTTCGCCCCGATCGCGGTAGGCTTCAAAATCGCAGGCGGTGAAAGCCTGCAGGGTGTTAAGCGTAAATTTTTCTTCTTGAGTCATGGGATTCAGCTCTGTCTCAGGGGCATAGATCCGGCCCGGGTATCGGGCCGGAAGAGGCGCTGGCAGGGGAAAACCTGCCAGCCAGGGTGCAACGGTTACCCGTTGAGTTGCCCCCGCTCAGCCAGTGAAACAGTTTCGTTCCCGGCCACAATGATATGGTCAATCAGGCGCACAGCGACCAGCTCAAGGGCCTTTTGCAAGCGTCCGGTTATCGTGATGTCTGCCCGGGATGGTTCATTCTTAAACGAGGGGTGATTGTGGCTCACGACAACCGCCGACGCGTTAAGCTGTAGCGCCCTGTACACCACCTCCCGAGGATGAATTTCGACGCTTGAAACAGATCCCTGAAACAATTCTTCGTAGGCAAGCAGCTGATGCTGATTATTCAGAAAAGCGACCGCAAAAATTTCCCGTTCGCGCCAGGCAAGTTTTGCGCTGAAAAAAGCCGCAGATACTTCAGATGAGGAAAAAAATGTCCCGGTGGGATAGCGATGATCGATAGCACGCGCGGCTTCTTCCAGGATCTGGCTCTCTGTGGCCATAACGTAATTTCCCTGCGCATCACGGATCTGAAGGCGGGTGAAAAAACGGACGTTATCACTGACGCTCTCCAGGCAAAGCCCGGGGGATTCGGTCGCAGTGTCGGCAGCGTTCTGCTCGTTCTGACTGGACATCATCTCAACGGCCGCACGGGCGGCGATTGAATCCGGGGTGACGTTTACGAGTGTGTTTTGCATGGCATGGCTCCTTAAATCCGGCTGAGTAATTGCAGCTCGCGCTGCGGACCCGAAAAAGACTTTCTCTGACGCGGGTTTCTTCTTCCCGGTCTGGCCTTTCGCGGCAAAGGGCAAAGGAGCAACGACGAAGTGAGGGCAGAAAGGGGCGACGACTGAAAGTTTTTGCGTCCCCTGGCGAAAAGTTTCTGGCGGCGTGCATTTCACCCCTTTTTGCCTGAGCCGGCGGTGCTACGACCAGCCCTCCGCGCAAGGTCTGGCCGGAAGGCAGAGGAGCGTCAGAAGGGATGTTTCAGACCGCCCCGCGGGCTGGCTTTAAAGGCCCGGCGTAGTTTGCCGGGACGGTGAAAGCAACGGCGAAGCCGGCAGCAGCCGTTGAACCTGGACATCAGACCGAAACCGCTTGCGGCCGAAACCCGCAGGGGTTCGGTGGCGCTTGGCGGCTTGCCGCTTAGCGACATAGGGCTTGACGACCCGGCCTGCCGGGGAGCCGAAGGGGGCGCAAAGTCAGTTTTCTGGTTTGCTCTCTGACTGAATCAGCAAACGAAAACAGCAGCCGGTTTGTGAAAAAACCGACTCAAAAACCTGGTTCGCTGCATAAAAACCGGCTTAACTGCATCATCAGCGCTGTGAGACAGACTCACCAGTGGGTGCGGGAGCCCAGCGCCTGCCGGCGCGGGGCTCCCGCAGG
>NZ_MIPP01000017.1 GCF_002095385.1 Pantoea eucrina | reverse complement strand
TGCGCGGTTCCCTCGCTCACGCCCGCTTCCCCGGGACCGGGCGCCATTCGCTCCTGCTCACCGCGCCCTTTCGCCGACGTCCTGTCGGCTCATCCCGGAACCGTGCCCTCCCTCGGCGGACCCGGATGGCGCTTCCCGCTGCGGCTGGTCTTTTTTTCTTTATGTTGCTTTTTCATGGCTGGCACTCCTGCGCCTGAGCTTCACACCTCGCCACTTTCAAGAATGAAAAAATGAATGTGCAGGCGGGGAGGGGGCGCCATCCGCAGCGCCGGGCGCAGAGTGACGGCCAGGGCGAGCCGGCAGGACGCCGGCGAGAGCGCGGGGTGAGCAGGAGCGAATCCGCGCGGTCCGTTAAGGCCGGAGGGATGCGTCCGGGAATTCGCGAGGACGGCGCGGGGCGCGGATTGCTAAGGGGCGCGCCCACCCGCCCCTTAGCCCGTCCGCATGCGAAAATGCCGCTGAAACTGCCAGAAGCCTGGCGGGCGGAACTCCCTCAGTGCCCCGCGCTGCTAAGCGCCCAGTCCCGCGCTGCCGCGCCCCTCCCCAGCAGACAAAGCAAACTGAAAACCGGCAGATAATGCGCCATTACTTCTGCGGTTGGGACAATTTTCCGAAACTCGTCGGCTTTTCACCTCGTCTGTTTACAGAAAATTCAGGACAGGCAAAATAGCGTTTATTTTCTCACCGTAATTGACTATGTCTGAAGAAGCCCTGCGTCAGCAGATCCAGAACCTGAAAAAACACAACGCGCGCCTGAAGCGCATTGCGCATGATGCGCGCAATAAACTCAGCGCCGCGCTGGATGGCACCGGACTCTGCCTGTGGCAGCTGGATATTCCCAGCGGCAAACTGGTGATATTCAACCGGCGCTGGGGGGCGATGCTCGGCTTTCAGCCGAAGGAGACTAAAGCGCGGTTTGATGCCTGGCGGGAGTGTCTGCATCCGGAAGATGCTGATGAGGTGCTGCGGGCGTTTTACGATCATATCGAAGGGCGGGCACCGTGGTATGAGGCGCTGCACCGTATGATTGGCAAAAATGGCAAAATTACCTGGGTGCTGGACCGCGGTCGCGTCAGCGAGTGGGATGCGGCGGGTAATCCACTGCGTGTGACCGGTACGCATATCGATATGACCAAAGAGAAAAATTATGAGGCTCAGCTTGCGCTGCTGGCGCATCACGATCCGCTGACGGGTCTCGCCAATCGCCATGCGCTCTCCGTTCAGTTTGCACAGATGCAGGCCGGAGGGCCGCTCTGCGTGGCGTTTATCGATCTGGACAACTTCAAACACGTCAATGATACGCTCGGTCATCGCAGCGGTGATGAAGTGCTGATCCAGCTCAGCCAGCGGATGCTGGACGCTCTGCCGCCTGTGGTGCTGGCAGGCAGGCTCGGCGGTGATGAGTTTGTGCTGCTGATGCCATTCCTGATCGACTACCCTAAAGTGCGGATTCTGGCGCAGGCGGTGCTGGAGGCGGCGCTGCAGCCGTTTGATGTCGACAACGGTCTCGCACAGATTGGCGCTTCAATCGGGGTGGCTCAGGTACGGGCAAAAGAGAGCTTTGATGATGCGCTGAAACGGGCGGACGAGGCGATGTATCAGGTGAAGCGTAACGGAAAACAGGGGATAAGGCTTGCTGCCTCCGGACAGGAGAGACGCGACGTTTAATTATTAAACGCATCCGCTGTCACCCCTGTTCGCGTAATGCGCCTAAACTTGTCTGTGATTATTGCTGCAGCGATCTCTGCCGGCAATAAAACTGCCTGTTATCGGCCACACACGGAGAATGAGATGAGCACTTTTCAGACTAAAGATGGCGTTACGCTCTGGTTTAAAGACTGGGGCAGCGGCCAGCCAGTGTTGTTCAGCCACGGCTGGCCGCTGGATGCGGATATGTGGGACAGCCAGCTGACTTTCCTCGCGGAGCGGGGCTATCGCGTTATCGCGTTTGACCGTCGCGGTTTTGGCCGCTCAGAGCAGCCGTGGGAAGGGTATAACTACGATACCTTCGCTGATGATATCCATGACCTGATCGAACATCTTCAGCTGGAAGAGATTACGCTGGTAGGGTTTTCAATGGGCGGAGGCGATGTCACGCGCTACATTGGCCGCTACGGCAGCGCAAAAGTAAAATCGCTGGTGCTGCTGGGTGCCGTAACGCCGGTGTTTGGCCGGAAAGCGGATCATCCGGAAGGTCCGGAACAGGCGGTCTTTGATGATATCAGGGCGGGATTACGCCAGGACCGTGCGCAGTTCATCAGCGATTTTGCCACGCCGTTTTATGGTCTGAATGCCGGACAGCAGGTTTCAGACGGGGTGCTGACCCAGACGCTCAATATCGCGTTGCTCGCTTCGCTGAAAGCGACTATCGACTGCGTTACGGCGTTTGCAGAGACGGACTTCCGGGATGATATCGCTAAAGTCGATGTGCCCACGCTGGTGATCCACGGCAGTAACGATCAGGTCGTACCCTTTGAGGCGACCGGCAAGCTGGCGCATGAGATGATTAAACATTCACAGCTGAAAGTGTATGACAATGCACCGCACGGCTTTGCTGTTACTCATCAGGATCGACTCAACGCCGACCTGCTCGCCTTTTTGCAGCAGCAGAAATAAAAAAAGGTCGCCTGCGGGCGACCTCCTCTGAACTGCAGGGCAGAGTTAATCTGCCAGCAGATGACCATACATCGTCAGCAGACGACGCGTCACGCCGTTGGTCCAGCCAAAACCGTCCTGCAGCGGATATTCGCCGCCGCCGCCCGGACGCGCCCGATCGCCGCTGATATCATATTTCTCAACCAGCTTGTGATGCAGCGAGTAGAAGTTTTTCACCGTCGTCAGCCAGTTCACCGCAATCTCAGTGGCCAGCGTCTCTTCACCGTAATGATTCAGCCCCACTACGGCCATCCACTGCAGCGGTGCCCAGGCGTTAGGCGCGTCCCACTGCTCGCCGCTCTCGACCATCGAGGTCAGCAGTCCGCCCTGCGTCAGCAGCAGCTGGCGCAGCGCAATGGCCTGCAGATGCGCCTGCTCAGGCGAAGCGAGGCCGAGGAACAGCGGTACAACCGCAGCGGCAGTAAAGGCGCCAAACCGCTCGTTGCGCCAGTCGTAGTCACGATAAACGCCTGCGGTGGTATCCCAGAGGTAACGGTTAATCGCCTGCTTGCGCGCATCCGCTTTTTTCTGCCACGCCAGCGCCGTCAGCTCTTCGCCCCGGGCGTGCGATAGCGTGGAGATCATCAGCTCCAGCTTGTAGAGAAACGCATTGAGATCGACCGGGATAAACTGCGTAGTACGGATACTCGCCAGTCGCTGCGGATCGCGTAGCCAGCGTGAAGAGTAATCCCAGCCGGATGCAGCACCGGCGCGCAGATCGCGGTAAACCTCACTGGCCGGACGGCTCGACTTGCTGGCCGTCTCCACATCTTCCACCCAGGATTCATCACGCGGTGTGTCGCGATCGTCCCAGTAGCGGTTGAGCAGAGAGCCGTCGGGCATGCGCACAACGTGACGATAAGCCTGATGCGGCATCAGCTCACCTGCGCCATCCATCCAGAACTGATATTCTTTCATCAGCTGGTCAAGGTAGCGTTTGGCACCGCGAATGCCATCCTCTTCAAACAGCTCCACCATCAGGGCAAATACCGGTGGCTGCGAGCGGCTGAGATAGTAAGTACGGTTTCCGTTAGGAATATGACCGTAGTTATCGATCAGCCAGGCAAAATTGTCCGCCATATGACGCAGCAGATCGTCACGTCCGGCATCAGCCAGCCCCAGCATGCTGAAATAGGAGTCCCAGTAATAGGTTTCGCCAAAGCGGCCGCCGGGTACCACGTAAGGTTTTGGCAGCGGCAGCAGCGAGGAGTGTGGCATATGCTGCTGAGGCATTTTTGTCAGCACCGGCCACAGATCATCGATGTGCTCTTTCAGCGTTTTATCCGGATTTGAGACATAAAAGCTCTCATTTACCTGCGGCAGGTAAAAGTGCTCATGAATAAACTTTTCCAGATCGAGATCGCCCGCCCGTTTGCGGCGACGATAGCGGATAAGAATATCCAGCGGATCGAATTTAGGCGCGCAGTCGGGAAATGTTTTGCTGTCAGCAAAAATATGAGAGGTCTGAACGTGTTCAAACATCTCCAGATAGCGATCGGCAGGCGTCAGCGCATCCGGTGCCGGCAGTCCCTGAATCAGCTCAGGTTCTGGCTCCGAATCTTCTGCGCCTTCACGCACGAACTCATGAGGATCGTATTGATACCCCAGATCAGCATGGGCTTCGTGTTCACCGAACACCTGGCGTGGCTGGTGGTTAGTATTAATAACGGCCTCCTGAAATTCCTGGTTGCTCAAAAGACAAATTATAGAGGGTTCGCGGTTGCAGACAACAATGCGAAATATCTATGAACGTAATAAATATTGTCGATGGATCGCCGTTTTTGCCTTTTTTGCAATATTAACAACGGCCTGTATTTAAAGATATTTAAGGTGTTTCTTAAATATACCTTCAGAAAGCGCACCGGATTAATCTGCAAATAAGAAAATCGCCAGTTTCAGGTGCCGCTCTCCCTTTTTTCTTGATCAATTTATGCGGTTGTTTTCTGCGCCCGTGCCCGACTTACGCGTTTCAGCCATCCGGGCGTCTGTGCATCCAGGAGATGCACAGGATCTCGCCGCGGTAAATTTTTGTGCCAGATGAGCAGGCGCTAAGCGAAAACGTTATTAATTACCTTTCGCTATAAACAGTTTTTTTTTAATTTTAATTTAACTAAAAAACGGCCGTGCAATAATTTTTACACTACGCTGGCGCAAACATCAGGCTGTCGTTTTGGTTGTTACCGTAATTAACAATCAAATGAACTGCTTAAAGAAGTAATCTCTTTTACAGCCGCTAAGCTTAATAACAACATTGTCACAATAGAGCAGGATAATTAACCTTAACTCAGTGATTTTAAACAGATAGTTTCTCGCAAAAACAATGATCTTAATCAAGATTTACTGGTATAGTTTTATTCACTCCTACTTTTCCGTTTGTTCCTGCCGGGGTTCTCACATTTGGCGGGAATTGATGACGGTGTAGCAGAAATTATTCTGTGCGCCATCTTTGTTAATAATAAGTAAAAATTCCGCGTAATTTTGTGGCAATGAGGTAAGCAATGTTTGGATTAGATGCTTTTCATCTGGCCAGGATACAGTTCGCGTTTACTGTCTCCTTCCATATTATCTTCCCGGCCATCACTATCGGGCTTGCCAGCTTTCTGGCAGTGCTTGAGGGGATGTGGCTGAAAACCCGTAACGAAACCTATCGCGATCTCTATCACTTCTGGTCGAAAGTGTTTGCGGTGAACTTCGGTATGGGGGTGGTCTCAGGTCTGGTTATGGCCTATCAGTTCGGGACCAACTGGAGCGGGTTTTCGCAGTTTGCCGGGAGTATTACCGGTCCGCTGCTGACCTATGAGGTGCTGACTGCCTTCTTCCTTGAGGCGGGCTTCCTCGGCGTCATGCTGTTTGGCTGGAACCGCGTCGGACCAGGCCTGCACTTCTTCGCCACCTGTATGGTCGCGTTAGGTACGCTGATCTCCACGTTCTGGATCCTCGCATCAAACAGCTGGATGCACACGCCGCAGGGCTACATCATCCAGAATGGTATTGTGGTGCCGGAAGACTGGTTCAAAATTGTGTTTAACCCCTCATTCCCTTATCGGCTGTTCCATATGTCGGTGGCGGCATTCCTTGCCAGCGCCTTCTTTGTGGGCGCGTCCGGGGCATGGCATCTGCTGCGCGGCAATGACAACCCGGCGATCCGCAAGATGTTCTCAATGGCGCTGTGGATGGCGCTGATTGTTGCTCCGATTCAGGCGATGATTGGCGATGCGCACGGCCTGAACACGCTGGAGCATCAGCCGGCAAAAATTGCTGCCATTGAAGGACACTGGGAAAACCCGCCGGGTGAAGCCACGCCGCTGATCCTGTTTGGTATTCCGGATATGGAAGAGGAGCGTACGAAGTATGCGCTGGAAATTCCTTATCTCGGCAGCCTGATCCTGACGCACAGTCTTGATAAACAGGTTCCGGCACTGAAAACCTTCCCGAAAGAGGATCGGCCTAATTCGCTGGTGATCTTCTGGTCGTTCCGCGTCATGGTGGCGATGGGGCTGCTGATGATCACGCTCGGCGTGTTCAGCCTGTGGCTGCGTTATAAACAGCGTCTTTACAGCTCACGACCGTTCCTGTGGTTTGCGCTGCTGATGGGACCATCGGGCCTGATCGCTATCCTTGCTGGCTGGTTCACCACTGAAATCGGACGTCAGCCGTGGGTGGTTTACGGCGTGCAGCGCACAATTGATGCGGTTTCAGCGCATGGCGACCTGCATATGAGTATCAGCCTGCTGGCCTTTATCCTGGTCTACTCATCGGTGTTTGGCGTGGGCTATGTCTATATGATGCGTCTGATCAAAAAAGGTCCGCACACCGGTGAAGGGAAAGATGTCCGTCACGGTGGTCCGGGTCAGGATAAGACGCCAGCGCGCCCGCTCTCTGCTGCACATGAGAGCCTGGATGCTTCGCAGGAGGGTAAATAAATGATCGATTTTTCCGTTATCTGGTTCGCCATCATCGTCTTTGCCACGCTGATGTATATCGTGATGGATGGCTTTGACCTGGGCATCGGTATTCTGTTTCCGTTTAACAAAGATGCCGTTGAGCGCGACATGATGGTTAACACCGTGGCGCCGGTCTGGGATGGTAATGAAACCTGGCTGGTGCTGGGCGGAGCAGGGCTGTATGGCGCCTTTCCGCTCGCCTATGCGGTGATCGCTGATGCACTGGCGATCCCGCTGACGGCTATGCTGATCGGCCTGATTTTCCGCGGTGTGGCGTTTGAATTTCGCTTCAAGGCGACTGAAGAGCATCGTGCATTCTGGGATAAATCGTTTATTGCCGGCTCGCTGCTGGCGACCTTCAGCCAGGGCGTGGCGGTCGGTGCGATGATCAACGGTTTCCCGGTTAAAGGACGTGAGTTTGCCGGTTCAGCTCTGGACTGGCTGGCCCCGTTCCCGCTGTTCTGCGGCGTGGGTCTGGTCGTGGCCTATGCGCTACTGGGCTGCACCTGGCTTATCATGAAAACCGAAAACGAACTGCACCGTAAAATGTCTGCGCTGGCTACGCCGCTGGTGATTGCGCTGCTGGTGATAGTCGGCATTATCAGCCTGTGGACGCCGTTTGCTCACGAAGCGATTTCGCAGCGCTGGTTTACCCGGCCAAACCTGTTCTGGTTCCTGCCGGTGCCGGTACTGGTTCTGCTCTGCTCGTGGGGGATCATGCGCGCCATCAAACGTGAGGCGCACTATTCGCCGTTCCTGCTGACGCTGGCGCTGATTTTCCTCGGCTTCTCCGGGCTTGGCATCAGCGTCTGGCCAAACATTATTCCGCCATCCGTAACCATCTGGGAAGCGGCATCGCCGCCGCAGAGCCAGGCCTTTATGCTGGTGGGCAGCCTGCTGATTATCCCGATGATTCTGGGCTATACCTTCTGGAGCTACTATGTGTTCCGCGGAAAAATCAAAGCTGACGCAGGATACCATTGAGATGCAAACGGAGGTCAGCAACATGAAACAGCACACTGAACACAAAGCGCCGCTCTGGAAGCGGGTGATGTGGCTGGTGATCATCTATGGTGCAAGCGTGCTGGCACTCGGCGTGGTGGCATCCCTGTTTCGTATGATGATGACCGCGGCAGGTATGCGTTCGCATTAATATCTGTCTGCAGCAGAGCGGCACAGCACAGCGTGCCGCTCGCCTTGCGTTAAAAAAAGTTAGTAACCTAAGCAATTAGTGCGCCGCCCTGAGCGGATCCTTTACTCTTCCTTACGTTGGTTAGGCGATTTTGTTATATTTATGTGACAAATAACGCATTAACGCGCGCTTTCCTGACTCATTCAATTAGAACCATGCTTAGCCTGAACCTGAAAAAGCAGTATATCTCTGACCTGGTTGACTGGATTGAAGCCAACCTGACCGATGAGCTTAATATCGATCTTATCACCCTGAAATCAGGCTATTCCAAATGGCATATGCAGCGCATGTTCAAGGAGATGACCGGCCAGACGCTGGCCTCCTACACGCGCAAACGCCGCCTGACTTTATCCGCTATGGCGCTTCGCTTAACCAGCATGCCGCTGATCGACATCGCCGTACGTTTTGGCTTCGACAATCAGCAAAATTTTACCCGCGTGTTCAAAAGCCATTTCTCGCTGACGCCTGGCGCCTATCGTCGTATTCCGGAAATGCGCATGAAAGCTTTTCACAGCCGCATCTCTGCGCCGCGCCCGTGGGTTAAAACACGGCTCGCCGAGAAACCGGAAATTCGTCTGAGTGGAGAGGTGGTGGAGTGGGAGTGCCGCTTTGGCGAATATATTGACCATCACAATCATATTGTGGCGCAGCATACACGCGACTTTATCGCCTTTGCCGGACAGCACGCCACGCGCGGCTGGCTCGGTTTTCAGTTCAGTCCCGGCGTGAGCTCGCTCGATCAGCAGCATATCAGCCTGTTTCAGGCGCTGGAGAGTGAGCACGCTGACGTTCTGCCGCAGCATGTGCAGAACTGGACCGGCGAGAGCGGGCTGTATGCAGAGATCGACTGGCATGGCGCGCCGGAAGAGATCAACGCCTTCACCGCCGAGATTTACTACAACCATCTGCCCGCGCTCGGCGTGGCACGCCGGCCCGGTAAAGATCTGCTCAGGCTCGATTTGAAATACAGTACGCCGCAGCTGCTGCAGGGCACCTTTCATATTCCGGTAGCACTGGAATAATCAGCAAATTGTGCGGCTAAATGTGACAAACCGCACAATTTTATAAACCCTGCGCCGGTAGCGGCGTAAAATTCTGCTCCGAAGCCTGACCTGCCGCGCCATGTGCTGGCAGCGCAGCATCAGGCTGGATGGCTCTCTGCATTCCCGGTCCGCTCCGGATCTTTAAATGAAACCCTAAATTATCATGCGACTTTTACCGTTGTTCTTGTCCGCGGCGCTTGCCGTTTTTTCATCGCTGGCCGGTGCGCAAATGGCTGAGCCATTTTCACCCCCCGGTGGCCTGCATCCGCACCAGCAGCGCTGTGCTCAGCAGGAAATTGTGGGTGATAACGCACTGCCTCAGTATGAAAACAGTGAGAACGTTTCTCGCTGCTGCAGCGATCTGCACGCCTGACACCTGCCGCCGCTCTCCGCTAATGCGACAACCGCATTTTTCGACATTGTTTCCCGGCGCGGTCACCGCTATCGTTTCGCCACGTAATGAGAATTATTTACATTAATTTAGCGTGGCGGCACAGGCGGAGTGCGCTGCTGCCGCTGCCGGGAGAAGTGAATTGTCACAGAAAAAGAGTCGTGCACCGCAGCGAGTGCGTAATGAGCTGCGCTTTCGTCATCTGACGGTAGCCAGCAAAACCCGTGTTGCCGGCGTCTTCTGGCGCATTGTATTTACCGGGGCCGATCTGGCAGGCTTTCATTCCCCCTCGTTTGACGATCACATCAAAGTCTTTTTTCCCTCCGGGCCGGGCTGCGATGTTGCGCTGCCGCAGCTGAGTGAAGAGGGCATCGTCTGGCCTGAGGGCGTGCGTCCCGCCGCGCGTGACTACACGCCGCTGGCGTTTAACGGCGTCGACTCTCTGATGCTCGATTTCTATATGCATGATGACGGAGTGGCGAGCGGCTGGGCAGCTGCGGCTAAGCCTGGCGACCGGATCGCGATGGGCGGGCCGCGCGGCTCCTGCATTATGCCGGTGGATTACGCCTGCCAGGTGTATGTCTGCGATGAAACCGGGCTGCCTGCTTTTAAGCGGCGCTATGCGGAGCTGCAGGCGCAGCACGTTCACCTGCTGGCGTTTACGGATGCCGCTATCGGACACGACTATCTGGGAGAGATGGAGGGCGTTACCGTTCACTGGCTGGGCAGCAACCGTATGGCGGCCACTACGCCAGCGCAGCTGACGGCAGAACTGGCTGCCATCGATTTTACCGGCGATGACTATTTTGTCTGGCTGACCGGAGAAGGCAATGCGGTGAAGCAGCTCAGCGACTATTTTACGCAGCAGCGCGGCGCGGATACGGACTTTGTCCGCGCCGTCGCCTACTGGCATCAAAAGTCACCTGAAAAGTAAGCAGCGGCAGATATCCCGCTGCCGGCGAGCGGCGCTAGCGCCGTTTGTCGGCATGGCCCAGTGAGCGATCCGGCCAGCAGTAGTCGCGCACGCGCTGTTTCAGCGTGACCGCATCCGGAAAACCGCCGTCGCGTTTGCGCTCCCAGATAACCTGACCATCCACGCTGATCTCAAAGACGCCGCCGGTACCAGGCTGCAGCGTGACCGCGCTGAGATCGTCGCTGAACGTCTGCAGCAGCTCCTGAGCCATCCACGCTGAACGCAGCATCCAGTTGCACTGGGTGCAGTAGTGCAGGGTAATCGCGGGCTTAGACATCGTTAACTCCCTGACGGCAATCCACTATCAGCCGGCCGCGCACGTTGCCCGCCAGCAGCTGTTCGGCACCTTCCTGCGCTTCGCTGAGCGGAATGATGCGGGTTATCTGCTGCAGCAGCGCGCTGTCGGCCTGTTCTGCCAGCCGCTGCCACACCTGCTGGCGCAGCGCCTGCGGACACATAACGCTATCGATACCGGTCAGCGTGACGCCGCGCAGAATAAAGGGGGCCACGCTGCCCGGCAGATCCAGTCCCTGCGCCATTCCGCACGCGGCCACCACGCCGTCGCGCCGCATCCCTGCCAGCACGTTGGCCAGCGTATGGCTACCCACGGTATCAATGGCGGCAGCCCAGCGCTCTTTTGTCAGCGGTTTACCCGGTTCGCTGAGTTCAGCACGATCGATTACCGCTGTGGCGCCCAGCGTATTGCACAGGTAGTCGCGCTCAGCCGTGCGTCCGCTGGCGGCGACCACCTCATATCCCAGGCGAGCCAGCAGGCTCACCGCAAAACTGCCTACGCCGCCGCTGGCTCCCGTTACCAGCACCGGGCCGTGCTGCGGAGTGATGCCCTGTTTTTCCAGCGCCATCACGCAGAGCATCGCGGTAAAGCCGGCGGTGCCTATCGCCATCGTCTGCTGCGGGCTGAGCGCATCCGGCACGCTGACCAGCCAGTCGCCGGAGACGCTGGCTTTCTGCGCCAGTCCTCCCCAGTGCTTTTCACCCACGCCCCAGCCGGTCAGCAGCGCCAGATCGTTCTGCTGCCACGCCGGATGGCGGCTGTGGGTCACGCGGCCCACAAAGTCGATGCCTGGCACCATGGGAAACTGGCGTACGATCGGCCCTATGTTGCAGATGGCGAGGGCATCTTTGTAATTCAGCGTGGAGTAGCTGATATCGAGGATAACATCCCGATCGGGAAGCTGTTGCTCGGAGAGATCCTGCAGGGAGGTGCGATACCCCTGCGCATCATTTTCAATGACTAATGCTTTGAACATGCCGCCTCCGGCGATGGGAAGTGTGCAGCCAATAGTACCCCTGATTGTGAGCGGCAGCAAAAAATGCCATTATCGCGACCGGCGGGTGTCCTGCACCGGTCACGCCGTTCCTTTCTGTGCCACTGGCACCCACTCATCCTGTTATGCCGGGGATTTGAGTTATGAACCCATTGAAAATAGCCGCCAGCGTGGCAATTGCGCCGGGCCTGAGCCTGAATACCACCCGCGATGTCGTGACGCTCGACACGACCGACTTTACTGACGTTGCCGCGGTGGTGCTCTCACTGGCGGATACGCGCAGCGGCGTACTGATGCTGCTGCGCCAGACCGGATTTAACCTGCCGGTATTTGTGGCTAACGCGTTTGATACTGCAGTGCTGGATCTGCCTGGCGTGACCGGAGAAATCAACGGCGCAGCTGAAGAGTGGCAGGCGCTGGAGCAGGCTGCGCAGCAGTATGAGGCCGCACTGCTGCCGCCTTTCTTTGATACCCTGACGCGCTACGTCGATATGCAGAATAGCACCTTCGCCTGCCCGGGCCATCAGGGCGGGGCGTTTTTCCGCCGCCATCCCGCCGGGCGGCAGTTTTATGAATTTTATGGTGAAAACCTGTTCCGCTCTGATATGTGTAATGCAGATGTCCGGCTGGGCGATCTGCTAATCCATGAAGGCTCGGCGAAAGATGCGCAAAAGTTTGCAGCCCGCGTTTTTAACGCCGACAAAACCTATTTTGTGCTGAACGGAACATCAAGCGCTAATAAAGTCGTCACCAATGCGCTGCTGACGCGCGGCGACCTGGTTCTGTTCGATCGCAATAACCATAAATCCAACCATCACGGCGCGCTGCTGCAGGCGGGCGCCACGCCAGTCTACCTGGAGGCGGCACGTAATCCGTTTGGCCTGATTGGCGGCATCGACGCGCACTGTTTCGATGAAAGCTATCTGCGGGCAGAGATCGCAAAGGTTAACCCTGAACGCGCCAGGCAGGCGCGGCCATTCCGGCTGGCGATTATCCAGCTCGGCACCTATGACGGCACCGTTTACAACGCGCGTCAGGTGGTGGACCGCATCGGTCATCTGTGCGACTACATTCTGTTTGACTCCGCGTGGCTCGGCTATGAACAGTTTATTCCGCTGATGGCAGCGGGTTCACCGCTGACGCTTACCCTGACGGAAGACGATCCGGGGATCTTTGTCACCCAGTCAGTACACAAACAGCTGGCGGGCTTTTCGCAGACCTCACAGATCCATAAAAAGGATAATCATATCCGTGGTCAGCAGCGCTTTTGCCCGCATAAGCGGCTGAACAACGCCTTTATGCTGCACGCCTCAACCAGCCCGTTTTATCCGCTGTTTGCCGCGCTGGATATCAACGCGCGTATGCACCAGGGCGAGGCAGGACGCAGCCTGTGGCACGACTGCGTCATACAGGGCATTGATGCGCGTAAAGCGATCCTGCAGCGCTGCACCATGATTAAACCGTTTCTGCCTGCTCAGGTACACGGCGCGCGTGGCAGCAGGCAGACAGCGCCGCTATCGCCCGCGATCCGGCTTACTTTAGCTTTGAGCCCGACGCAGAGTGGCACGGCTTCAGCGGCTATGCGCCGGGCCAGTATCAGATTGACCCCTGCAAGCTGCTGCTTACCACGCCGGGCATCGACGCACGCAGCGGCGCGTACAGCGACTTTGGCATTCCGGCCACCATACTGGCGAACTATCTGCGTGAAAACGGCATCGTGCCGGAGAAGTGCGATCTCAACTCCATTCTGTTCCTGCTGACGCCGGCAGAAAGCGCGGAGAAGATGGCGCATCTGGTGGCGATGCTGGAGCAGTTTGAACAGCAGGTGCGCGAAGATGCGCCGCTGGCGGAAGTGCTGCCGAGCCTGTATCGCAAGCATGCGGAGCGCTATCGCGGCTATACGCTGCGCCGCCTCTGTCAGGAGATGCACGATCTCTACGTCAGTTTTGCCGTTAAAGATCTGCAGAAAGCGATGTTCCGCGCTGACTGTTTCCCGCCGGTAGCGGTCAATCCGCAGGATGCGCATCAGGCTTATATCCGCGGTGAAGTGGAGCTGGTGCCGGTCGCAGAAGCGGAAGGGCGCATCGCGGCGGAAGGGGCACTACCTTATCCACCGGGCGTGCTGTGCGTCGTGCCCGGCGAGGTGTGGGGCGGGGCGGTACAGCGCTACTTCCTCGCGCTGGAAGCGGGCATCAACCAGCTGCCGGGCTTTTCACCGGAGCTGCAGGGTGTGTATATCGCGGAACAGAGCAGCGGCTATAAGCAGCTGGTGGCGAATATGCTGACCTGAGCGTATCGCGCCCTGACCCGATCGGGCAGGGCGCGACAATCCGGCGCATTTAATAGCGGTGATAGCTGCGCTGCGCCTGGTTAACTTTATAGAGATAACGACGCGACTCGGCAGAAGGATGGCGGCTGGTCAGCGTCTGGTAGACATCGGCTGGCGACATATCGTTGATCAGCGAAAATGCGCGATCTTTATCGCTGGAGAAGACGCGCAGTACGCTGCCGGCACCGCCGTTATACGCGGTGATCACCGCATAGCGACGCGAAGTGGGATCCTGAATGCCGCCCAGATAGCTTTTCTGCAGCAGCGACAGATAAGCCGTACCGGCATCGATGTTGTTTTCCGGGTCCAGCAGATAACTGCGGCTCGGCTTGCCCCATTTACCTTTCATGCGGAAAACATCAACGCCGGCAGTATGCTGCACCACCTGCATCAGCCCCAGCGCATCAGCGTGGCTGACCGCATAGGGGTTAAAGCTCGATTCGGTCTGCATAATCGCCAGAATCAGTGAGGCATCGACACCATACTGCTCAGCAGATTTGCGCACCATCGGCAGATACTTATGTGCACGCTTGTCGAGATGGTTCGGCACCATCGGAATGGTTACCGACCAGATCACATGCAGCCCGGCGGTGCGTTTTTGCAGTTTGTTCTGGATCAGGTAGTCCGCAAAGCTGGCGGCGCGCCCCTGCCAGCGGATCGGCTGCCCGGTATTATCCAGCACCTGGCCATACAGCAGCGGCTCTTTACTGATCTTAATATCGTTAGCGTCAGAGTAGAGATCGACATTGCCCGGATCGTCGCCGATCAGCAGGGTGGTGACGATCGCCTGGCGCAGGCTGGCCATAGGATCGGTACCGGAGATGGTCTCAATGGTGATACTACCCTTGTCGAAGTTGATGTGACTGCGGGTGTAGTAGCTGTCACTGTACTTCACATAATCTTTCGGCCCGGCGATAAGGACTTCATTAATGCCCCAGATATTTTCAATATTGGCGGCAAACTGTCCCATCAGAATGTCAAAGCCGTTGGTATCTTTAACCCACTCTTCGTGATACTGCGATTTTTTTTGTCCGGAGCAGGAGATTAATAGCGGCGCGATCGCCAGCAGGGCTATCAGTTTTTTATTCATCGTGAATCTGTGCCTGACTCAAAAAAGCGGGCCTCAAAGGAAGGCCCGGAACGGTTATTTTTCTGGCGGGGTAAAACCTTCGATATGCACATCTTTGCCTTCAAACAGGAAATTGACCATCTCCTTTTCCAGCACTTTGCGATCTTCCGGATTCATCATGTTGAGCTTTTTCTCGTTGATCAACATGGTCTGTTTCGACATCCACTGCTGCCAGGCTTCTTTAGAAATCTCATTATAGATGCGCTTGCCCAGCTCGCCGGGATAGAGCTGAAAGTCCTGGCCTTCAGCGTCACGTTGCAGATAGGTACAAAAAATGGTGCGGCTCATTACTCTTCCTCTTCGATCGCGCGCGATGACAGTGACAGCTGCTGCGGATGGCGTAATTCATGCAGTAAACGCTCTACCGGGGCAGCAAGGCCCACTGACGGTGGTTGCGCTAAGTTATACCAGAGACCGCCCGCTTCATCCATCAGCGACCCGGCGGATGGCTCTGCCAGCCACATCGGCACAATATCCAGATGGAAATGGCTAAAGGTGTGGCGAAATGCCGTCAGCTGCTGCAGAGCGCCGCTAATACCGTGCTGTGTCAGCCACTCCCGCAGTGCATCCTCGCTGCTAAACTGCGGAAAGCAGTAAAGGCCGCCCCACAGTCCCGTGGGCGGGCGCTGCGCCAGCCAGACATTATCGCCATTCTGCATCAGTAAAAACCAGCCGCTGCGCACCGGCAGAGTGACTTTGGGCTTTTTGCCCGGATAGTCAGCCCAGCTCTGGCTGGCATACGCCTCGCAGCCGCTATTGAGCGGGCAGATTTCGCACTTTGGCCGTGAACGGGTGCAGACCAGGGCACCCAGATCCATCATCGCCTGATTAAACTGGCTGACGCCCTGCGCTGGCGTCACTGCTTCGCTGATCTGCCACAGCTGCTTTTCAACCTCTTTTTTGCCAGGCCAGCCGCCTATGGCGTAGCAGCGTGCCAGCACACGTTTGACGTTGCCATCCAGAATCGGAAAATGCAGGCCAAGCGACAGTGACAGGATCGCCCCGGCGGTAGAGCGGCCTACGCCCGGCAGGGCTGCAATCGCCGTGAAGTCCGGCGGGAACTCGCCGCCGTGCTGATCCACGACCTGTTTAGCCGCTTTATGCAGGTTGCGCGCCCGCGCATAGTAGCCAAGGCCGGTCCAGAGATGCAGTACTTCGTCGAGCGGCGCGGCAGCAAGATCGCCCACGGTGGGGAAGCGCGCCATAAAACGTTCAAAATAGGGAATAACCGTGGCAACCTGCGTCTGCTGCAGCATGATCTCTGAAAGCCACACTTTGTAGGGCGTCTTTTCCAGCTGCCACGGCAGCGTTTTACGGCCAAAGCGGTCATACCACTTCAGCACCTGTTGCGCGAATTGCGACGCCTGCATCATATGAAGGAAATTTTCCGTGTTTACTCTACAATCAGGCAGGAATTGCAGCACAGAGCGTCAGGGGTGTAAACCGGAAGATTGCAAAGGCTTGCTTCTGACCTTTAACTTTGCATAATGCCCGTTTCCCCGAACAGGCTAACCAGCAGGCTTCAACATGATAAATGACGTCATCACTCCGGAATTTGATGAAAACGGGCGGCCGCTGCGCCGTATCCGCAGCTTCGTACGCCGCCAGGGGCGGTTAACGAAAGGCCAACAGCTCGCGCTGGATCAATACTGGCCGGTGATGGGCGTTGAGTATCAGCCCGCGCCGCTGGACATGACCGCGCTGTTCGGGCGTGACGCACCGCTGGTACTGGAGATCGGTTTTG
This sequence comes from Pantoea eucrina, assembly GCF_002095385.1. GTDB lineage: Bacteria > Pseudomonadota > Gammaproteobacteria > Enterobacterales > Enterobacteriaceae > Pantoea > Pantoea eucrina. The sequence goes on along the minus strand of NZ_MIPP01000017.1, from coordinate 59,537 downwards.
GTATGGGCGCCTCGCTGGTCACCATGGCGCAAAATAATCCGCAGCAGAACTTCCTGGGCATTGAAGTGCATGCGCCGGGCGTAGGTGCCTGTCTGGCATCTGCGAAAGAAGCGGGCGTGGAGAATCTGCGGGTCATGTGCCATGACGCGGTAGAAGTGCTGGAGCATATGATCCCGGATAACTCTCTGCGCATGGTGCAGCTTTTCTTCCCGGATCCGTGGCACAAAGCGCGTCACAATAAACGCCGTATCGTGCAGGCGCCGTTTGCTGAACTGGTGCATCGCAAGCTGAAGCTTGGCGGCGTGTTTCATATGGCCACCGACTGGGAAGATTACGCGACCCATATGCTGGAGGTGATGAACAGCGTAGCGGGTTACGTTAATCAGTCAGCCACCCAGGATTACGTGCCGCGTCCCGAGACGCGTCCACTGACTAAATTTGAGCAGCGCGGGCAGCGACTGGGCCATGGCGTGTGGGATCTGATGTTTGAGAGGGTAAAATAATGGCCGTACAGCGTAGTCGTCGTTTACGTAAGAAACTGCATATTGATGAGTTTCAGGAGCTGGGTTTCTCCGTAGCATGGCGTTTTGCCGAGGGAACCACCGAAGAGCAGATTGATGCCACGCTGGATCAGTTTATCACTGAGGTGATCGATCCAAACGGTCTGGCTTATGACGGCAGTGGTTATCTGGTATGGGAAGGCCTGGTCTGCATGCAGCAGACCGGAAAGTGCACCGATGAGCATCGTGAACTGGTGCGCAAGTGGCTGGAAGGGCGTGAATTGTCTGATATCCAGATAACGGAACTCTTCGACGTCTGGTGGGACTAAGTTGTAGTGCGACATTCGGCTGCGCATGAAGGCGCGCCCTGTAATGTTTTGCACCAGGGGCGCATTAATGCGCCCCCTGCGATGTAATTTGCCGCAGGGGCGCCATTCATGGCGCCCGTTGTAACACCGCGCCAGAGGCGCATTAATGCGCCCCCTACAATGTAATTTGCCGCAGGGGCGCCATTTATGGCGCCCGCGCCATTGGCCGCACAATACCCACCCCGCACAGCACATTCAGGAGATCTCATGATTCGTAAGGCTCTGTTCGCCGCGCTACTGCTGACGGCAGCGCAGGCACACGCTGACTACCAGTGCAGCGTTAATCCGCAGGATGATGTGGTGATCACCCCACAAAGCGTTCAGGTTGTCGGCAGCAACGGCAATCTCACGATGACTCCACAGGGTGATGTCACCTTTAACGGCAAAACGGTTACCGTTGATAACGCGGCACGTCAGCAGGCGATTGATTACCAGAGCGCGCTGCGTCGCGATTTGCCGTGGGTCAGCAACGGCGCAAAAACGCGCCTTGAACGCGGGCGCGCCGCACTGGATAAAGTGATCGTTGAGAAACTGGGCAGCGACAGCAATGTGCGCAACCGCCTGACCACGCTGGATGGCCAGCTGAAGCAGCAGATGAATCGCATCATTGAGCAGCGCCAGGATGGCCTGACGTTCCACCACCAGGCAATAAACCAGGTGCGCGCTGACGGACAGAAGCTGGTACAGAGCACGCTGGGCGGCGTACTGCAGGATAGCCTGAATGAGATGGGCACGCAGCAGGCGACCAGCGGCAGTAATCCGCTGCAGGCGCTGATGGGCAATCTGGGTGGTCTGCAGCAGTCGATTCAGACTGAATGGAACAACCAGGAGCGCGATTTCCAGAACTTTGGCCATGAGGTCTGCAACCGGGTCATCGCGCTGGAAAACCAGCGTAAAACGCTGGTGAAGAGTATTAACTAGCAAAAAAAGAGCGGCCACCGGGCCGCTCTGATTACATAAACAGTTCCAGCAACGAATTCAGGAACAGTTTGCCTTTCTCGGTGATCTGCCACTCGCTGGCGCTCTCAGTGACATAGCCTGCGGCGATAGCCTGATCCATTTGCACGCGGATCGCCTGCTCATCCAGCCCGGTATAGCGCTGAAACTCCGCGCGCGGTGCCGCTTCCAGCAGCCGGAACCGGTTCATAAAGAACTCAAACGGCTTATCTTCGTTTGCCACCTCATGCTGTTTATCAAGGTAGTTGCCCTTCATAAAGCCGCGCGGGTGTCGGGTTTTTACCGTCCGCACAATGCGACCATCAGGCTGCGTCAGCTTGCCGTGTGCACCGCAGCCGATACCGAGGTAATCTCCGAAGCGCCAGTAGTTGAGGTTGTGCTCACAGCGATAGCCCGGTTTCGCGTAGGCTGAGGTTTCATACTGCTGATAGCCGGCAGCCGTCAGCAGCTGATGTCCCTGCTCGTAGATATCCCACAGCGCATCATCATCCGGCAGCTGCGGCGGTCGTGAGCCAAACAGCGTGTTCGGCTCAATGGTCAGCTGATACCAGGAGAGATGCGGCGGGTTAAGCGCAATTGCCTGACGGAGATCGTCCAGCGCCTCTTCCAGCGACTGGTCAGGCAGGCCATGCATCAGATCCAGATTAAAACTGCGCAGCCCGAGCGCGGCGGCCAGTTCAGCGGCGCGTTTCGCCTCCTGCGGTCCATGAATACGCCCCAGCCGCTCCAGCTTCTGCGGACTAAAACTCTGCACGCCGATGGAAATGCGATTGATCCCCGCGGCCTGATAGCCGCTGAAGCGATCGGCTTCCACCGTGCCGGGATTCGCTTCCATGGTGATCTCCGCATCAGCCGCCAGCGGCAGGCGCGCCCGTACGCCATCCATCAGCGTCTGCATCGCGTGGCTGCTCAGCAGGCTTGGCGTGCCGCCGCCAATAAAGATTGTGCGTACCTCGCGTCCGGCGGTCAGAGGCAGGTCCTGCTCAAGATCCTGCAGCAGGTGCTGCACATACTCCAGATGCGGGACTTCCCCTTTCAACGCGTGTGAGTTGAAGTCGCAGTAGGGGCACTTTTGTACGCACCACGGAATATGGATGTAGAGGCTCAGCGGTGGTAACTCAGCCATTGCGCATCGCGTCCAGCAGCAGCGTTAACGCTTTACCCCGGTGGGAGAGAGCACGCTTATCCTCTTTGCTCAGTTCAGCGGCGGTTTTACCCGCTTCCGGTACAAAGAAGATGGGATCGTAGCCAAAGCCGCCTTCACCGGCCGCCGTACGGGTAATTTCGCCCGCCCAGCTGCCGTGAAACACCAGCGGTACCGGGTCAGCGGCGTGCCGCACATAGACCAGCACACAGTGAAACTGCGCCTGACGCGCGCCATCCGGCACATTTTCCAGCGCCAGCAGCAGCTTCTCCAGATTTTGCTGGTCGCTGGCTTCTGCGCCAGCATAGCGTGCGGAGTAGATGCCGGGCGCGCCGCCCAGCGCATCTACCGCCAGACCGGAATCATCCGCGATAGCCGGCAGGCCGGTTATCTGCGCCGCGTGGCGCGCTTTAAGCAGCGCATTTTCAATGAAGGTCAGACCGGTCTCTTCGCTGACTCCACGCCAAGCTCCGTTTGCGCCACGATATCCAGCCCGAAATCAGCGAGCAGATCGGCCAGTTCGCGAACTTTGCCCGGATTACCGGTTGCGAGAACAACTTTTTGCATAACAGTTCCAGATTAACAAATTACAGCAGATACCAGAGACCCGGGAACAGGTCCATGCCAAGGAAATTCAGCGCATAGAGCACCAGAATGACAATCATGGCGGAGAAGTCGATACCGCCCATAGCGGGCAGCATACGGCGAATAGGTGCCATCAGCGGTTCGGTAAGCTGTATCAGCACGTGATCCAGCGGCCCGCGTCCCTGGCTGATCCAGCTCATCAGCGAGCGGATAATAATGACCCAGAACACCAGATTACCGGCTGACTTCAGCAGCGACAGCAGTCCAACCAGCAGATTGGTGGGATCAACCGAGAAAGCGCCGACCTGAATCAGCAGCAGAATCGGATACTTCAGCGTGGTCAGCACAAACGCCAGCAGCAGCGAGGCGGTATCGATGGGGCCGATAGCGGGCAGCACGCGACGCAGCGGTTTGATCACCGGCTGCGTAATCTTCACCACAAACTGCGCCAGCGGATTGTAGAAGTCGCAGCGTGACCACTGCATCCAGATACGCAGCAGCAGTACCATGACGTAGAGATCGATCAGCGTTTTGACTAAAAACGTCAGTGTTAACATGGAGTTCCTCAGTTATTGTTGTGAAGGTCGCGCATAATCCCGCGCGCCAAACAGGGCGGTGCCAATTCTTACCATAGTGCTGCCGGCCGCGATTGCCGCTTCCATATCGTCGCTCATGCCCAGTGAAAGCGTATCAATGGCGGGATAGTCGCGCTGCAGCGCATGAAACGCACTGGCCATCTGCTGGCAGACGGCCAGCTGGCGTGCATAATCCTGCTCGGGAGCCGGAATCGCCATCAGGCCGCGCAGGCTCAGGCGGGGCAGGGCGGCGATAGCAGCGGCCAGCGCCGGAACAGCCTCCAGCATGATGCCAGATTTACTGTTTTCGTCACTGATATTTACCTGAATTAACACGTTCAGCGGCGGCAGGTGCGCCGGACGCTGGTCGTTAAGCCGCTGCGCAATACGCAGGCGATCAACGGTATGACACCAGGCAAAATGTTCTGCGACCAGACGGCTTTTATTCGATTGCAGCGGACCGATAAAGTGCCACTGCAGATCGCCTTCCGTCATCAGCGCCGCGATCTTTTCCACCCCTTCCTGCACATAGTTTTCGCCAAACGCGCGCTGCCCGGCGGCAACCGCTTCTGCGACAGCGCTCGCAGGTTTGGTTTTGCTTACTGCAAGCAACGTAATCTCTTCTGGCGCCCGGCCGCAACGCACGGCAGCGGCAGCGATACGCTCGCGTACCTGATGTAAGTTGTGCTCAATGGAAGTCATAGTCAGGAGAAATAAATGGATTTAGATGAAATTGTGGCCCTTAGTGTAAAGCATAACGCCGCCGATCTGCACCTGTGCAGCGGACATTTACCGCACTGGCGGCGGCAGGGCGTGCTGGAGCCGGTGCCGCAGCAGCCGCCGCTGTCATCTGCGTGGCTGGAGACGTTTGCTACGCGGTTTCTCAGCGCTGCGCAGCAGTCGGAGCTTGACGTCACCGGACAGGCGGACTTTGCCCTGACGCTCAGCAGCGGCGTACGGCTGCGTGCCAATCTTTTCACCCAGCGGCACGGATTATCACTGGCGCTGCGGGTGATTGCGCAGACAATCCCGCCGCTGGCGCAGCTGCGCCTGCCGCCTGCCGTGCAGCAGCTCCTGCAGCTGCAGGAGGGACTGGTTCTGATTAGCGGCGCAACCGGCAGCGGCAAGTCGACGACGCTGGCTGCACTGGTACAGGCGCTGAACCAGCAGCAGGCGCGGCATATCATCACTCTGGAGGATCCGATCGAGTTTGTGCACCGGAGTCAGCGCTCGCTGATTCAGCAGCGTGAAGTGGGGACGCACTGCCTCTCTTTTCAGCACGGGCTGAAAGCGGCGCTGCGTGAAGATCCCGACGTTATTCTGCTGGGTGAACTGCGCGACAGTGAGACGATCCGTTTAGCCCTGACCGCCGCTGAGACCGGACATCTGGTGCTCGCTACGCTGCATACCCGCAGCGCGGCGCAGGCGGTTGATCGTCTGGTTGATGTCTTTCCGGCCGAAGAGAAAAACCTGGTGCGCACGCAGCTGGCGGGCAGCCTGAAAGCGGTAGTGGCGCAGCGGCTGGTGGCGGCGAAAGCGGGCGGACGTGTTGCGCTGTATGAGGTGCTGATCGCCACGCCTGCGGTAGCCAGCCTGATCCGTGAAGGCAAAGGACATCAGCTGCCGGGCGTGCTGCAGACCGGTGCGCAGCATGGCATGCAGACCTTTGCGCAAAGTGAACAGGCACGCCGCGCGGAGGGCATTATTGACCAGGCAAGCGGATAGCGGAGCTGAAGCAGCACTGATGCTGCAGCTGTGCGCCCGGTCAGCTCCCGGCATCGGCTACACCTGCTGACCGGAGTGCGCTTTATCGCGTTTACGCCGCTTGCAGCGTCAGTGGGTTTCGAACCAGTCCTGCAAAATAATCACGGCCGACTGTGAGTCTACCTGTCCTTTCTGCAGTGCACGAAAGCCGCCGCGCTTAAAGAGATCGGCGCGCGCCTCAACGGTACTCAGGCGCTCATCCTGCAGCTCAACGCGTACGCCAAAGCGGCCGTGCAGGCGATTGGCAAATTTGCGTGCGCGGGCAGTCAGCGGCTGTTCGGTGCCGTCCATATTCAGCGGCAGGCCGACCACCACGTAGTCAGGCTGCCACTCCTTCAGCAGTTTCTCAATCAGGTTCCAGTCTGGCGTGCCTTCCTGAGCTTTCAGCGCTGTCAGCGGACGTGCGGTGCCGGTGAGCTGCTGACCCACGGCAACACCGATGCTTTTGGTGCCAAAATCAAAGCCGAGCAGCGTTGCATTCTGCATCAGGCGTGTCCCGCATCGCTGGTCATGTTATGAATATCGACACCCATGCTGCGGGCGGCTTCGCGCCAGCGTCCGGCAATCGGCGTCTGGAACAAAATTTGCGTGTCGGCCGGGGTCGTAAGCCAGGCGTTCTCCAGCAGCTCGTTCTCCAGCTGATCTTTTTCCCAGGCGCAGTAGCCGAGTGCGACCAGCACATTCTCCGGCTGCTGAGCAGTGCCGATCGCTTCCAGCACATCGCGCGAGGTAGTAATCACGGTGTTGTCTGAGATGCGAATACTGGAGGCATAAGTATGCTGCGCAGAGTGCAGAATAAAACCGCGATCTTCCGCCAGCGGGCCGCCGGCAAACACCGGTTTATCGAGCTTAATCGCCGGATCGCGCTCTGACGGAGTGATTTTTAGCTTCTTCAGAATACCCTCTACCGTCAGGTTCTCCATCGGTTTATTAATAATCAAACCCATCGCACCCTCTTCATTATGCTCGCAGATATAGACAACAGAGCGTTTGAACAGAGGATCCTGCAGAGAGGGCATCGCTATCAAAAAATGATGCTGTAAATTCATTGTCACTCATTTACCGAAGAGAACCGGCGCCAGTGCGGCAGCGCCGGTATCAAAGGGGTTAGGGAGTTTGCACTCCGGCTGCGTCCTCAGCCCAGACGTTTTTCGATCGCGTCCATCAGCATTCCGGTAACTGAAATCGGGAACGCCGCTTCAATTTCCCGTACGCAGGTTGGGCTGGTGACATTCACTTCAGTAAGTTTATCACCGATGATATCCAGGCCAACAAAAATCAGCCCCTTCGCTTTCAGCGTGGGACCGACACGTCGTGCAATTTCCCAGTCGCTGTCAGAAAGCGGGCGCGCTTCGCCGCGACCACCGGCTGCAAGGTTGCCGCGCGTTTCGCCGCCCTGTGGAATACGCGCCAGGCAGTAAGGTACCGGCTCGCCATCGACGACCAGGACGCGCTTATCGCCCTCTTTAATCGCCGGCAGATAATTTTGCGCCATGCAGAAGAACTGGCCGTGATTGGTCAGGGTTTCTGTGATCACGCCAAAGTTTGCGTCATCCTGCTTAACGCGGAAAATGGATGCGCCACCCATACCGTCAAGCGGCTTCAGAATGACATCACCATGCTCCTGCCAGAAAGCGCGCAGCTGCTCTTTATTACGGGTGACCAGCGTATCCGGCGTCAGATCCGCAAACCATGCAGTATAGAGCTTTTCGTTACAATCGCGCAGGCTCTGCGGTTTGTTTACAATCAGCGTACCCTGCTCTTCAGCCCGCTCCAGCAGATAGGTCGCGTAGATAAACTCGGTGTCAAAAGGTGGATCTTTACGCATCAGCACAACGTTGAGATCGGCCAGCGGGATAGTCTGCTCGCTGCCAAACTCATACCACTGCGAAGCATTCTGCTCCACGCTCAGCAGACGCGTACGGGCGTAGGTCACGCCGCCGCGCAGAGAGAGGTCGCCCATCTCCATGTAATGAATTTCGTAGCCACGACGCTGTGCTTCCAGCAACATGGCGAAGCTGGTGTCTTTTTTAATATTGATAGACGAAATCGGGTCCATCACAATGCCAAGCTTAATCATTATTCTCTCCTCAGAGGGGATATCAGCGACGTCCTTCCATGCGAAAGCGTCGTGCTGTGTAGTAGTCTGCGTCTCTTTTACGGCCCGAATTATCCCTTAACCGAGATCGCCAAACCTCACCTGAAGTGCCGTTATGGCGGTGAGGGCAGTGGTTTCCGTGCGCAGCACGCGCGGCCCCAGTAATATATCCGTAAAGCCCTGCTGCGCCGTCATGGCGATCTCCTCAGCAGATAATCCCCCTTCAGGGCCAATCAGCAGCCGCACCCGCTCAACCGGTTGCGGCAGGGTGTTGATGCTGTGGCTGGCGCGTGGATGAAGATTCAGCCTGATGCCCTCATCAGCTTCGGCACACCAGGCTTCCAGCGTCATCGCGTCACGAATCAGCGGTACGCGGTTGCGGCCACACTGCTCGCAGGCGGCGATAGCAATCTTCTGCCACTGCTGGATCTTCTTTGCCAGCCTTTCTGCATCCAGCTTCACGCCGCAGCGCTCAGAAAACAAGGGCGTAATCACGTTTACGCCCAGCTCTATCGATTTCTGGATGGTGAATTCCATTTTTTCACCACGCGACATCACCTGACCCAGATGTAAATGCAAGGGGGATTCCCGGTCATCAGGCTGACCGCTAAGAACCCTTACTTTTACACGCTTTTTATCCGCCTGGGTGATTTCGGCGTTAAAAGTCAGATTAGTGCCATCAAACAGTTCAAGCATCTGCCCGGCGCCCATGCGCAGCACGCGGCCAACGTGGTTAGCCGCGTCATCTTCAAGAAAGATTTCACTGTCAACAGAGAGCGGTTCGGGGTGATAAATGCGGGGTATACGCATGCGGTTCCTGCCAGCGTTATTGCCGCATCCCGTGATGCGGCGCAAAAATAATAAGCTAGTTTAGGGTAGCGCTTTTAGCGCTGGCAAGCGCGCTGTACATACGGGTTGTGATTTCCCTGCACCTGAGCAATACGGCTGTCGCGCTCGCACTCCCAGACGCTGACCGGATAGAGCTTATCCCAGGCGCTGAACAGCTGAGTCTGCTGGCGGGAGAGGCGCAGCTGATAGCGATCGCGCATGTAAAAGTAGGTGCGTGCAATGGCGCCGCGCGCGCGGGCCGGCGGTTCAGCCAGCTTCTGTTTGAAGTCGACTTTCATCGCGCACTGTCCGTAAGGCTGCTCGCCGCCGTTCCACTGGCTGTACTGGAAATTATTGCGATCGCCGTTAACCTCGCCGATGGCGGGCTGAAGATTATGCAGATCGCTCTCTATACGGCGATAGACCGGATCTTTGGCGCAGTTTTTTCGCCCTCCCTCCTGCCAGCACTGGCGCTGATGGCCAAATTCCCACGCCGGAACCACATGTTCCCATTCAATACGCCCGGCGCGGTTGGCATTTTTTCGTACGCTATAGCCGCAGCTTTTAAGATCGGGCACGCCTTTTTTTCCCTGCCAGCTGATTGTGCAGCCGCAGTAGAAATCGGGCGCATCCGCGTTGATTTGCGATGCGACCACTTTTGCCTGGCGAAAATTATTCTGATGAAACGAAGAGAAGCTGAGGCTGTACGCGCTAAGCGGTGCCAGCAGCAGAGGAAGAAGTAACAGCGTTTTGCGAGACATATTCCAGAAATTTACCCGATACCCAAAAAAGGGCGGCAGGGTAGCAGAATGACCGGAGCGGGGAAATGGGATTAGCGCGCTATATGCTGCTGAATTCGCCGGGCTGCAGCAGTGAACCACAGCGAACGCAGCGATATTCACTCTCTCCGCGCAGCACGCGATTATGCCGGCGCACGGTCAGCTGATGCTGCTGACAGCTGCAGCGATAGGTGAAGGTGTTGGTGCGCACCGAGTTCAGGGCAAACTGATGCGTACGGCGTGCCGGCACGCCCAGCACCGTCTCCATCATCCACTTCCACTCTTTGCCGTGCGGCGCGACGCGCCCGAAGCGCTTCCACACCAGCAGGTGCGCCAGCTCATGCGGCACCACTTCGTCGGTGAACGCCTGCAGATTCTCCTGCAGCAGCACCGGATTCAGCCGGATCTCCCACTTCTCCAGCCAGGCGGTACCTGCGGCAGTGCCGCGCTGCTGGTAGAGCAGTGCGGGTTCATCAAAGGTGCATTCAAGGCGCTGTGCGGCGAGCTGCAAAAAGTGCCGCAGCGATCGCATGACCGCCTGCTGACAGGCGACAGGTACGCGGGAAGTTTTCATGGCGCGCAGCATACCATACGCTGCGCTGGCGCGGCAGCGGGCAGTCGCGCCCATAAAAAAGGGCCGCCCGCAGGCAGCCCTTGTCACTCAGTAAAACATTACTGCTGACCGATGTCGCGCAGTTTTTTACCTGCCATCAGGTTACGCTCAATGTGCTCCAGCGAGACGTTTTTGGTCTCCGGGATCAGCACCAGCGTCAGCACAATGAAGAACAGGTTCAGGCCGGCATAGACCCAGAAGGTCGGCGCGTTGCCCAGCGTGTTCAGCATGGTCAGGAAGGTAGCGCCCACGATCATGTTGGCGATCCAGTTCGTGGTGGTCGAGACGGTAATCCCGAAATCGCGCCCTTTCAGCGGCTGAATTTCAGAGCAAAGCACCCAAATCAGCGGGCCGGCTGACATGGCAAAGCCGATGATAAACATCAGCAGCATCGCCACGGCGAAGTACTGTGCGCCCTGAGAGTGGATGCCCAGGTGCAGCATAGTGCCGAGAACGCCCATACCGGCCGCCATAACCATAAAGCCCAGCACCAGCGTCGGTTTACGGCCCCAGCGATCGACCAGACCGATAGCGATAAAGGTCGCCAGAACGTTGACCAGACCAACAATCACCGTACCCCACATCTGCTGCGTGGTGTTGGCGAAGCCGGCAATTTCAAAAATTTTCGGCGCGTAATACATAATGACGTTCATGCCGGTGAACTGCTGCATCACCTGCAGCAGCACGCCGAGGAACACCGCACGACGGAAGTTGCTGTTGCCCTGGAACAGCTGCCAGCCAGACTGTTTTACTTTCAGGCTCTCACGGATCTCATCCAGCTCACGTTTTGCCTGTTCGCTGGTGTCGCGCAGGCGATCCAGCACGCGCTGCGCATCGCGGAAGTTACCTTTCGCAGCCAGCCAGCGCGGGCTGTTTGGCAGGAAGAAGACGCCAACCAGCAGCAGAATCGCAGGGATAGTGATCACGCCCAGCATCCAGCGCCACTCTCCGGATGCGCTGAACGCGGTATCAGAGAGATAGGCACCCAGAATACCGATGGTGATCATCAGCTGATAGAGCGAAATCATACTGCCGCGGATTTTCTCTGGTGCAATTTCAGAGAGATAGAGCGGGGCAGTATAAGAAGCCACGCCAACTGCCAGGCCCAGTACTACGCGGGCAGCAATCAGCATCTCCGGGTTTGGCGCCATAGCTGACCACAGCGAACCGATAACAAACAGCACAGAGCCGGCCATCAGGCTCTTTTTACGACCCAGGTGTGATGACATCCAGCCGCTGCCGATTGCACCGACCGCCGCGCCAAACATCATCGAGCTGACAATCCACTCCTGCTGGTGAGCAGTAACGTTGAAATCTTTAGCGATAAAGGGCAGGGCACCTGCGATGACACCGATATCCAGCCCGAACAGCAGGCCGGCTAACGCCGCCAGAAAGCAGACAAACAGGGTCATCGCCTTGTTTGAGGTTCTGCTTTTGTGAGTATTACCAGGCATAAAGCCTCCGAAGTTATTTGTCTTGTTTTTTATTAATGCTAAGAGACCTGTACACGATAAAAAGTGAGCGCGATCACACGAATGTAACCGATTACACACGCCGAAACCCTGTAATCCAGCATTTTTTGCCCGGAACAGTCTCTTCGCCAGTAAGGTATAGCACCCTTCAAGTTTCTGACATCGCTTTAAATATTGCCTATCAGACGACGCTGAAAATAACGCATTTTCAGAGTGATGACTACGCTGAAAAATCTCTAAATTACAGATTAAAAAAGAGTTTTAGAATGTAATCGTTAACACTTTGTTATCACAGCGGTGATAAGAGTGTAGCCAGTGAAAAATTTTATGCCCGGGAAAGCCTGAAGCCAGCTATGCCGCAGGATTTCACCCGGCAGGAAGCACGCAGGGCGATTAACGGCACGGCACCCAGGGGGCGCATTAATGCGCCCCCTGGTTCAGATGATGTACGCAGCCAGGGGGGCATAAATGCCGCCCCTGTGGTTACACATGACCCACCCCTGGTCCGGATGAGTTACGAAATCAGAGCGGTGGGGTACGTTCAGGCATAAAAAAGCCCGCACAGAGCGGGCTATTAAACAGAATACTCTGCGCTTACAGGCCAGCGGCTTCGCGCAGCAGGGCGGCTTTATCCGTCTGCTCCCACGGGAAGTGTTCGCGGCCAAAGTGACCGTAGGCGGCGGTCTCTTTATAGATAGGTTTCAGCAGATCCATCATCTGAATCAGACCGTAAGGGCGCAGGTCAAAGAATTCACGAACCAGCAGCGTCAGCTGTTCGGTCGGTACTTTCTCAGTGCCAAAGGTTTCTACCATGATCGACGTTGGCTCTGCCACGCCGATAGCGTAGGAAACCTGAATCTCGCAGCGATCGGCCAGGCCGGCAGCAACAATGTTTTTTGCCACATAGCGCGCGGCGTAGGCTGCAGAGCGGTCAACTTTTGATGGATCTTTACCGGAGAAAGCACCGCCACCGTGACGAGCCATGCCGCCGTAGGTATCAACGATGATTTTACGGCCGGTCAGGCCACAGTCACCCATCGGGCCGCCAATAACAAAGCGACCAGTCGGATTGATATGGTATTTAGTGCTGGCGTTGATCCACTCAGCAGGCAGCACCGGCTTGATGATCTCTTCCATCACCGCTTCACGCAGATCGGCCTGAGAAACCTCTTCTGAATGCTGGGTTGAGAGCACGACAGCGTCGATGCCAACAATCTTGCCACCATCATACTGGAAGGTGATCTGGCTTTTGGCGTCCGGGCGCAGCCAGGACAGCGTGCCATTTTTACGCACTTCAGCCTGACGCTGCACCAGACGGTGCGCATAGGTAACCGGCGCAGGCATAAGCACATCTGTTTCGTTAGTTGCGTAACCAAACATCAGACCCTGATCGCCCGCACCCTGCTCCAGCGGATCGGTACGATCTACGCCCTGATTAATATCAGGTGACTGCTTGCCAATGGCGCTCAGTACGGCGCAGGAGTTGGCATCAAAGCCCATATCAGAATGAACATAGCCGATCTCACGTACGGTATTGCGGGTGATCTCTTCAATATCGACCCAGGCGCTGGTGGTGATTTCACCGCCTACCAGTACCATACCGGTTTTGACGTAAGTTTCGCAGGCCACGCGCGCTTTCGGATCCTGTTCGAGGATGGCATCCAGCACGGCATCGGAAATTTGGTCAGCGATCTTATCAGGATGTCCTTCTGATACGGACTCAGATGTAAAAAGGTGTTTAGCCATTCTGTTCTTTACCTTAGAAATGGGTTGAATTCGACTGCATAGCGCCAGTGAAAAACCTGCTTAGCGCCCCTTCAGGCAAAGCCACGAGCAGCAGGGAGTGTCAGCACGCCAGGCTCACACCGCCTGGAACTTATTCAGTTTAGATGGAAAACCATCTGGACGGCTATTTTAGGTTACCCGATGTGCATTTTACCAGAGCTTTTTCTGATTCGGTTTGTTTCAAAAAGCGGCTTACTGGAAGCTTTTGCTGACAGCGCGCGCAGGGCGGGGACAAAGATTTTGCAATTTTACCCGGCTGGCGGTATAAAACGCCGCTATTGATGCCAGGACGCCGTCAGGCGTTGCACGATCAGATACCGTGTCTGATTTTTTTCCGCTCCGTTTCCGCATGCTGCCCGCAGGCGCTGGAGGTGAGTAAAGTAATGAACCGTTCCCATCTGCTCTCTGGTTCACAGCGCATATTTTGCGCGCTGGCCTCTCTTTCTGCTGTTCACTCTTCCTGTTCTTTCTGTCGATGTTTGCCGCCGCGCAATCATGACGACATGCATAGCCATTAAACTGCGGCTGAAATCAGACACCAGCACACGCGCGTGATTTACACCCGCAGCCGTGCCAAATCCGATTGGATTTCCACTGACTGCAGCACGATGTTTTACACTTACTGGCAGTAACACCCGGGGTAACCTGATGAGGCGGGACACGCAGCATGAATAAGTTTTTAGCCGCAAACGCACCAGCAGTACCTGATAACTCTCTACTATTTCAACAGAAAACTGAGGTTCGCGATGTCTGACGACATGAAGAATATCAAGGGTTCGTCAGCTGGCGAACAGGGTGTCCTCCGCTCAATGCAGGAGGTGGCGATAAGCGATCAGGAAGCGAGCCGTATGCTGCGCACCTATAACATCGCCTGGTGGGGCAATAACTATTACGACGTAAACGAGCTGGGCCATATCAGCGTATGTCCGGATCCCGATCGGCCTGAGGTGCGGGTTGACCTGGCGAAGCTGGTCAAAGAGCGCGAGGCTGACGGTCAGCGTCTGCCGGCGCTGTTCTGTTTTCCGCAGATCCTGCAGCATCGCCTGCGCTCCATCAACGCGGCGTTCAAGCGCGCACGCGAATCCTATGGTTATAAAGGCGACTACTTCCTGGTTTATCCGATCAAGGTTAATCAGCACAAGCGCGTCATTGAATCGCTGGTTAACTCGGGTGAACCGCTGGGCCTTGAAGCGGGCTCAAAAGCAGAGCTGATGGCGGTACTGGCGCACGCGGGCAAAACGCGCACCGTTATCGTCTGTAATGGCTATAAAGATCGTGAATATATCCGGCTGGCGCTGATCGGTGAAAAGCTCGGCCACAAAGTCTACCTGGTGCTGGAAAAAATGACCGAGGTCCGTCTGGTACTGGAAGAGGCGGAGCGTCTGAATGTGGTACCGCGTCTCGGCATCCGCGCGCGCCTGGCCTCGCAGGGCTCGGGTAAGTGGCAGTCGAGCGGTGGTGAGAAATCGAAGTTTGGCCTGGCGGCATCTCAGGTGCTGCAGCTGGTGGATATCATGCGCAAAGCTGGCCGGCTTGACAGCCTGCAGCTGCTGCACTTCCATCTCGGCTCGCAGATGGCGAATATCCGCGATATCGCGACTGGCGTACGCGAATCTGCCCGCTTCTATGTTGAGCTGGCAAAGCTTGGCGTAAATATTAAATGCTTTGACGTCGGCGGCGGCCTGGGGGTGGACTATGAAGGCACCCGCTCCCAGTCTGACTGCTCGGTAAACTATGGCCTGAATGAGTATGCCAATAACGTTATCTGGGCGATTGGCGACGCCTGCGAAGAGCATGGTCTTGAACATCCGACGGTGATCACTGAGTCAGGCCGCGCCGTAACGGCACACCATACCGTGCTGGTCTCTAATATCATTGGCGTAGAGCGTAATGAATTCAGCACGCCGGTCGCACCTGATACGGATGCACCGCGCCCGATTCAGAGCCTGTGGGATACCTGGCAGGAGATGCATGAGCCCAATGTGCGCCGTTCGCTGCGTGAATGGCTGCATGACAGCCAGATGGATCTGTTTGATATCCACACCGGCTACTCATCCGGCACCTACGATCTGGGACAACGCGCGTGGGCGGAACAGCTCTATCTGAGCATTTGTCACTATATCCAGCAGCATCTGGATCCGAGCAATCGTGCACACCGCCCGATTATCGATGAGCTGCAGGAGCGTATGGCAGATAAAATCTACGTTAACTTCTCTCTGTTTCAGTCGATGCCGGATGCCTGGGGTATCGATCAGCTCTTCCCGGTTATGCCGCTGGAAGGTCTGAACAAGATGCCGCAGCGTCGCGCTGTGCTGCTGGATATTACCTGTGACTCCGACGGGACAATCGACCATTACGTTGACGGTGACGGGATCGCAACCACTATGCCGATGCCTGAATATGATGTGGATAATCCGCCAATGCTGGGCTTCTTTATGGTGGGTGCTTATCAGGAGATCCTCGGCAATATGCATAATCTATTTGGTGACACCGAAGCAGTAGATGTGTTTGCTTTCCAGGATGGCAGCGTGGAAGTGCAGTTATCAGATGAAGGGGATACCGTCGCTGACATGCTGGAATATGTACAGCTGAATCCGGACGATCTGATGACGCTATTCCGCGATCAGGTGAAACAACAGCAGGATATAGATGAAGAGCTGCGATCGCAGTTCCTTGCCGAGTTTGAAAGCGGCCTTTATGGTTATACCTATCTTGAAGATGAATAATCAGTAATAACGTATCGGGCTGCGGGGCCCTTTTTTTTTGCTGTAAAATTTTTTCTGGTTTGTGACGTAATTCACTATTTCATACGAGCGCCACTTCCTCGTTTTCTTCTGCCGCTGCTGTCCGATCAGTTTGGCTTAAAAATCAATATCCTCTACCGGTACTGCTCGCTCTGGCTCTGCATTTTCTTATGTATTGATAAATTTTTTTATGTTTCGCTTATCCTTAAATCATAATTTATTTATGTTTTTAATAAATAAGAGATGTTTTTAGCTGTGATGCATCTGGCGCATTTACTGGCTCCAGGTTTCCTGAAAAATAGCCGGTTATCGCTAAAGTGAAACGCTAATAACGCTGCGCCTTAACATTAATTTAACTTAAAATCAGTAATATAACGCTAAGTGAGGCGCGGATGCTCGCGCGGTGCAAGAAAACAGGCTTATTTACAGGTGCCAGTTATAGAATATTACCGGAATGGTTGTCAAAAAATGATTGGTTTTAGCTATCATTTCAGGGCCATTTTTAGCTGAAAACTATTTTTCAAAATGTAAATTGCAGGCTAATCTCCAGTTGTTATAGTAATTTTTGTCGATGTTTCGATTTAAGATAACATGAATAAGTCTGATCTTTAGAGTCTTATCAGCAGCGTCTTCAGGAAGGGTGCCATGACCGAGCGTTTTAATCCGGTTTTCTTGCTGGAACCCGTTCATAGTCTGACCGGAGAGGTGACTTCATGGGAGCTGCTGACACGTTTTAAAGAAAAAAAAGCGACAACTACACAACGCAATCCCGACAGAGAAGAGCATTTTTTCTCTCTGCTTTCTGCCGATGAGAAATGGCAGCTATTCCTTCACCAGGTCGAAAATATTATTCAGCTTAGTCAGCAGGGGCTTAACCAGGTTATCAGCGTAAACGTAGACAGAGATATTGTTGCCGGCATATTTGCAGACGAAGTCATTCAGGAAAAACTGGCGTCTGTTGCATTATTGCGGCTGGAAATCTCTGCATTTTTCACCTCGCGTTTTAATAGTGAGGATCTGCTGACCCTTAAAGGCGTAGCGAAAATTACGCCGGCTCCTCTCTGGCTCGACAATTTTGGTCCGGGTTATTCAAGCCTGACCATGCTTGACAGCGGAATATTTGAGATCGTCAAGATTGATAAAGCGTTTTTCTGGCAATTCAGCGAAGACCGCACCTTTGACATTCTGCTTAATCACCTTAATCAATTATGCCGCGGCGTCATTGTTGAGGGGGTTGAAAATCAGCACTATGTGGATCTGCTTGCGCATAAGCCCGTTTATGGCATGCAGGGTTACCACTGGCAGAGTGTTTATCTTGATGATTTATTTGCGTAATTCAGCACACAGCTTTGCGATTATGGTCTGCGCAGAAAGTCATTTCAGCTGAAAAGGTAAGCGTGCCTGCTGCGCTTATATTCACTTCTGAATCACGCTTCTGTATTCCGCATAACGCCTGATGTCCTTTCTGAATCCGCAATTAAACCTGTTCAGCGCTGTTCTTACTCTTTTACCGGAATAAGAACGGCCGATGAAGGATGTAAGTAATTCACTGAATTACTTGCGATAGCAAGCGGTATCTGATGATACCGGGCGTGCCAGTAACGCTCATAAACTTATATCTGCGCGGGATCCCGATAACATGAACAATATTTCTATCACGCCCAAAGGTGGGACGATTGCTAACGAAGTGAGCGGTACTCAGGTTACGCTGAACGCACCCAGTGTGGTTAAACTTAACCTGAATCAGGCTGACATTAAGGCTTTCACACGCAATGGTAATGATTTAGTCGTAACCACTAAATCAGGTGAAACACTTGTTATTCATGATTTTTACAGCGCCAATGGCGACAGCGATCTGGTCCTGCAGGACGATCGCGGTGCGCTCTGGTGGGTTGAAGATCCCGGCACAGAGGGCTTTCAGTATGTGTCGATCGACAGCACTGAAGGTCTGCTGGCAGAAAACGTAACGGATAACGGCACGATTGCCGCATTCGGTATTGGCGGCGCGGCTCTGGCCGGTATCGGGGCGCTGTTTGCGACCGGCGGCGGTGGCGGCGGTGGCGGTGGCGATACGGATAATTCCGGCGGCGGCACTAATCCTGGTAACGGAGGCAACAATCCTGGCGGGGGAGGTGGCAATAACGGCGGCGGCACTACCCCTGGTAACGGGGGCAACAATCCTGGCGGAGGAGGCGGTAATAACGGCGGCGGTGATACCACGCCACCGGCTGCGGCTACCGGTCTGCAGCTTATCAGCAATGCCGGCAATCAGCAGGGAGTTATTACTAACGGTACGGCAACCGCAGATAATACGCCAACCTTGAGCGGCACCGCCGAAGCGGGTGCAATTATCCGCATTTACGATGGCACGACGCTGATTGGCAGCACAACGGCAGACGCAAATGGCAGCTGGAGTTTCACCACCTCACCGCTGGGCGAAGGTCAGCATAGCCTGAGCGTCACGGCCACGGATGCTGCGGGTAATAGCAGCCCGGTTAGCAGTAGCATTACGTTTACCGTGGATACGCAACCACCAGCCGCCGCCACGGAGCTGACGCTTACAGATAATAGCGGTACCCCGACACCTATTCCCGACGGTTCCGCTACTGATGACAGGACGCCGGTATTAAACGGTCGCGGCGAGGCGGACGCCATCGTGACTGTCTATGACGGGCAGACGCTGCTGGGTACCACCGTCGTCGGTGCAAATGGCAGCTGGAGTTTTACGACACCAGAGCTGGCTATTGGCAGCCACAGCTTTACCGTCACGCTGACCGATGCGGCTGGCAACGTTAGCGCACTGTCTGCTTCTTTCGACATTATTGTGCAGGCTGTTTTGCCGCCTGCCACTACCGCGCTGGAAATCTACGATGATAGCGGCGCAACCCCGGTATTGCTGGCAAACGGTGCCAGCACGTCTGATTCGACACCCGCGCTCACCGGCGTAACTACGCCAGGCAGCCTTGTCACACTGTATAACGGCACAACGCCAATAGGCAGTGTAGTCGCGGATGTGGATGGGCAGTGGCGCTTTACGCCGGGCTCACTGGTTGATGGCAGCTACGCGTTCTCAGCCACCGTCTCGGATGCCAGCGGTAACGTGACGCAAACCCCAACCATCACGCTCATCATTGATACTATACCCCCTGCCAGCGCGGGCAATTTGAACCTTTCAGATGGAACCGGAACGACAGCTGAACCCGTTCCTTCCGGTGGAGTGACCAATACCACTACACCAACCCTGAATGGCACAGCGGAACCCGGCAGCACAGTGACCATTCTCGATGGTGATACGGTACTCGGCACGGTGACCGTGGGCAGCAACGGTGAGTGGAGTTTCACTACGCCAGCGCTGGGTGAGGGCGATCACAGCCTGACCACCGTGGTGACAGATGCCGCCGGTAATGCCGGCCCGGCTTCATCGCCGATTGAATTTGGCATTGATACCACACCGCCTGCTGTTGCAGGTGATGTGCAGCTGATTAACAACAGCGGCAGCACGCCGCAACCGATCGCCAGCGGTGGCGCGACCAATAATACTTCACCGATGCTAAGCGGCAGCGCGGAACCTGGCAGTACAGTGACTATCTATGATGGCGAAACTGCTATCGGCAGCGTCACCGCAGGCAGTGATGGCAGCTGGAGCTTTGCGGTGCCGACGCTGGAAGAAGGCGATCACAGCCTGACCACTACCGTGACCGATACGGCGGGCAATACCGGTCCGGCCTCTGAGCCGATTGAGTTTGCAGTGGACACCATTGCGCCAGCGGCCGCCTCGCAGCTGGTGCTGACCGACAGTGTCGGTGATGAAACCGGCCCGGTAGCGGGCGGGTCAATCACCGATGACCGCTCGCCAGAGCTGAGCGGCCAGGCGGAACCCGGTAGCGTTGTACAGATCTACGATGGCGGAACTCTGCTGGGCAGCGCGGCAGTAAACGCAGAGGGCAGCTGGAACTTTACCACTCCGGCGCTGAGCAACGGGGCACACAGCCTGACCGCCTTCGTCACAGATGCAGCGGGCAACCGTAGCGAAGCGTCTTCAGCCGTTAACTTTACGGTTAATGCTGCTCTGCCACCGGCCACCAGCGAGCTGCAGGTCACCGACGACTCGGGCAATACGCTGGTTACTCTGGCTGATGGCGCGAGCACGCGCGATAACACGCCAGTTCTGAGCGGCGTTGTGGCGCCGGGCAGCATCGTTACGCTCTTCGACGGAACGACCGAGCTGGGCAGCGTCACCGCCGATGCAGACGGACAGTGGGTTTATCAGGTGGGTACTTTGGATGATGGTCCGCACAGTTTCTACGGCATCATCAACAACAATGGCGAGGTGTCGCAAACGCCAGCGATTGCTATCACTATCGATACTGCGGGTCCTGCCGCACCAGATAGTCTGCAGCTGGTCAATGATGAAGGCGAAACCGCTGTGCCGGTTGTTGCAGGGGCCGCGACTAATGATACGACGCCGGTTTTAAGCGGCCGCGCGGAACCGGACAGCATCATTATCGTGCGCGATAATGACACGGTGCTGGGTAGCGCCACGGTGAATGCAGACGGCAGCTGGAGCTTCACCACGCCAGAGCTGACTGAAGGAAACCACAGCCTGACAGCCACGGCCACCGACGCTGCTGGCAACAGCGGCCCGGCCTCGGCGCCGGTTACTTTTACTATTGATACTACTCCCCCAGCCGCCGCGGCAGATCTTATCGTCAGTAGTGAAAGCAATGGCCTGCAGGTGCCGATCGCAGCAAACGGTAACGTCAATGACAACGCGCCGCTGCTCAGCGGAACGGCAGAACCTGGCAGCGTAGTGACCATCAGTGATGGCGATATGGTATTGGGTTCGGCAGCGGTTAATGCCGATGGCAGCTGGCGTTTCACCACGCCTGAGCTGAC
Source organism: Pantoea eucrina (assembly GCF_002095385.1). GTDB lineage: Bacteria > Pseudomonadota > Gammaproteobacteria > Enterobacterales > Enterobacteriaceae > Pantoea > Pantoea eucrina. The sequence goes on along the minus strand of NZ_MIPP01000017.1, from coordinate 38,429 downwards.
AGAAGGCGCGCATAGTCTCACTACTACCGTAACTGACGCCGCAGGCAATACCGGGCCGGCCTCGCCTGCAATAAACATCATCGTCGATACCGTACCGCCAGCAGCGATCGCTGATTTGCTGGTCAGCGACGACGTGGGCGCTCAGCAGGGCGCATTAATCTCCGGTGATACCACTGACGATCGCACCCCGACCCTTAGCGGTACAGCAGAGCCTGACGGTCAGGTCAGTGTGTATGACGGAGATGTACTGCTGGGCATTGTGGCCGTAAACAGTAACGGCAGCTGGAGCTTCACTACGCCAGCGCTAAGTGATGGTCTGCACACGCTTACCGTTACAGTCACCGATGTGGCAGGTAATGTGGGTCCGGCGACACCAGACTTTACCCTGACCATTAACGCGGGCGCACCGCAGGCTTCTCTGTCACTGGAAGTGTATGACGAGAGCGGCAACGTGCTGGAGCGATTGAACAACGGCGATATAACCAACGATGGCACGCCGCTGCTGACCGGTCTTGCTGGCGCAAACAGCATCGTGACATTGTATGACGGTGCGACAGTACTGGGCTCAGTAACCGCAGATGCTAATGGTCAGTGGAGCTACCGGGTGCTGAGTCTGCAGGATGGCGTGCATACCTTCCGTGCTACCTTTGACGATGGTAACGGCAATACCATTGAAAGCGCCGCGCTCTCCATCACGCTCGACACCGTGGCGCCGCCAGCAGCCAGCGAGCTGACGCTGAGCAATGACGCGGGCAGTACGGTGGTACCCATTACCGACGGCATCGCCACCAATGACAGCACGCCGATGTTTAGCGGTCAGGCGGAAGCGGGCAGCGTTGTGACTATTCTGGATGGCACCACGGTGCTGGGTAGCGTGGCCGTGGGCGCCAGCGGTGGCTGGAGTTTTATGCTGCCCACCCTGGCTGATGGCAGTCACAGCCTGAGTACGGTGGTCACCGATGCCGCAGGCAACGCCAGCCCGGCCACGCCGGCGCTGAACTTCACCGTTGATACTACTGCACCTGCTGTTATCAGCGACCTGCTGGTCAGCGATGACAGCAGCGGCACGGGTGTTCCGCTGAGCAGCGGTGCCACCACGGCTGACAGTACTCCGGCACTAAGCGGCACCGCAGAAGCCGGTTCGGTCATCAGCATCTACGATGGCAGTACGTTACTGGGAACAGTAACGGCAGGTGACGACGGCAGCTGGAGCTTTACCCCGGCTGCGCTGACCAACGGTGCGCATTCGCTCACCACTACTGTCACCGATGCTGCCGGTAACGTTGGCCCGGCCTCGCCAGCCTTTAACCTGACGGTGGATGCAGGCATCCCGCCGACCAATGAACTGCTGGTGGTGGCTGATAACAACGGCAGTACGCTGGTGGTACTGGCGAATAACGACAGCACGCAGGACACCACGCCGGTGCTCAGCGGCCGTGCTGAAGCGGGTGTGCTGGTCACGCTGTTTAATGGAAACGTTGAAATTGGCAGCGTCATTGCGGGCAGTGATGGCCTCTGGAGCTTTACCCCGAATCCGCTGCTGGATAACACCTATGCCTTCCGCGCCACCTACACCGATAGCGCCGGAACCGTGGTGGAAAGTAATACCCTCACCATCACCATTGATACCGTTGCGCCGGGCGCACCGGGTGGCCTGGTGCTGGAAAACGGAGCGGGCGCAGAAATCCCGCCGGGTGAAACCACCAATACCCGCACGCCGGTATTAAGCGGCAGCGGGGAAGCGGGCAGTGTTGTGACTGTTTCTGATGGCAGCACGCCGCTGGGCAGCGTCACGGTGGATGATACCGGCAACTGGCGCTTCACTCTGCCAGCGCTGAGCGAGGGTAACCACAGCCTGACCACGACGCAAAGTGACGCGGCAGGCAACATCAGCACGCCATCTGCGCCAGTGGTGGTGATTGTTGATACCGCGCCGCCGGCGGCAGCCGGTGGCTTGCAGCTGAGCAACGGCGATGGCGATGCGATTACTTCCGGTGGCGTAACCAACGTCACGCAGCCGGTGCTGAGCGGCACCGCTGAGTCAGGCAGCACCATCACCGTTTCAGATGGCACTAATGAGCTGGGAACGGCGATTGCCGATAGCGACGGCAACTGGAGCTTTACGCCGGACAATGCGCTGGACGAAGGCGATCACAGCCTGACCACCACCGTAACCGATCCTGCCGGTAATACCGGCCCGGCATCCTCGCCGCTGGTGGTGACCATTGATACCACGCCGCCGACCGTTGCCAGCGATGTGGTGTTCAGCAACGATCGGAGCGGCACGCCAGTCGCGATCAATAACGGCGTGACCAATGACACCACGCCGGTAGTTAGCGGACGCGCCGAACCTGGCAGTACGGTCACCATTAGCGACGGCAACAACACGCTGGGTAGCGCGGTGGTCGGTAACGATGGCCGCTGGAGCTTTACCTCACCGGTACTCTCTCCGGGCGAGCACAACCTGGTGGTTACGGTAACGGATGCGGCCGGTAACAGCAGCGAGCCGTCGGCAGCGCTGCCGATCAATATCGATGTCACGCCGCCTGATGCTCCCACCGGCATAACTCTGGTAAACGACAACGGCACCACGCCGGTACCGATTGCTGCAGGCGGTTTTACCAACGATAGCACGCCGGCGATCGGTGGCAGCGCAGCCGCAGGCAGCACGGTCACGGTGTTTGATGGCACCACTGAACTCGGTACGGTCAGCGTGGGCGATGATGGCATCTGGACCTTTACACCGCCGAACGCCCTCAGTGAGGGCAGTCATAGCCTGAGTGCTACCGTGACCAGTCCGGCAGGCAACACCAGCCCTCCTTCCGGGCCGGTTGTGGTCAACATTGATCTCACCGCTCCGGCGGTCGCGGACGACCTGCAGCTGACGAATGATAACGGCACCGCGCCGCTGCCGATCAATGGCGTGACTAATGACGTGACGCCACAGTTCAGCGGCAGCGCGGAACCCGGCAGCTCGGTCGCTATTTACGATAATGATGAATTGCTTGGCACGGCGCGCACCGATGCAGACGGTCGCTGGACCTTCACGCCTGACCCTGCGCTGGAGGCGGGTGCGCATAGCCTGACGACGGTGGTCACCGATGCCGCGGGCAACAGCGGACCTGCGTCGACGGCTATCAATTTCACTATCGACCTGACCACACCGCCAGCCGCGGGCGGGGTAGAACTCATCAGCAATAACGGTACCGCCAACCAGCCGGTGACCAGCGGCGACGCGACCAATGACACCACGCCTGTCCTGAGCGGCAGCGCAGCGGAAGGCAGCACCGTAACGATTCTGGATGGTAATACCGTGCTCGGCACCGTGCTGGTGGACAGCAGCGGTGCATGGACCTTCCCGATTCCGGTGCTGAGTCAGGGCGATCACAGTCTGACCACCACGGTAACCAGCCCGGCAGGTAATGTCAGCGAGCCTTCTGCCGCTATCGATTTCACGGTGGATACCGAAGCGCCTGCCGAGCCTGCCGGACTGCAGTTGTCAAACGATGAGGCCGATCCTGCTATACCAGTGGCTGCCGGCGGCGCGACTAATGACACCACGCCGGTGTTAAGCGGCAGCGCCGAACCGAATAGTCTGGTGATCGTGCGCGATAACGGGGTCGTCATCGGCTCCGCCACTGCTGGCGCTGATGGCAGCTGGAGCGTCACGCCGGAAACGGCGCTGGATGCGGGGCCGCACAGTCTGACCGCCAGTGTCACCGACCCGGCGGGTAACGTCGGCCCGGAATCCGCGCCCTACAACTTTACCATCGATCTTACCGCGCCGGATGCGCCGCTGAACGTAGCGCTAAGTAATAACGAAGGCAGCGCGCTGGTGGCTATACCGTCAGGCGGCTCGACCAACGACGCGACGCCGGAACTGACCGGCACGGCCACCGCGGGCAGCATCATCACCATCTATGACGGTGACAGTACTACGCCGCTGGGAACGGTGACCGTGGGCGCAGATGGCTCGTGGCTGTTTGTCACCGGTGAGCTGAGCGACGGACCGCACAGCCTGTCAGTTACTGAGACAGATGCTGCCGGTAACGTCAGCGAGCGCTCGGAGCCGATTACGTTTACCGTGGACACCGATGCGCCTGACGCGGCAGCGGGTCTGCAACTGGTGAACAATGACGCGGATCCGGCTACGCCAATCGCTTCCGGCAGCAGCACCAGTGACAACACGCCGCTGCTGAGCGGTACGGCCGAGGCCAACAGCACCATCATTGTCTATGACGGCCAGACGCCAATTGGCACCGCAACGGCAGATGAAGAGGGGGCCTGGAGTTACTCACCGATTCTTACCGACGGTCAGCATAATCTGAGCGTCACCGTAACGGATGCGGCGGGCAACGTCAGTGAGCCGAGCAACATTATCGCGTTTAATGTTGATACCGTAGCGCCATCAGCGGTGACGGAACTTTCTATTGCCAATAACAGCGGCAGCGGCGAACCGGTCATCATTCCGAACGGCGGATTGACCAATGACAGCACGCCGCTGTTCAGCGGTGCAGGCGATCCGGGCAGCGTGATCGTTATTGCCAGCCAGAACGGCGAGCTGGGTACAGTCACCGTTGGTGACAGTGGCCGCTGGAGCTTTACGCCACAAAATCCGCTGACGGACGGCAACTATACTCTGACGGTCACGGCGCGCGATGCCGCCGGTAACCTGAGCGCACCTGTGGCCGCACAGCTAACTATCGACGCCACGCCGCCTGCGCAGGCGGCCGATCTCACCTTGTCTAATGATAACGGCACCACAACTGTACCGATTATCTCTGGCTCAACCACCAGCGACAACACGCCGCTGCTGGCCGGCACCGCCGAGCCGGGTAGCCGGGTGAATATCCTGGATAACGGGGTGCCAATTGGCACCGCGATTGCCAGTGATGCCGGTGAGTGGAGCTTCAGCGTGCCGACCTTAACCAACGCCGGGCATAGCCTGACGGTGACCGTCACCGATGCTGCCGGCAATACCGGTCCGGCGACCGCGCCGCTCACCTTTACGGTGGATAGCCAGGCGCCGGCGCAGGCCACGCTGGTGGTGACTAATGATAATGGTGCCGAACCGGTGACTGTGCCGGATGGCACATTCACTAATGACAACACGCCGCTGCTGAGCGGCGAAGCCGAGCCGGCTAGCCTGGTCATCATCTATGATGGCGACGTAGTGTTAGGCTCAACCATCGCCACAGCTGGCGGCACGTGGAGTTTCTCATCACCGGCGCTGACCGACGGTGAGCATACGCTGACCGCAACCGTGACCGATGCGCTGGGCAATGTCAGTGCGCCATCCTCCAGCTTTACGCTGCAGGTGGACGCGACGCCGCCGCAGCCGGTAAGCGGGCTGCTGGTGCAGAACGATAACGATGCGGATAATCCGGCGACCATTGCCAGCGGCGGTGCGACCAATGACAACACGCCGCTGCTGAGCGGCAGGGGAGAGCCGGGTACCACGGTTAGTGTCTATGACAATAATGCGCTGGTGGGTTCGGCCACGGTGGGCAACGATGGCAGCTGGAGCCTGAACACTAATCCGCTCCCTAATGGCAGCTACAACCTGTCAGTCATCGTCAGCGATGCGGCAGGCAACAGCAGTGAACCGGTGAATGTCAGTCTGACGATCAATACGATCGCGCCCGATCCGGTGCTGACGTTTGATATTTACGACAATAACGGCAGTGCGCCTGAGCTGGTCAGCAATAACGGCTTTACCAACGACAGCACGCCGGTACTGCGCGGTACCGCAGCAGCCGGTGCCCTCGTTACTCTGCTGCAGGGCGACACGGTCATTGGTTCAGCGCAGGCGGATGCCAGTGGCGTGTGGCGCTTTGAAACCGGCGCGCTGGATGACGGTACCTATGCTTTCTCGGTGCAGGTGGTGGATGCCGCGGGCAACGTCAGTGTGCCGACCGGGCCGGTTACCATCAATATTGATACCGTTGCACCTGCGCCGGTTGCTGGTTTTACAGTAACGGATAATGTGGGCGGCACGACCGGTGAGCTGAACAGCGGTGACCCGACGGATGACAACACGCCAACGCTGAGTGGTACGGCAGAAGCGGGTAGCACTGTGTCAATTTATGACGGCACCGTGCTGCTGGGTACGGCAACGGCGGGCGCGGGCGGCAGCTGGACCTTCACCACCGAAGCGCTGAGTAACCGGGTACATACCTTTACCGTAACCGTCACGGATGCAGCGGGTAACGTCAGTGCGCCTTCCGCGCCATTCGACGTCAACGTGCAGGCGGATCTGCCACCGGCAACCTCATCACTACAGATCACCGACAACAGCGGCACCACGCCGGTGACGCTGACGGACAATGCGGTAACAAAAGACAATACGCCAACCCTGAGCGGTGCAGCAAACCCAGGTGAGATCATTCGCATCTATAACGCAGTGGATGAAACAGAGATTGCCAGCGTCACGACGAATGCCAGCGGGCAGTGGAGCTATACCCCGACGCTGACGGACGGAACCTACTCGTGGTATGTCACCGCAGAAGACCCCGGTAACGATGCCGGCCCGCGTTCTGACATCATCGGTATTACGGTAGATACCGTTGCGCCGGTAGCGGTTGCCGATCTGGTGGTCAGCAACGACAGTAGCGGCACGGCGCAACCCATCGCCGCCGGCTCTGTCATCAACGACAGTACGCCGGTTCTGACCGGCAGCACAGAGCCTGGCGGCATTGTTACCATTTATGATGGCAATATCGCCATCGGTTCAGCGGTTGCCAGCGGTGGCGGTGACTGGACTTTCTCTGCGCCGATTCTGAGCCAGGGCCAGCACGCGCTGAGCGTGTCGGTTACCGATGCGGCAGGCAATATTGGCCCACGCACGCTGGCATTTAGCTTTACTGTTGATACTGTTGCACCGAATGCTTCAACGCTCGTGATTACTAACGACCAAACCGCGCAACCGGTGCCAGGCGGCGGGGTTTCTTCTGATAGCACGCCGACGCTGAGCGGAACGGCTGAAGCGGGCAGTACGATCGCTATCACTAACAATGGTGCACCGCTCACTACGCTGACGGTGCCGCCGGGCGGGACATGGAGCTATACGCCAGCGACAGCGCTAAGTGAAGGTGCACATACCATCAACGTGACCGTGACCGATGCGGCGGGCAACGTCAGCGCGGCCACCAGCGCCACGGTTAATATTGATACCGTAGCACCGGATGCGGTCACCATTACGGCCAGCAACAATAACGGCAGCGTGCCGGTTGCAATCGCGGCAGGCGGACTCACCAGTGACAACACGCCACGCCTGAGCGGCACGGCGGAAGCAGGATCGCTGGTGATCGTTAGCGAAAATGGTGCGCCGGTTGGCTCGGTCATTGCGGCGGCAGACGGTAACTGGGGCTTTACCACCAATACCTTGCCTGACGGTCAGCACACCTTCAGTGTGGTTGCCCGGGATGCCGCAGGAAACGCCAGCACACCCGCAACGTTTACGCTGACCGTAGATGCGACGCCACCGGCTATCGCTACCAATGTGGTGGTACAGAACGATGTCACGGGCGTAAATATCCCAGCCGGGGGAGCCACCAATGACGCCACGCCAACGCTGCGCGGGAGCGCGGAGGCCAACACTACGGTCAGCGTTTACGATGGCAATACCCTGCTTGGGACGGCAACAGTCGATGGCAACGGTGGCTGGATCTTCGCCTCACCGACGCTGGCGAACGGCGCGCATAGCCTGAGTGTGGCGGTAACGGATGCGGCCGGTAACATTGGATCGCGTACTGCGCCGGTTACGGTGATTGTGGACACGGTCGCACCAGTCGCTTCAACGCTGGTCGTAACCAACGACGGCAACGGCGCGGCGATCCCGAACGGCGGTGTGACTAACGACACCACGCCAACCCTGAGCGGCAGAGCAGAAGCCAACAGCACCATTACGTTGCGCAACGGTGACACCCTGCTGGGTACGGCAATTGCCGATGCGACGGGCAACTGGACCTTTACCCCAGGCACGGCGCTGGGTGAAGGCATGGTAACGCTCAACGTTGCGGTGACAGATGCGGCGGGTAACGTCAGCGGTACCACCAGCAGCAGCGTGATGATCGATGTGACGCCACCGCCTGCGGTCACTGCGCTGACGGCGGCCAACAACAATGGCAGTACGCCGGTGAATATTGCGGCAAGCGGTGTGACCAATGACAATACGCCGCGCCTGAGCGGTACGGCAGAGGCCAACAGCGTGGTCACGATTCGCGATGGCGATACGATACTGGGCTCGGTCACGGCGGGCAGCAATGGCAGCTGGAGTTTTGTCACCAGCGTGCGTCCGGACGGGTTGCATACCTTTAACGTCGCGGCAACGGATGCGGCTGGCAACACCGGACCAAACGCTGCCATCACCCTGACCATCGACACCATCGCACCGCTGGCGGCGACCGGACTACGGCTGACCAATGATGTGACGGGAGCGCCGGTCGCTAACAGCGGTATCACCAATGACAACACGCCGACGCTGAACGGCACGGCAGAGGCGAACGGCAGGGTAACGGTGTACGACGGCAACACGGTGCTGGGTACGGCGATTGCAAACGCCCAGGGCGCGTGGAGCTTTATCTCACCCACCCTGAGCAACAGTGCGCATGCGCTGAGCGTCACCGTTACGGACAGCGCTGGTAACGTCGGGCCGCGTTCAGATGCGATTAACGTGACGGTGGATACCGTAGCGCCAGTCAATTCCACCCTGACCATCATTAATGATGTTACCGGGGCGACAGTGGCGAACGGAGGTTCTACTAACGACACTACGCCAACGCTGCGCGGTACGGTAGCCGCAGCAGAAGCCGGGGCGCGCGTGAGTATTCAGGATAATGGTCAGCTACTGGGCACGGCGATTGTACAGACGGACGGCAGCTGGAGCTTCACGCCGCTGACGCCGCTGAATAATGGCTCGCATCCGCTTACGGTGACCGTTACGGATTTAGCAGGTAATGTCAGCGGCAGCACGGCGGCGACAGTGGTGATTGACACCATCGCTCCAGCGGCCGTGACCAATCTGACGGCGTTCAACAACAACGGCATTACCGCTGTCACTATTCCCAACAACGGCTTTACCAGCGACAGTACGCCGCTGCTCTCCGGGAACGGTGAGTCAGGCGCCCGCATTACCGTGTACGAAGGGACGCAAGTGCTGGGCAGCACCACGGTCGGTACGAACGGTACCTGGAGCTTCATCACTGGTACGCTTAGCAATGGAAGTCATACGCTGAGCGTGACGCAGACTGATGCGGCAGGCAACGTCAGCCCGCAGGTATCCACCACGCTGGTGGTGGATAACGTGGCACCCGTGGCAAGTACGCTCACTATCACTGACGATGCTGGCACCACACCGGTTACGCTGGCAAACGGTGCGTTCACCCGTGACACCACGCCAGTGCTGAGCGGTACGGCAGAAGCGGGAGCTATTGTCACCATCTTTGATGGCGCGACGGCGATTGGCTCAGTCAGCGTCGGCAGCGGAGGGACCTGGACCTTTACTCCTGCCGCGCTGACGAACGGGGCGCACACCTTAAGTACCACTGTGACCGATGCGGCGGGTAACGTCAGCACCGGTAACACCACCGCAACGGTGAACGTCGATACCGTACCGCCAGCAGCAGTGGGTGGGCTGCAGGTTAACGCAGCCGGCACCACCTTAACCGGCACCGGTGAGGCTAATGCTACTGTCACGGTACGCGATGCCAGCGGTAACGCTATCGGTAGCGGTGTGGTGCAGGCCAGCGGCAGCTTCAGCATTACGCTGACCTCGCCGCAAATCACCGGCGCTGCTCTGTCAGTGGTGCAGACAGATCGCGCGGGCAACGTCTCTGCTGGCGCTTCCGTACTCGGGGCGATTCGCGTAGTCGCAACCAACGACAGCAACGAGGTGGATTACACCACCACGCAGGCGACTATCAGCAATGGCACTACCAGCGTCTCCCATATTGCGCTGGCGAACATCGGACTGGGAAGTGTGCTGAATGCCAGCGTGCTCTCCAGCGGCAACGCCTTTGTCTTCAGCGTAGGGCCGGATGATACCCGCACCGTTACGCTCAATGGTTCGGTGGGCGGTATCAGCCTGATCTCAACCTACTCCCTCTACCTGTATGAACAGCAGGCGAATGGCAGCTGGCAGTTGATCAATACGCGGGGTAACTATCTCTCCACCGGGTTGATTTCTCTGGGCACCCAGACCGGGGCCAACGTGACCTACAGCAACCTGGGCACCGGTAACTATGCGGTAGTGATTGGTTCCAACGTGAGTGTGGGCATCCTGCCCACCACCACCATCAGCACGGTGTCAGACTTCACCACGCTGGCGGTGACCACGGCGGCCACCGTCACCGGTAATCTGCTGGCGAACGACACCAGTTCGATAGCCGGTACGGTACCGGCCGGTGTGGCGGTTACAACGGCGGGCGGCGCAACGGTTGCCGGCACGGGTAATACGGTGATCAACAGCAGCTACGGTACGCTGACCCTGGATGCGCGAGGCAACTATACCTATGCGCTGAAAGCGGGACTGAATATCGACACGCTGCCGGCGACGGATACCTTTACCTATTCAGTGCGGGACGCCAGCGGCACGGTAACCTCCGCCACGCTGACGGTAACGCTGCATAACGGCCCGGCGGCCACGCTGTTTGCCGCCACCAGTCTGCTGGCGGAAAGCAGCAGCGCTGAGCATGACGCGAGCGGCAGCATCTGGGCTGACAGCGCCGGCACGCACAGCGGAACCTTAACCATCACTAATGCTCTGGGGGCGGAAACCACGGTGGGAGCGGCCGGTATGACGCAGGTAGCCGGTGAGTTCGGCGTGCTGCAGGTCAGCGCCAGCGGAAGCTACACCTACTCACTCAATGCGGATGTTAACGTCCAGAACATTACGCATAAGGAGGTATTCAGTTACACCCTGGCGGGCCGGGACGGCACCCTGACCAGCCACAGCTTCACCATTGAGCTGCACCCGACCATTAACGGAACCGGCGGTAACGATACGCTGACCAGCAGCGCCTACGATGACACCATCACCGCTGGCGCCGGCGCAGATACGCTGGTTTACCATCTGCTGGATCGCGCTGACGCCACCGGCGGCAACGGCCACGACACCTGGACCGACTTTAACGTCGCCCAGGGAGACAAGATTGATATCAGTGAACTGCTGATCGGCTGGAATGATTCCACAAGTAATATTAATGATTTCGTGAAAGTGGACCATACTTCTGATGGCAGCACCGTGCTTTCAATCGATCGTGACGGTAGCGGGACGGGCTACAGCACTACGCAGCTGATCACGCTGGAAGGCGTTAACGTGTCACTGGAGGAGCTGCTGCAGCAACCGCACCAAAACCACACGGCATAGTGGTGTGTGACGCAGGGAAGCATCACGGGCACAGGAGGTGCCCTTTCTCTATTCTGACTGGTGGATAATCGATGGATCTGATGCAATCCGGCGCACCTTTTCGCCGTTCCTCTCTGCCCGCCGTAGTAAGCGCGGGCTTTCTGTTGTTTTACAGTGCGCATCTTAGTGCCGCCAGTGAGACGCTGATACGCGCTGGATCTATTACGCAAAGCGAGCTGGTTCAGCAGCAGGAGCTGCCGTCGCTCGCCGGTGAAGTCGCCGAACCGGCGCTAAGCCGCGTGCCGGACACCCTGACAATTGAGCAGGCGGTGCAGCGTGCGGTGCAGTGGCATCCTGATATCGCGCAGGCGATCGGCACCATGCTGGAGCAGGCGAATCAGGTCGATGTGGCAAAAGCAAAATATTATCCGCAAATCAGTGCGGGCATGAACAATGGCTATAGCAACAGTTACAGCGGCAGCGGCTTCACCCCCTCATTTGTGCTGTCGGTGTCGCAGATGCTTTATGACTTTGGCAAAGTCAGCAGTTCGGTGCGCTCTGCCGAGGCGGGCGTGGCGCAGGAGCAGGCAAACGTGCTGGTGAGTATCGATAGCGTGGCGCACGATACCGCAGCGGCACTGGTTCAGGTGCAGGGCTATCAGCAGCTGGTAAAGATTGCCCGCGATCAGCTCAGCGCCCTGAGCCGGATTGGCGTACTGGCGCGGCAGCGTAATGAGGAGGGCGCCGCCTCGCTCTCCGACGCGACCCAGACCGATGCGCGTATTGAAGGCGCGCGCACCACCCTGACGCAGTATCAGGCGAGCCTTAACCGCTGGCGCGCAACCTTAGCCACCTATCTGGGCTGGCCGCTGGTAAAGCAGGTCAGCGACCAGTTTCCCGCAACGCTGACCCGCGGCTGCGCCAGTGGCAAAGCGGATGACAAAACCAACCCGGCGGTACTGGCCGCGTGGGCGCAGGCTAATCAGGCGCAGGCCAAACTTGATAATGCCAGTGCGCAGAACCTGCCGACTATCTCGCTGGAACCGCAGGTTACCCACTATCTCAACGATCGCTACGCCGGCAGTCAGTCGCTGGACCGCACGCAGTACTCTGCCTTTGTCAAAGTCGAGATGCCGCTTTATCAGGGCGGCGGGATCACCGCCGCGCGCGACGCTGCCGCCAGCGCGCTGCAGGCGGCAAACGCAGCGGTAAATTCCGCACGGCTGAAGGCGCGCCAGCAGCTGAGCGAGTCGCAGAATGAGGCGCTCAGCCTGTCGCAGAGTCTGGCGATCATGGGGCGCCAGCAGGCGCTGGGCGAGAAAACCCGCCAGCTCTATCAGGATCAGTATCTGCAGCTTGGCACGCGCCCGCTGCTGGACGTACTCAATGCCGAACAGGAGGTGTGGCAGACCCGCTTTACGCTACAGCAGACCGTAAGCCAGCTGCGATCGCTGCAGCTCGACTGTCTCTACAGCACCGGACAGATCCGTTCAGCCTTTACGCTCAATAACCAGCGCATCCAGACCGTGGAGATCCAGCCATGACCCAATTACACATTCCGGACGCGCCTGAGGGCCAGTCCGCCAGCGGCGGCGGCGAGCTGCCGCTTAACGGCTGGGCCACGGCTATTATTCAGATCGCGACCCACTACCGGCTGCCCTGTTCGCCGGGCATGATCATGGCGGCAGCAGAGTGGCAGGGCAAACAGACGCGCGATAAAGCGCTGCGCCATCTGGCACGTCAGGCGGGGCTGTCGCTGCAGCTGTTTGCCGAGGAGAGCCAGGAGATCACGCGCTGGCGCCTGCCGCTGGCGGTAGAGCTGGATGATGGCCAGGTCGGCGTGGTGACGGCGTTTGATGGTGATGACCGCGTTCGGGTGCACTTTTCCGGCGATGAACAGCCGACGCCGGTGATGCTCACCGATCTGCTGCCCGCCCTCCGCGTGGTGGCCGCGCTGCGACCGGTGGCGGCGGCGAAAGATAGCCGGGTCGATCGCTATCTCGCCACCGTTCGCCCCGACTGGCTGCGGCGGCTGGTGCTGCACGATCTGCGTCCCTACGGCTATGTGATGCTGGCGTCCTTCTTGATCAATCTGCTGGCGCTGGTAGGAATTGTGTTTTCGATGCAGGTCTATGACCAGGTGATCCCGGCGCAATCTTATCCCACGCTCTATGTCCTCTATGCTGGCGTGATCATTTCGGTGGTATTTACCTATATTCTGCGCGTGGGCCGCGATCACGTCACCGATCTGCTGGGCAAGCGCGCTGATATGCGCGTCTCCGATCGGGTGTTTGGTCATGCGCTGCGGCTGCGCAACAGCGTGGTGCCGCGCTCTACCGGCACTTTTATCTCCCAGCTGCGTGAACTGGAGGCGATCCGGGAAATGGTGACCTCAACCACCGTGACGGCGATTGTCGATATGCCATTTTTCCTGCTGTTTCTGCTGGTTATGGCGATTATCGCGCCACAGCTGGCGTGGATCGCCCCGGTGGCGGTGCTGCTGATGGTGTTGCCGGGCCTGCTCAGCCAGAAAAAACTGGCGAAGCTGGCGCAGCAGGCGCTGAAAGAGTCCACGCTGCGTAACGCAGTGCTGGTGGAGAGCGTACAGGGGCTGGAGGATATCAAGCTGATGCAGGCGGAAGATCGCTTTCTGCAGCAGTGGAACAGCTATATCCGTATCACCGCGCAGTCGGGCGTGGCGATGCGTAAGGTGATGCACTCGCTCATTAGCTGGGGCGTAACGGTGCAGGGGCTGGTTTACGCCAGCGTCATTGTGGTGGGCGCGCCGATGGTGATCAACGGCGATATCACCACCGGGGCGATTGTCGCGGCGTCGCTGCTCTCCTCGCGCATGATTGCGCCGATGGCAACGCTGTGCGGCGTACTGGCGCGCTGGCAGCAGGTCAGGGCGGCGAAAACCAGCCTCGACGGCCTGATGAATCTGCCGGTAGAGAACAGCAGCGATGAGACGCGTATTCACTGTCCGGTGCTGTTTGGCCACTATCAGTTCACCGACGCCATGTTTCGCTACTACAGCGACTCGCTGACCATGGCGCTGCGCATCAAATCCCTGACCATTCAGCCTGGGGAGCGTATTGCGGTGCTGGGCCGCAACGGCTCCGGTAAATCCACGCTGCTGCAGGCGATGGCGGGCGGCATGGATCTGGTGAGCGGTGAGCTGCGGCTTGATAACCTCAGCCTGCCGCACATTGACGTGGCCGACGTGCGGCGCAACGTCGGGCTGCTGACGCAAAACGCGCGTCTGTTTCACGGTACGCTGCGTGAAAACCTGACGCTCGGCGCGGCGCACGCTACCGACGACGCCATCTTCTCTGCGCTGACGGTGAGCGGCGGAGCGGAATTTATTCGCCGCCTGCCGCTGGGGCTGGATCACCCGATCATGGAGGGGGGCACCGGCCTCTCCGGCGGGCAGCGGCAGTCGCTGCTGCTGGCGCGCATGCTGCTGCGCGATCCTAATATCGTGCTGCTGGATGAACCCACCGCCGCGCTCGACGACCATACGGAGAAAGAGTTTATTGAGCGCCTCGGCGCATGGCTGAACGGCCGCACGCTGATCGTGGCGACGCATCGCGCCGCGATTCTGTCGCTGGTGGATCGGATCCTGGTGCTGAAAGAGGGGCAGCTGGTTATGGACAGTCCGAAAGAGAAAGCGCTGCCGCCAGCGCGCAGCGGCGGAAATCTGCCGGAGGTGAACGCATGAAGCAGCTGCCGGCAAAACTGCGGCTGGTCACGGCTGCTGAAACAGACGCGTCAGACGATCTGCTGGGCGAACTGAAATCGGAAACGCACTACAGCGGGGCGGTGCGGCTGATTGTTATCAGCGCCGCGCTGATGCTGGTCGCGCTGATCTGGGCGTGGTTTGGCGTGCTGGATGAAGTCTCAACCGGGACCGGCAAGGTGATCCCCAGCTCGCGCGAGCAGGTGCTGCAGTCGCTGGAGGGCGGTATTCTGACGGAGCTGTACGTGCATGAGGGCGATCAGGTGCAGGCGGGTGAGGTGGTGGCGCGTCTCGATCCGACCCGTTCCCAGTCAAGCGTGGGTGAGAGCGCGGCACGCTATCGCGCCGCGCTGGCGGCGGCGTCACGCCTGCGGGCAGAGGTTAACGACACCCGGCTGACCTTTCCGGATGAGCTCAGCGGCTGGCCCGATCTGATCGCGGCAGAAACCCGTCTCTATAATACTAAACGGGCACAGCTCAACGACGCGACGAAGCAGTTTAACGCGTCGCTGGCGCTGGCTAACCGCGAGCTGGCGATTACGCAGCGGCTGGCAAAGAGCGGGGCTGCCAGCAATGTGGAGGTGCTGCGCCTGCAGCGTGAAAAATCCGATCTGGAGCTGAAGCTGACCGATATGCGTTCGCAATATTATGTACAGGCGCGTGAAGAGCTGGCCAAAGCGAGCGCGGAAGCGGACAGCCTCGCTGAAGTGATTAAAGGACGCGAAGATACGGTGACGCGACTGACGATCCGCGCCCCGATGCGCGGCATCGTTAAAAATATTAAAGTCTCCACGGTCGGTGGCGTGGTGCCGCCTAACGGCGAGCTGATGAACATTGTCCCGCTCAACGACCGGCTGCTGGTGGAGGCGCGCCTGTCGCCGCGCGATATCGCCTTTATTCATCCGGGGCAGCGCGCGGTGGTGAAGATCTCCGCCTACGATTACGCCATCTATGGCGGCCTCAACGGCGCAGTGGAGAGCATCTCACCTGACACTATCCAGGATGAGGTGAAACCAGAGATCTACTACTATCGGGTGTTTATCCGCACCGATAACGACTATGTGCAGAACAAAGCGGGCCGGCGCTTTTCTATCACGCCCGGCATGGTCTCCACGGTGGATATCAAAACCGGAGAGAAAACCGTGATGGATTATCTGGTCAAGCCGTTTAATAAAGCTGAAGAGGCGATGCGCGAGCGCTAAGCGGATGAGGATTGCAGGGGAGTATATTCCCGGCGATAATCACGCCATCAATCCCTTCCTCGTCGGGCTTAACGACGCGGAAGGGATTTTTTTATACCTGACCCGTAATCAGGCCGGTGCTGCCTGACGTAAAGAGGATGAATTATGTACAACACCCTGGGCAATCAGTATGACAACTCCCTGGTTTCCAACGCCTTTGGCTTCATGCGTTTTCCGCTCAACTTCCAGCCGTATGACAGCGATGCTGAGTGGGTGATCACCGGTGTGCCGTTTGACGCCGCTACGTCGGGCCGTCCGGGCAGCCGTCTGGGGCCGGGCGCGATTCGTCAGATCTCCACTAATCTGGCGTGGGAAGGGTGCCGCTGGCCGTGGGAGTTTGATCTGCGTCAGCGCCTGAATGTCGTGGACTGCGGTGACCTGGTTTACGCATTTGGTGACTCACAGGATCTCTCAGACAAACTGCAGGCGCATGCGGAAAAACTGCTGGCCAGCGGCAAGCGCATGCTGACCTTTGGCGGTGACCACTACATTACGCTGCCGCTACTGCGCGCTCACGCGAAGCATTTCGGCAAAATGGCGCTGGTGCATTTTGATGCGCATACCGACACCTACTCTAACGGCCCGACGTTTGACCACGGCACCATGTTTTTCACTGCGCCAAAAGAGGGGCTGATCGATCCGCAGCACTCGGTACAGATCGGTATTCGTACTGAATATGATAAGAGTCTGGGCTTTAACGTGCTGGACGCGGCGCAGGTTAACGATCGCAGCGTGGATGATATTCTGGCGGAGGTGAAGCGCACCGTGGGCGACCTGCCGGTCTACCTGACGTTTGATATCGACTGCCTCGATCCGGCGCACGCGCCAGGCACCGGCACGCCGGTGATTGGCGGCCTGAGCAGCGACAAAGCGACCAAACTGGTGCGCGGCCTGCAGGGAATGAATATTGTCGGCATGGATCTGGTTGAGGTGGCGCCGGGTTACGATCACGCCGATCTGACCGCGCTGGCAGCGGCTACGCTGGCGCTGGATATGCTGCACGTGCAGGCAGCGAACAAAGGCTGATAGCAGCAGCCCTTCTCCCGCCGGGAGAAGGGCTGCATCAGGCGCTTATTTACCGTCTGCGGCGATACGATCGCGGATATGCTGCGCGCGCGCTTCTGAATCAGGATGGGAGTCAAACATTGAACTCTGATGCCCCTGATCCATCTTCGCCAGCTTCTCAAAGCTGGTGGCTAAACCGAGCGGGTTAATGCCGCGCTTTTTCAGCAGATCATATGAGTAGTCATCTGCCTGCGACTCCTGAGTCTGCGAGAACTGCGCGTTAACCAGCTTCTCGCCGATATCGCCCAGCTGCGACTGCGACAGCGAACCAATAATACCGCCGACCGAGGCGGCAGCCCCGCGTGCGGCTTCGGTGGCAAAGGCAACCTGCATCGCTTTACGCGTGTGGCCCAGCGCGACGTGACCCATCTCATGGCCCAGCACGCCTTCCACTTCATTATCGGTCATCATATCCATCAGGCCGCTGTAAACGCGGATGCAGCCGTTAGCCATCGCCCAGGCGTTGACATCTTTGGTGACGTACACCTTGTAGTTCGCCGGCGTGCCGTTGATATTGTCGCCCAGCGCGGCAGCGATCTTATTCAAACGCTGCTGATAGCTGCTGTTTGCCGCCGCGACCTGATTCTCTTTATCCATTTGTGCACAGGACTGATCGCTCAGCTGTTTTACCTGCGCATCGCTGAGCGAATAGGCCTGATAGGCCTGCGCGCCCGACTGCAGCAGCGCGTTGTTATCAAACCCCTGACAGCCGCTCAGTAGCGCTGCCATTCCGATTGCCGTAACCGTAGCCCGGATTTTCATATCATCATCCTTTAAGTAACTCGTCGTAAAAACAGACACCTGAAAGCAGGCCAGATGTATAAACCCGATGTTTATAGCGCGCCCGTTTCACGGTTGCTAGCAGACGCGGCTTAAAATGCAATCGCAGCCATGATAATTAGCACGCGGATGCATGTACTTTTGTGGCGATTTTCATGTACATTGATGGGCGACTTCTTTCACGCTTCGCCTTATAACTGATTAATTACAATACGTTAAGCGCGGCGGAGCTTAATCCGATCTGGAGTAGAACATGCCCTCTCGTAAAGAGCTTGCCAACGCCATTCGTGCGTTAAGTATGGACGCAGTACAGAAAGCTAAATCGGGACACCCGGGTGCCCCGATGGGCATGGCGGATATCGCTGAAGTGCTGTGGCGCGACTTCCTGAACCACAACCCGGTTAACCCGCAGTGGGCTGACCGCGACCGCTTCGTGCTCTCGAACGGACATGGCTCTATGCTGATCTACAGCCTGCTGCACCTTGCCGGCTACGATCTGCCAATGAGCGAGCTGCAGAACTTCCGCCAGCTGCACTCTAAAACCCCAGGTCACCCGGAATATGGCTACACGCCAGGCGTGGAAACCACAACCGGCCCGCTGGGTCAGGGCATCGCCAACGCCGTGGGCTTTGCGATCGCCGAGCGCACGCTGGCTGCACAGTTCAACCGTCCGGGTCATGATATCGTAGACCACCATACTTATGTTTTCATGGGCGACGGCTGCATGATGGAAGGGATTTCGCACGAAGTCTGCTCTATCGCCGGTACGCTGAAGCTGGGCAAACTGGTCGCGTTCTATGACGACAACGGTATCTCCATTGATGGTCACGTTGATGGCTGGTTCTCCGACGACACCGCAGCACGTTTCGAAGCCTATGGCTGGCATGTTGTGCGCGGCGTGGATGGTCACGACGCGGATGCGATCAAACAGGCTGTGGAAGAGGCGAAGCGCGTCTCTGACAAGCCGTCACTGCTGATGTGTAAAACCGTTATCGGTTTCGGTTCACCTAACAAAGCGGGCACGCACGATTCACACGGCGCGCCGCTGGGCGACGATGAAATTGCGCTGACGCGCAAGCAGCTGGGCTGGAGCCATGCGCCGTTTGAGATCCCGGCCGATATCTATGCGCAGTGGGATGCCAGAGAGGCGGGCCAGGCGAAAGAGTCAGCGTGGAATGAGAGGTTTGCAGCCTATGCGGCAGCTTTCCCGGCGCTGGCTGAAGAGTTTACACGTCGCGTTAACAATGAGCTGCCGGCTAACTGGCAGGCGGAGTCGCAGCAGTTTATTGAGCAGCTGCAGGCGAACCCGGCTAAAATCGCCAGCCGTAAAGCCTCGCAGAATGCGATTGAAGCTTTTGGCAAGCTGCTGCCGGAGTTCCTCGGTGGTTCTGCCGATCTGGCACCCAGCAATCTGACTATGTGGTCCGGTTCTAAACCGATCAATGAAGACGCAGCGGGTAACTATATCCATTACGGCGTGCGTGAGTTTGGTATGACCGCGATTGCCAACGGCCTTGCGCTGCACGGCGGTTTCCTGCCTTATACCGCGACCTTCCTGATGTTTGTTGAGTATGCCCGCAACGCAGCGCGTATGGCGGCGCTGATGAAGATCCGTCAGATCATGGTTTATACCCACGACTCTATCGGTCTGGGTGAAGATGGCCCGACGCACCAGCCGGTTGAGCAGATGGCCAGCCTGCGTACGACGCCAAACATGAGCCTGTGGCGTCCCTGTGACCAGGTTGAGTCTGCTGTCGCGTGGAAATATGCCATTGAGCGCGTCGATGGCCCGTCAGCGCTGATCTTCTCCCGCCAGAACCTGGCGCAGCAGGATCGTACCGCTGAGCAGCTGGCAAATGTAGTACGCGGTGGCTATGTGCTGAAAGATTGCAACGGCACGCCGGAACTGATCCTGATCGCTACCGGCTCTGAAGTTGAGCTGGCGGTAGCTGCCGCTGACAAACTCAGCAGCGAAGGCCGCAATGTGCGCGTGGTCTCCATGCCATCAACGGATGTGTTTGATAAGCAGGATGCCGCCTACCGTGAAGCGGTGCTGCCGAAAGCGGTTGGCGCACGCGTTGCCATTGAAGCGGGTATTGCCGATTACTGGTTTAAATATACCGGCCTGCACGGTGCGATCGTGGGTATGACCTCATTTGGTGAATCTGCACCGGCAGAGCTGCTGTTTAAAGAGTTCGGCTTTACCGTTGAGAATGTGGTTAATACCGCAAAATCTATTCTGTAATCCGGAGTCGCCTTAAAGGGCGGGTTACCAGATCAGATATTGTGAACCACAGGGTGCGCATTGATGCGCGCCCTGTTTTATTTTCTTCGCCTTCTCCACCTGAAACGTTTCAATTATTCCTGCAGTAATCGATTAATCGCTGCATTTTTGTGACGCAGATCCAATAATCATCACCATCCTTGATCGCAATCATTCCGGTTATTCCTCGCATGCTTTATTCTGGCTGAACCGTTTCAGTTAGCAGGATATCTCTCAGCAATGCTCCAGGCGCTGCGTAAGAATTCCCTGTACAAAATGGCATGAAACGCTCAAGGTATCTGGCACATTTCAGAGGTGCAGTTGCAGGAAAAGCGATGACCATTCGTATTGCTATCAATGGCTTTGGTCGTATCGGGCGCAATGTGTTGCGTGCGCTCTATGAAACGGGACGCCGGGCGGAAATTACGGTTGTGGCGATTAACGAGCTGGCAGACGCCGCCGGTATGGCGCATCTGCTGAAGTACGATACCAGCCACGGTCGCTTCGCCTTCGACGTGCGGCAGGAGCGCGATCTGCTGTGGGTAGGGGAAGACACCATCCGCATCCTGCATCAGGCTGAGATCGGCACACTGCCGTGGCAGCAGCTGGACGTTGATGTGGTGCTGGATTGCACCGGCGTTTACGGCAGCCGCGCCGACGGAGAGGCGCATCTGCAGGCGGGCGCCAGAAAAGTCCTGTTTTCGCATCCGGGCGGCAACGATCTGGATGCAACCGTGGTGTTCGGCGTAAACGAACAGGCTCTTAAACAAACTGACCGCATTGTGTCTAACGCATCCTGTACCACCAACTGCATTATTCCGGTGATCAAGCTGCTGGATGATGCCTTCGGGATCGAGTCCGGCACCGTGACCACGATCCACTCAGCGATGCACGATCAGCAGGTGATCGACGCCTATCACAGCGATCTGCGCCGCACCCGTGCAGCGAGCCAGTCGATCATTCCGGTCGATACGCGGCTGGCTGCCGGCATCACCCGCATTTTTCCGAAATTCAACGATCGCTTCGAAGCGATAGCGGTGCGCGTACCCACTATCAACGTGACGGCGATTGATCTGAGCGTCTCGGTACGGGCGGCGGTAAAGGCGTGTGAGGTCAATGCGCTGCTGCAAAACGCATCAGCAGGGGCATTTCGTGGTATAGTTGACTATACGGAATTACCGTTAGTCTCAGTAGATTTTAACCACGATCCGCACAGTGCCATCGTTGATGGTACGCAGACGCGGGTCAGCGGTCATCACCTGATCAAGACGCTGGTCTGGTGTGACAACGAATGGGGCTTTGCTAACCGGATGATCGATACTACGTTAGCAATGGCCGCAAGCGGTTTCAGGTAAGACGCGGATGGCGTCTGGCAAAACTTACGAGAATCAACGAGAGGATTCACCATGTCTGTAATTAAGATGACCGATCTGGACCTTGCTGGTAAGCGTGTTCTGATCCGTGCCGATCTGAACGTGCCAGTGAAAGAAGGAAAAGTGACATCTGACGCACGTATCCGTGCTTCCCTGCCTACCATCGAAGCGGCACTGAAACAGGGCGCGAAAGTGATGGTTACCTCTCACCTTGGTCGTCCGACCGAAGGTGAATATAACGAAGAGTTCTCGCTGCTGCCGGTTGTTAACTATCTGAAAGAAAAACTGAACGGTACCCAGGTTACGCTGGCGAAAGAGTATCTTGACGGCGTGGAAGTCGGCGCGGGCGAGCTGGTCGTGCTGGAAAACGTGCGCTTTAACAAAGGCGAAAAGAAAGATGACGAGACGCTGGCGAAGAAGTATGCCGCGCTGTGTGACGTCTTTGTGATGGATGCGTTTGGTACCGCGCACCGCGCGCAGGCTTCAACTCACGGCGTGGGCAAGTTTGCGCCAGTCGCCTGCGCAGGCCCGCTGCTCTCTGCTGAGCTGGAAGCGCTGGGTAAAGTCATGAGCAACCCGGAGCGTCCGCTGGTTGCCGTAGTTGGTGGTTCAAAAGTATCGACTAAATTTGATGTGCTGCAGTCGCTGGTAAAAATTGCGGATACCGTGATTGTGGGCGGCGGCATCGCCAACACCTTTGTGGCTATCGACAACAAGGTCGGTAAATCACTCTACGAGCCGGATTTCGTTGAAGCGGCCAAAGGCCTGCGTGACCAGTACGGTATTCCGGTGCCGACCGATTCCCGCGTAGGCACGGAATTCTCTGAAACTGCACCTTCTACCGTGAAAAAGGTTTCAGAAGTGCAGGATAACGAAGAGATTATGGACTTCGGCGATGAAACCGCACAGAACATGGCGAAGATCCTGAAAGAGGCCAAAACCATCCTGTGGAACGGCCCGGTAGGCGTCTTTGAGTTCCCTAACTTCCGTAAAGGCACCGAAATTGTGGCCAATGCGATTGCCGACAGCGACGCGTTCTCTGTAGCAGGCGGCGGCGACACGCTGGCGGCTATCGATCTGTTCGGTATCGAAGAGAAGATCTCTTACATATCAACCGGTGGCGGTGCATTCCTGGAGTTCGTGGAAGGCAAAAAGCTGCCTGCGGTGGCGATGCTGGAAGAGCGCGCTAAGCAGTAATTCTGGGGGCAGCGCTCCGGCGCTGCCTTAAAACTGGCCCCGACCGGGGCAAATAAATCCCATTCCTTCGGGAATGAACGGTAACGAAACGGGACACAACCATGTCTAAAATTTTTGATTTCGTAAAACCCGGCGTTGTCACTGGTGATGACGTTCAGAAAGTCTTCAAGGTAGCGAAGGAGCACAAATTCGCTCTGCCTGCAGTTAACTGCGTCGGCACGGACTCCATCAACGCGGTACTGGAAGCTGCTGCCAAAGTTAAAGCGCCGGTCATCGTTCAGTTCTCTAACGGCGGTGCTGCATTTATCGCCGGTAAAGGTTTCAAAACCGACAAACCACAGGGCGCGGCAATTTTCGGCGCTATCGCCGGTGCGCACCATGTGCATCTGATGGCTGAGCAGTATGGTGTGCCGGTTATTCTGCACACTGACCACTGTGCGAAAAAATTGCTGCCGTGGATCGACGGTCTGCTGGATGCCGGTGAAGAGCACTTCAAAAAAACCGGTAAGCCGCTGTTCTCTTCACACATGATCGACCTCTCTGAAGAGTCGCTGGAAGAGAATATCGAAATCTCCAGCAAATATCTGGCGCGTATGGCGAAAATCGACATGACGCTGGAAATTGAACTCGGCTGCACCGGCGGTGAAGAAGATGGCGTGGACAACAGTCATATGGACGCTTCAGCCCTCTACACCCAGCCTGAAGATGTGGATTACGCCTACACCGAGCTGAGCAAAATCAGCCCGCGTTTCACTATCGCGGCCTCTTTCGGCAACGTGCACGGCGTGTACAAGCCAGGCAACGTGAAGCTGACCCCGACCATCCTGCGCGACTCACAGAAATATGTGTGCGAGAAGCATGGTCTGGAACATAACGCGCTGGACTTCGTGTTCCACGGCGGTTCCGGCTCTTCTGCAGCAGAGATTGAAGAATCAATCAGCTACGGTGTGATCAAAATGAACATCGATACCGATACCCAGTGGGCAACCTGGGACGGTATTCTGCAGTACTACAAATCTAACGAAGCGTACCTGCAGTCGCAGCTAGGCAACCCGAACGGCCCGGACAGCCCGAACAAGAAATACTACGATCCACGCGTCTGGCTGCGTGCGGCACAATCCTCAATGGTTGTGCGCTTAGAGCAGGCGTTCAAAGAGCTGAACGCAGTCGACGTACTGTAAGTCCGCTGCAGTAAAAAGGCCCCATCGGGGCCTTTTTTATGTGCTTTTCACGATGCGGCACCGTACTCTCTTCCCGACAAAACCACACGCCAGCCCGCCATACTTTGCCGCATACGTACCAGCAACCTGCAGGTCTGTGCTGCGCTAATCTGCATCAATTCCGGTACGTTTTTCCCTCAATACAATGTTAAATCAGCTTAATTTTGGCGCTTCATGCTGTTTTTGTTTAACCTTGAAGCCTGGAGTGCCGGAGTCAATCTGGCCGTTTTTGTAATTTCCTGCGGGAAACTCAACAACAGGGCTGACAAATGGAAGATTTAAATGTCGTAAATGGCATTAACAGTGCAGGTGGATGGCTGGTGCGTAACCAGGCGCTGATTCTGAGCTATGCGGTCAATATCGTGGCAGCAATTGCGATTATTATCGTGGGTATGATTATCGCGCGTATTGTTTCAAACGGCGTTAATCGTCTGCTGGTGGCACGCCACATCGATGCGACCGTGGCAGATTTTCTCTCAGCCTTAGTCCGCTATGGCGTTATCGCATTTACTATCATCGCAGCGCTGGGGCGGGTGGGTGTACAGACCGCGTCAGTTATCGCCGTGCTGGGTGCAGCGGGTCTGGCCGTAGGCCTGGCACTGCAGGGCTCGCTCTCTAACCTTGCCGCAGGGGTACTGCTGGTGACTTTCCGTCCATTCCGCACCGGCGAATTTGTTGACCTCGGTGGTGTGATGGGTACCGTTCAGAATGTGCAGATCTTCTCAACCACGCTGAAAAGCGCGGACGGTAAAATGGTGGTGGTGCCGAACGGTAAAATTATCGCCAGCAATATCGTTAACTTCTCCCGTGAGCCGATCCGCCGCAACGAATTTATTATCGGCGTGGCCTACGACGCGGATGTCGATCAGGTAATCGATCTGCTGCGCGAAGTTGTGGAAGCGGATGAGCGCGTGCTGAAAGATATGGGTATTCAGATCGGCCTGAACGAGCTGGCGGCTTCGTCACTGAACTTTGTCGTGCGCTGCTGGAGCAAAAGCGGCGACCTGCAGAACGTTTACTGGGATCTGATGAAAAACTTTAAGCGTACCCTGGATGCGCACGGCATCGGCATCCCTTATCCGCAGATGGATGTGCATCTGCACCAGGTTAAGGGTGAGGCGCAGGAGCAGCCGGTTAACCTGACTAAATAACGTTAGCGTAAGGCACCTGCGGGTGCCTTTCTTATTAACAGCGCTAATGACCGATTAAATCTTTCAATTTCCGCTAATATCCTCCGGCCGATATACTGCGCCCATCCTCTTCTCTTTTCAGGTTATTCAACGTGTTATCAATTTATCTGCAGGGGCTGGCGTTGGGCGCTGCACTGATTCTGCCACTGGGCCCGCAAAACGCCTTTGTTATGAATCAGGGCATCAAGCGCCACTATCATCTGATGACCGCCACGCTCTGTACCCTGAGCGATATTGCGCTGATCTGCGGCGGCATATTTGGCGGCAGCGCGCTGCTGCATCAGTCACCGCTGCTGCTGACGCTGATCACCTGGGCAGGCGTGGCGTTTCTGCTCTGGTATGGCTGGGGAGCGTTACGCAGCGCATGGCGCGGCGGTATTGCGCTGGAGCAGGACAGCGCGCTGAAACAGGGACGCTGGCGCATCATTGCCACCATGCTGGCGGTAACCTGGCTCAATCCGCATGTCTATCTGGATACGTTTGTGGTGCTGGGCAGCCTCGGCAGTCAGCTGCCCTCCGCCGATGCCCGCCGCTGGTTCGCGCTGGGCACCGTCAGCGCCTCCGTAATCTGGTTTTATGGTCTGGCGCTGCTGGCGGCCTGGCTTTCGCCCCGGCTGCGCACCGCGCGCGCGCAGCGCATCATCAACCTGCTGGTCGGCAGCGTCATGTGGCTTATCGCTTTCCAGCTGGCGCATCAGGCGCTGACGGATTAAAAAGTAAAACGCGCAGGGGGCATTATTGACGCGACGAGGCTGCTAAGATTGAGTTTTTAGCGCCAGGAGGTGACCGATGTCTTCTCAACCTAACCAGAGCCTGATTGACGGTATCCGCTGCCTGCAGTATCTGGTCTCCAGCGACAGAGCCATTGGCGGGCGTGAGCTGGCGCGTCAGATGGGTATGAACAGCACGCGCGTTAACCGCCTGCTGATGACGATGGCGTCGATCGGCCTCACCGTTCAGGATGAGCAGCGTCGCTATCTGCCAGGACCGGGGGTTCACGCCCTGGCGGCGCAGGCGATTCGGGGTTCCTCGCTGTTTGCGCAGGCGCTGCCGCAGCTGGAGCTCTATGCACCGCACGATATCGTGGTGGCGCTGGGCGTGCTGTGGGAAGATCAGGTCATCTATATCTGGCACTCAGAACCCGGTGAACGCACCCGCACCAGTCAGGCGCTGGCCGGATTTCGCATGCTGCCGGCGTGGCAGTCGGTGATTGGCATGGCGCTGCTGGCCGCAGAGCCCGATGTGCAGCTGCAGCCGCGTTTTGCCGCGGCGCAGTGGACGCAGATGGCGCCTCTGCTGGCGCGCAAGCGCCAGAGCGATCATCTCATCTGGCAGCGTGATGATGGTGAGATTGGTATGGCGCTGCCGATCAATCATAATCGCGCAGCGCTGGCGTTCGCTAAAATCTGGCAGAGGGATGACGAGCATCTGGCGCAGCGGGTGGCGCAGCTGAAAAAGCTGGCGCAGAAGATCACCGGCGAGCAGTAATCTCATCGGGGCGGCCAACGATAAACAGATAGCTGCCGATCCCCACCAGCGCCAGGGCGGCGATAAATATCAGCGCCGGAGCAAAATCACTGCCGTCGATCAGCGCGCCAATGGCAATCGGCACCACAATCGCGGAGAGCGCACCGGTAAAGTTAAACATCCCGCCTGCCAGCCCGACCAGATGACGCGGCGCCAGCGTGGTGACAAAAACCCAGGTTATAGTTGCCAGCCCGTTGCCGAAAAAAGCCAGCGACATAAATAGCACGATCAGCGTGGTGTTATCCGTGTAGTTGGCGCCGAGAATAAACAGCGTCATCGTCAGCCCGAGCAGAACCGGCAGCTTGCGCGCTACGCTCGCTGAAACGCCGCGCCGCATCAGATAATCGGAGATAAACCCCGCCAGCAGGACGCCAAAAAACGCCGCCAGATAAGGCAGCGAGGCGACATAACCGCTTTTGATGAAATCCATATGCCGGTACCGGACCAGATAGGTCGGAAACCATGTCAGAAAGAACCAGAACGTAGCGGAAATAGAAAACTGGCCCAGACAGATGCCCAGCAGTCTGCGGTTGCACAGCATCTGCTGCACGTCGCTCAGGCGTAGCGATGTGCGCCCGGCGGATGCGCTGTCGGGCAGCGCGCCATTCTCCAGCAGCCAGGCGCGCTCTGCGGCTGATACCCGTTTATGCTCGCCAGGCTCGCGATAGAGCGCAAACCAGACGCCCGCCCACAGAATGCCGGTCAGGCCGGTGATAGCGAACAGCCCGCGCCAGCCAAATGCGGCTTCAATATGAAACAGCAGCGGCGTGACGCAGGCGAGACCAGCAAACTGCGCCGAAGAGTAAATGCCAATGGCGCTGGCGCGCTCATGCAGGGGAAACCAGCCGGAAATAATACGGTTATTCGCCGGCATCACCGGCGCTTCAAGCGCGCCGACGCCAAGCCGCAGTCCGACCAGCGCCGCCACGCTGCTGGCGCAGACGTGCAGCAGGGTGATAAGCGACCAGCCGATCATCGCCACGCCATACACCATACGCGCACCAAGTCGATCAATCAGCCAGCCGCCCGGGATCTGCAGCGCGGCGTAGATCCAGCCGAACGCAGAAAAAATCAGCCCCATCTGCAGCGGCGTGAGCTGTAACTCAGCGCTCAGCGCTGGCGCTGCCACGGCCAGATTAGCGCGATCCATATAGTTGATAATGATGTTCACAAACACCAGCGCCAGCATCAGAAAACGCGTGCGCCCGACGCGCACGTCAGCAGCAGGCGCGCCAGGGCTTGAGGGATCGTGCGCCATGGGCAGGGTTCCTGGAAACAGAGAGTATCCATCAAGCGAAACGCACAATGCTGTTTTTAGCAACCCTGTAGTGATAAGTTTGCAGCCAGCAGCAGGTTAAAACGCAGCGCGAACGAACTTTTCTGTCTGCGTAAACTCAGAGCATAACGCATAGTAAAGCGGTAGCGGTTTCGCCATAGTGGCAGCCGGTAACCCGATTTCCAAGGAGGAGTTTGTGAAACTGAAAGCACTGGCGCTGGTCGCCGCAATGAGCACTGGCGCACTGTCGGGCATGGTACAGGCCGGAGAAGTGCCTGAAGGACCGCACGTGGTCACTTCCGGTCAGGCAAGCGTTGATGCGCGTCCGGATATGGCGACGCTCTCAATTATGGTCAGCGTCGCCTCCAAAGAAGCCGCCGATGCTAAAAAACAGGCTGACGCGCGCGTTGCGCAATATTTTGATTTTCTGCAAAAGAGCGGTATCGAAAAGAAAGATATCGATGCGGCTAATCTGAGCACCCAGCCAGAATATGACTACACCAAAGAGGGTAAGTCGGTACTGAAAGCTACCGCGCGGTACGCCAGGTGGAAGTGACGCTGCGTCAGCTGGATAAGCTGAACGATCTGCTGGATGGCGCGCTGAAGTCGGGTCTGAACGAAATCCGCACCGTTGAGCTGGGTGTGGCAGACGCAGAAAGCTATAAAGAGCAGGCGCGTAAAGCTGCAATTGCTAACGCGACGCAGCAGGCCAGCGCGCTGGCAGAAGGCTTTAACGCGAAGCTGGGACCGGTCTACAGCGTTCGCTATCACGTAGCCAACTATCAGCCGATGCCGATGGCGCGCATGTATAAAGCTGCCGCCGCGCCGGCGGATACCACCGCGCAGCAGACGTATGAACAGCAGAGTATTCACTTTGACGATCAGGTCGATGTGGTATTTGAAATCAAACCGAACGCCGCGACGCCCTGATAGCTGACAGCCGCAGCGGCATCTGCCGCTGCGCTATGCTCAGGCTGCGACCTCATCCTGACGCAGTACCCGATGCCCGTGAGCAATCAGCGCGTCGGTGACGCTGCGCATCAGGCGGCTCTCGGGCGCAAAGCGGTGCCAGTAGAGCATCCGGCGCTGATAGAGTCCCGGCGTCAGATCCACCAGCTCTCCCTGCGCCAGTTCGCGCTCAATCTGCAGATGCGGGATCATACAGCAGACCGATCCCTGCCGCGCCAGCTGCACAAACGCCTCTGACGAGTTAACGATATGGCAGGGTACGCTGCCCGGTGACAGATCGAAATTCTGCTGCAAAAACGCCTGATGCATATCATCCAGATGGTCAAACGCCACTGCCGGCGCCTTCAGCAAGGCAGATCGCGTTACGCCGTTGGGGAAATAGCGGGCGGCAAAATCGGGTGAGGCGCAGAACAGATAGTCGAGCGCTCCCAGCTGATCGACCAGGCAGCTCGGCAGCGGCTGCGGCTGGATACTCACGGCGCCCACCACTTCACCGCGGCGCAGACGTTCCTGCGTACGTGTTTCATCTTCTACCTGCAGATTCAGCCGCACCGGGGAGTCCGCCAGCACATCTTTCAGCGCCGGCAGCAGCCAGGTAGCAAGGCTGTCGGCGTTGACCGCCAGCGAGAGCAGCAGCGGCGTGGTTCCGCTCTGATCGTCACCCAGCCACTCCTCCTCCAGCAGCTCTACCTGATGCAGCAGCGCCAGCAGCTTCTGCCCCTGCTCAGTCGGGCGGGGTGGAACGGTGCGCACCAGCAGCGGCTGACCAAACAGGTTTTCCAGCTGTTTGATACGCTGCGATACGGCTGACTGGGTAATACAAAGCTTCTGTGCGGCGCGTTCAAAGCCGCGCTCGCGAATCACTGCATCCAGCGCCTGAAGCGTACGGTAATCCGGGCGTTTCATTATTGTTCTCTCTCGTTCAGGGTGGAAAGTACTATGCCACAAAATGGCCGCGCTGTGCGGCGGGTGCATTTTTGCGGACTGGCTTCCAAAGGTAAAAATCGGTGGTGCGTGAGTCGCGCACTTTTACAGCGCGTTGTTTTATACTACGCGCACTTTGATGTCGCACAGGTTTTAAACATACCATGACCCAGGATGAACTGAAAAAAGCGGTAGGGTGGGCGGCGCTGCAGTATGTGCAGCCAGGCACTATTGTTGGCGTAGGCACCGGCTCAACGGCCGCGCATTTTATCGATGCGCTGGCTACCATGAAGCACCAGATTGAGGGGGCGGTCTCCAGCTCTGAAGCCTCCACCCTGAAGCTGAAATCGCTGGGCATACCGGTTTTCGATCTTAACGACGTGGATGATATCGCGGTCTATGTCGATGGTGCCGATGAGATCAACCCGCATATGCAGATGATCAAGGGCGGCGGCGCGGCGCTGACGCGCGAGAAGATTGTGGCGGCGGTCGCACGGAGGTTTATCTGTATCGCGGATGCATCCAAAGAAGTTGATATCCTTGGCCGTTTCCCGCTTCCGGTTGAGGTGATCCCGATGGCGCGTGCCTATGTCGCGCGCGAGCTGGTTAAGCTTGGTGGCCAGCCGGAGTATCGGCAGCAGGTGGTGACCGATAATGGCAATATCATCCTCGACGTGCACAATCTGCAGATCCTCGATCCTGTCGCGATGGAAAAAAACATCAACGCGCTGGCGGGCGT
This sequence comes from Pantoea eucrina, assembly GCF_002095385.1. Lineage (GTDB taxonomy): Bacteria > Pseudomonadota > Gammaproteobacteria > Enterobacterales > Enterobacteriaceae > Pantoea > Pantoea eucrina. The sequence continues at coordinate 7,579 of NZ_MIPP01000017.1, read as the reverse complement.
GGTTACGGTCGGCCTGTTTGCCACACGCGGCGCTGATGTCGCGCTGATTGGCACGCCGGATGGCGTCAAAACCATTCTCAAATGATCTCTCCGGCGCGCCTGACGCGCCGTTTTTCCCCCGGCTAATTCTGCTTTTCTTTATCAGCCTGAATTTGGTGACTTATGTCACAAACAGAGCATGGAGAGCCGATTCCTGCTCTCTGCTCCCGGCATCCTGCGATTTTGTATGGGTTTGTGCTGCCTGAAAGCCAGGGCGTGCTGCCGTGGTCGCAATCGTTTGTATTGCCGCATTGCCAGAATTTGTTATTTTGGCAGAAGGTAATCTTATGGCACTCCACGTTGAATTCTGAATAGGGTCGGGAAATGGCAAAGGTATCACTGGATAAAGATAAAATTAAATTTCTGCTGGTGGAGGGCGTGCATCAGAGCGCGCTGGAGAATCTGCGCGCGGCAGGCTATACCAACATTGAGTTTCACAAAGGGGCGCTGGATGCGGAGTCGCTGAAAGCCTCTGTCCGTGATGCGCACTTTATCGGTATCCGCTCCCGCACCCAGCTCACGGAAGAGATTTTCGCCGCCGCGGAAAAACTGGTCGCGGTCGGCTGCTTCTGTATCGGCACCAATCAGGTCGATCTCAACGCCGCCGCCCGGCGCGGTATTCCGGTCTTTAACGCCCCTTTCTCCAACACCCGCTCCGTGGCTGAACTGGTGATTGGCGAGATGCTGTTGATGCTGCGCGGCATTCCGGAAGCGAACGCCAAAGCGCATCGCGGTATCTGGAACAAAGTGGCAACCGGCTCCTATGAAGCGCGCGGCAAAAAGCTGGGTATCATTGGTTATGGTCATATCGGTATGCAGCTCGGCGTGCTGGCTGAAGGCCTGGGGATGCACGTTTTCTTTTACGATATTGAAAACAAGCTGCCGCTGGGGAACGCCACGCAGGTACGTCACCTGTCGGATCTGCTCAATATGAGTGATGTGGTCAGCCTGCATGTGCCGGAGACCGCCTCAACCCAGAACATGATTGGCGCAGAAGAGCTGGCGCTGATGAAGCCGGGCGCGCTGCTGATCAACGCCGCACGCGGCACCGTTATCGATATTCCGGCGCTGTGCCATGCGCTCTCCAGCAAACATCTGGCGGGTGCGGCTATCGACGTCTTCCCGACTGAACCGGCAACCAACAGCGATCCGTTTAATTCACCGCTGTGCGAGTTTGATAACGTTATTCTGACGCCGCACATTGGCGGTTCAACGCAGGAAGCGCAGGAGAATATCGGCCTGGAAGTCTCGGGTAAGCTGGCAAAATACTCCGACAACGGCTCGACGCTCTCTGCGGTTAATTTTCCGGAGGTATCACTGCCGATGCACGGTGCCAGCGCCAGCCGTCTGCTGCACATTCACGAAAACCGTCCGGGCATTCTTACCGCCATCAACCAGATTTTCGCTGAGCAGAATATCAATATCGCGGCGCAGTTCCTGCAGACCTCGCCACAGCTTGGTTACGTGGTGATTGATATCGATGCGGAAAAAGATGTGGCGGATAAAGCGCTGCAGCTCATGCGCGCTATTCCGGGCACTATGCGCGCGCGCCTGCTTTACTGATTAGTGACGGGCATATGCCCGTCAGAACGAAGTATCCCACTGCCACAGCTTTGCCGGCGTCAGCACGGCGGGTAGCGGGATGTCCCATGCGGCTGCCGGCAGCGCCTCAACGCGCTGGCAGTCGTGGGCAATGCCAATCGGCAGACAGCCGTGGCGCTGCCAGTTCTGCAGCGTGCGATCGTAAAAGCCGCCGCCCATCCCCAGCCGTTGTCCACTTTCATCAAACGCCACCAGCGGAACCAGCATGACATCCAGTCGATCCAGCGTCGTCATCTGCGTAATATCCAGTGGCGGCTCCGGAATGCGCAGCTTATTCATGACCAGCTGCGTCTCAGGGGTATAACGCAAAAACAGCAGGTTGCCTGGCGCAAACGGATGCAGTACCGGCAGATAAACCGCTTTTTTTTGCTGCCAGAGACGGGCAATCAGCGGGCGGGTATTGATTTCACCGTCGGTAGAGAGAAACAGCGCAATGCTTTGTGCCGCTGAGACAGGTGCCAGGTTAATCGCGTGCTCAGCCAGCTGTTCGGCCGCTTCACTCTGCTGTTCAGGCGTCAGATGCCGGCGCAGATGGCGGATATGCTGACGCAGCAGCTGGCGTTCGGAATAATCGATAGCGGACACAGGATCCCCCTAAAGAGTGGGTTAGCTTGCGCTGACTATAACATGCAAAAGAAGGGGAGGGGGACTGGCTTCAGGTAGCAGCCGCAGTCTCGGCTGACGCTACTACCTGAAATGATGCCGGATAAAACAGAAAAGAGATCTCCGAGATGCCGCCGCAGGCTGTAACCCTTGAACCCTTGGTTCAAGGTGAGTATGCCGTCGCAACCATCAGGCTTCTCGGACGAACCGAGCATGCTCACAGGCTACAGAGCGTCACACTCTGTTGGTATGAAATATCGGCTCAGGGGACTGGCCCGCTTGCAAACATCTCAGAGAAACAGGACTTCATCGTTGCTCTGGCATGAGAACCATGAAGTATTATTCGAATTTAGGGCCCTGGCGGTCGGTAATGCGACCCTGCTCAACTAAAGCCTGTTCAATCGTCTGCTGCAGCATGCGGATACGTTGTTCCATGTTTGCTGCGTAGTCTCGCGTTTTACCTTTCTCTTGCGCCAGCTCGTGGCAGATATTTAACGCGGCGATGAACACCAGTTGCTCTGTATTTGTGACTCTAGTGCGAACTTTTAAATCTTGCAACCGTTGATTGAGGTCCTCTGCGGCAAGATTTAGTGCATCCTGCTGTTCAGGCGGACAATTTACTCTCAAAGAACGACCAAAAATTTGTATATCTACCGGTTGTGCAGACATGCCACCATCCTGACTGATTACTTCGTTCGCTCCACCCGGCTCGCCACTGGCCCGGAAGGTGCGCAACTATATAGACGCGGGTAAGAAGATACAACCCCTTTTCTGGAAACCCTGAGGCACCTGGTGGTAGCATATCACGAACTTATTCTGCCAACGACGACCAAAGCTTATGTCTTTACAGAACGCAACACCCACTTACAACGCGCTGGCCGCAGCCCTCTCTCAGCAGGGTGTGGGCATGACGCCTGCCGAAATGCATGGACTGCTGTGTGGCATCCTGTGTGGCGGTAATCAGGACGCCAGCTGGAAGACGCTGGTGCACGATCTGGCTAATGAAGGCATGGCCTTCTCGCAGAGCCTGGCGCAGCCGCTGCAGGCGCTGCATGACAGCCTGACTACGACCCTGGAAGAGGATGGCTTTCTGTTTCAGCTGATGCTGCCGGATGAAGATGATATTACCGTGTTTGACCGGGCTGATGCGCTGGCGGGCTGGGTTAATCACTTCCTGCTTGGCCTGGGCGTTACGCAGCCTAAACTGGATAAAGTCACCGGTGAAACCGGCGAGGCGATTGACGATCTGCGTACCATTGCTCAGCTTGGCTATGAAGAAGATGAAGATCAGGAAGAGCTGGAGCAGTCGCTGGAAGAGGTGATTGAGTATGTGCGCGTCGCGGCGCTGCTGTGTCACGACACCTTCACACGCCCGCATACGCCAACCGCACCGGAAGTGCAGAAACCTACGCTACACTAAGCGCGTCATTGCGGGCAGCGCTGCTGCCCGTTATCAACAGGGAGTGCAACTATGATCACACTGGAACAGTTCCGGCAGCGTCGTCAGGCGCTGATTACGCAGATGGCCCCCGGCAGCGCGGCGCTGATTTTTGCAGCACCTGAAGTCACGCGCAGCAACGACACCGAATATAGCTACCGCCAAAACAGCGACTTCTGGTATTTCACCGGGTTTAACGAGCCGCAGGCGCTGCTGGTGCTGATCAAAAGCGATGAACATCACAATCACAGCGTGCTGTTTAACCGCATACGCGATCTGACTGCCGAGGTGTGGTCTGGCCGTCGCCTCGGGCAGGAGCTGCGCCGGCGAAGCTGGGTGTTGATCGCGCACTGCCGTGGGATGATATTGGCGAACAGCTGCACTTGCTGCTGAACGGGCTTGACGTGGTGTATCACGCGCAGGGCGAATATGGTTACGCTGACCAGCTGCTGTTTAGCGCACTGGAAAAATTACGTCGCGGTTTCCGGCAGAATCTTAGCGCACCAGCCAGCGTGACCGACTGGCGTCCCTGGGTGCATGAGATGCGGCTGTTTAAAAGCGCAGAAGAGATTGAGATGCTGCGTCAGGCGGGAAAAATCAGCGCGCTGGCGCATACCCGCGCCATGCAGCAGTGCCGCCCCGGCATGTATGAGTATCAGCTTGAAGGGGAGATCCACCATGAATTCTCCCGCCACGGCGCGCGCTTTCCTTCCTACAACACCATTGTCGGAAGTGGCGAAAACGGCTGCATTTTGCACTACACCGAAAATGAAAGCGCAATGCGCGACGGCGATCTGGTGCTAATCGACGCCGGCTGTGAGTTTCACGGTTATGCGGGTGATATTACCCGTACCTTTCCGGTAAACGGCAGGTTTACACCGCCGCAGCGGGAAATCTACGACATTGTGCTGGCTTCGCTGCATAAAGCGCTGTCGATGTTCCGGCCCGGCGTCAGCATTCATGAAGTGAATGATGAAGTTGCGCACATCATGATCACTGGCCTCGTTGATCTCGGTATTCTTGACGGCAATATCGACGAACTATTTGAAGCGCAGGCGCATCGCCCTTTCTTCATGCACGGCCTCGGCCACTGGCTGGGCCTGGATGTGCATGACGTCGGCGATTACGGTACGCCGAGCCGCGACCGCGTGCTGGAGCCGGGCATGGTGCTTACGGTAGAGCCGGGCCTCTATATTGCACCTGATGCCAGCGTGCCGCCGCAGTACCGCGGCATAGGCGTGCGCATTGAGGATGATATTGTGATTACGGCGACAGGCCATGAGAATCTTACTGATAGCGTGGTGAAAGATCCGGATGCGATTGAAGCCCTGATGGCAGCGGCGCGCGGCGTATGACCATTCTGATTGCAGGCGGAGGCATGACCGGCGCCACGCTGGCGCTGGCGATATCGCATCTGACGCAGGGCAGGTTACCGGTCACGCTCATTGAGCGCAGCGAGCCGGGCAGCCGTGCGCACCCCGGTTTTGATGGCCGGGCGATTGCGCTGGCCGCCGGCACCTGCCAGCAGCTGGCAGCAATCGACCTCTGGCGTTCGCTGGAGGACTGCGCCACGCCGATCACCCGCATTCACGTCTCCGATCGCGGTCACAGCGGCTTTGTGCAGCTCAGCGCAGAGGCGTATCAACTGGCTGCGCTGGGGCAGGTGGTGGAGCTATTCGATGTCGGACAGCGCCTGTTTGAGCGTCTCCGGCAGGCGCCCGGTGTAACATTGCGCTGCCCCGATTACGTCACGCAGGTCACGCGTGATAAAGCGCATGCGCAGGTGACGCTTAACAGCGGCGAAACGCTGGAGGGTACGCTGCTGGTGGCTGCAGATGGGTCGCGCTCATCGCTGGCGGCATCATGCGGTATTCAGTGGCAGCGCGAGGATTATCAGCAGCTGGCGGTGATTGCCAACGTGTCCACTCAGCTGCCGCATCAGGGGCAGGCGTTTGAGCGTTTTACGCCGCACGGGCCGCTGGCGCTGCTGCCGATGTCCGGCAATCGTATGTCGCTGGTGTGGTGCCATCCGGCAGCCGCAGAATCCCGGGTGCGGGCGTGGGATGAAGAGACATTCCGGCGCGAACTGCAGCGCGCATTTGGCTGGCGGCTGGGTCGCTTTACCCATGCCGGTCAGCGTGAAATTTACCCGCTGGCGCTGCAAACCGCCGATCGTCAGGTGACGCACCGGCTGGCGCTGGTCGGCAATGCTGCCCAGACGCTGCATCCGATCGCCGGACAGGGCTTTAACCTTGGTCTGCGCGATGTCATGTCGCTGGCGGAAACGCTGGCCGGCGCCTGGCGCCAGCAGCAGGATCCTGGCAGTTATGCGGTGCTGCAGCATTTTGCCGCCCGGCGTCAGGCTGACCGCGCGGCGACAATCGGCGTGACTGACGGCCTAGTGCGCCTGTTCGCTAACCGTTATGCACCGCTGGTTGCAGGACGAAATCTCGGGCTGGTGGCTATGGATCACCTCCCCTGGCTGCAACATCCGCTGGCCGCGCGTACGCTCGGCTGGGTAAAGCGTTAATAAAGAGGCAGCAATGCAAACATTTGATGTGGTGATTGCCGGTGGCGGCATGGTCGGTCTGGCAGTGGCCTGCGGTTTGCAGGGAAGTGGTCTGCGCGTTGCAGTACTGGAGAAAGCGGCGGAACCGCAGTTCGATCCGGCAGCTGCCGCGTCGATTCGGGTATCCGCAATTAATGCAGCCAGTGAACGTCTGCTACAGAAACTCGACGTCTGGTCATCTATTCTCGCCCTGCGCGCCAGCGCGTATCACGGTATGGAAGTGTGGGATCAGGACAGCTTTGGATCTGTCAGCTTTGATGATGAGCAGCAGGGGCTGTCGCATCTTGGTTATATTGTTGAAAATGAAGTGATTCACAGTGCGTTGTGGCAGCGTGCCAGCCAGTGTAAAGATGTTACGCTGTTTGCACCGGCCCGCCTGCAGCAGGTCGCGTTTGGTGATAATGAAGCCTTTATCACGCTGGAAGATGGCACCATGATGAGCGCCCGGCTGATGATAGCCGCCGACGGCGCCGGCTCCTGGCTGCGCGAAAAAGCGGATATCCCGCTGACGTTCTGGGATTATGAGCATCATGCGCTGGTCGCGAACGTGCGTACTGATATGCCGCATGATGCTATCGCGCGTCAGGTATTTCACGGCGAAGGTATTCTCGCCTTTCTGCCGATGCAGGATCCGCACCTGTGCTCAATCGTCTGGTCGCTGGCTCCACAGGAAGCAGCGCGCATGCAGTCGATGCCGGCAGCGCTGTTTAATCAGCAACTCTCTGTAGCCTTTGATATGCGGCTGGGATTATGCAGCGTTGAGAGCGAACGTAAAACGTTCCCGCTAACGGCACGCTATGCGCGCAATTTTGCAGCTCATCGTCTGGCGCTGGTCGGCGATGCGGCGCACACCATTCATCCGCTGGCCGGGCAGGGCGTGAATTTAGGCTTTATGGATGCTGCTGAGCTGATTGGTGAGATCCGCCGCCTGCATCAGGCGGGTCGTGATATCGGTGAGCATCTCTCACTGCGTCGCTACGAACGCAGCCGCAAGCACAGCGCAGCGCTGATGCTGGCCGGCATGCAGGGATTCCGCGAGCTGTTCGCCGGCACGCATCCGGCGAAAAAGCTGCTGCGTGACGTCGGGCTAAAGCTGGCCGATACGCTGCCAGGCGTGAAGCCGCGTCTGCTGAAGCAGGCGATGGGGCTGAACGACCTGCCAGAGTGGATCCGCTAGCTAACCAGGACGTTGTCGTTTCGCACCCGCATCAACCCGGGCGCCATAAATGGCGCCCCTACGGTGGCTCAATACCGGACGTCATCGTTTCGCATCGCCCTGGCGTAGGGGGCGCATTAATGCGCCCCGGCAACCCCATCCCCCGGACGTA